>NZ_CP119078.1:1255000-1947500 GCF_029026145.1 Legionella cardiaca | reverse complement strand
GCAAAACCCCACGAATTCTTGCTTGAATGTTTTCTTCTGTTGTATCTGGTTTAAAATTAACAAAAGAAGGGGCCAGGGTTTCTAAAAAACCATGTAAAGTTGGTTCAATAGACATCGTTGTGCTTTCTACGCCTAACGCCTCTAGTTGTTTGTATGCATCCTCAAGACTCATATCTGCTGTGTAGCGAGAAGGCATTAGGACAGCATGAACACGGGAAGCGCCCAATGCATCAACTGCCACGGCTAAAGTTAAAGCAGAATCAATACCGCCTGATAAACCGAGAAGTACACCAGGAAAACCATTTTTTTCCACGTAATCATGTGTGCCACAAACCAATGCTTCATAAATTAACTTTTCATGCGGTAATAAAGGCGTGATTTCACCGATAATGTCGTTTTGCTTGAAGGTTATTGTTTGTAAGATTTCCTGAAAAGCGGGTGCTCGAGCACGTAGGACTCCTTGCGCATCGAATGCCATAGACTGTCCATCAAAAAGCAATTCATCTTGACCACCTACTTGATTCACATAAATCATCGCTAATCCCTGTGCCGCATAATCACGCAGGAGAGCTTCTCGTAATTGCTGTTTCTCATAATCAAATGGGGACGCATTGATACAGAACGCGCCACTAATACCTGTCTGCAGTAATTGCTCAATAGGTCCTTTATGCCATATGTCTTCACAAATGCATAACCCAAATTGATAACCTTTAATCGACAGGATACAAGGTTTAGCTTCTCCGGAAGTAAAATAGCGTTGTTCGTCAAATACACCATAATTGGGTAAGTGTTGTTTATGATAAAGGGCGATACGTTCACCATTAAAAAAAACACTCGCACTATTGAAGCACTCTTCCTCTTCTAAACTGGGATGACCAACAATAACATGGCATCTTGTTGTAATGTTTTTAATTGCTTGTAAAGCCTTTTCAATTTGTTCGTGAAAGTCCTTACGAAGCAATAAATCCTCGGGGGGGTAGCCAGCTACTGCTAACTCAGGGAAGAGAATGACATCATGCTGATTTTGATGCTGTTTAATGACAGTACAAATTTTCTCGCTATTCGCTTGAATGGCGCCAACAGTCGGATTAATTTGAGCCAGAAGTATTTGTAGTGATTGAGACATAATTCCTAGTTCTAATTTAATGGGTTGTAATCATTGTTTTAATTCTATAACAACTTTCGCAAATTAGTCGTTCTCTTGAGACTAAGATATCGTTCAAAAGAGATTGGTTGGTTTAATGGGGAAACAATAAGTTTTCTTTTTGCTCAAATGAAATTGATAGTTTATATTCAATATCAAAAATAAGTCAAATTAGTTATAATTTCCCGTTTAATCTCAAAAAGAGAAAAAGTTGTATGCTCAAAGATGCATTATCACGGATGGCTGATGTTTTTTTACCTACCGTTTTGATGAATGGTCAAGAGTATCAGCAAAAAGGATATGTCCTTAACATTCGCCTTAGTGATGGTTTACTCAAAGCGCGTGTTAAGGGACGCTCAAGCCAAATTTATGATGTCCATATTGATCTTAAATCCTGGCCAACGAATCCTGCCCATTGTAGCTGTCAATACCGTATTAATTGCAAACACGCTGCTGCGAGTTTATTTTCTTTACAAGTACGAGAAAATTACGAAATTCCTCCCCCGTCAACAGAACGCAAGAGTAAATCGTTAGAGTCATGGTTAGCAACGCTACGGGAAAAAGAAGAGAAAAAAATAATTAGAAATAATTCTCATGAAGTAGCTTATTTGATTGACCCTCAATTGAATGATTATGAACATCGCATTGTCATAAAACTCGCCCTCGTCAAAAGACGGAAAAGAGGAGGAGTAGGTAAAAAAATTATCTTTAATAGTATTACGGATAGTCGACGACAATACTTTACAGTTGAAGACGAGAAAATTATTACGTCCTTGCTTGAGAAAAATAGTAGCCAAGCATACCACTTTGATAAACTTTCAATTAGAAACAGCGAATTGTTGCAACAAATTCTAAATACTGGGAGGGCCTACCTGTCGCAAACAGATGAACCTAAATTGGCATTAGGTGATAGTTTAAATGCAACGTTAGTCTGGAAATTAACGACCGAAGGCACACAGTATCCGGTATTGGAAGCTGATGGTGAAATCCTTTCGCCTATTTTTTTAGATTATCTTTGGTATCAGGACAAAGAATGCAATGAACTTGGCATTGTTGATGTTCCTTATAATTTAAATCAATTGAAAAGAGTATTTAAAACCACCCCTATTGCCTTAGATCAGGCCGCTTCTGTGGCCATGCAAATGGCTATTAGTCATCCAGATATGCCATTACCTAAAATTTATTCTGAAAGAAAAGTATGGCCTATGGAGCCATCTGTATTAATTTGTTTCGATGCGATTGAGTTGTCAGCAAATTTACCAATGCAGCTTGATACGGAAGCAACCTTCTTATTTGTTGCTGATGTATTTTTTAATTATTCAGGAATAAAAGTAGGTGTTAGCGATACAAACGACAAATTGCTCAAGGAGGTAGGCGAACAGTTAGTGGAAATTCCTCGCAATTGGTCCTTCGAGAAAGAAAAATATCATGAGATAGCTCAAATTCTTAGTCTTCGCAGTCCTAATCTTAATGAAAAACTGCAGTCTGCCTATGAGATAAGTAATGAGCAAGTATTGGCTCATTTCCATCATGAAAGCGATTTAAGCAAATTCTATAAAGAGGTACTCCCCGTACTTGAAAAAAAGAAATGGCAAGTAGAGTTTATTCATCCGGTTTATAAAGAATTGATTAATGCCGATGAGGTTGAATGGTTTTCTGAGGTTGAGGAACGAGGCAGTGATTTTTTCTCCTATCAATTAGGAATTTTAATCGAGGGAAAACAAGTTAGCATCGTACCTTTAGTAGCAGAATTACTTACTAAACTTGATAAAAATAAGATTGATAATTTACCCGATCAATCCCTTGTAAAAATGCCATTGTCCGATGGAAAAATTTTGCAGGTTGAGCTTGGTCGAGTAAAACCACTTATTCGCTTTCTTTTACAATATGGTACCCGTTACGCCAGGAATGAAGAGCGATTACAAATAAATCGCTATCAATTAGTGTTAATGCGTGAAACGGAACAGGCGATTATTGCGGTGTCTGCCCGTTGGCTTGGTGCAGAAGCGATACGTCAACAATTGCAACAATTAACGACATTGACCAATATTCCAACTGTTGAAGTCCCACAAGGCTTAAAAACTACCTTGCGTGATTATCAGCAAGAGGGGCTCAACTGGCTTCAATTTTTACGCGTTAGTCATTTTGGTGGCGTTCTTGCAGATGACATGGGTCTTGGAAAAACCGTACAAACATTAGCGCATTTACAAGTTGAAAAAGAACAGGGTCGTTTAACTAAAGCCAGTCTTATCGTGGCCCCAACCAGTTTAGTGGGTAATTGGTTTGAAGAAGCAAAACGCTTTACACCAGAATTGAAATTATTAGTCTTTCATGGCGCTTTTCGTCATCAAGACAATTTTGATGATTATGATGTCATTATTTCTACTTATGGTCTTATTCAACGTGATAAATCACGATTTGTTGACTACCCATTTTATTACTTAATTCTCGATGAATCGCAATCAATTAAAAATGCGCGGACAAAGACCACACAAATTATTCAGCAAGTCCCTGCAAAGCATCGACTTTGTCTGTCTGGGACACCCCTGGAGAATCACTTAGGTGAACTGTGGTCATTATTTCATTTTTTAATGCCGGGGTTATTAGGTGATTCAAAACAGTTTAGTCAGTTCTTTAGAAAGCCCATTGAAAAACAGGCTGATCTTAAGCGAAGGCAATTATTGGCAAAGCGAGTACAACCTTTTATTCTCCGTCGCACTAAAAATCAGGTGGCGCGTGAGTTGCCAGATAAAACTGAAATGACCCGAATTATTGAGTTAACAGGATCACAGCGGGATCTTTATGAAGCAATACGCATGAGTATGGAGAAAAAAGTGCGTGAGGCAATTTCTAAACAAGGAATGGAAAAAAGCCACATTGTACTTCTGGATGCATTATTAAAATTAAGACAAGTTTGCTGTGATCCAAAATTATTGTCGATGCCAGAAGCTGAAATTGCTTATGGTACCTCAGCTAAGCTGGATACTTTGATGGAGTTATTGGAAAGTCTTATTGAAGAAGGTCGACGTGTTTTAATTTTTTCACAGTTTACTTCCATGTTGAAGTTAATTGAAGAGCAGTTAATTCTACGTAATTATGATTATTTAAAATTAACTGGCCAAACGCAAAATCGGCAAACACTGGTTAATACCTTCCAGCAGGGTGCTATTCCTATTTTTTTAATTAGCCTGAAAGCAGGGGGGACGGGGTTGAATTTAACCAGGGCGGATACCGTTATTCACTATGATCCCTGGTGGAATCCAGCTGTAGAAGATCAGGCAACGGATAGAAGTCATCGAATAGGACAGGAAAATCCAGTATTTGTCTATAAATTAATAACTGCAGGCACCGTTGAGGAAGCGATTTTGTCAATGCAGGATAAAAAAAGGCAATTATTCGATGGTATCCTGTCGGATAATGCGAGTGGGTTAACGAGTTTGACCTCGCAGGATATCGAGCAATTTTTTATGCCTCTGTCTGTAGAATAAGGAAGTGAAAAAAAAAGTATTTGTTTCGATTGCAAACCCTGAAATCATAGCCTATTCTTTTTATGGGAAAAATATGGAGAAATCTCATGAGACAATGGAAGGCATTATTAGCATTCGTAGCAATGGTACTGTTTTTACCAGTCGCTTTTGCACAATCCCCAGCTGGTACGTGGACCACTATTGATGATAAAACAGGGCAAAAAAGAGCGGTAGTTCGCTTATCTGTATCAGGTGGCACATTAAATGGCACTATTGTAAAAGTTTATCCTCAGCCAGGTGACACTGGCATTTGTTCTAAATGCCCCGGTGGTTTTAAAGGCAAACCTATTCAAGGCTTACAATTCGTTTGGGGCTTAAAGGATAAGGGCAATGGCGAATGGGATGGTGGACAAATCCTTGATCCTAAAACTGGAAAAGTTTATCGTGCAAAAATGACCTTAAAGGGCAACAAACTCTATGTCCGCGGTTATGTGGGGGTTTCTGCACTAGGCCGCACTCAAGTTTGGGTACGCTAATTCGCTTTAAAGATATATAAAATTAAAAAGACACACTTAAGTGTGTCTTTTTTTTTATTCAGGATTACAATAAGTACAAGACTCAGACTTGGCTGTAATTATGGCTGCAGAATTAAAAACACGAAAAACAACGGTTGACTCTCTTAAATCGCCTCCTCATTCATCGGAGGCGGAGCAGGCGATTATTGGTGGCTTAATGCTCGATAATCAAGTTTGGGATGCTATCAGCACAAAATTATGCGATGCAGATTTTTATCGTACGGAACATCGTATTCTTTACCGTGCAATCAGTGAGCTAGCTAAAAAAGATCAACCTTTTGACGTGGTGACTTTACTTGATATTTTAAAATCAACCAATCAACTTGATGATGCTGGTGGTGAGACTTACCTTTTTGAATTAGCAAATAATACGCCCAGTGTTGCCAACGTTTCCGCCTATGCTGATATCGTACGCGAAAAATCAGTACAACGGCAGTTAATTACCGTGGCAAATGACATTGCCGACTCAGCTTACAATCCTTTGGGAAGAGAAGTTACCGAGCTTTTGGATTTTGCTGAAACAAAAGTATTCGCTATCGCTGAACAAACAGGCGGTGATGGTGGTCCTGAAAGTATTAAAACGATTCTTGTCAAAACAGTCGAAAAAATTGATGCGCTTTACCACAATGGCGATGCACTTACTGGATTACCCACAGGATTAACAGATTTTGATGAAAGAACATCGGGTTTACAGCCTTCTGATTTGATTATTGTCGCCGGACGTCCCTCCATGGGTAAAACAACATTAGTTATGAATATGGCTGAGCATGCTGCAATCAAAGCAGGGAAGCCTGTATTGGTTTTTTCGATGGAAATGCCAGGTGATTCTTTAGCGATGCGTATGATGTCTTCTTTAGGAAGAATCGATCAACATCGTTTGCGTACAGGTAAATTAGAAGATGATGATTGGCCAAGAGTTACTTCGGCGGTGCATCTTTTATCAGAAGCCCCCTTATTTATTGATGACACGGCAGCGTTGAGTCCAGCAGAAATGCGTGCTCGAGCGCGTCGGCTTGCCAAGGAACATGGTCAATTAGGTCTAATTGTGGTCGACTATTTGCAATTAATGAAGGTTCCAGGTTTTAAAGCGGATAATCGAACAGCTGAAATTTCGGAAATATCGCGTAGCTTAAAGTCACTGGCAAAGGAGTTAGAGGTGCCAGTCATTGCTTTATCACAGTTAAACCGTAGTCTTGAGCAACGCCAGGATAAACGGCCTGTGATGTCTGATCTTCGTGAATCTGGTGCGATAGAGCAAGACGCGGACTTAATTTGTTTTATCTATCGTGATGAAGTATACAATGAAGACAGTCCTGACAAAGGAACTGCTGAGCTTATCATTGCTAAACAACGTAACGGTCCTATTGGCAAGGTGAGAGTAGCCTTTCTTGGTAAATATACGCGTTTTGAAGATTTAGCGTTTAATGGTTATCAAGGAGAGGATTAGCGTGTCAAGACCTACTCGTGTGCAAATTGACGCAACTGCACTTTTGCATAACCTCAATCATGTAAAACGTTGTGCTCCTCATTCGAAGGTCATTGCTATGGTTAAAGCCAATGCCTATGGTTGTGGCTTATCTGCTGTGGTGCCTGTCCTTGAGGGTCAAGTATATGCCTTTGGTGTTGCTTGCCTTGAAGAAGCAATGGCTATTCGCGCTCTTGGTATACGTAGTGATTGTGTTTTATTTCAAGGGATATTTAGCCCAGATGAATTGGAGATAGTAGCTAGTCATAAATTACAGTGCGTCATTCATCAGCCGCATCAATTGCAATGGTTACTTGCTAATCCTTTGCCTAATAAGATTAAAATCTGGGTTAAAGTGAACACGGGGATGCATCGTTTAGGTTTTGCCCCGGAAGAAGTCTATGATGTCTTGAATGCTTTAACCCAGTGTCCCTGGGTGGATTCTGAACTTGGTCTGATGACTCATTTAGCTTGTGCTGATGAACCGAATCATCCAGCTAATCAAAATCAACTACGGGTTTTTAGAGAGCTTGATTTACCGACTGGCAAATTGACAAAATCAATCAGTAATTCTGCCGCTATTTTAGCATTACCTGAAACTCATGCTGATGTCATTCGTCCTGGTATTATGCTCTATGGTGTTTCGCCCTTTGCTAATCAAACGGGGCAGGAGTTAGGTTTAATGCCAGTAATGAGGTTTGTCTCGGCAATTAGCGCTATTCACCATTACCCTGCACAAGCTCAAATTGGCTATGGTGGAACTTGGCAAACGAGTCGGCCATCAATTATTGGAATTGTGGCTGTTGGGTATGGTGATGGTTATCCACGACACATTGCGCAAAACACCCCTGTTTGGATTAATGGTATGCAAGTTCCTATCGTTGGACGTGTTTCTATGGATATGTTAACGGTAGATTTAACCAATTGCTCAGGCGTAAAAATTGGCGATTCCGTTGAATTATGGGGACAACATATTCCCGTAGAATCAATAGCATTATCTGCAGGAACGATTGCTTATGAATTGTTGTGTCAATTCTCACCACGCGTTTGTCAAGAATAGGAAACACTTAAATTGCGTGAATTGTGGATAATATCTAATCGTGATGCTAGAATACCAACCGATTTTCAAACGATACTCAGGTGAATTCATGAAAAAAATAGCATTGGTATCTCTGTCTCTATCAGTTTTTCTTGCCAGTTGTGCGCAAGTAACGAATGAAGGTGTAGGTACAATCACAGGAGGTGTAGTTGGTGGACTGATCGGTAGCCAATTTGGTGGAGGTTCAGGTAAAGTTGCTGCAGCTGCAGGTGGTGCTTTGTTAGGTGCTTATCTTGGAGGTAACATTGGCCGCACGATGGATCGACTCGATCGTTTAGAAATGCAAAAAGCATTAGAAACTGCGCCAACAGGTCGAGCTGTTGTTTGGCAAAATCCTGACAACGGTAACCGTTATACGGTTCAGCCAACAAGAACATATTATACAAATAGCCAACCTTGCCGTGAATATATCACCAGAGCAATCATTGGTGGTAAATCCCAGCAAATCTATGGTAAAGCATGTCGCCAAGCCGATGGCTCCTGGAGAGTTGTCAGCTAAGAAATCTAATCACCTTGCCACGTCTAATTCTGGCAAGGTGATATCTGCTTACTTGTTATTTCACTCACAAGCTTGGATTATCATTATAATGAATGATTTTCTAACTATAACTTAATAACTCTAAAGAACTTATCAGGATCATGCCGCTCTCGTCAGATCTTCTGCTGCACTCTGAATCTACCACATATCTTGGGTGATATTTTTCAAAAATGCTACCTGGATGTTAAATTAAAATTCTTTAATATTTTGTTAATATAGGTTGATTATAATCAGCTCCTGTTTTGTGTACACCATCGTAATTGGAGCAAATTCAATGCCTTATAATTTTAATCCGCATCGCCACGTCAAAATTTGGCTCAGTAAAGATTCAAACTCCTTTCTTAATATCGAAAATCAATTACGTCTTATTAGAATGCGAGATATCAATCCTACTGATGAGATTAATTTTATTTATGACAGTAACTTGTTAACACCAAAAGCTTTAGAAGAATTAAAATCTTTTTGTGAAAAATATAAAATTAATGCTAGAGATGTGCAGGAAATTATTCCTGAGTGTAATACGGAAGAAGAAAAGCATTTAATTGAAGTTTATCAAAATGAAGTCTCTCATTTACACGAGGGAGGAAATTTAGCAGTATTAAGCGACGTTTTGCGTTGGCTAAGCCCTATTTATAAACTGGGTACTTACACTGATTTTGATGTTAGCGTTGACACAAGAGCATTGCCACCGACAATTACTGTTGAAAAGCCAATATTATTTCGTATCGGGAGTGTGGCTGTACAGGGAAAAGTTGAAAGCATCGCTATTAATAATGATACGATTGCTGTCGTTGATAATGAAGCCGCCCTTCCCACAATTAAAAAAATACAAAGGGCTATTTATACTAATTGTACGCGCACTGATGAACAGCTTTTTGGCTCCGCCATTGAAAAATATAGAGCCTCTATAGAGCAACAATTTTCCCCATTAATTGTCCCTTTTTTATTAGCAACAGATAGCAATTTTCAAAGTCTCGAGAGGCTTGCAACCCTTGACCCTGGCGATTCCTCACGCGGGGTACGTAGAATCATTCTTGCTAGTACGGATAACAATACTGATTATGGCAAAATCGTTCTTCAAGCTCATAATGCATATGAACCCTTTATGACACCTGAAGAGATTACGAAACGGGCTGCCTCTTTGGAAAGAGAAGAATTAAGAAAAGGATTAGGTTGGTTAAGTTGGTTAATAACGCCTTCTTTTCAATATAAAAAGGTGAAGGCTCTCGTTGAAATCCAGGATGATGAGGAATTTTTAAAGAAAAAACGTGAGCTAATGCGTCAACAGCTTCTAAAAGTTAATGTGCAATATAGTTCTGGCCCTGGAGCCTTGACTTTTTCTTTATTTGACAGCCTTTTTTATGAGCGGGAAACGATTGATACAACCATAGCACCTTCATCCTTTAGTCATTATGATTTAGATAACGTATTTATGTCTGGCAATAGTATCCCATTTCATACTTCATCCAGAGAGGTACTTAAAAAACTAGAGGCGGAAGTAGGAGACATTAATGATCTTTCCTGGCTGGAAGAGGGGCAGAAAGCTGTTACGGCAAGAGAGCAAAAAATTCAGAAAGCAGCCTTAACTTTTCAACGCTTTTATCGGGGTAATAAAGTTCGAGCGCAAGAAAATCTACCTCCCGCTTTTATTGAAATGCGTGAAAAAATAGAAACGCATATTAGAAAAATTGAGGCGGATTTAGAAGGATGTTTTGGCTTTTACCGTCATAACCAACGCCATAAAAAAATTGATGCATTGAGAGGTTTACTGACTTATTTTAGTGAAGACATGAAATCTTTTGATGTTAAAAAGTTCAAATCAGAATTAGAACAGTATCGCTCGGAGGATATTTTTGCAAGCATTGGCAAAAGTAAAACGAAAGAGCTCATTGATGACTTAACCTTACTTAGTCAACAGGCAAAATTTTATAATCTTGCCGATGAAGAAGGTAAATTTGCAATGCAAAAAACTTCTTGATCGTTATTGAGTGAAGCACAAAAGTAATCATTCATAGAAAGTAATTTTTGTGATAGCAGTGAATTGACTCAGCCAGTAACACTTCTCTAAGATAGTTGCCTGGCTGACGACAACGCGAAGATTCGAGCTAATTTTTTGATGAATAGCTTTGACAAACTATGTTGAAAAAAAGCTTAGAGATTCTTAGTTATTGTATCCATCATTTTTTCATCAATAATTTGATCACTAAACTTCACCATTTCATTCATCATACAATTAATTTCGCCTCGATGTTCGGGGTACTTTTCTGACCATTTGTTTTTGATTGTTTTTATGCTAAGGTCACATGAATTTCTTAAAGTGGTTACCAGCGCAGGAGTAGAGCAAATCATTAATGCAGCTAACTCATTATTACTTCCCTTCTCATAAAGTTCATTGCCATCTTTAATTTTTAAAAGGGCACTCAATTCATTAAATAGTTCTTCAGCACTGTAATTACTGGTTTCATCTTTTTTAAAATTTCTATTAGAGCAATTAAAAAAGGAATGAAGTTCATCCTTGATTTTCCTTTTCCAAACGTCGCTTGATAAAACATCACCATGACCGGTTTCTCCATTAGATAAAAAGCTGGTGACGTCTTCAAAGGTCAATACTTCATCTTTATCTATGTTCAACTCATCTTCCATCAACTTGAAAATGTTATGTCCACCATTCTTTATATCAAGAGCAATCTCGGCAATAATTTCCGAAGTCAAACCGCATTTTTGAAAAGCTAGTGAGTTGCTTGTAATCTGCTGGCTGAGTAAGTCAAATTTAGCTGTCCCCGAATCTAGCGAATATAGGATAAACTCATCAAACTTATTTTTAATAATGCTGAAGCTACTATGTAAAGATTGATTGTGACGGTTACTGAGTATTTGATAGAACTGCATTAAATTCTTGATATGCATTAAAAGTCTCCAACGCGATCTTTGTTTTAACATAATAGTACCCCTAAGAATTACCGTCAAAACTTAACGTAAATTGCAGAAACGGCTGCTAAAGTAAGGATCTTAAGTAATACAGTTGCCTTCGGAATTCATTACCTTTAATAAATGTTATATTTTTCCTTATCCTTACAATTCACTATTTGCTTCACGTTTGATCGCCAGGATAGATATTAATTGTGCTATATTTAAACAATGTGAATAGGCTTAATTTACTTTTCCAATTGCTATAGGCTAAGGAAAGTTTTTGAGGGAGTAGGTATCATGGCTCACTTAATTTTTTCTGCTTTACCGCAGCCAAGACGAACCATTGAGTTTATTAGCCCAAATGTCACCGTGGATGAGTGTGTTAAAAAAATGACTGATCTGGATATTGGTGCCTTGGTTGTTCGTGATGAAGAAAATATCATAGGGATAGTCAGTGAGCGGGATGTTTTGCGATCTTGCTTGTATTCTGGCTTGGATCCTCATACAACACTCGCATCTGAAATTGCCTATCCTGCAGTTAGTATTCTTAACATGTTTGATCCCGTTGAGAAAGCAATGGAAGTTATAACACAAACAAAACGACGTCATGTTTTAGTAACAGAGCAAGGAGAGCTTGTTGCTATTTTATCCATTGGGGATTTATTGTTTCATTTGCTTGAGGACAAGACACGAGTTATCGAGCAATTGGAAAATTATATTCATACTTATTAGAGTATATTGCTTTTTCCTTTGTATTGCGAAGGTGGTGCTCTCTAATATCTTGTATTTCTAATCAACCTGGGATGAAGATAGATTATCGTTGATAATAAACGTAGTCTATCATCTCATATCGTTCAGAATAATTTTTCTCAACAAAATTAGCGCAAAATTATGTGAAACTCTCCCGACTCAGTATAACAATATGACATAATCAAAGGATCTTGCCCTATTAGGCAATCATTGTAAGGAAGAATGAGATATGAGATTCGTAGCAAGAATTGTATTATGTGGCCTTTTATATGCAATTGTTTCTCTTAGTTGGGCTGATGCGTCATCTTCCTGGTTTACTCACGGAGAAAATAAAGAAATTAAGATTCAAGTGAGCCTATTTTTATCCTCGACTTGCACTCATTGTCAGAAAGCTGATGCATTTTTTCGTGGCCTTGAAGCAAATACGCCATGGCTTGAAGTGCATCGTTACTTAGTCAATCTTGATAAGACAGCATTGACTACCTTTAATCAATTTCTTGAGCAACAAGGATCAGATGATTTTAGTGTGCCTGCAATCTTTTTTTGCAATTCGCATTGGATAGGTTTTGCGGAAGCAAATAGTAGTGGCAAAGAATTGCTGCGTGGATTGAATTATTGTCATGATAAATTAACTCAAACAGGTCAATTAGATGCAAATACAACAAAAGTGCTAAGACAATGGGCGAGTGCTAACTTATATGGTAGTAACATTACTTCTCCACCTTCAGCAGCCGTGTTTCTTCCTATGGTAGCGCTCACTGATTCATTAAATCCCTGTTCAATTTTTGGAATAGTGACATTATTTTCTTTCTTGTGGTTATCAAGAAATCGAACTTTACAGTTAACTTTGGGATTATCATTTTTAGTCGTTGTCGGCATTGTGCATTATATACAACAAGTCCACACAGCCTTTTTCTTCCAAGCATATAGTGGATTACGCATACCGGTAATTTTAATTGGTTTAGGGCTTTTGGCCTATGTTCTTGGTTATTTAAAGGCATTTAATGAGAAACAAGCCATTATTGTTCCATGTTTAGTTGCTTTAACTGCGCTGGCTATACAAGCTTATATGCAAACTTGTACACCGAATTTTTCACTGATTTTTGAGCAATGGCTCTCAGCGCAAGGATTTTCCCCAGCAAAGACGGTTATTTTGGAGATACTTTATCAATTATTTTATTTGCTTCCTTGGTTGTTGTTCATTCTAGTTATTGTTTTTTGGGGAAAAGCGGCCCGTTTTGCCAAATATCAAAATATTTTGGCGAAAATGGCCTATATTTTCCTCGTTATAGTAGTCCTGGTATTTATTTTTTATCCCTATGCATTGGCGAAATTTTGGTTATCTTTTTTGGCCCTCCCAGTGACGTTTTTTATAGCGTTTATACTAAGGAAGAGAGCTTTCCCTTTACCTTAAAGGCCTATTTTGCGTGACGAATCCAGGAGGTAAGATGGACAAAGATGATTCTAGACCCTCTTTTTTTCCGATTCCTTATGATGTTGAGGCTGGAAAAACCTATTATTGGTGTGGTTGTGGAAAAAGCAAACATCAGCCTCTTTGTGATAGAAAAGATTGTGGCGAACAATGTGTTCCATATAGGGCTATACTTACAGAAACAGTGTACTTTTGTGGCTGTAAACAGACGCAGGATCCCCCTCTATGTGATGGATCCCATGCTAAGGTAATGCTTGAATTTCTTAAAAAAAGGAAAAAGTAATTAAAAAAACGACTTAAAAGGACTTTAAGATGCTTGAACAACAATTAAAACAGAAAATTGTTAATACTATTTCTCATTATGAACGTGAATGTAGCAAACTTCAGGGCGAAGTAGATGTTCTTCGTAAAGCAATTAACAAGCTCACCATGCTACCAAGCGGTATTCATATCGATTTAGATAAGCATCTTTTAGATTTAAAAGATGCTCTTAAAGAAAACCAGGATCCCAAATCAATCCAGAAGCGTGTGGCATCTTTAGTTGAGGTGATGTCAACTCTGCAGCAAAAAAGACAAGAAAATAAAATTATTATCACGGATTTTATCCAGCAGGGTGCAGAGCTTTTAGGGCAGATGCTAATAGAGCTTAAAGATAAACATGCGTTTGAACGCATGGAACAATTATTAAAAACAGACACGGACGAAAGAAAGTTAATTGGCCAGTTTAACCAATTATTAAAGGAATGTTTAACTACTGTGGCGCAGCAAATAGAGTTTTGCGAAAAGCATCACTCTTCTACGGTAAAAGACAGCGTTATCAATACACGAGTTAATTCCAGTTTATTTCAACTGGTGGAAAACCTTCCTCTGCCACAAGATCTTGTTGCTAAACAACAACTTATTAAATCAATTCTTGATCAGGATTTAACTGAAAAAAAACTGATTAATGTTACGGAATTATTGACAGAACTTGTAGTGGCTTCATTTACCTTTGAACAGAATCGTTTAAAAGCATTTTTATGTGAATTTGCTAATCACTTGCGAGATTTCGGTAAGTATCTACAATTATTTAGTGATAGCAATGTTTTTATTAGGAAAGATACGGAAGAATTAGAAACAGAAATCCAATTAAATATTCATGAAATTAAAAATCACCTTGATACTTCTCGAACTATAGAGGAATTATCTAAAAAAATTGGAAATAGTCTAACTTCGATAGGTTCGCATATTGAAAAATTTAAAGAAAATCAAGAGAAGCGTTTGGTGGAATATGAAAATAGAATGATGATTTTACAGGATAAGCTCATGGAAACTGAACGAGGAGCAAATGAAATAAAAAATATGCTGTCTTTTGAAAAATTGAAGAATAATGTAGACAGTTTGACCGGCTTGCCAAATAGAGCCTCTTATGAGGAGCACCTTTTAGATGCGCATCATCGCTGGAAAAGGGGATTTGGAGATTTATCAATTGCAATTGCCGATATAGATAATTTTAAGGAAATTAATGATACTTATGGACATTTGGCTGGTGATAAAGTCTTAAAAAAGATTGCGTCACTTTTTAAATCCTCAATTCGAGCGGTTGATTTTGTTGCTCGTTATGGTGGTGAGGAATTCGTTTTTATTTTCGAGCGAACCCATCTTAATGATGCAGTTAAAGTAGCTGATAGTTTGCGTAGTATAATTGAGGAATATGATTTTTATTACCGTGATCAAAGAGTGCATGTCACTGTTTCTTTTGGTTTGACAAACTTCCAGCATGAGGATGATTTAGAATCTTTATTTACTCGCGCTGATGAAGCGATGTACCAGGCAAAACGCAATGGGCGTAACTGCGTTGCCAGTCTATAGTTAAATCACTTGATCTACCCTTTCTGATTTGGGATCATCTGTGCATGCGCATTTGTTGGTGTTAGTATGAGCAAATTAAAAAATATCCCTGTTGTAATTGAAAGTGGCCAAAAATATCGTACCGAACAAGGTGTGGTGGCTATTAAAGATGGTGTCAAATCAACAGAGCAACCCTTCGAACGGTTACCTAAACCGAAATGGCTTCGCATTGTTAATCATACGACGCCAGCTTACCATCAAGTAAAAGAACAAGTAGTTAAGCATCGATTAGCTACTGTCTGTGAAGAGGCCAAATGCCCTAATATCGGTGAATGTTGGTCTCATGGCACCGCAACAATTATGTTAATGGGCGCTGTATGTACGAGAGCTTGTCGTTTTTGTTCTGTCGATACCGGTAATCCACACGGCTGGCTAGATGCAGAAGAGCCAAATAATACAGCGAATACAGTTGCACTAATGAATCTTGATTATGTCGTCTTAACCTCAGTAAATAGAGATGATCTTCCGGATGGTGGTGCCAAGCATTATGCCGATACCATTCGAGCAATTAAAGTACGTTCCCCAAAAACCAAGGTGGAAGCCTTAACACCTGATTTTCAAGGCGTGCAAGAAAGTGTGGCTATTTTACTGGATAGTGGCGTCGATGTGTTTGCTCAAAACGTTGAAACAGTAGAGCGCTTAACCCATCCCGTGCGTGATAATCGTGCTGGCTATTGGCAGACACTAAATGTTTTGGCTTATGCTAAGCAGTATCGTCCTGATGTATTAACGAAAACAAGCTTAATGTTAGGCTTAGGTGAAACGGATGAAGAAATTATTAAGACGATGGATGAGTTAAGAGCACAACAGGTAGATATTCTAACATTAGGCCAATATTTACAACCGACCAGAAATCATTTGCCAGTCGCTCGTTATGTTACCCCAGAAAAGTTTTTGGAGTTTCGTGAAATTGGCTTGCAGAAAGGTTTTTTTGAAGTAGCTTCCGGGCCTTTAGTACGTTCAAGTTATCGCGCTGATCGCGTGTTCAAGCGTGATAATTTAGGTTTATAGTTTAATACTTATGCCGTGATTTTATTTCTCGGCATCTTGCAGAAGTACCTTGACGTTGCGCAACGTGGAAAGCAAAAGTTAAATGCCTGCCTGGAATTCCTATGCCTGGCTCGAATTTCCCCTCGCCATCCAAGTTAGCTCCCTCGTCATCCCGACATTCCCCTTTCCGTCCCGAGCGCAGCGAGGGATCTCCCTTCAATGGTACAATCCCTAAAGTAACGATGGATATAAATCTTTCCATTCAGATTAAAACTCTTACTTCTTTTCACAGACAATCTTTTAATCTTTCTGGTTCAATGAAAGAAGAGAGCTCTCATAGTAAAGCAGATAATCCAGATTGCAGGGAAGGAGCTCTCTCGCTGCGCTCGGGATGACGGGATGATGAGGGAGCTAACTCGGGGTGGCGGACTGAAAATTAGAGTGTTCGGCAATATCTAGAATTAAAAATAAACATAATTTTTGCTTTAGATTTTACTTGATTTTGGTCTTTTCTGGTAAATTATCATATAATTTGATTGTATTTTGATCTTCTCCCCTTCGTTGCCAGCTTTGTAGGAGCCAATGATGCCACTAACAGTCTTATTGGATGTCGATGAAACGTTACGGATGAAGACAACTGAAACAACGGAAGATGGTCAGCGAGTTTACGAGTTGAATCAAGCTTTGTTAGATCAGTTAAAAATGCATGCTGTTACCGAAATTAATTTATTCACCAACATGACTCTAACGGATATATCGTCCTCCGACCAGGAAGAAGAACATATCACCCGTGCATTTCTGATTCGAAAATTAGAAGAACAAGGCTTCAAAGTAAACTTAGTCATGACTCCGGCTGATGTAGGATATCAAAAGGGGTTAGGTGCAGCTTATCGCGATATCTACGTACCAACCTATGAACAATATAATGCTGCGACGAAATGGCAGGATAAAGAAGCCATCATACGTAAAAACTCACCTGAATATGCCAAACATGGAGAGGCTATTTATGATGAGGAAAGTAGAAAATTGCAAACTGAAGAAAAAGCTGGTTATCAAAAAGCAAAATTATTTGAGTATTTCATTCAGGAAAATAAAAAAAATAATGTCGATATCGGAACCGTACTTTATTTTGATGATGATCCAGTATGCTTAAAATGGGTTGCCGAAGTCGCTGCCAGAGAAGGTATTAAACTTGTTACTAATCAGGTTGATCCCACAAAAATTGAGGAGTCAGGCAAAGCAATACGAGAGGCCTCCCTAATTGCGAATGTCCATAAAGCTGTTAATGGCTATAAAACCCATACGCAAGGAATTATTTTTAGCTTTTTCCATCGACATGGTTCTACAGGAGTAAATAGGGCACAGGACTTTGTTGACAGTTTAGCAAAAATAGTCGATCCAATTCAGCAACAGCAAGCTATTGTTAATTATCTTTCTAATAGTAAGAATGGTAACACCCATCCCCATTCTTTCCGCACGATGCTATTAGCTACTCTTATTGGCAAGGAACATAGTAATAAAGATTTAAAAGAAGTTTCCAAAAATTTTCATAATCTTCTGGCAAATTATAAAAATTCCACAATAGATCATTCTGTTGAACAACAAAAGGATTTAAAGACAAAGATTGCCACATTAAGGGATGAAGAACAGAAACAACAGGTAACAAGTACTGTGACAAAGATAATGTAGTAATATATAAAATGATGGCATAAATTTGTCGTAAAAAAATGAAATCTACGCTGAGGTAATATCTTAGGCGAACTCCGGTCTGGCCAAACAATAACCTTGACGTATCCCAAATCAGCGTTTTAGAATGCCTTTTTTCCTATTCCTTGCTTAAATAAGCGACAGGAGTGGGTTCTACATGACAAAAGCAGGAAGAAAACGTGTCTGGATCTCTTATACCGGTTATTCTCTGTGGCGGTGCAGGGTCACGATTGTGGCCAGTATCTCGTGAGTTACATCCAAAACCTTTTATTCGTCTTGCTGATGGTCAGAGTTTACTGCAAAAAACCTTTCTGCGGGCAGCATCACTTGATGATGTGCGAGAAATTCTTACTGTAACGAATCGAGAATTATTCTTTAAAACAGAGGATGAGTTTCGCGAAATCCAACGTTCTGATCTGAATCTATCGTTTATTCTTGAACCGTTTGGCCGTAATACCAGTGCTGCGGTTGCTGCTGCCGCATTGAGAGTAGCAGAAATATATGGAAACGAAGCATTAATGCTGGTGTTGCCTGCTGATCATTTAATCTCAGAGCAAAACGCCTTTGCCCACGCTGTTGCCAAAGCCAAAAAATTAGCATTGGGGGATTATCTCGTAACCTTTGGTATTGAACCTGAAAGTCCTGAAACTGGCTATGGTTACATTGAGGCCGAAGGCAGCAAAGTACTCCGATTTGTTGAAAAACCTTCATTAGAAAAGGCAAAAGAATATCTAACAACGGGACGATTTCTTTGGAATTCAGGAATGTTTTGCTTCTCGGCAGGAACGATATTAAAAGAGATGGAGCTTTACTGTCCTGATATTCTCTTGACTACAAAAACTTGTATGGAACTATCACGTGTGGCGAGCGGTAAAGGATTTGCACAACTTGAACTCGATGCTCAAACCTTTAATAAGGTGGCAGAAATTTCAATTGATTATGCTGTAATCGAAAAGTCTTCCAAGGTGGCTGTGGTACCTTGCAATATTGGCTGGAGCGATATAGGGTCATGGAATGCTCTTGGTGATTTGGCCGAAGCTGATCAAAAAGGAAATCGTGTGGAAGGAGAAGCCTTACTTCACGATGTTTCTAATTGTTATATTCGCAGTCAAGATAGATTGGTTGGCGCTATAGGTGTTGATAATCTTTTTATTATTGATACCCCTGATGCTTTATTAATTGCTGATAAATCTCGAGCACAAGATGTTAAAAATATTTATGCTCAATTAAAAACGCAAGGACATGAAGCACACAAAGTGCATCGCACGGTACATCGACCTTGGGGATCTTATACCGTTTTGGAGGAAGGACCTCGGTTTAAAATCAAACGCATCGAAGTGCGTCCCAATGCTAGCCTTAGTCTGCAGATGCATTATCATCGTAGTGAGCATTGGATTGTGGTAAGTGGTATGGCCAAGGTAATTAATGGCGAAAAAGAAATGTATATAAATACCAACGAGTCGACTTATATTCCTGCTGGTCACAAACACCGGTTGGAAAACCCAGGCGTTCTTCCTTTAGTTATGATTGAGGTACAAAGTGGGGAGTACATGGGTGAGGATGATATCGTTCGTTTTGAAGACCGTTACGGGCGTAGTTAAATTTTTCATGGTTTTGAATGAGAATTTCCTCATTCAAAACAGCAATTTGGTTATTTAGCGTATTAAACGAGTTCGATACCTCGTTTATTAAAATAACGACTTAAAAAATAGGCGGTAATGAACATTGCTGCTCCTAACCCTACCGCGATTATTCCCATGACAAGATAATAATTTTGATATATTCCTATACTATCCGCAGCTGAATTAATATTTTCAGGGATAGCGACAAAGGCTGCTAATCTTCCTGAAAGCGCATTGGATAATGAAGAGGCGAGATACCACACCCCCATCGCAAACGCAATTTCCTGGCTATCACAATAAAGGCCTATCATACTCAATCCAATTGCCGATACCCATAATTCAGCCAGAGTAATTAAAATATAGGTAAGACCAATAAAGTTTCCATTGATATAACCATGATGATTAATTGCCGCTGCAAATGCCATTAATAGCAATGAAATACCTGCTAATAATGTACCAGCAGCAAATTGATAAGGAATCGTGAAGCGTGGAAAGCGAGCATAAAATCGTGGTAATTGGAGTCCAAGAGCAACAATTAGAAGAGGATTAAGCATTTGATATTGTGCTGGTGACAAATGGATACCTAGCAGGGTTAAATCAGAGTTATTCTTGGCGAATAATACCAATGTGCTATTCATTTGGTTATAAATGACAAAAAATACGACGGCTTCCAGAATTAATAATAACGCCACTAATTGCTTAATCCGCTTTTCACCCGATAAAGATAATGTTCGCCAAAAAAACCAAAAAATCCCAAGAGCACAGCCAACACTAATGGCAAAACTTGCTTGATACACGTGGGAATAAGCAAAGAGGGTAAATAGGTAAATAATAGCTATATAAGCGCACAAGCTAAATTTGTTTTTTGTTGAAAATCTGGTTTTGTCTTTTCCCCAGATAACATTGTCATAGAGAGAATACTTTTTGGCAAAATTTAATGCGGCAATTGATTTACCGACAAAAACCAAGGTTAATACTGATAAGGGGCCATACTGACTATCAAGGAGTGCGGGTGAAATGATTGTTGCCAATAGAGCTCCCACATTAATAGCCATGTAATAAAAAGTCATTGCCGATTTGGCTTTAATAGCATCATCTGAGTAGATATGCGAGACCATGCTTGAAGCAGTGCCCATTAATAATGAATTGGTCGCGGGCACTAAGGCATAAGCAGCTATAAATAACCGGTCGCCATAAGAAGTCAGCGTATAGCCACTGAGCATAACTAATAGATAGGCAAGAGCCAGCATGATACTACCTAGAAGAATGGCACGTCGTATGCCTAAGATTTTATCAGCCATGAAGCCACCAAGAATGGGCATCAAATAACCTGTTGCCTGACTAATCCCCAAAAAGGCATAAGCTTTTGCCTGGCTATATCCGAGACCATGAGAGAGTAAAGGACGAGTTAGAAAAAGAATCAATATCGTATTTAATGCATAAACAGAGAATTGGCTCCAGAATGTTATAAAAACAATATTGTTAGTTTGTTGCTGGCGTGTATTTAATTGGGGAAAGAAACTCCTGATCGTTTGTGCCACCATACGCACTCCTTTGATTTATGGTAATTTAACCAAGCATACAATCCGTTAAATCTACTTTATCGCAGGTTTTATTTTTTAGCTAATATAACGTCAATAATGTGAGTATCGTGATAAGGGAAGGTAAAGATTTGACTAAAAAGTCGTTTCAAGCGGTGTAACAAAAAATTCTTAGGTAGCATTCTGATGGTAAGACTATTTAAAAACCAGGTGCCTTCAATGCCAAATTTTATCAGTTCGTCGATATTTTCCAGAACGATAGGTATATATAATCGCTCATGGCGAACCACTTGGAATTGATGTTGGGTAAAAACATGCATAAGCTCATCAAGACCGGAAGCCACCGTCGTATTTTTAACTAATGCTTTGTAATAGTGACCTACAACTGAGCTTAATAAACTGCCTTGGGAAATAAAATTTGCTAAATAATGCTGAGCTACTGGAAATGACTCATAGGTAGTGGTGATTAAGGAGAAATAACCATTTGAGCGCGTTAACAAGTCGGCCTCATCAAATAATGTGTGAATGGGAATATACGCATTAATAAAATGAGCCAGCACCAAATCTTGACTGTGATGCGGAAGATAGTGACTCGCCTCTGTAGCACTTGCTTCTATTGTTGTTAAGGGTAGGGCTTTACGTGCATGGGTTAACATTTCTGCGGAAATATCAATCCCTGTAAAATCAGCGTCGGGCATAAATTCTTGGAGTTTTTGTAAAAATGCCCCATTACCTACCCCGAAATCGAGTACCTTATAATGTGGTCTTAACCCTAAATGCTCTCGTTTGATTTGTGCTATTGCTGCGCGATGACTTTGACTTATCGAGCCAAATCGATCCGCGGTGGCATAATGGCCCGCAATTTCATTATACATGGCCTTTAAGGACACCTAAAATTTCCGATTCATAAACATTAAGACAGTATATCTCTAATTGCTGGTTTTATGCGACTACTCTTTTATTCAAGATATTTACAAGATGAATTTTAGAAATTTACGGGTAGATATAATGCTTAAGTTTTTACCTAATTCTTTTTGTATTATAAATATTTATTTTATGAGGAAGGAGCTTATGATACATTACGCATCTTAATATCGTTAAGTTTTTAGAATAAGGGTAACCGCAATGGAAAGAATTTTATCTCCTCAACCGATAGAGCTTAATAATTTTATGCAAGGCCCTAAGCAATTAGATACTAAATATGGTTTGCCTGGAAAAGTAGAGTTTTGTAAAAGCTGTGTTATATCAAATCAAAGACCCAATTCTGCTGTTGAATACGAACATAAAAAAGGCTCCACTAAAGCGACAATCCATTTTGATGAACACGGCATTTGTGATGCTTGTAGAGCAGCAGAGCGTAAGAAAAAAACGATTAACTGGGATGAAAGAGAACAGCAATTAAAAGAGCTATGCGATCGTTTTAGAAGTAAAGATGGCTCTTATGACTGCGTAGTGCCAGGTTCGGGGGGCAAGGATAGTTTTTATGCTGCTCATATGCTTAAGTATAAATACGGAATGAATCCTTTAACTGTAACGTGGGCTCCTCATATGTACACGCCATGGGGATGGCGTAATTTTCAATCATGGATTCATGCTGGTTTTGATAACCATCTCTTTACTCCAAATGGACGTGTACATCGATTATTAACGCGCTTAGCAGTAGAGAATTTATTCCATCCGTTTCAACCTTTCATGATTGGTCAAAAAGCCTATGCACCCAAAATGGCTTTATTGCACAATATTAAACTGGTCATTTATGGAGAAAACGAGGCTGAATATGGCAATCCTATTGCTGATAATGAATCCGCTAAAAGAGATTGGCGTTACTTTACTGCAGAAGATAAGAGTAAGATATTTTTAGGTGGCACTTCGGTTCTGGATTTAAAACAGAGTTTTGGATTGACTGATACCGATTTGGATGCATATCTCCCCGCTGACCCAGCCCAAATCGAGAAGAAAGAAATAGAAGTGCATTATTTGGGTTATTATCTAAAGTGGCATCCTCAAAGTTGTTATTATTATGCTGTTGAGCATGGTGGTTTTGAGGCTTCCCCAGAGAGAACGCCTGGAACCTACAGTAAATATAACAGTATCGATGATAAAATTGATGATTTCCATTATTTTACTACTCTAACAAAATTTGGAATTGGCAGAGCAACTTATGATGCTTCGCAGGAAATTCGCTCTGGTGACATTACACGTGAGGAAGGGGTTGCTTTAGTTAAGCGATTTGATACGGAATTTCCCGAGCGATTTGCCGAGGAAATTTTTAACTATTTAAGTATAAATCCAAAAGAATTCCCAGTAGCTGCCAAGATGTTTGAGCAACCAATAATAGATAGAGCTTATTTTATGGCACTTACAGATACGTTCAGATCACCACATCTTTGGAAATATGAAAATGGTCAATGGCAACTCCGCCATCAAGTCACAAATCTCGTAAAAACAGAGGCCGAATATTTGGAGAAGGTTTGATGAGTAATGTCCGCTTGATAGCACGTTTGGATATTAAAGGACCAAATTTGATTAAAGGGGTACATCTCGAAGGACTAAGAGTTGTTGGTAATCCAAATGAGTTTGCCACAGCATATTATGCTGCTGGAGCTGACGAACTTATTTATATGGACACAGTGGCGAGTTTGTATGGGCGAAATAACTTATCTGAAATAGTTAAAAAAACAGCGGAAAATGTTTTTATTCCCATCACAGTGGGTGGTGGAATTCGCAATGTGGATGATGTAAAGCAATTACTCCGTTGCGGAGCAGATAAAGTTGCAGTTAACACAGCTGCAACTAAAAATCCCCAACTTATTACTGAAATTTCTCGCCGATTTGGTTCGCAATGTATGGTTTTATCTATTGAAGCGAAGCGACTTCCTAATGGTCGTTGGGAAGTAATGACTGATAATGGCCGAGAACATACTGGAATGGATGTTATTGATTGGGCTAGAAATGGTCAGGAGTTTGGGGCAGGGGAAATATTATTAACTTCGATTGATCAGGAAGGTACTCGCAAAGGATTTGACATCGAATTGATTCGTGAAGTTTCTGATGCTGTAACTATTCCAATTATAGCAAGTGGTGGCATGGGAAAGGCAGAAGATTTATTGCCTGCGGTTCTCTCGGGTCATGCAGATGCCATCGCTATGGCTGACTTGCTACATTATAAAAGAAGCACTCTTATGGAAGTAAGAAAAATAGCATTAGATAATAATATTCATGTGAGAAGGTTATGAGCTCAGTTTCCATTATAGATTATGGCGTTGGCAATTTACTTAGTGTTGCTCGTGCATTTGATTATTTTAATATTCAAGTTCAGTTTGCTCAGACACCTGAAGATATTTTATCTGCGGAACGATTAATTTTACCAGGTGTCGGTGCTTTTGCTGATGGGATGCAAGGATTACGCGATCGTGGTTTTATTGAAGCCATAGAGAATTTTGCAAGCCAAGGCAAACCATTTTTAGGTATCTGCCTGGGTATGCAGATGCTTATGACTACCAGTAGTGAGTTTGGCAATCATGCTGGTTTGGATCTAATAAAGGGCGAGGTTATTTCCATACCTGCCGAGGGAATAGATGGTAAGCCACATAAGATTCCGCATATTGGTTGGAATGAATTATATCCCACAGAATATGGTTCTAGTTGGGCAAATACAATTTTAAATGATTTACCTCAAGCTGCTTCTGTATATTTTGTCCACTCTTATATGGTAGTTCCAAAATCGTTGGATACTCGTCTTGCTGATACGAGTTATAATGGACAGGCAATTAGTGCAGTTATTCAGCATGAAAATATTTATGGTTGTCAATTTCACCCTGAAAAAAGTGGCGAAATTGGGCTAAGGATAATCCAACAATTCATGAAACTCTAGGATGAATCCATGAAAATTTTAGCAATCATTCCAGCACGTTCTGGTTCAAAGAGGTTGCCTGGCAAGAATATTAAGCCACTTGCAGGAATGCCATTGATTGCACATAGTATTATTAGCGCCCAGGAAGCCGCGATATGTGAGGAAATTGTGGTCTCTACTGATTGTCCACATATCGCAGACGTTGCATTAAAATATGGAGCATCAGTTCCTTGGCTGCGGTCATCTAGTCTGGCACAAGATCTATCAGACGTTATCGACACGGTGACTGATACACTTCAGCGTTATCAAAATGAGAAGAAATCGTTTGATAGTGTGCTGCTTTTACAGCCAACATCTCCTTTTCGTTCTGCTTCATTCATCAGAGAAGCAGTGGCACTTCATCAAAAAACTGGACATAGCGTAGTTTCTGTAAGTCCTCCTACCATTAAACCTGCCTGGTTTAGGATAGTTGATAAAGAAGGTAATTTAATTTCTAGTCGAATTATGTCAGAGTATGAAAATGAATTAGCTCATTCTGAACTGTATCAACTCAATGGTTCTATTTATTTAGCATCAGTTGAACAAATACTTAAGCATAATAGTTTTTATAGTGAGCCAACTAAGGCACTACTTATTAAAAATCCTCACGAGGCAATTGATATTGATACGTCATTGGATTGGATATTAGCTGAAAAATTAATGGAATCTAAGGAAGAAGAGGTAATAACATGAGTTGTTTTATAATTGCTGAAGCGGGTGTTAACCATAATGGTGATATTCATTTAGCAAAAGAATTGATTCACGCGGCTAAAGAAACAGGGGCTAATGCGGTTAAATTTCAAACCTTTAAAGCGGATCATTTAGTCAATAAAACAGCAGAGCAGGCTCAATATCAGAAGAAAAATTCCTTGCATTCAAGTCAATATGACATGCTCAAGGCATTAGAAATTTCTGAAGACGATCACCACTTGCTGGCCGAGTTAGCTGATTCGCTAGGCATAGAGTTTATGTCCACTGGTTTTGATGAAGCATCCATCAATTTTTTAGTCTCACTAGGTGTTCGTCGACTTAAAGTTCCATCAGGGGAAATTACTAATTTACCCTTTCTTGAACATCTTGCCAAAACCAACTTGCCTCTTATCATGTCGACTGGCATGAGTGATTTGCTGGAGGTAAGAGAGGCAATTGATACCGTTAGACCATTCTATGGTGATAAATTAAAAGAAAACCTGGTTTTGCTTCATTGTACATCCAATTATCCTGCAGCCTATTCCGATGTAAATTTAATGGCTATGCAGACACTCGCTGATGAGTTTGGCTTGCCTGTAGGCTACTCAGACCATACTTTAGGAATGTTAGTTCCCACCTTGGCTATTGCAATGGGAGCAAAAGTACTGGAAAAACATTTTACGCTAGATAACTCACTGCCTGGGCCTGATCATGCCGCCTCAATGCTGCCTAAAGCATTTCAAGAAATGGTTACTACTATTCGAGATGCGGAGATTGCCTTAGGTGATGGCGTTAAGCAGCCCACTCAAAGTGAACTTCCAATTCGTGATTTGGTGCGGCGTAGTGTGACGTTAAGGCACGAATTACCTCAAGGGACACGACTAACAAAAAATGATCTTATTTTACTTCGTCCTGGAACAGGCATTAAGCCTGCGAGGCTTCACGAAGTAATTGGCAGACGATTAACAGTTAGTCTAAATGCTGGTAGCACTTTACAATGGGATGATGTTGAGTTGTGATGAGAAAAATTTGTTATGTGTCTGGCACTCGTGCTGATTATGGACTAATGCGTAGTGTATTGAAGCGCCTGGATGCTGCTCCTGACATTGATTTATCAATCTGTGTTACAGGCATGCATCTCTCTTCTTTATACGGCGATACGGTCAATGAAATTGCTACAGATGGTTTTAAGATATGTGGGCAAATTCCTGTTGATGTCGATACAACGGCTCATGCAACCATGGCAAAGTCCATTGGTTTTGAAATTATTGCTATGGCTGAATTATTTGAACAACAAAAGCCGGATATTGTTTTATTATTAGGGGATAGAGGTGAAATGCTTGCTGGAGCTATAGCAGCAGTGCATTTAAATATCCCAATTGTCCATATTCATGGCGGCGAACGATCTGGAACAGTTGATGAAATGGTTCGTCATGCTATATCTAAATTAGCTCATTATCATTTTGTAGCGACTAAAGCAGCTTATGAGCGGCTAATAAAAATGGGTGAAAAAGAAGAGAATGTTTTTTTGGTTGGGGCGCCTGGTTTGGATGAAATTATTACTTATGAGCCTCGCGATCGAAAGCATTGTTGCAAACAATATAATCTTGATCCCCATAGACAATTTGCTCTATTGATTTTTCATCCAGTGGTTCAAGAGTATAATGAGGTGAAATTTCAATTTAAAAATATCATCTCAGCTACTTTGCAACTGAACTTGCAAGTGATTATTCTCGAACCTAATTCCGATGCGGGTGGACAGTTTATTAGGGAAATTCTCACAGAATATCAGGATCATGCTGATATTCGTATTATTAAGCACATGCAACGGCAAAATTATTTGGATTGTTTGGCCAATGCTGATGTAATGATTGGAAATTCCAGTAGCGGCATCATTGAAGCAGCTTCCTATAATCTTAAAGTAATTAATGTGGGCAGCCGACAACAACTGCGCGAGAGAGGTGATAATGTCATTGATGTTGGAACGGATGTTCCTTCTATTTTATCAGGGCTAAATCAAGTTTTATCGGCAAAAAATACCACGTTTATCAATTTTTATGGTGATGGCCAGACCAGCGAGCGTTGTTACAACTTATTAAGAACAATTTCTTTAAACTCAGATATTTTAAATAAATGTAATGCATACTAAGCAATTGACAATAATTGGTGGGGGTGGACATAGTAAAGTGGTGATTGATGCACTTGAGCTATGTGAAGGAAACAATATTATTAGTTTATGTGATGATAATCCGCAGGTAGTGGGTAAAATAGTCGGTGGCCATGTTGTCGCAACAACCCCGCCTTTATCACAAATCTCCGCCAATGTTCATGTGGCAATTGGTAATAACCAGGTTCGTGAAAAAATTTATCGTAGTTTATCTAAAAATGCTGCATTATTTACGATTATACATCCAAGCGCTGTGATTTCTAAAACTGCAGAAATCGCCGGTGGGTCTTTTATTGCTGCAAATGCAATCTTAGCTCCTGACAGTAATATTGGCGAAGGATGCATTATTAATCATGGTGCTATTGTAGATCATGATGTGAATATAGGACCGTATTCTCATATTGCGCCAAATAGCACATTAGGAGGGAATGTTTCCATTGGAGTGGGAGTATTGATAGGATCAGGGGCTGTGGTTCTCCCTGGTATTATGATAGGAAATGGGGCTACTGTTGGTGCGGGTGCTGTTGTCACTCGAAATGTACCAGAAAACAGTGTAGTTAAAGGCGTTCCTGCAGGATGAAGGTAAATATGTTTAATATAGAGACATTATTTGTTAAAAAAAATTACACGCTAAAACAAACTCTTGGTAAATTAGATGAAACTGCGCAAGGTGTTTTACTTTTAGTTGATGATACGAATTGCCTTATCAGAACTGTGACTGATGGGGACCTTCGTCGTTTATTACTCAAAGGTTGTACTTTAGAATCAACCCTATCAGCCTTACCTACCGTGTCATCAAAATCTCTTCCGCAATCAGGCACTGTCCAAGAAGCATTTCATTTAATGGAGGAATATGAATTAGATCATATTCCTTTGGTAGATAAGCAGGGTAAACCTATTCGACTCATTCACCGTCGAGAGCTATCCTCCAATATTTTATTGTCTACACCGCATATTGGAGAGCATGAACAGCAATATGTACAAGAAGCATTTATTACCAATTGGGTGGCTCCTTTAGGGCCAAATGTGGATGCTTTTGAAAAGGAAATTGCTGCCTATGTGAATACCAAGGCGGCAGTGGCATTAAGTTCTGGTACAGCGGCAATTCATTTGGCACTAGTGCTGCTGGATGTTAAGGCAGGTGATACAGTATTTGTTTCTAGTTTTACATTTGTTGCTACTGCGAATCCAGTCCTTTATCAAGGTGCTACGCCGGTATTTATTGACTCTGATCCAGATACTTGGAATATGTCACCTCAGGCATTGCAGCGTGCATTGAAAGAGGCGGCTGCCAGAAATCGACTGCCAAAAGCGGTAATCATTGTTAATTTATATGGACAAAGCGCTAATTATGAAGAACTTTGTAAACTTTGTGATTATTATCAGGTGCCAATTATTGAAGATGCTGCTGAGTCACTAGGCGCTACGTATAACAACCAATTTAGTGGAACTTTTGGCAAACTTGGTGTTTTTTCCTTCAACGGTAATAAGATTATTACTACTTCCGGAGGAGGAATGCTAATTTCTGATGATGAAGCATTAATTGAACGAGCACGCTTCTTATCAACCCAGGCACGTGATCCAGCTTACCACTATGAACACAGCGTAATCGGTTATAATTACCGCATGAGTAATGTATTGGCAGGGATAGGACGCGGACAGTTACAAGTATTGGAAAAAAGAATCGCTTCGCGGATAGCAATTTATAATCATTATAAAGAGGTCTTGCAGCAGCACAAAGTAGTGAGCATGATGCCAGAAATTAAAGAAGGCCGCAGTACTCATTGGTTATCAACGATGCTTATAGACCCTCAATACAGTGCCATAGATCCTGTTACTGTTATTAAAAAACTAAGTGAATATCGAATTGAAGCGAGACGAACATGGAAGCCTATGCATAGACAACCTCTATTTGCTGGTACGGCCTATTATCCTCATACGGAATCTTTGAGTGTTTCTGATTATCTCTTTGATCAAGGGCTTTGTTTACCATCAGGTTCAAATCTTAGTTCGACGGATATAGACAGAGTTATCCAATGTCTTACTACTATTCTTAAGACCAGCCAAGAACTGACGGAGACGATTTAGGTATATACTGGAGGGCTGCTATTTTTGGCAGCCAGTCCATAAACCAAATCATCCCACTGATTCAAATTACCCCTGAGCTGTTACAGCAAATTTTTTTTAAGCTCATTAACTTGTTCCAAATTTTCACTTTCCCATTTTTTGAGAGCTTGAGCGTTGTTGTTAAATTCGGCTAAAAAATTTGTTGTGTCTAATGGTGTTGAAAAATCAATTAAATTAGGTTGGCTTTGCTTATTTAATATAACTGACAAAAGCAAATTTCCCAGCTCGTTTTTAAAATGGAAAGGATCCCAAAACCATTTCATTACCGTCGAGTTATCATCACCAGCAGGCAAACTTTCGGTGGTATATGAATTTAATTTGTTAAAACTCCATAAAGTGTAAGGCAGGTGAGGATAATGATCATTATGTTCCTGAATCAAATTAACTAAGGTTTTTTGCCATTCTTCATAGCGTGACCAAAGTCCTAGCAATTTATAGGTTTCCAAAAGACGTACATGTTCAGGGACTAAAACAATAATTAGTTCTGTGTTGTTTTTAGTGCAGATATCGATAATTTGTTGCATATAGCTTAAGGTGTTAATTCGATGCTTGGAATCAATAAATGCAAATTTTTTAGTTGGATCAGGAAAAAATGTTTGTGGATTAAATTTTTCAGCATAAAGGAAATGATTTTTATATCCCTTTAATTGCTGAACTTGATCGGTTCGATAATTATGTGCGAGTTGTCCGTTACTTAAGAAGGCATTTTTTTGATTTTGGGACTGAATAGTTGTTATGCTGGCTTTTAATGCATCATAAGATAAAAGTGTTGAAAAAAAACTATTCATTTTAAGGGGATTTTTTTTACCGTTTCTATCCACAAGCAAAATAGCCTCATCAAAATCCTCGCGATTTTTTACATAGGCATTAAACATAAAAAAATTGACTGCTAAAACTACTTTCTTTAATGGACGAATCGATTGAGCATGCTGTAAGTAGCGTAAGACTTCATAAATATTAGCGCCACTTAAACCTAGATTATAAATACTTTTTGTATGCCAGCCTAAAAAAGTTGGATCCAATCCCGTCTCAGCAGTGGAGGAGCCTAGAATGATGACTTCCGGCTTTTTCCACTCAACGGCCATGGCTTTGGCTAAACGGAGATGGAACGTTACTTGAGGTTTGACCTTATTAATATTTTTAATAGATAGCGATTTGTAAATATTATAAGGGTTGATTAACCAATTAAATAAAATAATGGTCAAGCAAAGAGAGATAACAATAAGTAAGTATTGAATGGTAAATTTTTTATAACTATCCAAACTGATTTCCTAAAATTTATAATACAGAAATTCACTAACATGGCCAAAAGTGAGTAAAGAAATTACTGTTAAAATAGCACAAAAAAATGCAAAAAACGCGTTGGGTCTCCAGGAAAAAAGACTGCGCTGTGACGTTGCCCTTGAGGATGTATCATTGAGTGGTCCAAAACGATGTAGAAACTCCTGTGTATTAGGGGCAAAAAAAACTATACATCCTGAGACAAGTAGCAGTAGAAGTAAGTAGGACAGGTCACTAACAACATTTGTACTTCTTGTTGTTATAAGTTTGATATTGAACATTGTGCGAAGGATATTCTTAGCCGTTGTAAATGAAGATGCGCGAAAAAAAACCCAACCAATAATAACTGCAATGAAAGTTACCAGCTTCGCCGACAATTTGCTCAGCCAGCTATTTTTAAAAAGTGGTGTCACAAAATTGGCTTTTAGCGATAACCAGGCATGGTTAACAAGCAAGTATATACCATGTAAAAATCCCCATAGAATAAAAGTCCAGGAGGCCCCATGCCATATCCCACCAATTAACATTGTCACGACAAGGTTGATATAGCGTCTGCTTGTTCCGCGGCGATTTCCCCCCAATGGGATATAGATGTAATCCCGTAAGAACCGAGAAAGGGTCATATGCCATCTTCGCCAAAAATCAATTAAATTGACTGCCTTATAGGGAGAATTAAAGTTTAAAGGAAAAGTTATGCCAAAAATTGCTGCCAGTCCAATGGCCATGTCCGAATACCCTGAGAAATCAAAATAAAGCTGAAAGGTATAGGCTAAACTTCCTGCCCAGGCTTCGATAAAGGAAATGTTACCTGTCTCCGCAGCAAGAAATATTTTTGTTACGAAAGGTGATAAGGAGTCAGCCAAAATTGCTTTCTTAAACAGACCAATTGAAAACCAGCTAAGCCCTACAGCCAGGTTAGACCACTTAAATAAACCAGCTTTTCTCACTTTAAATTGAGGCATAATTTCTTTATGATGCAGAATGGGGCCAGCCATCAAATGGGGAAAAAAAGTTACAAATAAACCATAATCGGTTAGTGCTGGTTTTGGCACTTCTTGCCTGTATCGGTCTACCAAAAAAGCAATTTGTGTAAAAGTAAAGAAAGAGATCCCTAGAGGCAAATCAAACTCGGTAGTTTGAAAGGGTATATTAAGAAGATAATGAACATTAGCGAGAATAAACTGGCTGTACTTAAAATAAATTAATATCGCGACATTAATTATGATTCCCAAATAGAGAAAACTTTTATGTCTTTCCAGGTGGCTACTAATTACATAATTAAAAGTTATAGATAGAAGCAAAAAAGGCAAATAAACAGTATTCCAATAGCTATAAAATAACAGTGATGCTACAAATAAATAAGCAATAACCACGGTTGAAGAGTAGTAATACTGAAGAAGATAAAACGCGGCAAAAGTAAATGGCAAAAAGCAAAAAAGGAAGGAATAAGAATTAAAAAGCATGACTTATAGATATCCCAAAAAAGTTACCTATTTTGCGACGAAGAAGCCATTGGATAAGCTCGTTCAATCCAGAAATAAATACCAGATAACCCAACAATCTCTAACATCACAATAGGTAAAGTATATTGCTCATAAAAATGAGTACAGGCGACAAGACCTACGATTACGCCATTAATTATTAACTGTCCCAAAAGAATTATTTCGGAGTTAACGCCTAATTGTTTGATTCTCTGATAGGCATGCTTTTTATGGGGTGAATACCAAACCTCTCGATTAAATATGCGACGAATTAAAGTAATGGTTGCGTCAAATAGAAAGAGGCCATTGAGCATAAACCAATAGAGAATTGGAACATTGTAATATTTCTGTGCTATTAATCCCATCAAAAAGGTGGTTAAACCTAGTGTTGCGCTTCCCACATCCCCCATGAAGACTTTAGCCGGAGGAAAATTAAAGATTAAAAAACCTAGTATATTTGCTGTAAGCATTAAACAAATATATTCATAAAAGACGGCGCCGTGATTATCAAAGATAAGACTATAGGTTGCGAGTAAGAAAAAGGCTTGTATCGCTGCAAATCCATCTAAGCCATCCATAAAATTAAAATGATTAATAGCCCAAACAAGTGCCCCAAACATAAATAAAAAAACTATGATTTCGTTGGAAATTGCAAAAGCAATAAAATCTAAGGAAAGGGGGGATAAGTAAAAAGCAACCCCTAAAGATACCAGGCATTGGACTAGTAAGCGTAATTTAACCGATAAATTCATGAGGTCGTCTACGAAGCTTATCGCACCTAAGACAAATCCACTAATTATTAAAACAAGTTGTTGTGAAGCGACAGCCTCTGTATAAAAGCCAATTATAGGTATGGCTAATAACCATAATCCTATAAATACAATACCCGAACCACGCACGGTTGGTTCAGCATGCAAAGTTCTTTCATTGGGTTGTACAAGCAATCTCGTATTATTAGCAAATAAATAAAATAATTTTATGAGTGTAGCTGATAGCAATATCATACCTAGGCTAGCAATTATTTTCATCTTGATACCATTGAACCGTATGTCGTATTCCTTCATTTGCCTTAACTGGAGGTTCCCAGCCAAGTTCCATTTTTATCTTATTATTACTTACTAACAATGAATCTAAAAGACGCGTACGCATCCTTTTTAATCCCAAAAGAGAAAAAATCCCTGTTAATAGTTTGACTGGAACAGGGAAAAGTCGCGATTTTATTTTCATTTCAGCAGATAGCATCTTTAATAGTTCTGCCAGTGACCAATGTTCGTTATCGGCAACTAAAAAAACTTTATTGGCCGCTTTTGGATGACTAAGAACAGTGCAGATTGCAGAAACTAAATTATCTATATACAAGAAACTTCGTCTATTTTTTACTTTTGCAAAAGGTAAGGGCCATCTTTTGGCCACAAGAGTCATCATTCGAAGGAAATTAGCTTTTACTCCAGGACCATAAACTAGCGGGGGCCGTAGAATGATTACTTCCATTGCTGTTGAGTTACTAATATCTTTTAAATATTGTTCAGCTAATAACTTACTTTTGGCATAAGGGTCATCCGGATTTTCCCGACAACTCTCAGTAAAATAGATATCTCTTGCTGTGTATTCACCCATGACTTTAATAGAGCTTAAGAAAATAAATCGCTTTATTTTATTTTGAGCGGCTTGTTCTGCAAATTCCCTGGTTGCAATGCTATTAACTTTGCAATACTCATCAAGCGATTGTTCCTTTCCTTCGAGGTCATGTACTTTGGCTGCCAGATGAATGACGATCTCCACGTCCTTGAGTGGAGCGCTCCAGTCAGTTTGCGATTCAATTTTATTAATTTTTACTTGTTCTGCCTTAAGCCATGAAACTGGTTTCCAAACTGCACAACGGACTTCGTGCCCCATGGATTGTAATTGTGGTACTAAATTCATTCCCACAAATCCGGTTGCACCCGTTACTAAAATTTTTGCCAAATTTTATCTCCTTACATTTGGCATTGGTAGCATGCCACGCTGGTGTAATAATGTATTGTATTCAATACACAGATAAGAACTCGCTATGTATTTGGTAATGCCGAATTATCATTCTAACTTGCGATTTTAACATTAAGACGCTAAGGTCAAGTTCTTATTCATTAACGTTAAATTTTGATTTAAGTAAAATTTAACAGTATCTGCCAAGTGGTTTGCGAATTCGCCCCTTGGACTCCATCCCAGCTCCTTTTGAATTTTATTATTGTTTATTGCATATCGCTTATCATGCCCTTTTCTGTCTTGAACAAAAGAAATTAACGATGTATGAGGAGAGTTGTTAGGTAAGAGCTTATCCATAATCTGACAAATATGTTTAATCAAAGATAAATTATCTAATTCATTATTACCACCAATATTATATACTTCGCCCACATGCCCTTTGCGAATAATTAAATCAATGGCGTCGCAATGATCTTTAACATAAAGCCAGTCACGAATATTCAAACCATTTCCATAGACTGGGATAGGTCGTTGGTGAATACAACAATCAATCACTGTAGGAATTAATTTTTCTTTATGTTGGTAAGGACCGTAATTATTTGAGCAATTAGATGTGGTTACAGGCAACTGGTAGGTGTGGTAATAGGCTCTAACCAAATGATCTGAGCTCGCCTTTGATGCTGAATAAGGTGAGTTGGGCTGATAAGGATTTGCTTCTGTAAAGGCAGGTTCATTTTCATTTAATGAACCATAGACTTCATCAGTTGATACATGATGAAATCGACAGTGTTGAGTAGTCCAGCCTTGTTCATTTAACCAATAATTTCTAGCTGCTTCTAATAAAGTAAAAGTACCTAAAACATTTGTTTGTAGGAAGAGTAGGGGATTTTTAATTGAATTATCCACATGCGACTCGGCAGCAAAATGAACAATAGTGTCTATTTCGTATTCTTTAAGTAGGGAGCTTACAAGTTCTTTATCTCCAATATCACCTTTTACAAAAAAATGGTTAGCTAATCCATTTACTTTGGCCAAATTAGCTTCGTTGCCGGCATAAGTCAGTTTATCTAAGCTTACAATGCGAAGCTCGGGGTAGCGCTCACTCATCATTTCAATGAAATTACTACCAATAAATCCGGCTGCCCCAGTGATAAAAAGATTTCTAGGTTGATAAGTCATCATGGTCTTCTTATTTCCTCTTGCATAGATTGGTCAATAACTTCTAGTAAATAATTATCCCAATGCGCGCATTCTATATTGAAAATTTTCTCAATTTTATTCGTAATTAATACTGAATTTTTAGGACGTTGAGCTTTAGTGGGATACTCTTCTGTCTTAATAGCTTGAAGGCGATTTAATAACAAAGGATAACCTCTGTCTTTCGCTACCTTAAGAAAGCTTGTGGCAAATTCATACCAATTAGTGGGGCCTTGGCTGGCATAATGATAAATACCCCAATTATTAAATCCTCCAGCGTCTAATTTTTGTATAATTGTGTCAATTACCCGGGCAATATCCTTGGCTGCCGTTGGACGTCCCCATTGATCGGCAACAATTCCAAGCTCTTCTCTTGTGTTTGCGAGTCGCAAAATGGTTTTTACAAAGTTTTGCCGATTTTTGCTAAACACCCAGCTCACTCTAAGGATGAGATGTTTGCCAAGATGCGCCTGAATTAATTGTTCACCTAGTAATTTGGAATGACCATAGGCACTCTTGGGATTGGTAAGGTCTTCCTCTGTATAACCTTCGGATTTCAGCCCATCAAACACATAGTCAGTGGAAAAGTGTATTAAGGGAATATTGCGTGATTGGCAATAATTTGCCACTTCCTTTATTGAATAACCATTAATCTGTTTAGCAAGCTCTACTTCGTCTTCTGCTCGATCAACGGCTGTGTAGGCTGCTGCATTCACGACAAGATCAACTTCAAATTGAGCTAAAGCAGGGAAGACTTTTTGGGGATCTAATAAATCGCATTCCTTTCTTGATAAGGACAAAATTTCATGTTTGGAATTGGCGAACCATGCAATGAGCTCCGATCCAACTTGTCCTGTACTCCCTAATAATAAGATTTTCATGTTTATTAATCTGGTAATAAATCAACGTTTTGTTAACCTTCTAATAAGAAATTATTAAAGGCAGAAATTCAAAAGCAGGCTAATCATAACAGATAGAGGAATGGGTCTCAAAAGAAAAATATTTTGTTAATTAGAGTGAAAAGCTAGCATAGACTAATTGAAGACAGTTACACAGTAATTCCGGACTGTAGCTTTACAATAATTAAAATATATGAAAGTATTCCCCCATTTTATGGATTTGCGATTTATTGCTATGACGGATTCAGCACAGCGAGCAAATATTTTATTTGTTGTTCAACGGTTATCAGATTTTGTAGAAATGCGTCGTGCAGCAGCTGGCTTAAAACACCAAGGACACCGCTGCATTATTTTATTCTGTGGAGTAGGTTCCAAGCTCCATGATGATCTAGTCTTAGAGAGTATTGACAAATCACTTGAAGCTCAAGAAATTGATGAAAAAATTGTCTTCTCCGAGCCCAAAGTCGTCATTGAAACACCCGTTCATAAATTAGTAGATTATGTACTGAAGAAAAAAGCGCTCAATGCAACCCAGAGTACTATTGAGCAACTACCTCATATCGTAGAAGTTGCATCTGCAAAGACGCAAATTGAGGAAAAAGTCTATAAAAGCCATCGAGCCAAAATTTCTAGCATAAAAAAGGGAGTTGTGATTCTTCGCAATATTGTTGTGACTCTTCGCAATATTATAGATCGTAGCATTAATGAAATCTCATCCTTTTACAAGAGACCCATACGTGCCTTTAAAAGGATGGCATTTGCGAGATTAAAAGATTTACTTGTATTTCTTAATAAAATAACTGGTTCAAGCCTCGTTGTTGTGCCGGTGATTTATAGAAAAAAGTTAGTTGCTTACGAGGAAATTCTAAAACAGCATCAAATTAAATTAATTATATTACCTGAAGATATAGTTGGTAGTGTTTCTCCTTTGCTTATAAAAGCGGGGCATCGCTATAACATACCCAGCATGATTATACCTTATACAATCGCAAATCAGTCAGAAGCGTTTCAAGCCCTAAAGGATCGCCCTGAATTCAGTCTAAAAGGAATGTTTAGTCATCGATTGCTCGGTATGTTTTTTCCTTCCTGGGTCATGAAGGATGATTTTCATGCTGCCTTAAGACTTCCTGCACCACATGTTCTTGGTCATCTTGTTACCCGAAGTTCGCCACCAGATCCATGGATGATGAATAGTACTTATGCAAATATTATTGCTGTTGAGAATGAGCAAATGCTTAGGTATTACAAAAAAAATGGTATTCCTGCTTCAAAATTGAGAATTACAGGGGCTTGCTACGATGACAACTTGGCTTATTTTCTTTTAGACAAGACTAAACAAAGGGAAAAATTATACGCAGAGCTGAATATTAACAGTACCAAGCCTTTTCTCTTAATTGGTGGCTTTCCTAACCAATTAACAGGGGGCACTCCTCCAGGGTTTGATTTTCGCGATGCAGAAGAGGCTGTCGATTTCATTGCGGATTGTTTAGACAGGATTCGCGCTGAGTATGAAATCATTTTCCGTCCACATCCCAATTATTTGGGATTGGGAGATTTGTTTGCCAAGAGAAATTTTTTAGTAACCCAAATAGATACGGCTCGATTAGTTGCTTTGTCCGATATATATATCGCTTTTGCCTCAGCAACGATACGATGGGCTATTTCCTGTGGGGTGCCAACAATTAATTATGATATTTTTTATTATGATTTTTCAGACTACAAGCAGGTGAAAGGCGTGTTGAATGTTTGTGCAAAGGAAGATTTTAAAAACGCGGTGCAAACAATTTCTGAACCAGAGCAGTTGCTATCTCTTAAAAATCATCTGGACACTGAAAAATTAGAATGGGGCTATTTAGATGGTGGCTCCATCAGTCGAATTAATTCTCTTGTAAAAGAGCTTCTTCAAGCAAAAAAGGTTCGTCGCAAGGCTTCTTAAAAAATAATTAAAAGGTAATTATAAAATGAATGGTTTGAACGTTGCTGTAATTGGTGCCGGTAAAATGGGGCGGGAACATATTAAAGCTTTCCAGGCGATTAAAGGCATTAAAGTAACTGGGCTCTTTAGTCGAACAAAAGCAACAGCAGAACAATTAGCTAAAGAATATAATATTCCTCTTGTTGCTGATTCTATCTCTGAGTTATATGAAAAGAGTGCTGCCGATTTGGTTATTGTTGCGGTTCCCGAGCTTCAGGCTAATCAAATTGCCAAGGCTTGTTTTCAATATAATTGGAATATATTACTTGAAAAGCCTGCAGGCTATGACTTGCTAGATGCGAATGATATCGCAGAAGCTGCTCGGCAAGCCAAAGGTCAGGTCTTTGTTGCTTTAAACCGTCGATTCTATTCAAGCTCTTTAACTATTCTAGATGATCTAAATGCCAATAGGGATGCCAAGCGATATATTCATATTCAAGATCAACAAAGTTTTGCTGAAGCAAGGGCTTGCCTCCATCCCGAAGAAGTAGTCCAAAAATTTATGTATGCAAACTCCATTCATGTTATTGATTTAATAAGATGTTTTGCGAGGGGAGAGGTCATTAATGTGCACTCTGTTTTACCTTGGCAAAAAGAAAAATCCCAAGTAGTGGTTAGTTTTATCGAGTTTGATAGTGGAGATAAAGCGCTTTACGAATGTATTTGGCAAGGACCAGGTCCCTGGACTTGTTCAGTGAGCACTCCTAACCGCCGTTGGAGCATGCAGCCTTTGGAAAAAGCACGTTTTCAAAATGCAAACGAAAGAATTTCCCATGAAGTAGAGATGGATGTAATTGATCAACAATATAAAGCAGGTTTTTATCGACAAGCACAAGAAGTATGCAAAGCAATTCAGGGTGAAAAAAGCCAGGCTATTACAATCGAACAGAGTTTAAAAACAATGGAATTGATTAATAAAATCTATGGAGTCTAGGAGTTGAGTCTTCCCTTTTGCTCGATGACCATAAGAATTGATCGCTGTCTAAAGACCGAGGTCAATTATTCAAGAAGTTGCCAAGTTTTTGTAACAGAGGTGTTTAAGGAGGCTAAATACGATGATTATCTACCCAGGTAAGGTTAATTTGGATAAATACAAACTGGATACTTCTTTTAAGGAAGCCTTTTATGGATTACCTTCTGAGGTTGCATTTTGCGCCAAATGTACTTATAGCAATCAAAAGCCTAATTCTGAAAAAGAATACAAGCATACTATTGATGTAAAGAAGCCCACTATTAATTTCGATGCTGAAGGGGTATGTTCGGCTTGCCGCATTGCAGAGAAGAAAAAAAATATTGATTGGGAGCAGCGTAAAGCACAATTAAAAGAATTGTGTGACAGGTACCGTAGCAAGACAGGTCATTATGACTGCTTGATCCCAGGTTCGGGAGGAAAGGATAGTTTCTATACTGCTTATATTCTGAAATATGAATATGGTATGAATCCATTAACCGTGACTTGGGCACCTCATATTTATACGTCTTGGGGTTGGAATAATTTCCAAGCCTGGATTCATGCGGGGTTTGATAACTACTTATTTACGCCTAATGGCCAAGTTCATAGGCTACTCACCCGTTTAGCACTTGAGAATCTATATCATCCATTTCAGCCTTTTATTTTGGGACAGATGTATTTTCCACCTAAACTTGCAGCTGATTTAAATATTCCTTTGGTGTTTTATGGAGAAAATCCTGCAGAATACGGTAACAATGCCAAAGAAGATGATAAAGCAACTAAAGATTTAGCGTATTTTTCAACCAAAAATACAGCTGAAATTTATCTTTCCGGGATTTCAGCTTTGGAACTAAAAGAAGATTTTGGTTTGACTGAGGTCGAGTTACAACCTTATATCCCACCAGACCCAGATAAATTAGCTGAGAAAAAAATCGAAGTTCAATATTTAGGGTATTACCTCCCTTGGCATCCGCAAGAATGCTATTACTTTGCGGTGAATAATGGTGGGTTCACTCCTTCCCCAGAGCGAACAGCAGGTACCTACAGTAAATACAGTGGTATCGATGATAAAATTGACGATCTACATTACTACACAACGTTTATCAAATTTGGCATTGGGAGAGCCACCTACGATAGTTCACAGGAAATTCGTAATGGTGAATTAATAAGAGAAGAGGGTGTGGCTCTGGTTAATCGTTTTGATGGGGAATACCCCGCTCGATTTGAGAAAGAAAATTTTGATTATCTTAGTATTGATAAAAGTAAATTGCCTATAGCTGCAAAGCAATTTGAACAAACCAAGATGGATAAGGAATATTTTGACCGACTTACGGATAACTTTAGATCACCGCATCTTTGGGCTTATGACAATGGCCAATGGGTGTTGAGGTATCGAGTTTCCTAATCTCCCTATAACAAGGAAAGATTTAAAAATAATATGATTAATATTTCCGAGTCTAAAGTTTTAGCAATCATTCCTGCTCGTGGTGGCTCCAAACGGCTACCACGAAAGAATATCTTACCGTTAGCAAATAGACCTTTATTAGCTTACTCCATTGATGCTGCAAAACAATGTTCCTTAATAACAGACATAATAGTGACCAGCGAAGATGAAGAAATTTGTGAGTTAGCAAGAAAAATGGGCGTAGAGGTTATTTGCAGGCCCTCTGAACTAGCTAGCGATACCATCTCTAATGAATATGTGGTTGAACATGCTTTGAAAACATTTATTAAAAATAAGTATTTTCCTGATTATGTGGTCTTATTGCAACCGACGTCTCCACTAAGAACAGCGACTCATTTGCAGGAATGCTTACAAAGCTTTTTGTCTTCTACTATGAGAAGTGTAGTGAGTGTGTGTCCAGTAGAACACCATCCTGGTAAATGTATGAAAATGATTGACGGTGAAATTAAACCTTATTCAAAACTTGAGGATGTGGAAAAGAGAACTCAAGAGTTAGAAAAAGTTTATCGTCAAAATGGGGCTATCTATGCGTTAAAAACCAGAGATTTTTTAGAGCAACTAAAGTTTTACCAATCGCCTTGCCTTCCTTACGTAATGGAGATTGAGGATAGCATTGATATTGACTCAAAACTTGATTTATTATTTTGCGAATGTTTGTTATCCAGCAAAAATAAAAATCAGATGGATATTGAATATGTCAGCTAATTATCAAAATTTTGGCCACTATATTACTGAAGGTTGGTCTAATGAGCCAAAGGAAATCTTTAAATTTCTTGAGCATTATTTATCCCAAGAGAAAAGAAATAAACATACTAGTTTATTGGATGTTGGTTGTGCGACAGGAGAGTTAATTCATTTCTTATCACGACATCATCCTGAATTTCAATTTACAGGGGTGGATATTTTTGATGATTTAATTCATCAATGTCAGGAATTACAGCCTGAGAAAAAATTTTTAAAAGCATCAATTCTCGAACTACCAGCTTCGCTTGAACAGCAATTTGATGTGATAACTGTTGTTGGTGTACTGACTATTTTTGATGAAGAAGAATTACCCCTGTTTTTTAATAATCTTTTTAGAGCCTGTCGTTCGAATGCTTCAATTTATATCCTATCTCCTTTTAATGAATATGGAGTGGATTGCGAAATTAAGCATAGGAAGCGCCAACAAGGTAAACGAGGAAACTGGGAAAAGGGATGGAATATTTTTAGCAAGGAAACCATCATTGAGCACATTGAGAATCATGCACAAAGCTGGAGCTTTCATCCTTTTAAACTCCCCTTTAATTTGAGTCAGAAAGAAGACCCTATCCGAACCTGGACCATAGAGACTGAATCTAATAAAAGGCAACTAACGAATGGGTTAAAACTTCTCGTTGATCATTATCTATTAAAAATATCTGTTTAATTACATAAGGATTTTAAAGTGGAAAGACAATTTAAGCTTGGACCTTATTCAGTAGGCACAAACCACGCGCCTATTTTTTTAGCGGAGGTCGGAAGCTATTTTAATGGTGATTATCAGCTTGCAAAAAATATGATTGAGATGATCATCAAAGCACGTGCGATGGTGCCCTCCCAACCGGTAGTTCTTAAAACGGAAATTCTCAATGATGCCGAAATATGTCTACCCAGTGAATTGCAAGAAACCTATACCTGCAAAGGTGGTCAGATAAAAAAGGAAAATTATCGAGAATTGATAGAGCGTAAAGTCATGTCGCTTGATAATTATGAAAAATTATTTGCCATGGTAAGACAGGCCGAGATGCCCTTTATTGTGTCGGTTTATGATTTTACTGCTGTTGATTTTGCTACAGAACATGGCGCTTGTGCTTTAAAAATTGCCTCAGCCAATATTGTTCATATTCCTCTTATTCGTTATGCCGCACAAAAAGGTTTGCCTTTGCTAATTGATACTGGCCGCTCCACAATTGCTGAGGTATTCAATGCAGTGAATACTGCAAGGCTTGCAGGTTGCGAAGATATTATTATTCAACATAGTCCTGATGGACATCCTGCCTTGCCCGAGGCTCATAACTTAAGATTACTACAAACCTATTCGCAGGCATTTAATTTACCTGTAGGTTTGTCTGATCATCGAAATGGCACTGACATGCTGTATGTTTCTGTAGCTTTAGGCGCTTCTGTTCTGGAAAAGGGTGTTTATGTTTATCCTGAGGAGCTTGATCAGGATATCTCTCATAGTATGGGAATTGATGAGTTACCTTCAGTGCTGCAATCCGTGTACGATTCTTGGCTTGCTTTAGGAAATACCGAGCGTAATTTGCGAACGCCTATTAAAGGAGTTATTGGTAGTTCACAGCGTCAATGTGTTGTGGCGAAAAAAGATTTACAGCCGGGAGACATTATTTCATTAGACAATGTCCGTTTCGCATTTCCTTGTTTAGGCATTCCTGTGCAACATTGGGATTTAGCCAATGGAAGTAAGATAGTATCGACAATAGCCGCAAATTCTCCTATTCAGTGGCAAGATATTCAAAGAAATGATTCTTAAGAATCCCAGTTGGCAAACTCTCTATCCAGGTTTGCCAACCTACCTTCCTTTGAGCCCTGAAGATTCGCACAGGCTACAGCAGCTGACGAATTTATTTGGTATCGCCTATCAAGTAAGTTTTAATAGTGAACCTTCGAATTTTTACATGATTGATGATTATCAGAATCATAAAAAATATTTTGTTAAATGCATGGAAGATAAGCATATAGAACATTATAAGCAGGCAGAAGAAATGGCCACATGGCTGCTGGCTAAAAAAATTCATGTCAATGCCGCTCTCGAATTAAGACATAATTGTTATATTTACTCGTTGTTAGACGGAGTTCGCGCTCCCTCGTCAATGGCAGTGCTTAGTCAGTTAGGGGCAGCGCTTGCGCGATTACATAATACTTTAAGTGATTATCCTCTTCAGGAAAGAATACAAACAAATACTGATAGACGAATCTCATGTCTTAATGAAATAAGAGAGAGAGTTGCACAAGGTAAACTTGCTGTTGGACCATTTCCTGATTACGTAAAAAAACTTGCTCAAAACAGCGACTTAAATTTTACGCAAGGTGCTAAAGCACAAGCTTTACATGGGGACCTGCATCCTGGAAACATGTTGTTGGTTAATGATTTGATTTATTTTTTTGATTTTGAGGACGCGCTTCATAGTTATTTACCCATCATTTACGAGATAGCTTATGTTCTAGAACGCATGGTGTTTGTGCGTCATTTTAATACAAATGAAATTCTTTGCCTCGGCAGAAGCTTTATGAAAGCATATTTGAGTAACGGTGGTTCTTACCAATTTCAGAAAAGTGATAGTTATGCTTCATTAACTTTAGCATTGCGTTCTTTGTGTGTGTTAACTTTGTGTGAAGTCGAAGGCAATAAAATTCATGACAGTGAATGGCTGAAATTCCGAAATTTGGCTGAGTTAGCATGTAAAAATCAAAATCTTCTAAGAGAAATTTTGCAGGATTGAAAGTAATAATGACGAAGAAGAGAGTTCTTATAACTGCCAGGGATGTAGGAGCGGCAATTAATATTATCGAGATTATTAAATTTATCCCCACGCGCTCTGATTGTGAGATACATGTTTATGTCCAATCGCCTGCATTGCGTTATTTTATTAATTTTAATATTTCTCACAATGTGGTACCTCAGCTTATTGCTAAAACACCAGAGGATGTGCATGCGGATGGTTTAATTCAATATGCACAACAACTGATTGCAACTGTTAAACCCGACGTTATCCTATGTGGTTTATCCACTCCCGGAGATGCTGGTATTGACGAGGCCTTAATTAAAGTTGCCAAAAACAAAATCCCCTCTATCGTAATGCAAGATTTTTGGGGAGAGGTTAATGATTTTTTTGGTGTATGTGCTGACTATTATTTTTGTTTGGATAATGAGGCTAAGAATTTAACTGAGAAACGTTATCCTTGCCAAGGAATTGTCATAGGGTCGCCGCGACATTCCTGGTATCAAACCCTTGATCTGCAAAATCTAAGACCACAACTGAGACAAGAGGTTGATTTATCAACCTCAGAAATAGTGGTTGGACTTTTCGGACAATCTTTACATCGATTGAAAGGTTATCAGGAAACGCTTTCTGAATTTTTATCTACTGTTTATCAAGTAAGACCAGAGGCGACAATTCTTTATCGGCAACACCCCAGAGAGAGTGGGGAGCAAGCGGAAAATACAGTTAAATTACTAGAGCAGTCTAACTTAAAGTTTATCAAACATAACCATGATAAAGTGGAGCATTCTTTAATACTTTGTGATGTAGTAACTAGTATCCTTTCTAATTGCCTTTATGATAGTTGTTATCTAAATTTCTTCTCTTCCAAGCCCCTAATTACCCCAATTGCTTTGTGCTATAAGGCAGATATTTTAGAGCATTTAAATAATTTTAATATGATTGAGTCATCACCTTATAAAGCGAAAAATATTGCTTTAATTTGTAATACCAAAAAACCTGATGATAAAACTATGGAAGATATATTATCCGCTGATTGTCGAAAAGAATATTGGCTTGCAAGTAAGCAATTGGAAAATCCAAAATATTCAGCGGAAAAGGCTTTTGACACTATTATAAAGATAATTACTAATTGCTGATTATTCTTTCGCAATTTAAATGATTTGTAACAAATAAATGAGGAAAATGCCTGTGTAAATTTAACTTTGATTTCGCTACTTATCGTCAGGATACGAAATTTAGAGTTAATAAAGTATGGATTTTCAATAAGTGGAGAAAAAGTTAAGTATGCCTTTAAAATTCATAAAAACAAAATTTAATTCTTTTTTAAATAAAGGAAAATCAAAGCCAATTTTAATTTTCATCTCCTCTTACACAGATACGCCCGTATTATCAATGTTGGCTAATCAATTAATTGAAAAACAAGAAAATGTATTGTTTATCATGAGAAACCATGATGAACAATTATTAGCTAAAATCAAATTGTTTATACCGAATTTTACTAATAAATATCTTGTAATAGAACATGAGGCTAAAGAAATAAGCCCTATCAATGAGAATGAAATTCCTTTTGAAAGAATAGCGAAAAAATATGAAGATTTTGATCTTTGCCTTAATACGCTTAAAGCATTGTATATACTTCAATATACGGAGTTATTTATAGCACAACAACTTATTCTTAAAATTCAGCCAAAAATTCTTATTGTTCCTGAGGACGGAATATCTGCAAATTCCTGTTTAATCCACGCCGCTATTCAGTCAAAGATTCCAGTCTTAAATGTGCCTTATGGCTATGGAAGTCATTATGATCTTGAGAATGCCTTACATCAAAAGCAAATAAAAGGAGAGTTATATACTGCTGAAGAAGGCGCTGGAAAGGCAGTCAAAAAATATTACCCACATTGGGTAAAATCAGGTAAATTTGCTGGTGCTATACTGCTTAATCCACATTTTATTTTAGCTATGGAAGAATTAAAGTTAGCAATTCAAAATCCCTGGACTGTTCATGGCGGTGCTGCCACTAAAATAGCAGTAGAAAGTCAAATAATGCTTAAACATTATATAAATGAGGGCATTCCTTCACAGAAATTATCATTAACTGGTACTCCCTATTGTGATTATTTGAAAACAAGGATAGACGTCGACAAACGATACCAAGAAGTATTCCTAAGGTCTGAAAAAATTGCTAAAGATAAAACCTCAATCCTAATATGTTGGCCGCCGAGTTATCATGCTGAGCGCGCTGAACAGTGCCAATACGCGACTTATGAAGAATTAACAATTACGGTGATAAGTTACCTTGCTAAACTTAAAAACGTTACTGTAACGCTTACAATTCATCCGGCTGTTCAACCTGAGTTCGTCAAGCTGCTAAAAGAGTTTAATGTCAAGATAAGTACTGATTATATTCTTAGTGAACTGATTAAACATGATATATATGTTAGTTGTTTCTCCAGTACGATAAGATGGGCAATTGCAGCTGCTAAACCTGTTATTAATTATGATTTTTATCAATTTAATTTGCTGGATTACCAGGAAGCCCCAGGGGTGTTGAATGCTAAAAGCTTTGCTGAGTTTCAACAATTGGCCAACAAGCTTACAGCTGACGAAGACTATTACCAAAAAATTGCTTTATTACAAAAAAGGCATGCCGAAGATTGGGGGATACTTGATGGATTAAATTTTGAAAGAATTTATTCCCTAATAAAGCAATTATCTCATACCTAAATTCAGTTCAATAGGTGGCGAGCTTGATTTGTTGCATTACCAACAAGTAAATCCGCCATCCACAATGATATTTTGCCCTGTTACATAGGTTGAGGCATCTGACGCCAGGAAGAGCAGGGCGCCTAAAAGCTCCTCAAATTTGCCCATTCGCCCTAAAGGTACTTTGTGTGAATAGTTATTTACAAAGGTGTTGTTTTGACCACTTTCAATTCCGCCAGGTGTCAGTGTATTCACTCGAATGTTGTGTTTAGCCCAATAAGTTGCCAAATATTTTGTGAGACTTAAAACTGCGCCTTTAGAAGCAGAATAAACAGCTGGTGTGTTAATTTCGACTCCTAAAAACTCTGACCCTTTGTATATTCTTTGGTCTGGTGCAACTACACCATAAATAGAGCTTGTTTGAATAATACTGCCACCTTTGTTTTGTCTCACCATCTCTTTACCAACGGCTTGAGCAACCAAAAACATTCCATCAAGATTAACGGACATGACTTTTTGCCAGGTATCAAGTTCATATTCTTCGAAAGGGGCAAAAAATTTTTTTAAATCACTGGTTTTTGTGGCGGCATTGTTTAGTAAGATATCAATGGAATCAAAGCGAGCTTTAACAATTTGAACCATATGCTCAATATTAACTTTGTCAGTTACATCACAACGCAAAGGCAACAGTTCCGCCTTGGGATTTTCTTCAAGGATAGTTTGACAAATTTGTTCGGCACGCTCATAAGAAAGATCGAGGAGGGCTACACGGCAGCCTGCTTTAGCCAGCGCACGACAAAATCCTTGTCCTAAAATTCCCGCACCACCAGTGACGATTGCGGTTTTATTAGTCAGTTCAAACAAATGACTCTCCTTGTTTAAAGACAATTGTTTCCATTGCTTTAAGTGTTTTTGCCTGATTAATTAATTTCATACTATTGATAACCTCATCGGGCTGAATCATAGGCATTTTTTGCTTTACCATCGCAAACATGTTTTGTAATGTGCGTTTAAATGCTGAGAAATTATCATGTAAGTCGTAATGAAAATGATTTTTAGTCCCATAGAAAGAAAGATGCAATGTTTTGCCTACAGCACCCAGGCAAGATAAATTAAAGATTACATTGTTTTCAAGCGTTAGTGTATATGCTTCAAAAGGGGTAGACATACGCATTATGGAATTAATTTTTCCAAGTCCAAGACCATGGATAGCATCAATCAAATGAATGCCATATTTTTCTAAATCATTCAGAATTACCCCTTCAATTAACTTAAGCTCGCCAAGCTCTGAAGGGTCATTTCTTAGTGTGTCAAGCTCTCTGGCATACCTCATTCCAGAGGTGCTCATAAGTAAACCACTATGCAAATATTTTGCGAAATAATCTAATTCACTATTTTCTAAAGTGAGGGGTTTATCTATAAATACAGGGGTCCCATGCTCTAGAAATGGCCTTGCTATTGGATAATGTGTGTGATAGTCATCTCTTGCAATGAAAACAACGTCTACCTTGCCCAACATATCGGTATAATTTTCTACTGCGTGAGGAATTTTGCTAGCCTCACACAGTTTCTTAGTGAGTGATGGGTCTTGTGTCCATGCATGAGTGACTTCGACATCATTGAAATCAAAAGCTTCTTTTGGTTGCTTTTCAAGATAATTAAGAATGACATGCCATCCGGCGGACATGAATGCATCTGGTTCATAGCCATTAATAATTGCTGAAAAAGAAAAGGGGTGCCCATTTCCCTCGCTATATCCCAGCATGCCAACTTTCATTACCATATACCCCAGCCTCCATCCACACAGATATTTTGACCAGTAATATAGGAGCCTGCATCTGAGCAAAGAAGAGCTGCGGCCCCTTTTAATTCAAAGGGTTTCCCAATTCTATTTAAAGGATTTTTACTGCAGAGGCGTTGAATGAAATCAGGGTTTTCCTTTTGTGTACTTTCAAAAGGAAAGGGACCAGGGCTGATGGCATTCACTCTTATGTTATCAGGTGAAAGAAAACTCGCCAGGTATTTGGTGAGTTGGAGCAAACCTGCTTTAGCAGCACCGTAACTGGGTGGATTTGCAAAACGCTCGCTATCATATAGACGATAGTCAGGTGCAACATGACCATACATCGAAGCAATGTTAAGGATATTTCCCTTGCGTTTTTTTAATAAGGGGTAACTTCGTTTTATGGTTCTGAAAACACCATTCAAACAAACTTCAATATCTAAATTCCAGTCTTCGTCGGAAATAGAATCGAAGGTATTTTTACGCCCTGACCAGCCACAGTTAACTAATATGTCCAAACCGGCAGGTACAAGCTCGTCAACCGAATGCAAACAACGATCAATTGATTTAGGCTCAGAGATGTCAATTTCTAAGGGAATAAAATGGCCCTGCGGATAAATATCTTTGAGAGATGAGGTAAATGCCTCGCATTTTTTTATATCACGACTAGCGATGACGAGGTTAGCATCAAGTTCAGCGAATGCGTGAGAAATTTCGCTGCCTAGTAAACCTGCGCCACCAATAACTAGAGCAGTTTTGTTTGTTAGTGAAAAGAGCTCAGATAACCTCGGTGCTGTTTCTGGTTTTGAATAAGACATTTGCAATCACCAAATCCCTTTTTGTATCGATATCAATGGCAGAATTCCTGTCAAGAATTTCCGCCCCCATTTTTCCAAAAAGCACATTAGGACCTTCTTTAGGAAAAGTTTTCAAATTAAAGGCATAAACAACGCCATTTAGTTGATATGCTTTAGGTAATTTTTGCCTGGACAACCAAGGGATTGCGTCTTTGATAAAGGGTTCTGGAGTCCCTTCTTCAATTGACCATGTCCGATGAGGATTAATATCCGCCTCGTGAAAAGTAGCAATAGAATCCAGATCTTCATTAACCAGTCGATTAAGACATCGCTGGATAATTTCGACAGTCCGGAAGGGCGATGTTGCTTCGAGCAGTATCATATAGTCTGGCATTTCATTCTGGCTTTCCAAGACCTCTCGACAATATCGAATTGCGTCTGCCACCAGCGCTGTATCGGTAGCAAGATGATCGGGGCGCTGCTGGATTATGGCACCATAACTCTCTGCTGCATTGGCAATATCTTGGCTATCAGTGGAAACAATCACCCTATCTATTTCTGGTACTTGGGTCGCTATCTCTATTGGCCAAGCTAGTAATGGTTTATCGCCCAGTAAAGCTAGATTTTTATTAATGATTGATTTACTGCCGCCACGCATGGGAATGAAAGCAAAAATTTTTTTATTGTTTATCACTTTGCATCCATTAAAGTGGATTATGAGGATTGGATTATAATGCTGGAAAATCACTAAAGCAAGGAATCAACTTGTTTTAAAATTGTTTTTTATTTTTACTGAAAAATCAATAAATTATATTTTTTATCACGCCTTTATGTGCTAAAAAAGCATAGCGAAATAACCCTTAATAGGTACTCTTTGTTTTTATTGTTGTAAGACTATTACCATTTAGCTAAATTTAAGAACACAGTTTGGAATTTATAAAAAGGCTTTGTTGGATTATTCAGCATAGCAGCCCAGCAGACGCGCTTTAAACTAGAGTATAGTTGCTCAGAATAATGTCTAATCTCGTATTTGATTATTTGTCTACCCGATTCAAACCGAATTTGTAGATTTTGTTCCTGGGCTTAATTGATAAGATAGCTTTCAAAGTTTTCTTAAGAAATAAAATACTCCCTAAAGCAAACAATCTCAAAATAATTCCTGTCCTAATTAAAAAAGTACTTAGTTGGTTTGAATTCGTTTTGAAAAATTTATCATGATAGCGCCACATTCCTCTTGCTTTATAGAGTAGTACTTTAAATGGGATCTGTTTGGCACTGAAACTTTTTATATGGGTTACTTTGGTGTCAGGAGTAAAAAGTAGTTTCCATTGGCTTTGGGTAAAACGATAAAACCAATCATAGTCCTCACAGTATAAAAAATAGTTTTCATCTAACAAACCTACTTCATCAAGGGCTTCTTTCCTGGCAAACATACAGGAGCCAGAAATAAGTTCTACTGTTATAGGCGTTTTAGGTAAGGGTTGATGCGATAGCAAATAGCCAGCAAATTTCGGGTTTTGCGGAAATAGTTTAGATAATTTGAATAATTGATTGATAATACGTTTAGGAGTTGGAGTTAGCCCTCTACAACCTGTTTGTTCCGACCCATCCACATTGGTTACCAAACATCCCGCCATCCCTGCATTAGGATAATTACGCATGAGTGTTAAAAAATGTTCTATGGTGTCTTTTTCTATAAAACAATCGGGATTAAGGTAAAAAACAAAAGGTGTTGTGATCAGGGGATATACAGCATTATTGGCTGTTGCAAAACCAAGGTTCGCAGCATTCCGATGTAGATGGATTGCTGGATGATTTTTATAGTTCTCCTGCAGAAGTTCCAGACTATTATCGCTAGAGGCATTATCAGAAATGAGAATATTAGCCTGCTCGGTACTTGCTAATATGTTGGCAACACAGCGAGTGAGCATTTCCCCTGAGTTATAATTGACGATAATCACTGTGACCTGATTTACCATGGCAACCCTTTTTCCAGAATTTTTAAAAGATTTTTTGTTGAAAGCGTTCTGGTGTTTTGAATAGCTCGTCTCTGCTTCAGTATCGCTTTTATGCTTTTCAAAGCATCCCTTTTAGATTTAAAGATGGTCGTAGCTTGCCCTCTCATTATAAACAAAAAAATTGTGGCAAAATTTAATAAGATATGCAGAGGTAGAGTCATGATGAGAAGGGGTAAGGGCATATTTTTAAAATAAGTCCAAACTAAATTTCTATGTCCATGATAAGTATAAAAGTCACTATGCCTTTCAGTCGTTGCAGAACCCGTATGCTCAGCAATGGATTCAGGAACATAGCAGCCTTTATAACCTAAAAGTCTTAAGCGAAATGCAAGATCAATGTCTTCATAATAGCAAAAATAATTTTCATCGAAACCTTGGACTGCCATGAAGGCATCACGGCGATAGACAGCAGCTGCAGCACAGGGAGAAAATATTTCCCTTATTTCATTCTCGTCATGTATCAATGGTTTTCGATGATTTTTTCGCCAGGCTTTTCCGCTAATGTGATAAACATCGCCTGTTCCATCGAGTAAATGAGGTTCTTTCTCACAGATTAACTTAGAGCCCATAAAGGCGTAATGAGGACAGCTCTCTATAACCTTAACTATCTCCATAAGCCAATCCTCATGGGGATAAGCATCTGGGTTTAGAAGTGCTATCCAATTTATTTGAGGGTCAAGAAACTCGATGGCCTTATTATTGCCGGCAGCAAAACCTAAATTAACTGGTGATATAATTACCTTTAAAGGTAGTCCCAAAGTTTTTATTTCTGCAGGTAAAGGTTCTTTGCTGCCATTATCAAATACAATAACTTGTTCCGGTTTGAAGTTTTGTTTTGCAAGTGCTCTCAATGCCTTCAAAAGATAGCATGAAGAATTGTAATTAATTATTACTACAGCAATTTTTATTTTATCACTAAATTGATAATGCATGGGTGCGATTCCAATCTTTGAGGGCTGCAATCATCCTTAAATAAAGATTATTACTTTCAATAAACCAATGCATTTTCTCTTTTGAGAAATAGTCTTCTATCATTTTTTGCGTTAATACATGCTTGACCGGCTTATTATAGATGTAAGGAATAGAAACAGAAGAGTAAGATACAGATAATATCTCACATCCTTGAATTAAACTTTCTGCAAGCTCTATTGGTAAATGATAATATTGACCATCGACTAAATGAACATCGTAGTTCCTCTTCAAAACTCGAACTATTTCTTGTAAAAAATTGGGGTTGTGGGCAGGGTGAGGTTTGATGATGATTCTGCTTTCTTCAGGTGTATGAGTACTTAAGATATCCTGGTAAAGAGCAATCTCATTTTCAAGCGTCGTTAATTTTGATTCTGTAAAGTTACTCGGCATTAAAAGAAAACAAGGTTTTTGACTCTGAAGAATTAATTCTTTCATGTGTACTTTAAAATCTGGTAAAGAGTCAGATAATTGTTTCACACAGTCTTGAAGCTCCTGCTGACTAACAATGGATAGTTCACACTGATTTAAAAAATCCTTTCCTGGATCACAAGGAATCGCCAAAATTGCTCGATTAGCTAGTAACTGATTTTTTTTGTTCGGATAAATAAATCGTCGTTTCAGACGAGCAAGTAAATTGGTTAATAAAATTTTATTGTTTATTCTAATGCTATACATCAGCTGCGTGAAATGGTGTTGACTATAAACTAGCCCAAGAGCATCTCCATAACAAATTCTATTTGCTTCAGGAAAGGCATGCATCAGAGTTTGGTTCCAAAAATCACTACTTATATCATGCGAAAAAAAAATTTCAGTAATAGGGTAGTCTTTTAATTTTTTGAGCAAAAATTTGGCGCGCAAAAGAACGGGCATATTATTGAGAAGTTTTAAATCTTTGAACAACGTATTGCCTACAATGAGGGTGCAGGAGGACTCGTTCCGTAATAAGGCTCTAATCTGATTAAGGGTAGTGTCGCTAAAATACAAATGAGGTTTGGTAAAAATCAGCACTCGCCTGCTAGAGATATTTTCTCTAGCATTAAAGTGCTTTAAAGCTGCAAGCGCAGGGATTAATTGATTAACATGATCAATACTTATCAATGAGTATGTTGTCATAGGTCCTATTTCAAAAGAAGATTTAACAAGCTAACTATCAATTTTAAGTAAATGGATAACTGACCTCACTGTGGAAACCGCATTCTGTTAAAAATGACTTTAGCGGATTTAGTAATTGTAAATGTATCTGCATTGAGGTTTCATAATCAGTTAATGAGCATTGGTTTTGTTCGAGCAAGGAATTTACTAATTCAGCTGTTAACGTACTTTGAAAGGGGATTGCTGCTTCTACCTCTTCCCATTTCCAATCATTGTTTAAGCTTGTTTGCCAGGCTTGCTGTTCCCATTCTCTTGAAATAATACGATATTTCTCATTGAAAATTTCAATTTGAATAGGTGCCATACCAGCTTTATCACTATGCAAAAAAGCGAGGCTACCATTTTCAAATCGTGCGATTAATGTTCCGGTAACTTCATAATAACCGGGTCTTTTGCTTTCGATAATTTGTTTATCCAAATAGCGAGTATCTAACTCAAATTTATTTATTCCGGTTATGTAAGCTAAATGATCTAAATAATGAATCGCATTTGTAATTAAGCCATACTGACTGCCAGTTACATGGTATTGAATAACTTGCTTATGAAATAAATTGGGGAGATTTTGATAATAGGGCATCATACGCATCGTGCAGTTAACCCAAGTTTTGGTTTGATGCTTTGAAAGTAATTGAGCGATATCGTAATAATCTTGTTCTTGAGTAAATAATAATTTCTCTAAAACCAAATGCTTAACAGAACTATGCTCATTGAGCAGTTTTTCGATAATCATTCGTCTACTTTGAGCTGTGCTCGCAACAATAGCAATATCAATTGCACCTTTTGTATTTAACTCTTGTTGGTAGTTGATTTGGTGTTTAGTATCTTTTATGGTTGCTTCAAATCGTGAACGCGCTGTCTCTAATGAACTTATGCTTGGATCAATAACTGTAATATCAAGTTCTTTATTAAGGAGATTAAGAGACTGTAAATGTCGACTGCCTAATTGACCAGCACCAATAATTATTATTTTTGTCATACGCTTGGAATATCAGAAAGTGTGAGGCGCATTTTATCCGAGCTTAATATTTAAATCTACTGCTGTATCATCGATTGCGAGGACTATTGTAAAACAGGTAGATACAAACTACACTGCCGGCTATTCTCCATGTCAGGGACTGATCAGAATGTTTTTTAATTCATATCTTTTTTTATTGTTCTTCCTTGAGCTAAATTATATATCTTTTGGTATGTTCCTAATTGTTTGCCTGACTCTTAGTTTGGCCGTACCGAATACCATCATGCTAATGAATTCAACTCAGACTTTTTTAGAATTAACCAAGGGCTCTTTATCTAGCCATCTCAAGTATGTCTACAACTCCTTAATTTTAAATTTTTAATTTAGTTGAAAACTGCAATATGTTTAAAAAGATATACAATAAATATTTGCTGGCAATTTTAGGTGGCTTAATACTTACGCATATCGGCTATAGTTATATTCTTGGATTGGTTACGTCTTATATTTATGATGGCTTTATGCCAAATATTCGCAATTACGAGGGTAAGGAAAGATATCGATTTTCAAGTGCCTATTTAACTGAAAAAATAAGAGGAAGTACTAAGCCTATATTACTAATTTTAGGCTCATCTTTCTCTTATGGATATGGATTGACCCTAGACAATAACTTTACAAACTATCTCAGAAAAAAAATGAAAAGTTATTCAATACTGAATGCCTCTATAATTGGTGATTCAGGAGATCTGATGCTTGCAAATCTTAAGTTTTTAAAGTCAAAAAAATTGTTTGTAGATACGTTGATTATTGAAGTCAATCTTTTCAATTTTACCTCTAGTAATTTTGTGATTACAAAATCAGAGATCCCCATAGCCGCCGATAACCCATTAACAATAGATTCCTTGATTACTTCTTTCTCCTCATTTTATTTATTCTACCCTCACGGTATGGATTCTATTCTTAATCTTGAGCTTGGCGACCGTTACGCTTTCGGCACACAAAGCGAGCATATATACCAGTTTCTCTCTTTACCGGAGAATTACGTCGAATCATATGAACAATTTAAGAAAAAATTTCCAATCTACACAAGTGAGCTCACTAGCATCCTATCCTTGGCATCGGATGTGGCAAAACATGTCTATTTCTTTGTTTCTCCAATTTATAAAGAGGGCATTCTTCAGAATGGATTTAAACTAGTGGATCTGGAAAAGCAAATTAATGATATTAACTTGATTTGTAAGCAATTTTCTAAAGCCCATTGCTTGAATTTGGGCATACAAGAAAATGAGAAAATTTTTTTGAATCTTTCACATTTTAATGAGGAGGGACATCGCTTTTTAGCTAATTGGATGTCTAAGCAATTAACTCCATAAGTTAAATCAAATAGCAGATTTTGCTAACTTTTATAATCCTGAGGAGTAATAAATATGATGTCATCTACTTAATAAGTAGCTTGTGATGGACATTAGAAGCAAGTATTCTACTTTACTTCGAATGTTAACTCTTAGAAATAAGCTAGGTTGTTGGATATGATAAATGTATCTTATCAAGGCAAATTTGGGAAATTCTATAAGTGAAGATCTTAGCAATTATACCAGCAAGAGCTGGGTCCAAACGATTACCAGGTAAAAATGTGAGATTACTTGACGGGAAACCATTAATTGCTTATACCATCATGGCTGCGCAGAAAGCTGCTTGCTGCAACCAAATCGTAGTCTCTACGGATTCCCAGGAAATAGCAGATATCTCTTTGCAATACGGTGCCAGCGTACCTTGGCTAAGACCAGAAAGTTTAGCTGAAGATTCATCCGATGTTATTTATGCAGTCATCGATATGCTGGAACGCTATCAGTCAATGAATATTAATTTTGATAGTGTATTGTTGCTTCAACCGACGTCCCCTTTTCGTAAACCAGATACAATAAAACAGGCTGTTGAAATGCATATTGCCTCTGGTTTAAGTGTTGTGTCGGTTAATTCCGTCGCGATGAAGCCATCTTGGTATAGAACTATTGATACGAATGGCAATTTAAGCCCAAGTGAACTATTCAATAATAGTTTAATTCCCGAGGAAACGTCTCCTCTATATAAACTAAACGGTTCAGTTTATATAGCAAGTACTGAGCAAATAATGACAAACAAGTCGTTTTATAGCTCGCCAACAAAGGCGCTTATTGTCGCTAAAACTAGCGAAGGAATAGATGTGGATACGGTCTTGGATTGGGCTTTGGTTGAGAAATTGGTTGAATTAAAAGAAGAAACTCTTCCATGATTCTCCAAGAGCGTGAATGTTTCATTAAAAAATTAAGCAGTTAATTTAATGTATTTAAAAAGACAGACATTTGATATAGCTGGCAAAATTTGAACTTGTGATTAAATAGTTAAAGTCATACAATACGCAAACTAATAAAGCAAAGAAGTACGTGGAAGTTTAAGGAAGGATTTTTTGCTTTTAAATAATGCTTTCCATTAGTTATAGCTTAAAGGTTATCAAAAACGGAGATAGGGTCATTCGTTATTGAATGGGTTTTTTGATGTAATTAAAGTTGTTCTAGGATGTTTATCATTATGAGTGAAGAGAAGTTGCTAAAGGAAACAGTAATTAAAGCCGGTGATATCCAACCTTTGAAAACTTACCTGAAGGATCTATGGCAGTATCGAATGCTTCTTTGGGTATTTACCGCAAGAGATATTAAAGTCCGATATTCACAAACTGTCTTAGGTTTTGGTTGGTTAATTTTGTCACCACTTATTACGGTTGGGGTATTTACCTTTGTTTTTGGCTTTATGATTAAGATCCCAACAGATGGATTGCCTTACCTATTATTTTATCTTGTAGCCATTATACCCTGGTATGGATTCATGGCTATGATTAACATGAGCATGGGAGCTGTAGAAGGAAATGCCGGCTTAGTCAATAAAATTTACTTCCCCAGATTATTGTTAAGTGGTACTTATACGCTATCTGCAGCGATTGATTATTTGATAGGGTTCGGATTAATAGTAATATGTGCCCTAATTTATGGCCTTTTTAATTATCATTTGTTTATCCTTTTTCCTCTTTTATTATTGATTCAATGCATGTATGCAATGGGTTTGGGATTGCTTCTTGCACCGTTTAGCGCGCGTTACCGCGATATTAGATTGTTTGTTCCACTAGCCTTGCAATTTTATTATTTTGCCAACCCGGTTTTATACCCTGTTTCTGCTTCTCCATCCTGGTTACGTTTATGGTATGAATTTAATCCCATGAGTATGATTATCTGTGCCTACCGTGATGCGTTGAAAGGAGGGTGGCCAAATCCAGAGCAGTTTGTTTTTGGATTTTCAGCTGCGATTTTGATATTTGTGATTGGATTTACTTTTTTCAGAAAACATGAACAATCTATAGTAGATGCATTATGAACTGGATATTAAAGGTTGAGAACTTAAGTAAGGTATATCGTTTAGGCGCTGGTGCAACTCATCATGGAACTATCTATGAACAGCTCTCAAAAAAAGTTAAAACGGTTTTTGGAAAGAGAAAAGATAATGTTCAAGTAGAAGAGGACATAACAAAGAAATCTGAAAAAGTTGTTGTCTCGGAAGCCCAAACTGAAGGACTTTCCCCTGGGTATTTTTGGGCGTTAAAAGACATCGATTTTGAGATAAAGCCTGGCGAAAGAATTGGTCTTATTGGTCAAAATGGTTCTGGTAAAAGCACATTATTAAAAATTTTATCAAGAATTACCGCGCCTACTTACGGTGAGTTTCGCTATAGAGGTCACTTAATTAGTCTACTGGAAGTCGGCACAGGTTTTCATCCAGAATTAACCGGACGAGAAAATGTTTATTTAAATGCTGCTATCAATGGATTGACGAGAAAACAGATTAATCAGCGTTTTAGCGATATTCTTGAGTTTTCTGAACTTGGCACTCAAATAGATACCCCTGTTAAGCGTTATTCATCAGGGATGTATATGCGTCTTGCTTTTTCTGTCGCGGCCTTCCTTGAATCAGAAATTTTACTGATCGATGAAGTTCTAGCTGTAGGAGACGCGGATTTTCAAAAGAAATGTAAAGAAAAAATGTTGGAAGTGGCTAACGATGGACGTTCAGTTATTTTTGTAAGCCATGACATGAAATCTATCGAATCCATTTGCAAGAAAACAATCGAAATATCCCATGGAAAAATCGCCACGATTAAAGATATCATTGTCACAAATGATTTAGAATCAAATGAAAGTAATCTGATTGATCTCGCCAATCAGGTTACAGAAGAGCCTATTCCTGTTCTTCCACCATCTGTTCATCCGGTTAATGTTATTGAAACGCAACCAAAATGTTCGCTTCGTGCGGAACAAAACTGGGAATTAGATTCAATACAAATTCCTAATGTTGTGAGGTTGTTGTCCTGTAGGTTAAAAGGTGAGGATGGAAAAATCCAGGAAAAATTTACGGTAAATGAAAATATTCATTTACAAATTAAGTTTGATGTATTAAGTCCGCATGCAAAATTTACTATTAGAATGGATTTAATGTCATCTAGTGGTCTAAGATTATTTTCTTGTATGGATAATGCCTGCTTCACCTCGAATAATGCTGAGCGCCAATCAGGTCTTTATCATGAGGAAGTAATTATCCCTAAAGAGCTTTTGAATGAAGGCCAGTTCAATATCTCAATTTACATTATAGAGACAGGTGCGGTCGAGCCTGGTATTGCCCAGATGGACTGCTTGACTATGAAGATTATTGAAGATCATTTACCTATTGGTGCTCGTTCAAATTGGGAGGGCTCCTGGCCTGAGGGTATGTTACGTCCTAAACTGGCTTGGAAAATTATCCCCCAAAATGGAATTGGAGATATCTTGAAAGAAGCAGAGCTTCTTAATGAAATTTCTAAATAATTGCTAATTATTGGATGACTCATTGCAGTTATGACTACACCAAAAAATACTTTACTATTTGTACATATCTCTACTCATTTTAAGGAAATAATACGAGTTGCCCGCTTAATGAAGGCGCATCATAGTTATGTACCTATTGTTTTTTTTGATGCGGAATATGAGGGCTCAAGAAAAGATATTGCCCTTTGTGAGGCAGAAGGAATTGATGTTATTCTTTTTTTTGAAAAAACCTATACGCCTCCCCAGCGAAAATTATGGTTGAGAATCCTTCGTTTTGGGATAAGAAAATGTTTGTTTTTCTTACAAATCTTTAAATATTTAAAGATGCCGTTTCCTTCATTAAAATTAAATAAGTTAAAGTTTAAGAGTAAAAAGAAATTCAAAGCAGAATTATTACCTCTGAAAAAAAGGAAAAAGTTTAGTGCGGATAGATTCCAACAGCCGAGTCTTAAAGCTAGTAACACATCAAAATATTTACTAGCATTCTATCGATTAATTTGGAAGAGGTTTCCCCAATTCTTGCCAGCTATTTCGCGAGCTGCCCGTGAGTATTGTGCGCAAATACCAGACCTTTTATTAAAGCATAATATAAAATTAATGGTATTTCCGGAGCATAATCTTTTTTATTTCACCCAAATTTTTGTCTATTTTGGTAGAAAATATAATATTCCTTCTATTATTGTACCATTTACAATTGCAAATACATTGGAGTGGGCGGAGGCTTTCTATGATGACCCCTCTCGCTCCCTGGAGCAGGTTTATAATCGAATTTGTGCCGACGCCTTTCCACATTGGGTTCATGTCTATAAAGGAAGGCCATTGATTTTGCCGGTAGAAATTGTGCTGCTTCATGAAATGTTAAAAATTACTCCTAAAAATCCTTGGCTGTTGAATAGTGGTGATATTGATTTTTTAGCGTTGGAAAGTGACGCTATGAAGGATTATTATGTCACGGCAGGCATTGAGGAAAAACATTTGCGCGCTACCGGAGCGCTCTGTAATGATGATCTTTACTTTAGATTACAACAGGCAGAAATCCATCGTAAGGCCTTGTATGAGTCACTTAATTTCACATCCGACAAGCCGATGATTTTGTGCGCCTTACCTCCTGATCAGTGTGCTAGCCGAAAAAAATTCATTGAATTTGAGGATTTTGAAGAAACCGTTCGATTTGTAATAAGTGAATTGTCAAAATATAGTGAACAATACAACATTGTTATTAACCTACATCCCAGAATTAAGCCCTCCAGCGTTGATTATATTAATGAGTATCCTGTAAAAATATTTTACGGAGATATCGCTGAAGTTATTCCTTTGAGTGCAATTTATATGGCGGTCAGTTCCGCTACCATCAGAATGGCTATTACCTGTGGTATTCCTGTAATTAATTATGATTTGTATCGTTATCGATACGATGATTACGCAAATTTAGATGGAGTTCTCACTCTATTTGATAAAAAGGAGTTTATTCTGACTCTTGAAAAATTAACGAAACAAAATAACTTTTATGAAAAGATCAAGTCAGCACAAATTGAAAAGAGTGGCTTGTGGGGAAAGTTAGATGGTCAGGCAGGAAAAAATTTATTGTCTGAAATCAACTTATTATATGCAGGTTAAAGCGGCTCATTTTTTGAGGGAACAATGAACATACTCGATACGAACATTGATGAGGTTAAAATTATTGAACCAACGATTCATGGTGACGAGAGGGGTTTTTTTTATGAATCTTTTCAAGATATTCGCTATCAAAACATGCTTGGGATTAAGGATAGTTTTGTGCAGGATAATCTGTCGCGTTCACGCAAAGGGGTACTGCGTGGATTGCATTTCCAAAGTCGCCATCCTCAAGGAAAATTAATTTCAGTACTGGCAGGTGAGGTTTTTGATGTTGCAGTGGATATTCGCTTAGGTTCACCTACTTATGGGCAGTGGGTGAGTGTGGTACTTTCTGCTGAAAATCGACGTCAATTGTGGATTCCTAAGGGGTTTGCTCATGGTTTTTATGTTTTAAGTCCCTCGGCAGATTTTTTCTACAAATGTACTGATTATTATTATCCTGAATTTGAGTTGGCAATCAATTATAACGATCCGGCCTTATCCATCACTTGGCCTTCTGAAAATGAAATTCAACTTTCTGCTAAGGATTTAGCTGCTAAAAATTTAAATGATATTGATCACCATCTATTACCCCAATATGATTGCAAAAAATTTGTAGAAAAAGAATTAATTTGATTGATGTTAAATGACTTACTCATTCATTATCTATAATTAGTTTTGCATCATTAAAAAATAACTTTAAAAGGACCTTTAATGCTTTTTCGTCAATTGTTTGATCGTGAATCGTGTACCTATACTTATCTTTTGGCTTCTGATAACAGCAAAGAAGCTGTCTTGATAGATCCTGTGAAGGAACATGTGAGTCATTACATACGATTAGTTGAACAACTTGAATTGAAATTGGTTGTCACTATGGACACACATATGCACGCCGATCATATTACGGGCACGGGAGAATTACAGCAATTAACCAATTGTCAGATTGGAATGGGAATGCAAACTCAGGCAGAATTTGTATCACTCAGATTTTCAGATAACGAAATAATTAATTTTGATGGCTTTAAACTGAAGACAATGTATACGCCTGGTCATACGAGTGATTCTTATTGTTTTTTAGTGGATGATAAAGTGTTTACTGGAGATACATTATTAATTCGTGGAACAGGCCGCACTGATTTTCAAGGAGGTTGTGCCAGGGCACAGTACGACAGTCTGAATCGGTTACTCGCTCTGCCTGAAAACACCTATGTATATCCAGCTCATGATTATAATGGAATGACAGTAAGCACTATTGGTGAGGAAAAACGCTTTAATCCAAGACTGCAAGTGAATTCTTGTGATGAATACGTTGCTATAATGGAAGGATTAAATTTACCTAAACCACAAAAAATGGCTATTGCTATTCCAGCTAATTTGCGAAATGGACTCACTAATTGATATGCAGAAGACAAATATTTTGTTTTTTTGCACTTAATTTTCTCCTGTGAAATGACGCTAATATTACATTCTGCAGGCAAAGTATGATTTTGTCCTACTTTAATAGCCATTCTGTTTATCAACCTTCTTTAAATCGCTATAATAATCATTTTTCCATTGGTGTGAGTTTGTGGCACGTTGGCCCCAATGAATACGGAATTTGATTTTTCACAACCGCTTTGGATTAATTGCTTGATTAGATTGCGTCTTTTCAAGCGAATATTAAAAAGAGAGCATTTTGATTAAACGTATTTTTGATATTTTATTTTCTTGCACATTATTATTGGTAATGTCTCCGCTAATTTTAGTCATTGGACTTCTGATTCGTTATAATTTGGGAACCCCAATATTTTTTTACCAGGATCGTCCTGGTTTGCATGGTAAAATTTTTAAAATTATTAAGTTCAGAACAATGCGAGATGCTACAAATGTTCAAGGTGAATTGCTACCAGATGAACAGCGTATGACTCGTTTAGGGCGATTTCTTAGAGCAACCAGCTTAGATGAGCTACCTCAGTTTTTGAATGTATTAGCTGGCCAAATGAGTATAGTAGGTCCGCGTCCGCTATTAGTTGAATACCTTCCTCTTTATAATTCAGAACAAAAAAGACGCCATGATGTAAAGCCAGGAATTACTGGGTTAGCTCAGGTTTGCGGGCGTAATGCATTGCAATGGGAAGACAAATTCAAGTTGGATATTTGGTATGTAGATAACCAATCCTTTTGGTTAGATGTCAAAATATTATTTTTGACACTTAAAAAAGTGATGCTTCGAGATGGTATTACTAGCGAGGGCAATACAACAGCTGAAAAATTTGAAGGAACAAAAAAATAGAGGCAGTTGATGACAGGTGTGACTGCTCGGTTGAATGAGTTGGAGAGGCAATTAGGGAGTTCGCATGAGTACACAATCAGTAGTTGGCAACGAAATAGATTTAATTAAGTTGTTCCGGGCTTTGTGGCGTGGAAAATGGTTTATTGTAATTCTGACAACTATTATTTCATTATCTACTTTTTTATATGTTCAAAAGATTCAGCCTGTCTATCAGGCAAAGATCATCTTAATGCCTCCTACAAATAGTGATTTATTTGGTCTAAATGATCAATTGTTTAATACTAATAAAAAATTATCTAAAGAACTGAAAAGCCATATCACTCTCCCAAGTTTTCATGCGGAAGAAGTATATAAAATTTTTTTAGCCCTTCTTGCTGCCGAAACAACGAGAAAGGAATTTTTAAATAGTAAACAAAAAAACAACAAAAACCATGAAGATGATTTTCCTATCTCACTTGTAGTTATTAGAAACGATATCGATCGCTTTAGTGTGATTGTTAATGCTCACAGCCCTGAAGTTGCTTCATCATCTATACGCCATGTGATAGAAATGACGAATGATAAAGTTCAAGCTGTATTAACTTCCATCATTCAAAGAGAGCTTCAGGTTTTAAAGAATAGCCTGGATAAGCAGCTTGAATTGTTACGTATTGCTGCAAATAATGCGCGAGAAGATGACCTTGCTCAGCGAACATCACAACTATTGTTAGCTCGATCTGCGTATAGCAACTTACCTCACGTCAATATTGATAATCAAAAAGAAGTAAAAGAATTGCTTGTTGAAATAAATAAAATTAAACAGAAAACCGATGTTCAATATATTCCTCGCATAAGAAATTTAGAAAAAATGCAAAGTTTGTTAAATTATAAACCTGATTTCACTAATGTTGTTTTTTCAAGACCAGATGGTTCTATTGAAGTATCAGAAACATATACACGTTATAAAAGTAATTTTTTTATTGCTTTTTCAGTAGCATGTGGTTTGATTATGGGATTTATTTTAATCATTTTATTCAATTTTAAATCTCTATTGACGACGCCAAAACTAGTTGAAGTGAACTTACCTGGTTGAATGAATTGAGAATAAGGTATTAAAAAAATGGTTTGCAGCAGTTTATTCCAGCTGTCTTAATGACACTTGGATTTAAGGAGTTAAATATGAAAGGCATTGTTCTTGCCGGTGGGGCAGGCACTCGTTTGCATCCGATTACAAAAGGGGTGTCTAAACAATTGCTTCCAGTTTATGACAAACCAATGATTTATTACCCTCTTTCAGTATTAATGCTCGCTGGTATCCGTGATATTTTAATTATTACAACCCCTGAAGATAAAAGTTCCTTTCAACGTCTGCTTGGGGGTGGGGAACAATTTGGCTTGAACTTAAAGTATGAGACTCAACCAAATCCCAATGGTTTAGCTGAAGCATTTATTATTGGTGAATCATTTATCGGTACTGACTCTGTTTGCCTGGTATTGGGTGACAATATTTTTTATGGGCAGGGACTAACTCCGAAGTTGAGAGAGGTTGTTTCCAGGTCGTCCGGAGCTACAGTCTTTGGCTATCAAGTGAAAGATCCGGGTCGATTCGGGGTAATTGAGTTTGATGAAAACCTACGTGCAATTTCAATTGAGGAAAAACCTAGTAATCCTCGATCAAACTATGCAGTTACTGGACTTTATTTTTATGATAATCAGGTTGTTGAGTTTGCCAAACAAATCAAACCTTCTTATCGTGGAGAATTAGAGATTACTGCCATCAATCAAATTTATCTTGAACTTAATCAATTAAAAGTAGAATTACTAGGACGTGGTTTTGCCTGGTTAGATACAGGAACTTATGAAAGCTTACTGGAGGCAAGTATGTTTGTACAAACGATAGAACATCGTCAGGGCTTAAAAATCGCTTGTCTAGAGGAAATTGCTTATAACTCAGGTTGGTTGTCTACAGATAAATTGCAAGAGATGGCGAATGAGCTAAACAAAAATAGTTATGGCTGCTATCTATTATCATTGCTGCAAGGGAATAAATAAAAGCAATTGACCGTTCATTTATATTCTCAAAAGTGAGATGTATTGTGAAAATCAGATTAACTACGCTACAAGTGTTTTCTCTATTAATTCCAATTTTGGTTTTGCTAGTTTTTAGCATTGGTTTTAGACCTGAAGATACTGGTACTGACACGAAGAATTATTTATTTTTTTATAATTCGGTGAATAAAAATTTCCTGCTTTTGTGGCCACTGGAATATGGTTTTCAGGCAATTTTATTCTTTTTTTCATTCTTTTCAGCCTCTCCACCTGTTTATCTATCTTCAATAGCCTTAATTGATTTGATTTTAATTTTCTTCTTGATAAGGAAATTATCAAGTTTTCTTGATAATAAAATTGATGGCTATAGATTATTTTTTTTACTAGCCACCTTCTTTTTTCTCTCTCCTTTTTTTTTCGCGATAATGGTTAATGTATTGAGACACGGTACAGCGATCTTATCTTTATTCGTTTTTTATATTACTCTGGCATCTCGAAGGCGCCTGTATGCTCTTGTCCCATTAGCTCTGATTGCTTTAGGGTTTCATAAGGCTGCGCTTATTATGATTATCTTTTCTCCGCTAATGTTTTTGCCTTACTGGCTAATTCTTGCGGGTACTTTAGTTCTGGGCTTCTGCTATCTGAGCGGCCTCACAGTGAAATTAATTTATTTAATTTCTGCATTGACGAATTTTGATTTGTACTCAAAGATTGCTGGTTATGCATCTTCATCCTCTGACGGAGTACATTATGTCAGTGGGGTGCGTTATGATTTTGCATTATTTACTGTTGCCCTAGGCACTGTCTTCCATGTTTTACAAAAGTATTTTCTGGCGGTTGAAGATAGACCAATTTTTTGTGAATTGCTAAAACATTATTGGATCTTGGTTTTACCCTTTTTCTTTTTTGGCTTTGGTCCTTTTTCCGACCGTTATCTTTTACCGGGATGGTTATATCTTTCAATTTTAAGTGCTGTATTTCTTGGGTTACTAGTCCGCAAATACTCTATACGCATCGGATGGGATTTTATTATTTTCTTATGTTCATTATTGTATTTCATGATTAAAGTGCAAGTTTTGTAATTTTTTGATAGAGCAATAAGAAATATCAATTTATACTATGCAGTAATTTTTTTTTTTACTTCAAGTAGCCCATGCTTTGCAAGAGATGAATAATGGCTAAAAAAATTGAATTAACTCGAATAGCGAGAGTTTCAACAGTTCCTCTATTCGTTTACACGTTGCTGCGTACACAAGTTGAAGCCATCGTCAATGCTGGGGCTGATGTCATGATTATTACAAGCCCTGATGATTTAAATCATTCCATGCAGCCGATCCATAATTGCCAATATAAACATATAAATATTGCGCGCGAAATCAGTATTCTTGCTGACATTAAATCTTTAATTAAATTAACCTCATTTTTCCGTAAGGAAAAATTTGATATTGTCCATTCAAATACCCCAAAGGCAGGCCTACTTTGTGCAATCGCTGCAAAATTGGCAGGCGCTCCTATTCGGTTACATACTTTTACAGGCCAAACCTGGGTAACTTCTAAAGGTATAAAACGAGCAATATTGAAGTTTTGCGATAAAATCATTGGGTTATTAAATACTCATTGCTATGCAGATAGTCCTAGTCAACGAGATTTTTTGATAAAAAATAAAATAATTAATGCAGTAAAAATCTCTGTATTGGGAAAAGGCTCATTAGCAGGAGTTAATTTGTCTCGATTTAGACGAGAGAACTTTTCTGAAATTGATAAAAAGACAATCCGTAATACCGTGAAAATAAGTGATGATCAGGTGGTTATCTTATTTGTCGGTCGACTCACAAAAGATAAAGGTATTTTTGAGTTAATTGAGGCATTTGGTAAATTAGTAGAAAGCAAAGCAAATGCTGTGTTGTTAGTTGTTGGACCTTTTGAGCAGGGCATTGAGCAAAAAATAAAAATCCATGCGCAAAAACATGGAGACGAACGCATTATTTTTGCTGGTTTTTGCCCGCAACCTGAAAAATTTATGGCTATTGCGGATATCCTGTGCTTACCTAGTTATCGAGAAGGCTTTGGAACAGTTGTTATCGAAGCGGCAGCAATGGAAGTTCCTGCTATTGGTACAAAAATTTATGGCTTGACGGATGCTATTGTTGATGGAGAAACTGGCCTTTTGGTTGAACCTGGAAATATAGAGCAACTGTCAAACGCATTGAAGACATTGACCTCAAATCCTGAGTTACGTCAGAAAATGGCAAAAAATGCAAAAATTAGAGCCATCAAAGAATTTGATAGTAAAACGTTGGGAAATTTAATGATTGATGATTATAAAAACTTATTGAGTAATGACAAAACTCAGTCATATTAATCGATAACCTCCTAGGCTGTTTTTAATATGTTTTACTGTTCCTACCGTCTTTTTTTGCATGGATAAAACCAGCGGAAGGGAGTGAATAATAGTGATGGAAATTAAAGATTTTATTTGACACTTGAAAAAATTTTAAAATAACTGTAGTTTTCGCAATCAGTTTTTATCAAGTCAGATTTTTCTCACCAAATTTTAAGACATGGGGTAAATTGTTTATGAGCGCATATCTTAGTGAAATTGATTGCAAGCGTTTTGGGTTGAAAGTTGCAAAGATAGACGAGTGGGGCACGTCACCACAAGAGCTTCTCAAACAATTGCGCGCCGAAAATACGCAGTTAATTATTTCTCGTATACCTACAGAAAACACTGAGCTCATAAATAAACTGGAAGATTTGGGTTTTCATTTAAAAGATAGTCAATTAACCTACCAATTTAACTTAAATCGCTTAAATTTTGATACTCTGGAAATTCCCATGCATCTCGAACTACGTGAAGCCAGGGAAGAAGATCTACCATTAATAGGTGAATTAGCCAAGCAGTCTTTTCATAATTATGGCCATTATGCTAATAATCGAAAGCTTGATCAAAATAAAGTAAATGAAATTTATGAAGATTGGGCTGTTAGTAGTTTTGCAAATAAACAGATGTCAGATAAATTTTTTATAATTGCTTCATCTAATGACGTTGCTGGTTTTCTTACTTTGAAATTAGTTCATCAGGGCAATAAAAATTTTGCTAAGGGCGGAATAGGGGCTGTTTCAGAAAAATACCGTAATCAAGGAATTTTTAAATTATTAGTTAAACAAAGCCTTTTATGGGGAAAAGAACTAAATCTTGATTGGGTTGAGCATAATGCCCTCTCAACGAATTATCCAGTAGGCAAAGTATTTACGTCGCTTGGTTTTTACAATGCTGCTTCATTAGTTACCTTGCATTGTTGGCTGGAGTAATTTAGCTTTTTCCAAAGTTATCTAAGTGCAGATTGTTTTGATTATATAGTGCAAAATTTGGATGATACCCGCCAAGGCGGGAATCTGTTCTATAAGATAGGACAGAATTTGCTGCAAAAATGGACTTTATTGCATGAGAGTGGCAAAAATATACCCCAATTTATAAATGCTACAATTCATAATCAACTCAAATTAGTATGATCTTAATCTGATTCAGAAGTACCTTCTTTTGTTTAATTGAAAGAGAAAAGGTATAATTCCGAGCATTTTTTCGGCTTCTCATGTTTAGGTTTAAATCTATAACAAGAGGACAGCTTACGAGCATCGAATTGTCTCATAGTTTGTTATGGGGGTAACCTGTAAGAATGATTAATTTCAATAATCCTCCTGTGTTGGGAAGTGAGATCGCTTACATTTCTGACGCCATTAATTTCAATAAAAAATTATGTGGAGATGGAATTTTTACTAAGCAATGCCAAAATTGGCTTGAAAAACCTGAAAGTGTGCAAAAGGCACTTCTCACTCCATCGTGCACGGCGGCTTTGGAGATGGCTGCTTTACTAATTGATATTAAGCCTGGCGATGAAGTAATCATGCCTAGTTATACTTTTGTAAGTACTGCCAATGCCTTTGTTTTGCGTGGGGCAAAGATAGTATTTGTAGATATTCGACCGGATACAATGAATATCGATGAGCAAAAAATTGAAGCGGCCATTACTGTAAAAACTAAAGCTATAGTTCCAGTGCATTATGCCGGTGTTGCTTGTGAAATGGACACTATTATGGATTTAGCTGCTCATTACAACCTTTATGTAATTGAGGATGCTGCTCAAGGTGTAATGGCGACTTATAAAGGGAGACCCCTAGGTTCTATAGGGCATTTGGGTTGCTACAGTTTTCACGAAACAAAAAATTACACCTCTGGGGGTGAGGGTGGAGCATTACTTGTTAATGATAAATGTTTTGTAGAACGCGCTGAAGTGCTTCGGGAAAAAGGGACTAATCGCTCGCAGTTTTTAAAGGGTCAAATCGATAAATATACTTGGCGAGATATTGGCTCAAGCTTCCTTCCAAGTGAGTTACAGGCTGCGTATCTTTTTGCGCAATTGGAAGCCGCTGAAATAATTAATGAAAAGCGTCTCGCACTTTGGAGGCAGTATCATGAGGCATTTGTCAGTTTAGATGAAACTATTGAGCGCCCACATATTCCTTCAGCATGTCAACATAATGCCCATATGTATTATTTGAAGCTTGAAACGAGCGTAAAGCGAGAACTATTTATTGCCAAGATGAAGTCTAAGGGAATTCAAACCGCATTCCATTACATTCCTCTCCACTCAAGTCCGGCAGGCTTAAAATATGGTAGATTTTCAGGAGAGGATATATTTACAACCTCTGAAAGTGAAAAGCTCGTTCGTCTGCCACTTTGGTTTAATTTGTCCCAATCTGATGCGGAATTGGTAATTAATGGGACAATTGCGAGTCTCAAGGAGCTCTATGCAGCAATTTAAGGTTGCCATATTAACTGCAAGCTCTCACTTAAGTCGATTATTGGTCAACTTATACATTATTAAACAAATTGCCTTGACGAAGGGACCGGATGGTTTAGGCGTGCTAGGCAACTTTATGACCTTAATCACCATTGCCGGAACGCTTGCTGGTGGTGGAATCACCTCTGGGATTATTAAATATATTTCTGAATACAGGGAATTTCCTGATAAACAACTTGGTTTTGCCGGTAGCGCTTTTGTTTATACTGTAATATCAGCCTTGCTTACTTTAAGTATTGGCTTGCTTTGTATTAATCAACTAACTACTTATGTATTTTTAAGTCAAGATTACCGTATCTATATTTATTTTTTCTTAATCGCGCAAATCTTCATTTCTTTTAATAATTATACTTACGGTATAGTTAATGGTTTTCGTAAAAATACAGTGTATGCTGTGTTAGTTATTGTAGGAAATCTCCTGGCAATTATTCTTGCCAGTTGGATGATTCCTCGGTATGGCTTGTGGGGCGCGATTGTAGCCATTACCGCACCACTTATTTGTCCTTTTATTCCGGCAGTATCTTACAGTGTATCCAAGCGTTTTCTTATTAATTTACGGTTTGATTCTTTAAAGCAGGATAGCTTTTTACTCAGCAAATTCAGCTTGATGTTACTTTTTAGTACGCTAAGCTTTCCATTTGTTGAGATGTTCATAAGAAATAAAATCATTTCTTTAATGGGAGTAGAGACAGCCGGATTTTGGCAAGCGATTACCAAGCTCTCTGCTGCCTATCTTAGTTTTTATTCTCTTTTCTTGTCCCTCTATTTTGTTCCTATCGTTTCGCCAAAACAAAGTAGTACAAGCCTCGTGCGTGAAGTCAATAAAATGATTCTTTTTATTAGCGGATTATTCCTTATAATGATGCTTTTTTTCTTCTTTTTTAAAGGCACTGTCATTAAACTTGTCTATACGGAAAAATTCTTAAGTATAAGTGATTTATTTCTATTACAAATGTTGGGGGATTTTTTTAGAGTTCTTGGCTGGGTCATTGGTTTTGTTGTTGTCGCCAAAGCCGCTACGAAACTCTATATTTTAGGGGAAATTCTACAAGGTACGCTCTTTATTCTCTTATGCTCTATTGAATTGAATTATTCTGTCTCATTGTTTGGAGTAGTATACTCTTATGTGCTTACATCTTTTTTATATTGTTTAATAGTATTTGTTGCCTTTTATTATTTTTATCGCAATAAACGCACAATGCTAGTTACGGAAATTTAAACATGTTAAATGCTACGGTTGTTGTCTCTTGTTACAATCAAGAAAATTATATTCGTGAATCGCTAGACAGTATTTTACAGCAGGAAACTGATTTCGAATTTAATATTTTAATTTCTGATGATTGCTCCACAGATAGTACGAAAGAAATAATTGCCAGCTATCAAGCGCGATATCCTGAAAAAATAACAGCCATTTTACGTGATAAAAATATCGGTGCAGGAAAAAATTATATTGAGGCGCATAAAATGGCCTTGGGCGATATTATTTTTCATCTTGATGGGGATGATATAATGTTGCCGGGTAAGTTACAAAGGCAATTTGATGTATTTAAGGATAACTCAGTAAATTTAGCGTTTCATCGAGCACTTTATTTTTCTGATGATTATAGCTATACGGCTGAAACAGGGGCACTCTCTTTAGAGACAGGAAATATTTTATATTTTGCCGCACAAGATTTAGCTTTATGGGGTACTGTAGCGGTGCACAGCTCCTATGCCTATCGCAAATCTGCGCGCAAAATAATGGATCCAAAAAGGGATTTTATGGAATGGTTTTTTGCTATGGATTCTTTACTTCCTGTCGGGAAGGGCGCTTTTATCAATGAAATATTAGTAAAATATCGTTGCAATGCAACGGGCGGGGCTTATTTGGCGAGTAAAGCAGGCCGACGCAAAGCATATAATATTTATTTTCATGATTTATTGTACTATTTTAAAGCCTATCCGGCATTGCGAAGGGAATTATACACCAATTGCATGGTGACAACGCTTGCTATGCTTAAAGGCGGTTGTGGGTATGCAAAAGGTATTCCTCTTTTCTTATTAAGAGGATTTTACTATCTTCGCTTTGTAAATTTTAGAAGAACTCTAAAAATGAGAGCATCGGTTGCACCAGCTAAAAGAATTAGATAATGTAAATGTAATTACATGTCACAAGGGACTAACGTTACGTGTATTTGAACATTGATGGAATTGTTCACTAGATTTGAATTATCCCCGGGTTAAGATCGCTAACGTTGTTCTTAATATTTGCGCCTATTTTTGACAAAGAAGGTTCGTTGAAAAACAAAAAACTTCCAGTATTAGATTTATTAATAAAACCAGCTACTAAATAAAGTGCAATGACGGCACAAACTGCAAGCGCTATATTTTTAAGAATTTGTAGGAATACGTTTTTCTCCATTTGGAGTATCGGGCTTGCTTCATCAATCAATGCCGAAGATTTTTGAGCAAACTGTTCATAAGTAACAGCTCCTTCTTTAAAGTTTTTATACTCCCATCGCAGCTTGGTAGCTACTGCTTGTAAATTGTCAGCATTTTCTCTATTTTTTAATTTATTGGCTACAGTTTCAAGACGTGCAATGCCTGCATTGAGACATATTTCGGGATCTACCAAGGCAATACATTCCTCCAATTCTTGAGCTGTATACGGGTTGGCTTCTTCAGAGGCTTTTAACAGGCGTTCAATAGATTCATACGATCCGTCGTATTTTATTTTAGATATATTCTCTAGCTCTTTAGAACAACTGCCAATGTATTTACCATAATTAAAATATATACTGTCATTAAGCCTATTTATACTGAGCTCAATGAGTGTATTGATTAACTGTTTTGTATCAGTTTTTGAGATGGACTCTAGAAGCTGTTTTCGAAATAGAGCCCGTGATTGATGTGCTAGGGCATAGACTTTTTTTGCCACAGAAATGGGAGTTAAGGCAAAACGATGGGTTGGTTTTTCTGATGTATAACCCGCACAATGAAGTATCTCCATAGTTGCATGAGCGCAGTTGTTAGTAAACAACCTATAAGTCGAATTGTATGGTGGCTCAAATGTATAGTCACTTTTCTCAACTGCAGTAAAGAAATCAATGAAGCTTTTTGTAGTTGGCGGTAGGGCAAATCGTATAGGCCTCCCTTTATCTTCCATATTTTCTTCAAAGTCATAAGCTCCACCCCAATCAAAAAAATATTCTGTTCTTTTGAACTCTGGGTGCCCCTTCTGCATGAGCTGATACAAAGGATCGGATGGCTTAATTTGTTTACGTTGAAAATCGCTAGACAAATGTATGTAACCTTCTGGTAAAACTTTTTTTTGCCAAATACCATTCTCATAACTACCGCTAGTGTATCTATCATTTTTTTTAACAATTACCGCCTGAAAAGCCAAGTTTTGGAGGAGCGTTTGTTCTTCTAATGACAAATTATTTAAAGGAGTTTCTTGCCAGGAACCTTCTTTATAACCATATATACTAAACTCACCATTATCTTGCAAAAAAAGTACGGGGCAATAATGACTCCTGGCGTACAATTTACATTCTTTCTCCTTGTATCTGGGCGGATTAGATTTGGAATAAATTAAGAGTTGATATTCTTTCTTCTCTGGTATTTCACTTTTAGAGAAGATGATATTAACACTCGTATGACCCAAACCTATGGGGTAATAATAGACTTCTGCTTTTGGCATATGATAAATATAGAAACCACAATGACTTTAAATTATACAATAAATATTAAAAATGTAGCTAATTAAAATCAAATGAGCGCTCCTAAATACCTCGGAAATAACAACGGCAAAAAAGAACTTGAGAATAAACATCGCAAACTAAATAAAGAAGGTCGCAGAAAAAAGCAAAAATTCAAGACTGTTGCTACAGTTGCTGTAAACTTGTCGTGGTAAATGTTTCTTTGGTAAAAGTTACAGAATTTTTTTCAGGGTTTTGCAATTTAAAGTATCGCTGTATAGGTTTTTCAATAAAGGAATAACTCCAAAAGGAAACCACTAAAATTAACAAACAGCTTAAACATAACATGAGAAAAGGGTTAATACCCAAGGTGAGAGAAATAAGGTGGGAAATTGCTAATATCAAAGGATGACAGAGATAAGTAGAATAAGACCAGTTACCCAAACGGATAAGCCAATCATTGTTAAACCACCGATCTTGCGATATCACAGCTGTAAAAATTAATGCACAGGGGATACCTAAACGCAGAAAATGATGCCTTGGTTCTTGGATACTTATCGATGTTATAGCAAGTAGAAGAAGAATGATTGCCCCTTTAGCATTTATGCGTTGGATAAGCTTTTTTCGCCAGAAGAAGTTGATTAAAATGCCAAACAAAAATTCAAACATAATTTTATTACTGTAAAATAAAAAACTTCCACCCAATCGAGAAGAAAGTAAAACTATCGATAAAAGACCCACTGCTGTGGCGATAAAGCGTAACTTTAGTGGTAAATAAAGGGTCAAGGCAAAAATCATATAAAAAATCATTTCATAATTTAAGGTCCAGCCAATGGTTAATAAAGGATAAAATCCTATCCCTGAAGGATTGTGGGCTGGCAAAAATAAAAGACTCTTGAAAAAAAAACTTAATTCAAAAGCCGTGAGAGGGATTAATCCTTTACAGGTAACCACCAGGATGGTAACCACTAGAGTAAAAAACCAATAGGCTGGTGCAATCCGTATTAATCGGTGAAGAATAAACTGTTTGGGAGTAGTCATTTTATCTGCTGTCGAATGGTAGATGACAAAACCACTAATTACAAAAAAAAGATCGACGCCGTAAGCGCCGTAATTGGAAAAAAATAAAACAAACCAATTATTCTTTTCAAAGTTAAAATAAATCTGGGTAAAATGATGAAAAACTACCATCCAGGCAGCTAACAGTCTAAGGCCTTGTATGGATTTAATCATAATACAACAGATGGGGCTCCTTGTCGCTTTGCACTTTCGACGCCAGGTTGATCGAAAGCATTAATATCCCAAATGACACTTTGGGTATAAATTTTATGCTCATAGAGTGCTATAAGCTGCCCAAGTGTAAATGGTGAGCAATCATTTAGTTGAATGTGATTGAGTGGTTTGTTACCAGGAATATAGCCGCTGGGATTATCATTTTCATGAACACCGTAGGCTAATATCCGTCTTTTTGCCGCAGACATTTCATTAATTATTTCGTTAGCAAAAGTTTTCACAGTAATAAAATCCGCAGCAACTTTATGAGTACCTTGGCAAAGTAACTGATAATAGCTATGTTGTGCCTGGTTACCCAATCCACCCCAAACAATAGGGCCTGTGGCGTGATTAACCGCCCGTCCGCGTTTATCAATGGATTTACCATTGCTTTCCATGTCGAGTTGTTGAATATAGGGAACAAAATATTCAAGTTGCTGTGAGTAAACAAGAATCAGCAGATTATGAATATGCAAAAAATTATTATTCCAGATGCCTAAGAGACCTAAAATAACCGGTAGGTTACTCGCAAAAGGCGTTTCCTGGAAATGTTTATCCATGCTATGAGCACCAGCGAGTATCTGGGTGAACTGTTCATAACCTATTGCGATGGCAGTGATCAAACTGATTGCTGAGCACAAGGAATAACGGCCACCTACCCAGTCCCAAATTGGTAGAATATGATAAAATCCAAGTTCTTTGGCTTTTTTGACATTGGCTGTTATGGCAATAAAATGCTTGTCTTTCTGAGATGTATTACCTAGCCAGGCCAGTGCTTTTTGCGCATTGTGTAAGGTTTCTTTTGTTGTAAATGATTTGGATGAAACAATAAAAAGCGTTGTCTCCGGGTTTAACTTACTGACGGCATTTTTTAATGCATAAGGGTCAACATCTGAAACAAAATGATAATTTAGGTGTTCGGCTGCAAGAGCAGAAAATGCCTGGATTGAAAAACGTGGACCTAAATCGGAGCCGCCCATACCAATATTGACAATATCAGTAATCGGTTTGCCAGAATAACCGACCCACTCTCCTGTTCTAATAGCTTGTGAAATGATTCTCATTTTTTCACGCGCTTCTAAAATGTCAGGAATAATATTATGGTTATTAACAAGAAGCGGGGTATTGTCTGGTGTGCGTAAAGCAGTATGCAGAGCGGGTCTTGCTTCGCTATTGTTAACAAAATCCCCTCGCATTAATGCATCGATTTTGTTTTTTAAGCTACATTCATCAGCTAACTGCAGTAATAATTCCAGTGTTGTTGAATTAATTCGTTGATTACTAAAATCAAGATGAATATTTTGCGTAGAGATAGTGCGTGATTCAGGATTATGAACTGAATTTTTTAAATCATTAATTGTTACTAATTGTAGTGAACGGACATGATTTTCTAATTCTATCCAGGAATTAAGCTCGGTTAATTGCTTCATGCGAAATAATTGTTAATTTTTTTGTAAAAATACCACTAATGGACCTTCTAATAAACAAAAATTCGCAAAAAACCATTAAAATTTCTGGAGTATCGCTGCAGGAGCTTAGAAGTCAATTTGTAATTTTAACTCAGTTCAACAAAAATTTCTTCATGTATTAAGAAATGAGCTTAATCAACAAAAGAAATAATCAGTTAAATGCTAATAAATGAAGCATAATGAAATAAAAAATCAGTAAAAACAAATAACTTCTACTGCAATCCAATAACTAAAAATTTAATAAAAATAATTAAAAAAAGTGTCTTATTTTTTTTAATTTTTCCAGTATAATATCCCGCTGCTTTTAAACTTGAAATGCTATTTGTAAAATAAAGTTTAATACTGCTCATTATTAATAATAAAGAGAGTGGTTTCATCCAGTTTAAGATAATTTGCCCAAAATTTTACCCAGCATTCATTGGTCTAAAAAAAGCATTAAAAATTTAATTTTTTATTAGTTTATAAAACTAAATAAGGGCTTTCTTAATATTCCGTTAAGAATCATTGTGTAAACTTACGATGGAATAGCCTAAAATTGTTTATAATTTAATCAAGTTGTAGTCACCGAGAGCACCATGGAAGCTTCTATGGAATAGATGGTGGCTGCCATCTAAGGGAGAATAAGTCATGTTAATTTTGACTCGGCGTATTGGTGAAACATTAATCATCGGTGATGATGTAAATATTACTGTGTTAGGTGTAAAAGGAAATCAGGTGCGTCTAGGTATTAATGCACCAAAAGATGTTTCTGTACATCGTGAAGAAATTTATCTACGTATTCAACAAGAAAAAGAATCTACTGATAGCGAAGAAGCTGTATAAAACCGAATTTATTGCAGTCGTCCAGTCCCGGGTACAAAGGGAGTTGTTCGCCCGGGACAAATTTCCCCCTCTAAATTGCGCTTAGCGAGGTATCCCCTGAGGATAAATAATGAACAGTGCCTTGCTCATCTCTTAGACACAATTGTCCAAATTCATTAACCCCACATGCTTTTCCATGCATAGTACCGGTTGGTTGCATTATCGTGATGGCCTTACCTTCTAAATAATCAACATGTTGCCATTCTTGTTTGAATCCTGGAAACCCTGATTGTAAAAATTTTTCCATATACTCATGCAATCGATAAATTAAATTGGCTAATAGAAGGTTGCGATCATAAAATTGATTAGTGATTTCATATAAAGAACACCAAGGTTTCTCTGAAAGCGGTTTTTCATGAGTTGCTGAGTTTACATTCATACCAATGCCAATAATCACTTGAGCACAACCATGTGTTTCTGCGATAACTTCGATAAGAATCCCGCACAATTTTTTATTTTGCCACAATAAATCATTGGGCCATTTGAGCTCAATCTCTTGTTCAATATGGCTATCTTTTAAGCTTGCAAGAATGGCTAAACCTATAACTAAACTAAGACCCGAAAGTTTGGATAGGCAACAATTGAGCTCCCATCGGCTTGAACAATAAATATTTTTTCCAAAAGGAGATATCCATTCACGACCAAAGCGTCCGCGCCCGTGAGTCTGCATTTCAGCACAACAAATACTTAAATGGGCATTATTAGACAAATTTTTTAAAAATTGATTTGTGGAATCTACTATTGGGAAGAGATGAAAATTAATTTCTTTCGAGAAATGTCGTGATAACAGCTTTTGACGAATCATCGCTTCATCAAGTAGCTGCATTGGAATTGCTAATTGATAACCTTGTTGTGGTAGTCGTTTTATTGGCAAACCTAAATCAATGAGTTGACCAATATGCTTCCATATGGCGGTGCGAGAAACACCCAGTTGTTCTCCGAGGGTATTGCCACTATAGCAGCGACCATCAGCAAGCTGTTTGATTAACTCGATTTGTAGATGACTAAATTCTTTCATAAAAATGATATGCAAATTAAGAACAGCAGGATTATAGCGATTGCAGCAAGAATTCAGAATTATTAATAGCGTTTAATTTGAGAATTTATCATAGGCCTGTATTAAGAAATACCGGCCTATGTAAAGATTAGTTTTTTAGGAATGACGTAATGATAAAGCCAGGAAAATATATGTCCAACCATCAACAATTAACTCTACAGCAATGAAAAGACCAATAATCCACAAGCCACTCATAGGCCAGTGTATTAAGATCATCACGCCTAAGGCAATGGCAATAATTCCCGCAAGAAGCAACCATACCCACCCCGAAGCACCTCTAAGCATGATCGCCATAAAAAAGCGACTTACACCAATAATAATTAACACGGCTGCTAATAAGGCAGTGATTATTGCTGAAGCAAAGAAAGGATCATAAATGACTAAACCACCGGCAATGAGATACAGTACGGCGATAAAGGCATGCCAGGTTACAGCTTTCCAGCGTCTGCATTTAAACGCATCCACAATTTGCAGAACACCACCGATAATTAATAAAATCCCCAGAAAAAGCATACTGGCCAAGGTTAAGCCGACCACCATGCCTAAACCAATGCCTCCCAAAATAACAAATAGTATTCCTAAAGTTAGTAACCAACCCCAATTACGCTTAACATCTTGCGGCTCTTCTAATAGCACAGTAGTCATAAAACGTCCTTATTAAGTGAGTACCAAATTAAGCATAAACAATATTTAAGGATCCTGCATCTAATCATTGCAACAAAGGCTTTGAATGAAAGCAAAATAAATTGGATATTGGACCACTTGACTCATCTTTTTCTGCATCTCGTGATTTTAAACCTAAGAAATCATTATTTTTTCTTGACCTCCCCTGTCGGAACTTCAATCACAGCATGTTCAGCTTGATAAAGTCATGGATGAATTCTTTTCTCTAACTTTGAGATTATGAATATCACGAATTGAGGTGGCATAGGGATTTTTATCTTTTTCCCAACGCTCGTTATCCCAATGGTAATAATCAAGAACGGTATACCCTAGCTCTTTTAACAGTGGTACGCCTTGGTTTTGCAGTGCTTCTCGTCGATTTTCAAAAATCCCGCTGCAACGCAAAATGTAAAAAGGATTGTTAGGCACCGTTTTCATCGCCGCTTCGAAATAGGCATGGTAATTATCCTGGGAGAGGGCAAAATGATAACTCAAATCGCCTAATATAAAATAAGCCTTGCCTAATACTAATCTGGCTTCGGTATCTTTTATATTTTCAAGCAAATTGATAATTTGTTTAAGTAACAAGCTCGCTTTAGGGATATTTTCTTTTGTAGAAGGGATGAAATGAATCAGGTGATCTGCCTGACGCATTAAGCTTTTTGCCAAAATTAGTTGATGGTATTTTTTACCATTACTACCTGTAGGTTTGCATTGATTGAGCAGGTTAATTGCTTTCATGATTTGAGTAAGATCGCAATCTTCAATGTTATGCTCACTGATATCTCTTTCTATTAACGCTTCAGCATATAAAGTCATACAAGCATAATACCTTTCTCGCCTGCTATTGCTTTCATCTAATTGTATGGTTTTTTTCATTTGACCAATACTTTCAGAGGTTAGTTTTTCAACTTCTCGCCAATTGTGTAGACTCTTAAATTCGGTCGCGGTTTGATATTTTTGTTGACCCAATCGCTCAAAGTGGCTGGCAAGTTTTTGTAAATCAACAACATAATATTCGCCTTTTGCTTGTTCATACACTTGATAAGCACTGTCATATTGCTGCTCGGCAACAGCAAGTCGAAAAGCTTGCGCAGGATATTCTTGTGCTATTTGGGAATTAAAACTGGCTACAAATTTTATTTTATCAATACTTTCAGTGTCTCTAGTTAAGTAATAAGGCGTAATTGCTTTTGCCAGGAGAGAATCCATTTTGACAAACGCTAAAATTTGTTCTTTTGGAAATTGTAGTAGAAACGTGACGGCTTCATTAATATCTTCATGTTGTTCTATTAAGGCAAAAGCGCTCGCAAAATTCTTTTTTTCTAAATAAAAGTTAATAAAAAAATTTTTGTCTTCTTGACAAATATCAGGCGCAAATAAAATCGCACGTTCAACCAATCGTTGTGAATCCACTGATAAATTAAGCACTTGCTTAATAAATTTAGTAGCCCAGCTGGATGCATTATGAGATTTAACTTTGTCAAGGTGTCTTTTAGCCACGGCAAAACCATATTTACTATTGGGTAAAGCATCATATTTTGCAAAAGGAGGGGATTGCTCTAAGTGGTCTACAGTGCGGTTAATGAGTTCACCATCTTGGGGATCCAGTTTGGGAATTTCTGACCAGAGGTCTAATGATGCCCACGCATTACCAAAGGCATACCTGGGCGAAATTAGTGGTTGTCCCTCACGAAGAGACGCCTCCACTTGATCGGCATAAAATGTAATTAAGCTATTTTGCAATGCCCCCGTATCTGCTGGTGTTTTTGCTTTTGAAATGTCATTAAGAAACCCAGTGTTGTCGGGTATATTCTGATTCTTGAGGATATCAGCAGGTAATTGCGGATAGCCTTTTAGATAACCAAAGTAAGCAAATTTATATAGCCCCAGTTGAATTTTTTTAGTATCGCAACCATTGCTAAATCCCAACCAACCTTTGAATGATTCAAAGACATACCATAAAAAACCTATTGGTTGAATGTCATAACCATCTGTATAAAGATATTTGGCACTAGTCAAATTTGTGATGACATTTAAATACTCTTCTTTACTATCCTGGAAGAGAAAGACATCAGGATAGAAACCAAAAAATGACCGCTGTTTTTCCGGTATCTTCTCAAATAGTGCTTGGTTAAGACGAGGCATGAGGACTCCCGCAATGACATTAGAGGAAATGAGATGATCACTGTCTTTATGTATTAAAAATGGGCTGATTGTACCATGAGAGCGACAAAAAGATAATTAAAGACGTATATGTTATAAGAAATTTAAAGGATTAATAATTGAATAATTTATTTTTTTTACAGAAGGGGAACAGCATAATGCTGCACTGCAGGTTATTTGTGGCATAAACGAGATCATTTGCCAGGTTGTTTGGTGCTTATGATCGACTATGAGCTCATTAGTAGGAGGAACAACCGGCACATCAAATTGCTGCGTAGGGTAGGCAAGTCCTAAACCACAGGCTTTTATTAACGCCTCTTTTTGTGCCCAAATGTGAAAAAAAGACAAAGGTTGTCTTGCGGGGCTTAATTTAGAAAAATTAAGAATTTCTTGAGGTGAAAACATGTTCTTCGCGATTCCTTGATAAGGTCTTGCTGAAAAAAACTCTAAATCAATACCTAAAGGAAATTGCCTGCCTACAGCCAATAATGCCAACTCCGCCGAATGGCTTAAGTTAAACTCGAGATTAGAGCTTTGCACCTGAGGTTTACCATGATGATTGTATTCAAAGGATAATGTTGCCGCGTCTTGCTTGAGATAGCGAGCAAGGATGGTACGCAGCATAGCGCGAGCGACTATAAAACGGCGCTGATGACGCTCAAAATAAAAGCGATTTGCGCGCTCGTGTTCTTCTTTGGTAAGCAAGGAGGTTGCGCAAGGAGGTAGATTGGCTAGACTGAACTCCCAAATATCAATACGATCGTGTTGCAAAATATAATCATCGAGAGGCATGGGGTAAAATAGGGTCATAAGGATTCTCTTTTACAATCACCGGATGGAATTACAACATCATTCTATGAGTACGCTATATAATACGTAGGAACGGTAGCGTCAAAAAGCAGTTACGGGTATCATAGCGTATGAAAATAAATTCGCCAAATGAGTAGCAAATGAGTCGTCAATTTTTGGATTTTGAACAACCTATTGAAGAATTGAATCAGAAAATTCAAGCATTGCGTATGGTTGGTAATGATAACGAAGTAAATTTAAGTGAGGAAATTGCTCGCCTTGAAGCAAAATGCGAGGAATTAACAGCAAATATTTTCTCTAATTTGGAGCCTTGGCAAGTTGCGCAAATGTCACGCCATCCTCTGCGCCCTCAGACTACTGATTATATTGAAAATATTTTTACTGACTTTCAAGAACTGCATGGTGATAGACATTATTCGTCTGCTCCTGCCATTATTGGAGGCCTTGCGCGTTTAAATGGTGAACCGGTTATGGTGTTAGGACACCAGAAGGGTAAACGCACGAAAGAAAAAGTGTATCGTAATTTTGGTATGGCTCGGCCTGAAGAATATCGCAAAGCTTTACGATTAATGAAAATGGCTGAAAAGTTCAAATTACCCATTTTTACGTTCATTGATACAGCTGGTGCCTATCCTGGTATTGGAGCAGAAGAACGCAATCAATCGGAAGCTATCGCAAGAAACCTATTGGAAATGGCTAAACTGAAAACAATTGTTATTTGTACTGTGACTGGTGAAGCTGGTTCAGGAGGGGCTTTGGCCATTGGTGTTGGTGATAGGGTGCTAATGCTGCAATATGGTATTTATTCTGTTATTTCACCAGAGGGATGTGCCTCTATTCTCTGGAAAGATGCCGCAAAAGCGAGTGAAGCTGCGCGTGCTATGGGGATTACTGCGGATAGAATTATTGAATCTGGTCTTGTTGATGAAGTAATTCCTGAACCGTTAGGTGGTGCTCATCGTAATGTCGGTGAAATGGCTGCAAGATTGAAAGAGGTATTAATTGATGAGTTAAGAACTCTAAAGACCTTTTCCATGACAGAGCTTTTGCAGCAACGTTATGAGAAATTTATGGCAATGGGGGCTTGTGACTAAACCACTGCTAAAAGACGAGTTTTTACAACAACTCAACAAGTATGAGCGCTTATTAATTGGTTACAGTGGAGGATTAGACTCCACTGTGTTACTTCATCTTCTTTCAACCCAATCATTTCTTAAATCTAAATTAATTGCTGTTCACATTAATCATGGGCTTAGTCCTAATGCCCAAAAATGGCAAAAACACTGTCAAGAATTTTGCAAAGCTTTACATGTATCCTTCATAGTCGAGCAAGTGCACCTTTATCACACAGCAAACATTGAAGAGGCTGCAAGAGAGGCAAGGTATGCGAGTTTTGCCAAATTAATGAAAGATAACGATGGTTTAATTTTGGCTCATCATCTAAATGATCAGGCTGAAACACTGCTTTTACAGCTTATCCGCGGAACAGGTATTGATGGATTAGCGGGAATGGCTTTCTCAAAACGATTTGCCACGGGAAAACTATTACGACCCTTTTTAGGTCATTCGCGAGAAACGTTAGAGGCTTATGCTAATTTTCATCAACTTCAGTGGATTGATGATGAAAGTAATGAAAATATTGATTTTTCACGTAATTATCTAAGACATCAAGTGATGCCTTTGCTGGTGTCTCGTTGGCCTAAGATAAGCAATAATTTTGCACGTACGAGTGAACATTGTCAGCAAGCGCAATCAAATCTTGATGATTTGGCAAAAATAGATTGTCCATCCCTTACAAAGGCTTCGGGTCAACTGACACTTACTCAGTTAAAAAAAGATCTTAGCTGCGCTCGATTAACAAACGTTTTACGGTTTTGGCTTAAAGAAAACCAAGTCAAATTGCCTTCTACGGCAACCTTTAATCGCTTGATAACTGAAGTTATTGAGGCTAAAGATGATGCGAATCCGCAAATAACCTGGGAAAATAATCAGGTCAGGCGTTACCAGGAAACGCTGTATCTACTAAAGATGTCTCAGAGCATACCAATTTCTCCATTGCGATGGTTATCTTTTCCCGAACCATTGAATTTGGGTGAGAGTTTAGGTGTTTTACATGCCAATTTAAGCGATAAGGGGCTTGTTATCCCTGAAAAAAGTATCATTGAAGTTCGGTTTCGCAAGGGGGGAGAAACATTTTTTTGGCATGGTCAAACGAAGCAGTTAAAAAAACTCTTCCAGGAATGGCAGATTCCTCCCTGGATGCGAGAACAAGTTCCTTTGGTTTATGTGGATAATCAATTAGCCTGCGTGGTAGGGTATGCCATTAGTGATTGTTTTTATAATTCATTAGCCAATGTAAGCTATCAATTATCCTTGCATTGGGGCTCGTAATTATACACTTTTACATAGGTGTATTAATTTGATTCGAGGAACTATCCTTACAAATGGCATCTTCTATTGGCTTAGTCAACAAGGCGGCTAATTCATTTATTCGATTATAATTACCCTTCAATAAAGGTTCTTTGTCATGCATTAGTTTGGCTGCCTGTTTGATACTGCCAAAAAGATCATTAATTCCTTTAGGAATACTCGGATCGACCCCGACATTTTTAATAGTTCCAATTTCTTTAAAAACACGTAAACATTCTTCATGATTTAAATCTGGGAAATCAAGTAAGTTTGCTGAACTACTAGCAGTAAAAAAGACTCCTCGACGAGAAGACTTTAGGCCTTTTTTCAATGAAAATTTATCGTTATCCAGGAAGGATTCAAGATTTTTTAATAGCGAGTCTATTTCGATATTATTCCTTAGAGTAATGCTAAGATGACAAGCTGCTCTCTGAATTTCTGGTAACCATTCGCAGTAATGGAAGGATAGGTCCACAATATAATACACTGGATTTTCTTTATTTTTAAAATTTATAGTCCATTTACAAGAGGTACGACTTTCAAGCCGTGGACCATCAAAACGCAACCACATGATATTCCTTATTTGTGAAAAGATGCGATTCTAATAATAATCCAGACGTATATCGATGTTATTTTTCTGCATTTTTTTCATATCTAATTATTATAAAGCCTATTTATTAACTAATAGTTAATGGTATTTAATTTTTACCTCATTTATCAATTTAAATTCAATAAATATAATTGTTTCATCTTGATGTATTAATGAGGTAATTAAAATGATATCGACATTTCGTATGGGATGGCTGCTCAGTTATATCTCCATTGCTTCATTTTCAGCCGCGATAATTACCCCAGGCTTGCCGCAAATACAAATGCAATTTGGCTTGCAAGCGGGTGAAGTTGAGTGGATTGTATCTGCTTTTTTACTGGGTTATGTCATTGGACAATTAGTTTATGGACCCGTTGCCAATCGTTGGGGAAGATTATTTGCCTTGCGCCTTGGATTAGGCATTAACCTTATTGGTCTTCTGGTTTGCTTCTTAGGGTTGGCTGTGTCAGGTTTTTGGTTAATTGTCCTGGGGCGTTTAATAAGTGCTTTAGGAGCCGCTAGCGGTTTGGCATGCACCTATATGTTAATTAACGAATGGCTTCCTGAATCGCAGCGCGCTACTGCAATGGCCTATAGTATTTTATCCTTTACGATTGGTATTGGTTTGGCAGTGGCTATTGGTAGTTTCATGACAGAATATTGGCAATGGTCATTTTGCCTTTTAGTGTTGTTAATTCATGGTATTGTTATGCTTCTGGGTACATGGATGTTTCATGAAACTTTGCAGATAGCAAAAAGCATCAACCTAGCCACGATTGCGAAAAGTTATTTGCAAGCGTTAAAGTCAGGAAAATTAATTGTCTTTTCATTAGTCATCGGTTTTTGTTCAGCAGTTGGATATTGTTTTTCTGCAGCCGCACCACAAATTGCCAGTGACATTTTGCATATGCGAACAGTAGATTATGGTTACTGGAATTTTCTTAATATGTTTGGCATGTTAATTGGTGGTTTATGGGCCAAAATTTTGATGAATCGTTTTCCTGCTAAACAAATTATTGTCCTTGGTTTAACCGGAAATATCGTTGGCATCTTAAGTCTTGCAGCCATGATCTATTGCAGTTCTTTTTCGGCTGGCTGGTTTTTTCTAAGCACCATGGATTTCTATATTTTTAGCGGATTGCTCTTCGCGGCCGGTTCATTAGTTGCTTCAAATGCAATCAATGATAAAGCGAGTGGTTCGGCAATGATGAGTTTTATCAATATGTTTAGTGCTACTTTGGCCGTAATTATAATGAGTGGGCTTAATACTAATCCTTTGAAGGCTTATGTGGAAATTCTGACAGGTATGTGGCTATTGGTTGCTGGCTTATTGATCCTGCAACATTATTGGAGCAGGATAGATAATTCAGCTCATGCTAACGCCATTTAATTAATTAACTGGGATGAACTTAGCGAACATCCCATTGAATATTTATAGGATCAACATTCAGGATGATTAACAGCCAAGCCACCCATGGATGTTTCTTTATAGATACTCTGCATGTCTTTACCAGTATCCTTCATTGTGCGGATAACCTTGTCTAAAGAGATCTGGTGTTGACCATCACCAATCAGAGCCATACGGGAAGCATTGACTGCTTTAACCGCACCCATGGCATTGCGTTCAATGCAGGGAATTTGTACCAAGCCCATCACTGGATCACACGTCATACCAAGATGATGTTCCATTGCGATTTCTGCCGCGTTTTCAATTTGTTCGACTGAACCACCCAACACAGCAGTCAATCCTGCCGCGGCCATGGAAGATGCTACGCCAACTTCACCTTGGCATCCCACTTCAGCACCGGAAATAGAAGCCCCTTCTTTATAAAGAATGCCGACAGCCGCGGCTGTTAAAAAATAAGTATAAATATCTTCTTTTTGCCAACGATCGTGCGCTTCCTGACAATATCTGAGAACAGCCGGAATAATACCCGCCGCACCGTTGGTCGGTGCTGTAACAATACGTCCGCCTGCAGCATTTTCCTCATTAACAGCCATAGCAAACAGATTAAGTTTGTTCATAATATCGGACTGTTCAAAAACACTGGGTATACCCTTATGTTCAATTAGTTTTTTATACAGATCCGGCGCTCGGCGTTTGAGGTTTAAGCCACCGGGTAAGTTACCCGGATGATGACAGCCATTTTCGATACACTCATCCATTACTTTTGCAATAGCAAGTATACCTTCATGAATTGCATCAGCAGTTCTCCAGGTTAATTCATTGACCATCATTAATTCCGCAATAGTCATTTTGTTTTCCCGGCAAAGGGTTAAAAGTTGACGAGCCGTGGTAAAAGGATAGGGAGGGGGAGTATTGACTGTGGATGCGTGATCAAACTCTTCTTCTGTAGTAATAAAGCCACCGCCTATGGAATAATAAACTTGCGTAAGTAGCGTGTTACCTTCTTTATCATAGGCCGTAAAGCGCATCCCATTGCTATGTTTGGGGAGGAGTTCTTTTTGTAAGAATAAAAAATCGGAATCTTCAACAAAAGAAATGGTTTTTTCCCCTGCCAAACGGAGTTTTTGGGAGTTAATAATTTCCTGCATACGAGGAACCATACTCTCAGGAACTACCGTTTCAGGCGCCTTTCCTTCCAATCCATTTAGAATTGCTTTATCAGTGCCATGCCCCTTCCCTGTTAATGCAAGTGAGCCATAAAGCTCAATTTTTATCCGTTCGCTCTTATCAAATTTCTTTTCCTTGAATAACAAATCTAAAAAAGCATTAGCCGCCAGCATCGGTCCCACCGTGTGGGAGCTTGAAGGGCCAATACCTATGGAAAACAAATCAAATAAGCTAATACTCATTCTAAGTACTCTGTGGTTTAAATAATGACAATTTTAGAAGGAAATTGTCATGCAAACAACATTAATATGGTGTTGTTATTAAAAGATTAGTTGAAAAATCGATTTTGCTTAAGCCTTGACTAGTAATTTCGTGTAAATTTAGGCAGAATGGTTGGGCATTTTTGCAAGTTCTATTCTGACCAAAGACAAAAGGGGATTGTTTATGAAGATGAGACTGGTCGCTGCAGCTGTCATAGGTTTGACAATGTCTACGGCAATTGTTGCCGCTGATGCATCAGCTACTGCTACAACTGCACCTGCTACATCTACCACACCTGCAACATCGTTAAATAGCGACATGGATAAGCTGTCTTACAGTATTGGTGCTGATTTAGGTAAAAATTTTAAAAAACAAGGTATCGACATTAATCCTTCAGCAATGGCTAAAGGCTTACAAGACGGTATGAGTGGTGGTCAATTATTGCTGACAGAACAGCAAATGAAGGATGTATTGAATAAGTTTCAAAAAGACCTAATGGCAAAACGAAATGCCGATTTCACTAAAAAAGCTGAAGAAAACAAAGCAAAAGGTGAAGCATTCTTAAATCAGAATAAAGGCAAAGAAGGTGTTATTAGTTTACCCAGCGGTTTGCAATATAAAATATTGCAAAAGGGCGACGGTGCTAAACCAACAAAAGATGATACTGTTACCGTAGAATACACTGGTAAGTTGATTGATGGTCAAGTGTTTGATAGCACTGATAGAACCGGTAAACCAGCAACGTTTAAAGTATCACAAGTTATTCCTGGATGGACTGAAGCGTTGCAATTAATGCCAGCCGGTTCAACTTGGGAAGTTTACGTTCCAGCTGATCTAGCTTACGGTCCACGTAGCGTCGGTGGTCCAATTGGTCCGAATGAAACTTTAATTTTTAAAATTCATTTGATCTCTGTAAAAAAGACTGAAGCCTAATTAAATCCAGCGCTCTCCTACTAGAGAGCGCTACTTATTTGAATTCTTAATCTTGCTTGTTTATTCCTTCTCTACTTTTTTACCTCAATCATGTCTTACTCGCTTTTGCACAAGACTTGAATAATGAATCGTCCAATGAGCAATGTTAAGAATTTAATGTGATAGAAATTCATAATCCGAGCATTCTATGTATGAATAAGCGATTGTTAATTATTTTTTTACTGGGCTTTTCCTCAGGACTTCCCTTGGCATTAATTAGTGGAACATTACAAGCCTGGTACGCCGACGTAGGTATGTCGGTGTTAGCAACGGGGATGTTAAGTTTGATTGGCTTGCCCTATGCTTATCGCATTGCTTGGGGCCCGCTTCTCGATCGCTATTCGCTTTTACCAATTGGAAGACGACGAAGCTGGATGTTGCTAACTCAGGTAGCTTTATTACTGGGTTTTAATACACTAGCCTGGTTCTCGCCACGTACTTCTCCAGAAATAATGGCTGCTTTAGCTTTTATTTTAGCCTGTCTTTCAGCCACACAAGATGTGGCTATCGATGCACATCGAGTTGAATATTTATCGACGTCAGAGCATGGTATCGGGGCCTCCATAGCTGTTTTTGGTTACCGCCTCGCTCTGGTTATTGCTGGTGGATTAGCTTTGGTTATTGCTAAGCATTGGGGATGGGCCTTTACTTACCGTTTAATGGGTATATTAATGTTTGTCGGTATTATTGCCACGTTGGGAAGTTCTGAACCTAAAACACAACTGGAAAATAGCAGCAGTTTTGTTAATTCATTCGTTGCTCCTGTTAAAGATCTTTTAACTCGGCGAGGCATTATTCCCTTATTATTTTTTATTTTATTCTATAAATTAGGTGAAGCTTTTACTGCGACCACAAGTGGTATAGTAATGCCTTTTTTAATCCAGGGTGTTGGATTTTCATTGGATACCATTGGCTATGTAAACAAGATGATGGGCCTTAGTTCTATTCTTCTCGGTGGTTTGGCCGCCGGTGTGATATTAATGCGCTTTTCATTATTCAAAGCACTGTTAGCTTTTGGCTTGTTACAAGCAGCAACGAACATTTTATTTATCTTGCTAGCTATTGTCGGGAAAAATTTAGCCTTATTTGCCACAGCGGTCATTTGCGATAATTTTGCAGCCGGCATGGGGTCAACGGCGTTGGTTGCTCTATTTATGAGACTCGTGAATAAGTCTTTTACCGGTACGCAGTTTTCCTTATTAGTCGCTGTTTCAACATTACCGCGAATTTTTTCAGGTCCTTTGGCGGCAATGTTGCAAATGTGGCTGGGTTGGATAGGGCTCTATCAATTGTCGTTTATCTTGGCGCTAGGATTTGTTCCTTTTCTTTTGTTAATAAGAGAACAAACCAAAAGTACTGCCGAGGTTGATTTTACTCAGAGAGAAAGTGCGACTGTTGTTCATTGATTTAGACTCTCAGCAATTTAAACTTAAGCTAATAAGTGTTGTTAGTGAATGATTGGATTATCATCAGGATAAGTTGCAATTCCTTGCGGAAATCCCGTTGTGATGCCTGGGATACTGATATTGTTATAATTCCAGTTTTTTGCTGCTAGTTCACCAGCCATCCAAAAGCCAACAGTATTTGATAACATTTCAGTAGGTTCTGCTAATGAAAATTTCAATCTTATTAAGAACTCTTCAATTTTAGGTTTTTTAGAGTAGGCATAATCGCCCGGAATAGTGGGGCGGTCAGGTAGAAATATACTCGGAATGTTAATAAAGACGGCATTGGCAATGACCGAGCGATCATGTCTGGAATTCCATATCGTGTCATAGTAGTCAAAATCGGCTTGAGATAACTCATTTGCACCAAGTGATGATTTTACTTCCGCATAAGGCACCATATAAATTCTGTCGGCAGACAACGTGTTATTTGCTAATGCTTCAATAAATGGTACTAGCCAATTACTACCCTTGGTAACGCCAGCAGAAACATTGGAGCCAGCAACAAAACGAATGAGGACTTTTGTCTTGGGCCAATCAAGCTTTAATTTCGAAATCTCGCGATGAAGCTCATCCATGCTTTGTAACGCTGTGAGCATGAAGGTACCAACCATAACATTATTGTAAGGAATTGAATAAATTTTGTTCCCATTGAGAAAGTCATTTTGTAATAAAGTCGTATTAAATGATTCTTTGCCGCTTAATACATCACTCATATAATTACCAGCCATAGAACAGGCATAATCAACCATATTATGAATTGTGGTTAAATATGGTTTCCATGAGGGTGCATTGATTTGATCGAGCCAATTATTATTAGTCTGCGAATTGACAGCCCTTACAGCTTTAACATCGTTTAATAAAATTCTCATTTGCGACTTCCAGCTACTATCACCATTGGCTTTGATTTTTGCAAGATACATAAGTGCTGTGCCAATATGTGAAATTGCCGTCATTTCAGTAAAACCTGTGTTGGGCGCAGTACGCAGCAGCTGTTTAAGCTCAAGTTTGCGGTCGCTGTTATAAACATACAAAGTAGAGTTAATGAACATAATCAAGGGGCCAGTCTGTGAAGTTAGACTTTTATTCTGTTGTGTTTCCGATTGATACAGGGTTTGAGAAATATTAATTTTGCCTTTAGGATAGTCTGGATCGTTATTACCTGTAAAATCATAATAAAGATCCCAAAATGCTTGTGATGTGGTGTAGCCATTAGTGTTACTAGCAAAGCTAAGGGAATTGTTAAACATAACTAACAATAGGTAGAATATTCGAATAATTATAGATTTCATGACAAGTCCCTTCGCTTTTTAATCAGCTGCATTTAATATTCAAATATCAAACTAGTATGTTGTTATATTTGAAAATCATTCTCAAAAAAATTTGCTTAAAGATAGATATCACTAATATCAATAGGATTGTAGGCATTCCACAACTTAATAATCAGATCATCCAGGTAACTTGGAAACGGATGATAACCTGGTGAATAATTATTCTCTAATAGGAGTTGTGCTACTAAATTATGAGCATAAAAGATAGGGTCAATAAAATGGAGCAAAGTCGGGTGTTGCAAAGAAAAGTTAATTGGCATCCGCGAACATAACACATTATCGTTACTAAAGTTAGAGCCAATTTCATCGCTCGCACCCATATTGGCAATAATTGCTTGGGAACAGTCCTTAGCTGTTAGATATCGTGAGAGAAAATCAGGCTCGCCTGTTGCGGTGACTAGACAAAATGCTTTTTTGGCGCAAATTTTGATAGTTTCTATTTGTGATATATGAAGAATTTCAACATTTAAAGCTTCTGCTTTTCTTAATTGTTCTTGAGATTTATCAACCACAGTCACATAAGGTGTCTCTTTCAGTAAATACTTTACAATTCCGCGACCGACCTTGCCAAAACCAAAGACTAAAAAATGTCGATTCTTAAGAGGTTCGCCGATTTTTTCTTTCAATGCCCTTACAAAAGATTCACCTGTACCATACATGCCTTCTAATTTTTTAAGATTCGATTCATCAACATTAATGACAGGGTAGAGAGTATTTGCTTGTTTATAACGCTCTCCTCCAGTTTGTGTTAATTCAGCGATACCTCTACTGATTGTAACATGTGGCATATCCATTACTTCAGCGCAACAGTCTAAAGCAATATCAAAGGTACCTTTAATATTTTCATGCTTTTCAATGTACTGAATCCCTAAGCGATTTAGGAGCGATACTATAGTAGTCAATGGCTGGCCAAGAAATTTAGTATTGGTAACCGTTAGTTCGGCTCCAGCAACTAGAAGAGGCTCTAGTTTTACCAAGGTTTCATAAGTTAAAGGAATGTTATGTAGTAATTTGATTCCAGTTAAGGGTTTAGTTTTATTCCATTGAACGCGCAAGTCATTTAACAGTTTGGCTTGGGTGGCAGGGAAGATTTCTAAATTATGTTGAAATAATGGCGCAAATTCATGATTGCTTAACATCGTTAACATCCTTATTTAAGTTTGTAAATAGTAAGCTGATTTAGAAGTGAAAACCAGATAGTAAGGATATTAAGATTGGAGTAATTTTATCTAAATTAGCTATAAGGAACTGGTCTTAAATTCTGGATTGCTCTATAGGTATACTCGATAATGCGCTTTGATTGCTTGAATGCTTGTTGTATAAAAAAGGTTTTTCCACAAATTTATAGGAGAGAAAGGCAATAAGAAGGGTGAAGCTTATTGATATTGACATGCTAAGCCAGAAGTTTTGACTGATTAAATTGATAACTACCTGTTGTATTGGGAATGCATAAATATAGATTCCATAAGAAAGATCAAATCGACCTTTTATCCATTTATCCTGAAAAGAAATCCCGGTAACTATGATGATGATAGAAAGACTTAGCGTGCCAAATAATGACATTAATAAATGACCTTGAAAATTGAAAAGTGATATCAATGCAATAAAGAGTAAATAATGTTTAAAGGGGAGCCAATATTTTTGTAGCATTGCCATTAGAGAGCCGGTGGTAAAAGCAATTCCATAGAGAGCTATATAATGAATATGGAAAACGTTAACGTAGAATAAAGTCCCTATTTTGGTAAAGGTTAACGCTAGATTTGTAAAAACTAGAACCACAAATAACAAGAGAACGATTCTCCAAGTATTTGCTAAAGAAAGTACAGCACCTAAAAGAATGTAGTAGGCGAACTCAATTGGTAAAGTCCATAAGCTGCCATTTATTGCGTTCTTATATAAGAAATCAGAAAATACGCCTGGGATCTGCTTATGCAGAAAAATACAATACAGCAAACTTGTTATCAGTGTGGATGGACTTAATAAGTATTCCAAGCTGGATTCTGTCGTAAAGATCCCACCAATTAAATAGCACATCATAAATGAACAGACGATAAGCCCTGGAAAAATTCGGCGACAGCGTCTAAACAGATAGTTTGTGAAATTTCCTGCGCGCGTAAAGCTTCCTGGCATAAAATAACCAGAGATTGAAAAAAATAATATAACGGCAGTGGTTCCCAAGGTATCCCAATGTAAAAAAATGGGTTCTGGAAGTAATAACAGAGCATGTTGATGACTATAGAGAACGAGCAGGGCAGCGAAATGTCTAATCAGGTCAAAAGAGTTATTTCTTCCCAATTTATGTTTCCTTAGCAAACAGATAATTGAGCAGCAGTCCTATCAGTGGGTTGCATTGTCGCTGAAAAAATAGCTGGGAGCAAGATATTAGGTGGCTAGCTAGGGGCGAAATAAAGAAAGGAAAAAGAACTAATTCAGTGCTAAATTTTGGTACCGAGGGTGGGACTCGAACCCACACGGTGTCACCACCACCGGATTTTGAATCCGGCGCGTCTACCAATTCCGCCACCCCGGCACAGGCGGCCATTATAGCAAAGAAACGTGGCGAAACAATGGGAAATTGAAAATTATTTGGAATCAGCTGGCTTACACAGTTGTTTCAAGACATTAACAGGATAATTTATAGTAAATAGTTAAGATTAAAGAGAGAGATTGCCACTATTTTGGTTAATATTCTGGTAGAATTTTATTTAATAAATATAAAAATAGGATTAATGATGCAATCAATTCCGTCATGCCCCAAATGCAATTCTGAATACACCTACGAAGAAGGCTCTTTATATATTTGCCCAGAATGTGCTCATGAGTGGGAGCAAGGGGGTAGTGAAGCAGTAAATGACAGTGCACTGATTGCCAAAGACGCACATGGTCAAATTCTAAGTGATGGGGATACCGTTACGGTAATTAAGGATCTTAAGGTAAAAGGTTCTTCAGCAGTTATTAAAGTGGGCACTAAAATAAAAAATATCAGAGTCGTTGGTGGTGATCATGATATTGATTGTAAAATTGATGGTATCGGCCCAATGAAGTTAAAATCAGAATTTTTAAAGAAAGTATAAACAGTATTGCGAATAGTTTTTGATATAACTTGTTGTTTCAAATGTTTTGCACAGTCTAATACATGGGTAAACCTATGAAAAAAATAATTACAACATACGTTATATTTGCATCTTTTACTTGTCAAGCAGCGATTTTAACTTGTCCTGATCCAGATACAACTTCATTAAAATGGGGCGTTATTCCTGAGCCGTGGATTAAAAACCCTTACTCCTCTAATGCTGTTCAAGGAGAAGAGGGAACTCGCTTTACTAGAGCAAACATCCTGGTGGCAGGCCTGGGGCGCGGCGTTATGTGTACCTATAAAAACTCATTAGGCGATTATTCAATTTGGTGGCCGGTTAAAATTAAAATTCCCGCTCGCTCTGATTACAACTGGATCGAAACTGTTGGTGGCTTTGTCTGTACCCAATCCGTTGTCGACTGCAAGTTCAATGTTGCAATCGAGGCAATAAAATAATCATTTTCAAAGTCCATGTGGGGTCTGGATGCCTCGGACGAGCCATGGCACATAGGCGGCAGGTGAAATGTTCAATAGGCCCTGGTGTTTAGAAAAATAAAGATAACTGTGGTAAGTTAAACAGGATTTATATGCCGTAGGGAATGGCTCAATGTTACTGCTGGGAAAATTTTTAATTTATGCTTTGATTATCCTGATTGTAAGTGTCAATAATGCTTTTGCAGAGGATAATCCTTGTACTGCTTCTCCGCCGGTAATTACTCTAAGTGATCGAGGGGGAAATGCTGATAGCCCCTGTATTATTCCTGTTAAAACTGCTTTCCTAGAGGGGGGGTATCTTTATCAAAATCTTATACCCTCTGGTCAGTTACAAACATATCCCCAAGGTGAGTTTCGTATTGGTTTACCAGCTCATTCGGAGATAGGTCTTTTTTTACCAAACTACAACACGCCATTTTCAGGATACGGTCCTTTCGGCTTCGATATAAAGCATCAATTTGGCGCTGGTAAGAACTGGATATTTTCCACCCAAACGACATTCATTTTACCTGGGGGCAGTTCAGTTTTTGGCAGTAAGGGACTTGGTGCCAGTATGGCAGGGATCATGACTTATAATTTAAATGATCAATGGAGTTTAACAGGAATGCTACAAATAGGTTCCTTCACTGAGCCCACGATTATTGGGGGTGAGCGTTATATTTCATTTACTCCTGATTTAGTTTTGAGTTATTCCCCTATTGAAAGACTTACGCTTTATGGCGAAGTTTATAGCTTGTCACCAGTTGGTCCGAATCAAGGGGATGTAACTCTTGTAGATTATGGTTTGCTTTATATGCTGGTGCCTCAGTTTGCAATCGACGTGGGTGTTTATCATCAACTGGGAAATAATCCGAATCAATTTAAGAATGCTTTTGGTGGTGGCTTTACGCTAGTGCTTTAACAATAGAGCTGTATAAACCCAGCAAGTTTACCACAGCAAGTTTGTTATAGGAAAATCTCCAGCAAAGTAAATCAAAGCTATAGTGCTATAAACTTTATGTTCATTAATTATTCAATTTGGTTTAACTTGCTATACTTAAAATAAATCATTTTTATAAGGAGATAAAAATGGGGTACATTATTGCGTGGCTTTTGGGTGTTCCCTTAAGCATTCTTGTATTAATTTGGTTAGTATCTCACATATTCTAAGGATGGAAGTCATGACTAGAGCGAAAGAAGTAATTGTTGAGTCTGAAACTATTTTACCTCCTCTTAAACGCATATCCTGGAGCGCAATACTCATGGGTGCAATTGTGGGTATTGGTTTAAGCTTTTTATTAAATCTCTTTGGGATAGCAATTGGTTTAACGTTTATTAAAACAGGAACAACCACAATAGCGGTGGGGGGGCTGATTGGCATAATTATCGGTATAATTGCCTCCATGCTGGTGGCGGGTTATGCAGCCGGTTATTTAGGAAGAGGTTACTGTCCACAACGTAATCTTGGCATTCTCTACGGCTTTGCTACATGGACGGTTGCTTTGATTTTAAGTGCAATAATTACGGCGCATTTAAGCCAATATGTAGAAAGCTATACCCAAGCTGTCACACAGACAGTAGTTGCTCCAGATAACACACAAAATACACCGTCGGTGTCTGTTGAACCAAAATCTGAAGCAAATACTACTAAATCTCAAGTCAATGTAAGTGTGACTCCCGAGCAGTTAGCCTGGACCTCTTTTTCAATTTTTGTGCTTTTCTTTATTGGCGCATTGGCAACATGCCTTGGAGCATGCTGGGGAATGAGTTGTAAAAGGATTGATTAGAGGCAAGAACAAGATTAGAAATTAAGGGTTTACCTTTTGGGTGGAAAGAAGTCACTCTGGTGACTTCTTTTTAACCTTTCTTTTGACAACTAAATTCTGAGTAGCATTAATTGCTCTCAGTTGTCTTCAAAATCAAACTTGTCTTACTCGACCTCTATTTGCATTTGATAAATTGTACCTCTTGTGTCTAAGACTATTGTTAAACGTTTTTTCAAAAATGGAGCTATATTAATTAGTTGAGGTTGAGAGGGTTGTTATTAACTATGAAAGAACATCTTTTTAAGCAAAATCGAATTGAAATTAATTACGTGGTGACAGAAAGCAAAGGGCTTCCTATTTTATTGTTGCATGGAGTAACGCATCGGTGGCAGTCTTTTCTTCCAATTATTCCTAAGCTGATGGAAAATTTTAAAGTCTATGCTACGGATCTCCGTGGCCATGGGAAATCAAAAAAATACCCTGGTGCATATAAAATTGATAGTTATGTAGAAGATATGCAACTGTTTATTGAACATCAAATAAAAAGATCGGCTATCATTTTAGGGCACTCTTTAGGGGGTATGATAGCGCTTATGCTTGCAGCAATATATCCTAAGTGGGTTAAGGCTTTGATTATTATAGATACCCCTCTAAATCTTGAACGGGTGCATGAATTAACAGGTCATCACCGAGCTCTATTAGATAATTTGGGTTCTGAGTATATTAAAACGATGTATTCGCCATTAATGCAATTATTACCACCTCATGTTCAGAATTGTGATCTCGATATGTTACTTGCGATGATTCAACGGCCTAAAGAAATGTTTAGCTCATATCAATTAGAACAGTTGCTTCCGAATATCAAATGTCCAACCTTAATTATCAGGGGAGCACCAGAGCGAGGCAGTCTGATAAGAGAGGACGATATTTACCGCGTAGAAAAACTTATAGTAAATTTATCACATGTTTTGATTCCCACCGTGGGTCATTCGCCTATCCGGCAAGATAAGAATGCTTTGCTGAATGAAATTAAACTATTCTTAAAAAAGATTTTGGAATAAAACTAAATTTTCCATCTAGTCAAATATCTTTTTGGACATTCTCATCGGTTAGCCAGCAATGGTACTGGGATCTTGAAATTCATTATAACTATTAAGAATAGTAGACTTTTAACTACTAATTATTTCTTTGTGATTATTTTTAATGAAGGTGATGCCCAATAAATTAACTGGGCATCGTTAATCTTCTTATAAGGTAAAAGAATATTTTCTTTACGTTGAAATCGCCAAAACTCACCACAATACCTGCCATCTTTTCGGTTAGAAACTACCTTAATTTCATTTCCATTTTCATCAGTAAATTGTTTGCAATATTCAATGTCCTGGTTTGGAGGTATTTTGAATATTGAATTAGAGAGGCTTACCTCTCCTTGTTTATTAAGAGAAAATATCAATCTATCTATAAAGGCATATAGGTCATAACTAAAACTATATATGAGTGTTGAAAATAAAATCACTATAATTGTGGTCTTAATTTTGGGAAGTCTAACTTTTCTTGCTGTTAATATCTTATAAAAAAATAGCCAGGAGATGATTAATCCTAGCAAGTAAATTAGTGTAGTCATTTTTCTATTTATTGCAAAGCTAATGGAGTCTCTCTAACTTAACAAACAAATAAGATACTTTCCATCCTGGTGAGCTACTCAGCTTCGCGCATGTCCTCTATCGCCACACAGGAATAAATTTATAATGTATTTTTTCTTTGTATTAAGCATTAATGATCATCGATCTTATTAATACTTCTTAATTTGAGATAAATAATTACTGGGTACGCCTGTTAGTATAATCAGCTCTAGAGATGCATTTGTGGACATCACTGTTGTGAGATCTAACTGGGCTTTTAGATAGAATGTTTCTCGCCAAGCTGAGATTTAGGGAGTAGCAATTCAATTTCCTTGCGGATTTTCTTAAATGACGTGGTAGGTAAGTATTGTTTTAGGACTTTCCCCTGAGGATCCACCACAATTTTTGTAAAATTCCACGGGATAAATTTTAAGGGGCGTTTTTGAATATTGCTGCGAATATACTGATATAGAGGAGCCTGATTTGTCCCCTTTACATCTATTTTTGCGAATAATGGAAAAGTAATGCGGTAGCAACTTTCTGCAAATTCTTTAATTTCTTCATGGCTTCCAGGTTCCTGATGTAAAAATTGATTACATGGAAAACCAAGAATGCTAAAGCCTTTGGCGTGATAATCTTGGTAAAGTGCTTCCAGGTCAGTATATTGAGGAGTAAAACCGCATCGGCTGGCAACATTGACAATCAAGAGAGCTTGTCCTTTATAAGCTTGTAAATTAGATTGGCTACCATCCATTTTTTTAACAGGCACTTCATAGATTGACTGATATTGATTACTCAAAATTATGTACTCCTATTTATATCACGCACAGGATGGCATATCAGGAACATCATAACGTAGCAAAGGTTTTTAAACTGTACAACAACTAAATGTTTTTTGCTGAATAGAGGAGGAATTATTGCCGCAAAAGATGCGGCAGAAGGGAGATAGATTTATAAGCGATCTTCGGTAATGTTTATCATCATTTTCAGCGCTTTTTTAGCATTCTCAATAATCCATTGTTGGTCGGTTTCACTGAGGCGCTGACGGGAGCCGGTAAATTCATTCACTAAATCACCAGCTTTAACTTCATTGTAGGCCATTGTTTTACCTTGACGTAGTAAATCAACCAGGGCGACAAGATGAGGCGGATCATTGCGTGACATTGTTGCGCAGCCGCATCCCATGCCTTTTTCATGATCTTTTTTTGGAGCTTCCGCCAGATTGACAGCCTCTATACCAAGATTGCGACAATGCTGTTTTACGTTTTCGACCATATGATTTTCAGTTCCTATCGCGTATTTTTTGCTACCAGCTCTATCGTTGACAACATAGTCCCAAATAAATGCAGTAGAACCAGCATGCTGAGCTACACGAATAACATCATTGCGGCATTCAGGATGTACGACTGTTGTATAGCCGTGCTTATGCCAGTATTCGCACATTTCAGGTTGATAGTGGGTATGAACAGCGCATTCACTCGAAAAAAGAATGAGCTCTGCCTTATCAAATTGCGCTAGTGTTTTATTATCCTGAGCTTGTAAGGAGTATTGAGCGCCAGCTGTACCACCAGGCCAATAAGCAAGATTTCTGATACCCATCCAATAAGCAATATTTTCACCCATATGGCGATCGGGAATAAATAATATTTTTTTATTTTGTTTTCGAGCCCATTCAAAAATTTTTTTAACATTTGAACTGGTACAGACTGCACCACCTTGAGCTCCGGTCATTGCTTTTACACGACCTGAGGTATTCATATAACAAACGGGTAAAATATTTTCCGGTCCATAGCGCTCATTGAGATCCATGAAGGCTGGTTCCACCATAAAATCCTTAGCAAGCATTTCCATGGTGCATCCTGATTTAGGATTAGTTATATAAACGTGTTGATGGGGATTGGCCAAAATAGAAATTGACTCGGCCATAAAATGCACTGCTGATTCAATAATTACGGATTTTTCAGGGTGATTAGCAGCCATCAGTGCCAATTGATAAGAATCCCCAATTTGTCCACCAAACTGTTCCACAAGCCTGACAATATCACCGCCCATGTAGTAATGAGCTAATAATAATAATTGGTCACCAAAATGTTCTTGTGCTTTTTTTAGATAGGGTTGCATCCAGGATAACACCGTGGTTAATTTACGATCGGGTAGAGCAAGGTATTCTTCGGCGTAAGGGGTAAAATCCTCTTGATACCAATCCAGTGGATAATCACTTTGACAAATGCTCATATCATTAGTAATGCGCATCAATGTTTTTTCTGGTTGATAAATGGATCGACTTTTAAACATCCAGGACCTCAAATTAAATGAATGGATTTTGCGGCGAGGTTAACCGGGAAATACTTTCCTCGGCATTTGCATTTTTTTGAGGAAAATCTTCTCGATAATGTCCTCCACGTGACTCCCTTCTTGATAATGCTGCCCTAACAATCAATTCCGCATTTAAAACAATATTACGTAACTCAATGAAATCACGAGTAATACAATGTTTCCAATAGTATTCTTCAATGATTTTTTTTCTCTTCATGATTAATTGTAGTAGATCTTGTAGCCCGGCTTCGGTCCGCACAATGCCGGCATAGGAGGTCATTTCACCTCGTAAACCGCGCCAATGTGCATTAATCTGACTGGCTCGTCTGGGATTCACTTCACCGGGAGAGCTCCAATTGGGAATTGCCTCGCTGATTTTTGCCGGGGTCATAATATCTTTTAGCGTGCATCGGGCTGCATTGCCAGCCATAACCAAAGCTTCTAACAACGAATTACTCGCCAGGCGATTGGCACCATGTAAGCCGGTAAAAGCAACTTCACCTATTGCATATAAACGCTTGAGATCAGAACGGCCATCTACATCGGTTAATACGCCACCACATTGATAATGAGCTGCAGGAACCACAGGGATCATGTCTTGACTCATATCAATGCCAATACTCAGCAAGGTCTTATAAATTTGGGGAAAGCGTTTTTTCAAAAAGGCCTTGGGTTGATGCGTAATATCTAGATAGACAAAACCATGTTGGCTTTGTTCAATTTCACTAAAAATAGAACGAGCGACTACATCGCGAGTTGCCAACTCCAGAGATTCGGGGGCATAGCGCTGCATAAAACGTTCATTTGTATCTGGGTTTTTTAACAAAGCCCCTTCACCGCGAACGGCTTCAGAAATTAAAAAATTATTGAGTGAATGATGATGAAGCAGGGTAGGGTGGAATTGATAAAATTCCATGTTACCAACGCGAGCACCTGCTCGATAGGCCATTGCCACACCATCGCCAGTGGCGATAATGGGATTGGTTGTATAGCGATATGTTTTGCCAGCACCTCCTGTGGCAAGGATTACACAGTTTGCTACAAAAGTATGAATGCGATTTTGTCGACAATCTAGCACATAAGCACCTAGAACCTCTCCCTGAATATCTGTACGGTGAGGATGATACTGAGTAATTAAATTTACCGCGATATGATGCTCGAAGAAGGTTATTTGAGAATGTTTTTGGGCCATATCCAGTAATGTCTGTGTTATGGTCAATCCCGTTTGATCGCCGCTATTAAAAATGCGTCGATGAGAGTGTCCTCCTTCCTGAGCCAAAGCAAAATTACCGTCTGCCTGTTTAGTAAAGTGAATGGCGTAGTTTAGTAAATCTTCTATCGCTTGCGGCGCCTGGCGAATAATGAATTCCACAGCAGGCTGGTAACAAAGTCCATCACCTGCTTGCAACGTATCGGCAATATGGGATTCTGGTGAGTCTTCTTTACTCACTGCAGCAGCAATCCCACCTTGAGCATACCGGCTATTGCACTCATAACTTTCAGCTTTACTTATCAGGGCAATTTTAACGTGAGGCTGGATTTTAAGTAACTGAAGACAATAGTTAAGGCCAGCTAAGCCGGTGCCTAATACCAAAACATCAAACTCTCGAGCTTCTCCCTGCTGGTTTAGTGTTGTCATGAGAATGCTTTTACTAATTGAGCCGCCAAACCAGTATATTTTTCCGGGGTTAACTCGATTAATTGTTTTTTAACCTCATCAGGAATAGCAAGCGATTGAATGAATTTCTTTAAACTTGCCTGATCGATACCTTGGCCGCGTGTTAAATTTTTAAGTTGTTCATAGGCATTAGAAATGTTATAGCGACGCATGACTGTTTGAATTGGTTCAGCCAGAACTTCCCAATTAGAATCCAAGTCTGCTTTTAGAGCAGGTTTGTTAATTTGGAGTTTATCATTACCTTTAGCAATCGCCTGGAAAGCGATAAGCGTATAGGCGAAGGCAACACCAAGATTACGCAAGACAGTCGAATCAGACAAATCACGTTGCATGCGAGATTGCGTAAGTTTATTGGCAAAATGATTAAACAGGGCATTTGCTAAGCCAAGATTACCTTCAGCATTTTCAAAATCAATAGGATTTACCTTGTGCGGCATGGTCGATGAGCCAACTTCTTCCGCGACCGTTTTTTGCTTGAAATAATTGAGTGAAATATAGGTCCAAATATCGCGTGTGTAATCAAGCAAAATATTATTAATGCGAATCATGATATGAGAAACCTCTGCAATCCCATCATGAGGCTCGATTTGTGTTGTGTAGGCGCTGAAAGACAAACCCAGGGAACTGACAAAATTCGCACAATGCTTGCGCCAATCCACATCCGGGTAGGCAATGATATGCGCATTATAATTTCCTACAGCGCCATTACATTTAGCCGGTATAAGGACTTCAGCTAATTGTTGCTGTGGACGTTTTAAGCGTGCGACAAAATTTACAAGCTCTTTTCCAACTGTCGTTGGCGTAGCCGGTTGTCCATGCGTCCTTGAGAGCATGGCTATATCGCCGTGCTGTTTGCCTAACATGGTAATACTGCCGATAATTTCTGCAAAAGTGGGTTGAATAACTTGTGCAATTGCTTCTTTGACCATCAAAGCATAGGCTAAGTTGTTGATGTCTTCTGAGGTACAGGCAAAATGAATAAAGGCCGTGTATTTGCGTAGGCTTTCAAACTGTTCTAATTTTTCTTGCAAATAATATTCAACCGCTTTGACGTCATGATTGGTTGTTTTTTCATATTCCTTGACTTTTTCTGCTTCCGCTTCATTAAAATTAACTAATATTTCTGCTAGATAGACTTTAGCACCATTATCAAGTTGAGGGACTTCTGCAATATCTTTATTGGCAGCAAGGGCTTCAAGCCAACGAATTTCAACCATCAAACGATAATAAGTGAGAGCAAACTCGCTAAAGTAAGAACTTAGGACCGTTGTTTTCTTCAAATAACGTCCATCGATAGGAGAAATAGCATTTAAAGGGGATAAAGTCATTGGTGAATCGCCGCAATCGTAAAGCGCATATAATATTAGATGCAACGGCAGATGTGAATCAAAACAATCACTAAAATGAGAATAAATGGTGCAAAATAAAACCTGCGGCAAATGCCGCAGGTGTGATAACTAGTGTTGATAGCAAAGAATATATATTAATTGAAGGTTTGTCTTAACGTATCGTCAACGGTGTGAGCTGGCGGTATTGTTGCAGCGTTAGCACTGTTGCCAAAGAAAGTTTGACCAATTGTCCCTGTAAGGCCCGAAAAGAGAGCTGGAGCTGAAGGAAGATTTTCCGGATTGAGCTCTTTTAATCGGTGGCGAATAAGGGCTGTTAGTTCACGTAGCTCATGTGAGTCTTTAAGTTCATTGTAGGGGAAAATGCGATATTTAGTTTTATGACCCTGATAGGGGGTTGCATCATTCATTGGCTCACGGGTTTCTGGATGCGAGTTGTGTAGTTGCAGCCATTCTTTAAGATTTTTATAATCGATAATCTTAGTGGTTCCTTTCACAGGTTTCCATTTGTTGGGTTCGTATTCATACAATTTTATAAGTAAAGAAGGTTTCTCTATTTCTAAATGAGTAAGTTCATCAGCTATTAAACTATCGTCAAGCATTCCTTCAATACGCTCTTTTTTTATCGCTTCATTAAGTGCTGTCAGACGTTTATGTAGATCCTCATATTGGGAGAGGCTATCGCCAAGATCGCTAATCTCACGGGCTTTTTGTAATTCCTCCGCAGATAAAGGTGTAAAGGCATTAGGAGTTGTCGTTGTATTTGAAGTTACCTCAGTATTATCAGTTAATTCTGACGGAACCTCATTCGTTGAGCGAGGCACATCTTCGAATTGGCTATAGTCGATATCATCAATATCGGTGAGTTCATTAAGGCCTTCTTCATTCAATGCCTCTGCTCCTCCACCATTAGCGATACGGTGAAGTACAGCTGCGGTAGTTTGCAAGGTACGACTAAAGGGAACAAAGCCTGTTAAAAATTGTTTGAGAACGTGTGGAATTAATCCTTCCGCATAACCTTCTGTTGCTCCTAGGCGAATGCTGCTAAATATGTCTTTTACAGTAGTAACTGCTGCACCAATAAGTGTTGTAATGGTGAGAGGAGGGATTATCACTAGTGCGATTATACCCACGAGAGAGCCCGTAATAATAGCAGAGCTTAATTTACTACCCATCTCTGCTTTGGAATAGGCTACATAGGCAAAGAGAAGAGGAAGACCAACAAGAAGAATGGACGCTGTCAGTACAATTAAGGCGGCTAAAAAAAGATTAATTAATAAGGATTTAATAGGATATAAAATGATACCAAAGAGAGCACCACTTACTTTATTAAGAGCTCGAAACATAGGGTCACCTTAATGTTAAAACTGTTTAAATTAATAAGACAGCTTGGTTTTAAAAACGGACTTTATGTTAACAAAATAAACAGAAAAGACCAAGTAAATTTACAAAATAAAAACAAATTAAATATTGAATAGCCACTTGAAATGGTTTGTTTCCTCAGAATTAAAAGGTCTATACTGAGAGGAAATCGTTCAAAAAGGAGTGAGAATTATGCAGTCTGAGGAAGAATTAGGGGATGATTTATTTCATCAGGAAGAAGTAAATAGCAGGAGAGCTGTTCTAAGACAGTATATGAGAGCACTTGCTGATTATGAGAAAATAGGTAGTTTCTTGCTTGATAGATTGTGTAATGGCTCATTAGAGGCGGTAAAGTCAAATATCAAATCATTATGCGTAGTAATAGCTGCAGAGGGTGATGGAGATTTAAGGCATGCTGTTGCTGAAGCATTAGCTAAAAAAGCTAATCAAAATCGGGGTGTTCATTCCATTTTAGAAGAGTTTTCAACGAGAGAAATGCCGACAATTGCGGGCACAGCAAGTGGCATACTTACTGTTGGGGCTAGTCTAAAGACACCATGATTTAACCGAGGGCCTCTTATACAATAAGGTACTTAATTGGCTTAAACTGAGTTATTGAGCTTGGTTGTCTTGCTTATTAATCCCCATTAGAAATTTATTAATGGAAAAATTTAACCTTTTTAATAGTGCATAGTTTCATTAACAGGCATGTCGTTTAATGTAATGTCATTTCCCCGTGGGCGGGAATGACATAAGTTAGATGAAACATACTTTTAGTTTCCAGATGGAAGGCTTGGGGAGTTATCTTTTAAGTTTATTTTGAATAAATAAACATAACAATATATAAAATAATTGATTTGGCTGAATCTATCTTCCAAATACGATTTATTGCAACCTTCATTCACATCATCTTTTAATTTAAGTAGAATGAAGTTCATTTTTAAGGAGTAGAGGAATTGGGTTATGGCAGTCAACATACATACAATTGATTTTCAACGCTTAGGGATGCGGGATCTTGAACAAGTCGGTGGTAAGAACGCTTCTTTAGGAGAAATGATAAGCCATTTATCCTCAGCGGGTGTACTTGTACCTACGGGCTTTGCTACGACAGCCGATTCTTTTCGTGAATTCTTAGCACAAAATAAGCTTGATCAAAAAATTTATGAGTTGCTTTCCTCCTTAAACACAGATGATATTTCTCAATTAACCTCTGTCGGCAAAACGATCCGGGAAATGGTTGTCAATGCACCTTTTTCTCAAGAATTTGAGAGTGCTATCCGCGCCGCTTATGATAATTTGACAAAGACAATAGGACATCATGATTTCAGTGTCGCGGTGCGTTCATCGGCAACTGCTGAAGATTTACCTGATGCCTCATTTGCTGGTCAACAAGAAACTTATTTAAATGTACGTGGTATTGATGCAGTTTTAACTGCCATTAAGCAGGTATTTGCATCCTTATTTAACGACCGGGCAATTGCCTATCGCGTGCACCATGGTTTTGCGCATAATGACGTTGCTTTATCAGCAGGTATTCAGCAAATGGTGCGCAGTGATTTGGCAGTCAGCGGTGTGATGTTCACTATGGATACCGAATCAGGTTTTAATGATGTGGTTTTCATTACCTCCTCTTATGGTTTAGGTGAAATGGTGGTACAGGGGGCTGTTAATCCCGATGAGTTTTATGTACATAAGCCAAGTTTGAAAGCAGGGAAGCCGGCTGTAATTCGACGTACTCTAGGCAGTAAAGCTATGAAAATGGTTTATGCTAATGACTCCAATAAAAATCAAACAGTAACAGCTACTGATGTCTCGCCACAAGAGCGATTACTATTTTCTCTTACGAACGAAGAAATTCAACAACTTGCTAAACAAGCCCTAATTATTGAGCAACATTATGGTCGGCCCATGGATATTGAATGGGCTAAAGATGGAAAAGATGGCAAATTATATATTTTGCAAGCAAGACCAGAAACAGTAAAAAGTCGGGCTAGTGCGCAGATATTAGAACGATATACCTTACAAACCCAAGGGGAAATACTCACAGAAGGCCGTAGTATTGGCCAAAAAATAGGTCAAGGTCGTGCCCGAATTATTACAGATGTTAGTGAAATGCATCGTGTAGAACCTGGTGACGTTTTAGTCTCTGACATGACAGATCCCGATTGGGAGCCGGTTATGAAACGTGCCTCAGCCATTGTTACTAATCGCGGTGGCCGAACCTGTCATGCTGCAATTATTGCTCGTGAGCTGGGAATTCCTGCAGTTGTGGGTTGTGGTGATGCAACTAAAGCGATTAAAGATGGTGATGAGGTAACGGTAAGTTGTGCCGAAGGTGATACCGGCTATGTCTATCGGGGATTATTGCCTTTTGAGCAAGTTAGTCTTGATGTCGATACTATGCCAGAGTTACCACTGAAAATTATGTTAAATGTTGGTAATCCTGAGCGAGCATTTGCTTTTCAATCAATTCCTAATGCCGGTGTTGGCCTGGCGCGATTGGAATTTTTAATTTCCAATACAATAGGGATTCATCCTAAAGCATTATTGGAATATAACAAGCTTGAAGATAAACAGTTGAAACAGTTTATTAATGAGAAAACGGCAGCCTATGCTTCTCCTGTCGAGTATTACATTGAGCGTTTGAAAGAGGGAATTGCCACCATTGCTGCAGCATTCTATCCAAAGCCGGTTATTGTGAGACTTTCTGATTTTAAATCCAACGAATATGCCAATCTGGCTGGGGGCAAATACTATGAGCCCCATGAAGAAAATCCAATGCTGGGTTTTCGCGGCGCTTCACGTTATGTCTCCGAGGATTTTGCAGAATGTTTTGCCCTGGAATGTCAGGCTGTTCGTCGTGTACGAGAAGACATGGGACTGACTAATGTGGAAGTTATGATTCCTTTTGTCCGAACAGTGACTGAAGCACAAGACGTTATTAATGTACTAAAAGAGCACGGTCTGGAACGAGGCAAAGCTGGCTTGCGTATTATTATGATGTGCGAATTGCCTTCTAATGCCTTGTTAGCAAGCGAGTTTTTGGAACATTTTGACGGTTTTTCAATTGGATCAAACGATTTGACGCAGCTTACATTAGGACTAGACCGGGATTCAGGTTTGATAGCGGCCCAGTTTGATGAGCGAAATGCTGCAGTAAAGGCTTTATTACATATGGCAATATCTACCTGTAAAAAGGCAGGAAAATATGTTGGAATCTGTGGTCAAGGACCTTCTGATCACCAGGATTTTGCCGAGTGGTTAATGAAAGAAGGCATTGATAGTGTGTCGCTAAATCCCGATTCAGTGCTGGAAACTTGCCTATTTCTTGCAGGTAAAACGAGATGAGACGTTCTCTTTGCTATCTAATATTGGCAGGGATTTTTCCTGCCTTCTTGTATGCGGGTGTACCTCAAGATAGCCACCATGATCCCATTGCTCCTATACTCCTATGGGTAACTCTCATTTTATTTTTTGCCCTTATTGGCCGTTTTCTTGCACGACGATTTAATCAACCTGGTGTTTTGGGTGAACTGTTGATGGGCGTTCTTCTAGGTAATGTCTGCTACTACTTTGGTTTACATCTAGCCGTGATTTTGCGTGAAGGACCGGAAATTTTTAACATTATGCGGGAAATGTTAAGAGGCATGTCCGTTTCCGAAGCGGTGGCAGCAAACGTTACTGATCCTGTGTATGCCGCTCAGGTGACCGCTGCTTTAACATCGCTGCACGGCCTTGATTTCATCAAAATAGGATATATTCTCGATGTTTTCTCGCGCTATGGCGTTATTTTTTTACTTTTTATGGTAGGTTTGGAAAGTTCAATTGAGGAGTTAAAACATACGGGGCGCGAGTCACTGCAGGTGGCTTTACTTGGCGTTTTAGCCCCTATCATTTTGGGCTTCATTGTTGCACATCTTTTGCTTCCTACTGCTTCTTATAAAGTAGACTTATTTGTAGCAGCGACTTTATCTGCAACCAGTGTTGGGATTACTGCCCGGGTCCTTTCGGAAATGAAAAAATTGCGTACCCGAGAAGCACGAACTATTTTGGGTGCCGCAATGATTGACGACATTTTAGGACTTATTATTTTAGCCGTAGTAAGTTCGGTCATAATAAGCGATGTTGTTGATTTTACAATAATTTTGCGTATTACTATTTCAGCATTACTATTCTTTGGTGCAGCATTAACGCTTGGTCCTTTCCTTTTGCGTAAAGTTGTTATTTTTTTTGATAATTTCCTGGAATTTTGGGAAGTTAAATTACTTGCTTCATTTATTTTTGTAATGCTTTTAGCTTGGCTGGCTACATTGGTTGACCTTGCTGCGATTATCGGTGCTTTTGCTGCAGGTTTAATCCTTCATGACGGCCTTTTTTCCAATTCCAAGGGACAAGGTACAGATGCTCGCAGCATTAAAAATTTGGTTGGTCCATTGGAGTCCATTCTTGCACCACTATTTTTTATTTTAATTGGCATTCAAGTGAAGCTTGAGACATTTGTTAATTGGTCTGTCTTGCTCATGTCTACAGGACTTATTCTTGCTGCAATTATAGGGAAATTAATAAGTGGATTGGGTGCAAACCGTAAAGACGATCGTTTATTAATTGGTATTGGCATGATGCCTCGTGGCGAGGTAGGGCTGGTTTTTGCTTCAATTGGTCGAACACTAGGAGTTATTTCTGATCAATTGTTTTCTGCAATTATTCTAATGGTTATTGTGACCACATTCATTGCCCCACCCTTGTTAAAATCAAGATATACACGAAGAGCAGCAAAACATGACAATAAATAAAACAGATATTTTAGTGGATGTTAAACGTGCTTTAGCCGAAGATATTGGGAGTGGGGATGTTAGTGCCGCCTTACTCTCGCCACAATTAATGGCGGAGGCAGAAATCATTTCACGTGAACCGATGCTTGTATGTGGATGTCCCTGGGTTAATGAAGTTTTTGCTGAAGTTAATCGTGGGATAGAAATAACTTGGTTTGTTCAAGAAGGTCAATGGCTGGATGGACCGGCAACATTATGTAAGATAAGGGGAGTGGCTGCTGATATTCTAACCGCTGAAAGGACAGCGTTAAATTTCCTGCAAACATTATCAGGAACGGCAACTCAGGCTTATCGTTATTTATTTAAACTACAAGGCACAAAAACGCGTTTGTTAGATACACGCAAAACCATACCCGGTCTTAGAAAGGCACAGAAATACGCGGTGAGCTGTGCTGGGGGAGTAAACCATCGCATGGGATTGTATGATGCATTTTTAATTAAAGAAAACCATATTAAATCTTGCGGATCAATTACAAAAGCCGTGATTTTGGCAAAAGAGAAATATAGTGGTTTTTTTATTGAAGTTGAGGTTGAAACATTAGATGAGTTACAAGAAGCACTTGCGGCCAAGCCTGATCGGATTTTGCTCGATAATTTCAGCAATGCTATGCTTGTTGAAGCAGTAGAAATAACGAAAGGTCGATGTGAATTAGAGGCCTCAGGTGGTATCGATTTATCAACAATTAGAGCAGTAGCTGAGACAGGAGTTGATTATATTTCGGTTGGTTCAATTACCAAATCAATTCAAGCCATTGATCTAAGTTTATTGGTTAGGGAAGTCAAATGAATCCTCGTATCGTTTTTACTGGTGGTGGCACCGCAGGTCATGTAACACCTAATTTGGCATTAATTGAGATTTTACAAACAAATGACTGGCAAATTGATTACATAGGCTCGGAAGATGGCATAGAGAAAAACATGATAAGTTCATTAACTATTCCTTATCATGGTGTCAGTAGTGGCAAATTACGACGTTATTTTAGTTGGAAAAATTTTTTAGATCCTTTAAAAATTTTTCTTGGTATTAGCCAGGCTTATTGCTTATTACGAAAACTTAAAACGGATGTTGTGTTTTCCAAGGGAGGGTTTGTTGCGTTTCCTGTTGTTGTTGCTGCCTGGTTACATAGAATACCAGTGATTGCGCATGAGTCAGATATGACACCAGGTCTCGCTAATCGTTTAAGCTTTCCTTTTGTTGATAAAATCTGTGTTACTTTTGCAGCAGCCAAAAAACATTTTAAAAAACAAGAAAAGGTTGAAATCACCGGAACGCCAATACGCGCACAATTATTTAAAGGTTCCAAAGCAAAAGGGCTGGCTTTATGCGGTTTTACTGAGGAAAAACCTTGTTTATTAGTTGTAGGAGGTAGCCAGGGCTCAGCCTTACTCAACAAAGTATTAAGAGAATCCTTATCTTTTTTAGGTGAACATTACCAAATTATTCATTTATGTGGCAAAGGTAAGATAGATAGCAATTTGCTTAATAAAAATAATTACTGCCAATTTGAATATGCTAATGAAGAGTTAGCTGATCTATTTGCTGCCAGTGATATTGTTATTTCGCGTGCTGGAGCAAATGCACTGTATGAAATTCTCGCTTTGGGAAAACCACATATTTTAATTCCTTTATCTGCAAAAGTAAGTCGGGGAGATCAAATTCAAAATGCGCGCTATTTTAAGGAACAGGGTATCAGCACTGTTGTTGAAGAAGAAAATTTAACACCCCAATCCCTTTTAGTGGCTATCGAGGATGTTAATCAACACAAAGAAGAGATTATTGCCAAAATTAAGGCGTTAGAGATCGAGTCTGCTGCCTTGAAAATTATTACGCTGATCAAGGAGCAGATGCATGTTGAATCCCCAGAGATTGTCTGAATACATTACATTGCAATGGCAGGAAAATATTCTTCCAAGTCTTTGCGACTATATAAAAATTCCAAATAAGTCGCCTCATTTTGATAAACAGTGGCAGGAACATGGTTATATGGAACAAGCGGTTAACCATGTGGCTAATTGGTGTAGGGCCAATGCACCTTTGGGAATGACTTTAGAAGTTGTTCGTTTGCCCAATCGTACCCCGTTATTATTTATGGAAGTGCCAGGACTTCGGGATGAAACCGTTTTGCTGTATGGGCATTTAGATAAACAACCTGAAATGACTGGATGGAGAGAGGGATTAGGGCCGTGGCAGCCTGTTATTAAAGATGGCAAGCTTTATGGGCGAGGAGGAGCTGATGATGGTTATTCAGCTTATGCTTCATTGACAGCAATACGTGCTCTACAAGAGCAGGGCTTGCCCCATGCTCGTTGCATTTTAATTATTGAAGCTTGTGAAGAAAGTGGCAGTTATGACTTGCCTTTCTATATTGATGCGCTAAAGGAAAAAATAGGAGAGCCTTCTTTAGTCATTTGTCTTGATTCTGGTGCCGGTAATTATCAGCAACTTTGGATGACAACTTCCTTGCGTGGCAATGTAACAGGTGAATTGTCAGTCGAGCTACTTACCGAAGGTGTTCATTCAGGTTATGCCAGTGGCGTAGTGGCAGACAGTTTTCGCATAGCAAAACAATTAATAAGCCGTATTGAAGATGAAGTAAGTGGTGAAATTAAGTTAGATGCCTTGTTCTGTGACATTCCTGAAGAACGCATCAACCAAGCAACATCCTGTGCTGAAATTTTAGGTGAGGAGCTCTATAGTAATTTTCCTTTCCATCCGGGTGTTGAACCGGTTACAAAGGATAAGCAGCAATTGCTCTTAAATCGTACTTGGCGGCCCGCACTTGCAGTTACGGGTGCCCTTGGTTTACCTGCTATTACAGATGCGGGTAATGTGCTTAGACCAAAAACCTCATTAAAGCTGTCCATGCGATTACCTCCTTTGGTTTGCCCTGAAAAAGCGGCTTTGGCAATGCAGCAGGCATTAACAGAAAACCCACCTTATCAAGCTAAAGTAGCTTTCCATATCCATGACGGAGCAGTTGGCTGGAATGCGCCTAAAATGGTGCCATGGCTGGAGAAAGCGGTGAATAATGCCTCCGTAACCTTTTATAATAGGCCGGCAGCGTATATTGGAGAAGGAGGAACCATTCCTTTCATGGGAATGCTAGGTGAAAAATTTCCTAAAGCTCAATTTATGATTACTGGCGTTTTGGGACCTCATTCCAATGCGCATGGTCCAAATGAGTTCTTGCATTTGAAAATGGTTGAAAAATTAACGGCTTGCGTTGCTTATGTGCTAAATTCGCACTTTAATCACGTAAATCTCGACAGATAAAAAAAATACTGCGATACTCCTCGGCTTCTTGCGTATGAGCAAGAAATCGAGGCGATTTGGATTGGTTGGAAACCATTCTAAATCCCGGTAGTCCAACAATTAAGGAGAAAATAAAAATGAAAGCAAATTTATTTGCTGCTGCTGTATTATCTTTGTGCGTATCTTTCCCTCTACAAGCTGCAACGAATCCAGGTCACTCAAAGTCTGCGGCTATGGCTTCTCAAAGTAGAATTGATCTAAACAAAGCCGATGCTGCTATTCTTTCCCAATCTGTAAAAGGGATAGGCAAAAAGCGTGCAGAAGCTATTGTGCAATATAGAGAAGAGCATGGTCGTTTTAAATCAATCGAAGAATTAGCACAAGTCAAGGGATTAGGAAAACAATTCGTTAAAAATCATATGGAGCAGCTTCAAGCAGTTTTTACGATTGGCTAAGATTTTTTGTAAAAAATTCTTAGCGAATAGGCGGGGTTCCCCGCCATTATTTTTAAACTCCAGTAATAATGTTCCACTTGAATCAAAATTAACTTTAATTATTAAATTTATTATTTGCTGAAATTAGTTAGAGGATTTTCTTAAACGGAAATTAGGAAATGATTGATGTTACAATTTTGGGTTTTCTATAGGACAATTTTTATTGTTAAGAACATTAATTTTAAGTGAAATAGCAGTGGGTCATTATAAAGCTAACTATGAAAAATTTGTAGGCGGGCAACCATCCACCAAATAATCCTTATCAAATACAAGCTACAGAGAATTATTTTTCAATATATGTTAGTAAGCTCTTGATTTAGCATCAAATTGGAAGTCGTTGCCCACCTATGAGGGCATGACAGATTTTGTGTCGCGATATATAGTTCGTGTAGAAAGTTATTCAATTTTCATCAACTAAAGAACCCATAGGGGTTATTATGCAAATTTTGGGTAAACCATGTGCGACAAATTTTTGGGCAAACAAGGTATTGTTATTTATAGATAATTCCAGTACTTAATTCACCTTTAACAGGGCCAAAAAAATCTTAGCAAAGATCTGTCGATTTTTATTCAAATTTAAGGTAAAGTGTTCGCCAAAAAAATAATGAGGTAGTGTTGCACATGTTTAGGAAATTGAGGGGCGTTTTTTCCAATGATTTATCAATCGATTTGGGAACAGCGAATACATTGATTTACGTCAGGGATAAAGGAATTGTTTTAAACGAGCCATCTGTCGTAGCGCTTCGTAATGAATCAGGGCAGAAGCGAGTAGCTGCGGTGGGATTGGAAGCGAAGCGTATGCTGGGTAGAACACCTGGCAATATTAACGCGATACGACCAATGAAAGATGGTGTAATTGCCGATTTCTTCGTAACTGAAAAAATGTTGCAACACTTTATCCATAAAGTACATGAAAATCGTTTCTTGCGTCCAAGCCCACGCGTATTAGTCTGTGTACCTTGTGGTTCAACACAGGTAGAGCGACGTGCTATTCGCGAGTCAGCGATGGGTGCTGGTGCACGCGAAGTCTTCCTGATTGAAGAGCCAATGGCTGCTGCCTTAGGTTCTGGTATGCCAGTTGAAGAAGCCAGCGGTTCAATGGTTGTTGATATTGGCGGCGGTACCACAGAAGTTGCAATTATTTCTTTAAGTGGCATTGTTTATCATCAATCAGTACGCATTGGTGGTGATAAATTTGATGATGCAATTGTTTCTTATGTTCGCCGAAATTACGGTACTTTAATTGGTGAGACTACTGCTGAACGTATCAAGCATGAAATTGGTTCAGCCTTCCCAAGTCGTGATCTTTTCGAAATTGAAGTAAGAGGTAGAAACCTGGCTGAAGGGGTGCCTCGTAGCTTTACTTTAACCAGTGCGGAAATTCTTGAAGCATTGCAAGAACCTCTTTCCGGAATTGTTGGAGCAGTTAGAGCTGCTCTAGAATTGGCACCTCCAGAACTCGCTGCTGATATTGCTGAGCGTGGTATGGTGCTGACTGGTGGAGGTGCTCTATTAAAGAACATGGACACTCTATTGATGGAAGAAACAGGTCTGCCCGTGCTAGTTGCAGAAGATCCTTTAACCTGCGTGGCTCGAGGTGGTGGTAAAGCATTAGAAACCATGGATCTACGTGGCGGTGATTTCCTCTCAACAGAATAATTCTAAAAGCAGGCTTTTTGCTAAAAAAGGTAAACACAAAGCGTTTGGTTTTGTGTTTGCTTCTGTTTTATCTTTTTTGCTTATGTTTTCTGACTACCACTATAACTATTTGCGTAGTGTTCGTAGCGGCTTCGCTTTACTTATTTCACCATTGCAATTTGCTGTTGATTACCCGGTCCGTGTCATTGGTTGGGTTCAGTCATTAGTCAGTGCTAAAAAAGCGCTCATTAACGAAAATATGCAGCTACGTTATCAACATACTTTGCTTGAAGCTGAACTGCAGAAACTGTTAGTTATTAAAGAGGAAAACTCCCAACTTAAAGAACTGTTATTAACATCATCCAAGGCACAAATGCGTGCAATGGCTGCACAAATACTTGCTGTGGATACAAGCAGTTCACGCCAACTGGTGGTATTGAATAAAGGAAAGCGCGATGGCGTTTATACAGGCCAACCAGTTTTGGATGCTAAAGGAGTGATGGGGCAAATTATTGATGTAGGTTCAATGACTAGCACAGTTTTGTTGATATCTGATTCAAAAAGTGCTGTCCCTGTCAGAAATAATCGCACAGGAGAGCGGGCTATTTTGATAGGAACTAATAATATGAGTCAATTGTCACTGATTAATTTACCGCGGACTTCGTCAATCAACAAAGGTGATTTGTTAGTGACATCGGGTATGGGACGGCTATATCCAGAAGGTTATCCAGTTGGAAGAGTTGAAGCCGTAAGGAGTATCCCTGGTGAAGCCTTTATTAAGGTGGATGTTAGTCCGATCGCTTTACTAAATCGCAATAGACTTGTTTTACTTATATGGCCTGATAAAGAGCAGACTGAATTAACAGCCCAAATCAATGAACGCTTAAATGTCATTGGAGAGAGTGCATGAACTCATTACATTTACGTATATTTGTTGCTGTTATCTTGGCACTGGCTTTAACTATTTTACCTTTACCCGATTTACTAATTGGTTTAAGGCCTCCTTGGGTTTTGATGCTGGTTTTATATTTACAGTTTTTTCTACCGAACCATTTTAATATATTGAGCTTGTTATTGATTGGCTTGATTCTCGATGTGTTGTTAGCTACCGTTCTTGGAGAGCATGCATTTGCGCTGTCGGTTGTTACCTGGATTGCCAGTAATAAGGAGCGGCGTTTTAACTTCTTCTCTATAGGCCAACAAATGGCCTTAATAGGTTTTTTCTGCTTACTCTATCAAATTCTAATTTTAATGATGGAAGTATTTCTTGGCTACCATGTCGCTTTTATTATGTCTGTTGGCAGCGCTGCGCTTAGCATGATTCTTTGGCCCTGGGTAAGATTGCTGGCCGATGATACATTGCGTGCCAAAGCGTTTTATGGGCGTTAAGCCACTGAGAGGGGCCGTAACCTGCAAGTTTTGTAGTTAGCGTTGCTTTTTTAGCCCCTTCATATCTACCGATGTAATACGATACTCACCTGGCTGCAGATCACCTATAGACCAATTTGCGATTTTATGCCGTACCAATCTTAAAGTGGGGAAGCCGATTGCTGCAGTCATCTTACGAACCTGGTGATTCTTTCCTTCGCATAAGATAATTTCTAACCATGATGTGGGTACGGTTTTACGAAAGCGTATAGGTGGGTTACGTTCCCATAAAAGAGGCTCGGTAATAATTTTAACTTTAGCAGGCAAAAAACGAATTTGCTTAAGCTTTAAACCTTCTCGCAAAGGATTGAGATCGCTTTCCTGCGGTATACCCTCAATTTGAACCCAATATGATTTTTCTTTATTAAAACGAGGATCGGTTAACTGATGCTGTAATCGACCATCATTGGTGAGTAAAAGTAAACCTTCACTATTTTTATCTAAACGCCCAGCAGCATAAAAATTAGGTAGCTTAATGTAATCAGCCAATGTTTTGTCGTCTTTCTCACCAGTAAATTGGCTTAAGACATCATAAGGTTTATTGAATAGTAAAATGTCAGTCACGGCTAATATCTATTAAATCTTTAAAAAAGATTTATTATGCAGTGAAACGCATTTGGGACAAAGGGTTTTCGCATGTTATGATTATTGCAAAAAATTGCAGTTGGATATTTGCGAAGATCAAGGTCTTTGAATCTGCTCGATTTTTCAAAAATTTCTAAGCAAACAGGTACATTGCGAGAATTAGTAAAAATTCTTGAAATAATCGTTCCTTTTTTAATGTTTCTAAGATTTTCGCTTAAATCCGACTGCTTGAATCATTCACTTTAAATTGACGATGGAGTTACCAATGACATTCGAAAAAATTCATGTACCAGCACAAGGAGAGGCCATTACTGTTGCTGCTGATTTGTCTCTAAAGGTTCCTAATTTTCCAATTATTCCTTTTATTGAAGGTGATGGTATTGGTGTCGACGTTACTCCGCCAATGATGCGTGTTGTGGATGCTGCAGTAGCGAAAGCTTATGGTGGTAAAAAGAAAATTGCGTGGATGGAGGTGTATGCAGGTGAAAAGGCAACAAAAGTTTATGGTGATGGCCAATGGTTACCTAAAGAAACTTTAGATGCTTTGAAGAAATTTGTTGTCGCGATTAAAGGTCCGCTGACTACGCCAGTAGGCGGGGGGATTCGCTCTTTGAACGTAGCAATTCGTCAAGATCTTGATTTGTATACTTGTTTGCGTCCAGTTCGTTATTTTGCGGGGACACCAAGCCCTGTTAAAGAGCCATGGAAAACGGACATGGTTATATTCCGCGAAAACTCAGAAGATATTTATGCAGGAATCGAATGGCAAGCTGACACAGCGGAAGCGAAGAAAATTATTAATTTTCTGCAACAGGAAATGGGTGTTAAAAAAATACGCTTTCCTGAACATTGTGGAATCGGCATTAAGCCAGTATCTAAAGAAGGTACTACTCGTTTAGTAAAAGCTGCCATTCAGTATGCCATTGATAATAATCGTGACTCAGTGACATTGGTTCATAAAGGTAACATTATGAAATTTACTGAAGGTGCTTTTAAGGATTGGGGATATCAAGTTGCGAAAGATAGTTTTGGTGCAACTGAATATCAAGGTGGACCCTGGATGCAACTTACTAACCCTAAAAATGGCAAGACAATTATTATTAAAGATGTTATTGCGGATGCTTTCTTACAACAAATTCTGTTAAGACCAGAAGATTACAGTGTTATTGCTACATTGAATTTAAATGGTGATTATATTTCTGATGCGCTTGCTGCGCAGGTTGGTGGTATTGGTATTGCTCCCGGGGCCAACATTGGTGATGAGGTCGCAGTGTTTGAAGCAACTCACGGTACTGCTCCCAAATATGCTGGTCAAGACAAAGTGAATCCTGGTTCCCTGATTTTGTCTGCTGAAATGATGCTTCGTCATTTGGGATGGACTGAGGCGGCCGACTATATTATCAAGGGCATGGAAGGCGCTATTGAGGCGAGGACTGTAACTTATGATTTTGAGCGTCTAATGGAAGGTGCTACTTGTGTCAGCAGTTCAGGATTTGCCGAAGCAATGATTAAGCACATGTAAAGACTATACTTTAAATTGAAGCATGAAAAACCTTGATACATTTTGTACCAAGGTTTTTCAATATTAGAGATCTTAACCCTCTTGAGGTTACTTTGCCTTTTCTCAGGACATCGTAGCAAATTTTACCTCAAATAAATAAAATGGATAATTTTTATCTGAAGAATGCAGGGAATTTTTGCAGCAACTCTATTTTACAGACGAATAATACTGGTAATTTAAAAACCAATTGTGGACGCCAGATTGAATGCAATCTAATCAAGATGTTGTTGATTATCGCAAGGTTTAATTTTTTCAAGAATTAAATCAATTTTTACTGGCCAAATGTGCGTTAGAAGTCTATAAAATTAATAAAGGGTATGTGGTTATGAGTGGATGGTCCTTAGACGAAATAGTTGAACGTAAAACGGCTGAATCGGAAGTTTTACCAGAGGTTAAACAGCCGAGGAAATACAAAGTCATTTTACTTAATGACGATTACACTCCTATGGAGTTTGTTGTGGAAGTTTTAAAGCGGTTCTTCCACTTAAATGAAGAGATAGCAACTCAGGTGATGTTACAGGTTCATATTGTGGGAAAAGGTGTTTGTGGTGTTTTTACAAGGGACATAGCAGAAACAAAAGTGGCTTTAGTTAATGATCATGCTAGAAGCAATCAACACCCACTGTTATGTACCATGGAACCAGAATAATAGTGGTGGCTGGAGATAGGAGCAACGACAATGTTAAATAAAGAACTTGAATTCACCTTAAATCTGGCCTTTAAGGAAGCAAAAGAGAAGCGTCATGAATTTATGACTGTTGAACATTTGCTTTTATCGCTGCTTGATAATCCGGCTGCAGGCAATGTACTTCAGGCTTGTGATGCAAATATTGATGCTTTGCGTCGAGATTTAATCGAATTTATTGATGAGACTACTCCTAGAATTCCGGAAGATGAGCTAGATAGAGAAACTCAACCAACACTCGGCTTTCAACGTGTTTTGCAGCGTGCTGTATTTCATGTGCAGTCTGCGGGAAAAACAGAAGTTACTGGGGCTAATGTATTAGCAGCTATTTTTAGTGAACAAGAAAGTCAAGCCGTTTATTTTCTGCGCCGCGAGAACATCACTCGCCTGGATGTTATCAATTACATCTCTCATGGTGTATCCAAATATCACAGTGATATGGGCGAAGGTATGCATTCTATGGATGAAGAAGGCTTGGGCAATGAAGTTAATGAGTCACCGCTCGAAAGCTATTGCATGAATCTTAATAAACGAGCTCGACTGGGTAAAATTGATCCATTAATTGGTCGTCATGAAGAAATTCAACGAACTATTCAGGTCCTATGTCGTCGCAGAAAAAACAACCCCCTATTAGTAGGAGAGGCAGGGGTTGGTAAAACAGCAATTGCAGAAGGATTGGCTCGTCGAATAGTTGATGGTGAAGTCCCAGAGGCTATTCATAATTGTGTCGTTTACTCCCTTGATTTGGGTGCATTGCTGGCGGGAACCAAATACCGCGGTGACTTTGAAAAACGTCTAAAAGCCGTCCTAAAACAATTATCACAGCAAGATGGTGCGGTTCTTTTTATTGACGAAATCCATACTATTATTGGGGCCGGGGCTGCATCTGGTGGGGTAATGGATGCTTCAAATCTCATTAAACCTTTACTTGCTAATGGTGAATTAAAATGCATAGGTTCAACAACTTATCAGGAGTATCGTGGTATTTTTGAAAAAGATAGGGCACTTGCAAGACGTTTCCAAAAAATTGATATTACAGAACCAAGCATTGATGAAACATTTGAAATTCTTAAAGGATTGAAGGGGCGCCTGGAAGAACACCATGGCGTCAAGTTCTCTATCCCGGCATTAAAAGCCGCTGCAGAGTTATCTGCCAAATACATTAATGATCGCTTTTTACCAGATAAAGCAATTGATGTTGTGGATGAAGCTGGCGCTTATCAAAATCTGCTAACCGCCAATAAACGCAAGAAAATTATTTCAGTTACCGAAATTGAAAGTGTGGTTGCTAAAATTGCCCGTATACCTGTTAAAAAAGTATCAGCAAGAGACAAAGATACATTACGTAATCTTGAGCGAGACTTGAAATTACTGGTTTATGGACAAGATGATGCGATTACAGCGCTCGCCTCTGCAATTAAGCTTGCTCGTTCAGGATTGCGTGAACCACAAAAACCAGTAGGCTGTTTCTTATTTGCCGGTCCTACCGGGGTTGGTAAAACCGAGGTGACGAAACAGCTGGCAAATGTGTTAGGCATTGAACTGCTTCGCTTTGATATGTCTGAATACATGGAAAAACATACTGTTTCTCGTTTGATTGGTGCACCTCCAGGCTATGTTGGTTATGATCAAGGGGGATTGCTAACGGAGGCTGTGACTAAAAATCCACATGCTGTACTGCTTTTGGATGAGATAGAAAAAGCCCATCCGGATGTCTTTAATTTATTGCTCCAAATTATGGATCATGGCACGCTAACCGATACCAATGGACGTCAAGCTGATTTTAGACATGTTATTTTAGTAATGACTTCTAATGCTGGGGCAAGTGAAATCAGTAGAAATTCTATCGGCTTTTCTTTACAGGACAACAGTAACGATGGCCTGGAAGTTCTCAAGCGTCAATTTAGCCCAGAATTTAGAAATAGATTAGATGCAATTATTAATTTTGCTCCGTTAGATACGGCAACTATCGGTTTAGTGGTTGACAAATTTATCATGGAACTTGATGAGCAATTAAGTAATAAAGGAGTAACCTTTAAGGTTGATCAAGCTGCACGTGATTGGCTCATTGAACATGGCTATGATAAAGCAATGGGTGCTCGACCCATGGCAAGATTGATTCAAGAAAACGTCAAAAAGCCACTTGCTGACGAACTACTTTTTGGCAAATTGGCAAATGGTGGTCACGTTACACTAAAAGTAAAAGATGGCAAATTGCATTTCGATAGTCACGATCATAGAGAAGGGGTCTGCTGATTTACCAATAATTTGAATGCGCCTAAGGCGCATTTTTTTTGAATTGTCTGTTGGAGATCAATGATGTTTAAAAAATATTTTTAAACATCGTTGATCTCTTGAGTGGCAAAATTTTTAAAGTAGTGATAGATACAAATCGCCTCGTTAATATTTAGAACCGGCTCCTCTTCGTAAAGATTATCCCGTGTAAAACTTCAATAGACTTCTAAATTGATCCTCAAATTAGGACGAAGAATTCATTATGTGTCGTTTCTCGACACTTACTATTTTTTATTATGACAGTTCTGAGTTAAAATATTGCAATTACATTCGATTGGTTATCACATGTTAAGTGTCATCATTATTGCAAAAGATGAGGAAGCAAATATCAAGCGCTGCTTAAAATCTGTGCAATGGGCGGACGAAATTATAGTTTTGGATTCAGGCAGTAGCGATAATACTGTGGCCATTGCAAAAGAATTTACCCAGCATGTGTATTGTACGGATTGGCAAGGTTACGGTGTTCAGAAACAAAGAGCATTATCCTACGCCACAGGTGATTGGATATTAAATCTTGATGCGGATGAATCAGTGGACGGTCAGTTACAAGAAATTATCCAACAGGCAATAAAAAATAATGAAGTTGATGCTTATCGTATCCCCATATGCATGAATTTTTATGGTAAACTTTTGCGATTTTCTTCAAGTCCTTCAAGGCACATTCGTTTATTCAAGCGTGATGGGGCTCGCTACAGTGATGACATTGTTCATGAAAAAGTCGTGCTACCTTCTACGGCAAAAGTAGGTAGACTAAAAAGAGCTATCCAGCATCATTCCTTTCAAGATGTTAGTCATGCGCTTTATAAAATAAATAAATACTCTTCTTACAGCGCCAAAATTAGAATAGAGCGGCAACAATCGCCTAAATTTGCAAAAATTTTATTAGGCACAAGCTGGATGTTTTTCCGCTGTTACATTTTACAGAGGGGATTCTTGGATGGTAAGGCAGGCTTTTTATTTGCTGTCCTGAATGCTCAGGGAACGTTTTTTCGCGGTATCAAGCAACTTTATCGTGATTCGCAATTTGATAAATTACCAAATATATTGAGAGATAATTAGAATGGATACTTTACTTAATTTTACCCAAAGAATTCCCTTACAAAGATGGGCTTCCCTTTTGCTCGTGGCAACACTATTTACATTACCCATGAGTTCAACTGCCAAAAGTATCTGTCTTGGTCTTACCGTAGTGACAATATTATTGACACCAAGCTATCGTGCAGACGTACTGGAACTTCTTTCAAGTAGATGGTGTAAAGCTGCTTTTTTATTATTTGTTGTGGCATTGATTGCTTGTTTTTGGAGTCCCGCAAGTTTTGCCGATAAAAAATTTATGCTTGCAAAATATAGTAAATTGCTTTACTTCCCAATATTAGTTGTCGGATTTCAAGATGCCAGAACAAGACAAATTGGCTTGCATGCTTTTCTGTTAGCCATAGCCATTACTTGTGCCTTATCGATTTTAAAATTTCATGGTTACCTGCAGTTTTTACATTTTAATCCTGATCATGTCTTTCGCAATCATATCATGACTGGCTTTATGGTGGCGTTTGCTGCTTATTTGGCATGGTTATTTGCATACCGGCAACAAGGTGCTTCACGCTTTGGTTATAGTGTATTAGCTATCATTTTTAGCTATCAGGTGCTTTTTATAAGTGGTGGACGTACAGGTTATGTTATTTATTTGTTGCTCATGTCAATTTTAGTACTACAACTATGTACATGGCGGCAAGCCATCGCGGGTGTATCTTTGGTTTGCGCAATATTTGTTACAAGTTATTATTTCAGCCCTGTTATGAAAGGACGTGTAGATGCGATTGGGCAACAAATTCAGGGTTATCAACATAATCAAAAAAATACAGATATAGGCTTACGTTTACAATTCCACGATTATGCGCATCAATTGTTTAATCGTCATCCTTTCCTAGGAAATGGTACGGGTAGCTTTACCTATTATTTTGAAAAAGAGAAGCCCGTTCCTTTCTGGACTTGGAAGTTACAAGAACCCCATAGCCAATATTGGCTTATTGCCGCAGAATTTGGTCTGTTAGGAGTTGGTGCATTATTCTTTTTCTTTTTTAGTGTTGCCCTGGAAAGTTTGCGACTTGAGAAAACGAAAATCATTGCCTTTGCTATGTTAATACCTTTTCTAATTGGGAATTTATCGGATTCTTTGCTTCTTTATTCAGGTTCCGGGTATTTCTTTTTATTATTTATGGCGCTTTGTTTTGGTGAACAGTTTGAGATAAGGCGTAAAAATGCTAGAGTGACCGAGTAAGCCTCGGTTATTCTAATGACTTTAAGATTAGAAATAGTTTTCATACAATTTTAAATAAGTCCCATCATCCTCTAACTCAAGCAGATACTTGTTGACAGTGTTAATAAGTTCAACTTGATTCCTGTTGGCCATGACGCCATATCCGGAACTAATTGGTTTTCCAACAGGTCGAAATACATTGGCATTGTTAGTCACCCAGTATTGGACGATGCCAATATCCAGTAAAACGACATCTACTTTACCTTCATAAAGTGCTTGTAAAACATCGCTTGAATTTCTGTATTCCAGTATTTTTTCATCATCACCAAATTGAGACATGATCCAGGCTTTAAAAACAGTTCCTTCTTCTATACCAATTCGCTTGCCATTAATATCTTCAATTGTTTTAATTGGGCTCGATATTTTAGTGACGTATTGACCTCCGCCAGGAAGATAGGGGAGGCTAAAAAGAAAGTCTTTTTGCCTCTCTGGAGTAATTGAGATGGCTCCAATGGCTAAGTCAATACGATTGGCTAGCGTTTCATTGAACAATTCGGGGAAAGAGTATCTTTTGTAGACACATTCAAATTTGGCACGACGACATATTTCTTCCATTAGGTCGATTTCAAAACCAGAAAAATGTGCCTCATCATCCGCTGCAATTTCAAAAGGAGGTCCGTAATTTGATACGCCAATATGAATGATTGGTTGCGCAAATAAAAGGAAAGGACACAATAAGCCAACCCAAAAAAGTAAGCGCATAAGGATTCCTATCCATTTTATTTTTATTGTAGAACATTTTATCTACTATGTATTACCAAGATCAATCAAGCGAATATTAGTCTAACAACTCAGGTGTGCTTTGTGTTTAATTATGATACAATATTACAGCTTTTCCGAATTTCTTAAGAATTAAATCCGTATAAAGCATCTACCGTACATTGGTCATAGTGGAGACGTAGCTTCATAGTGAGATGTCAACCTGTCTGGTTCAAATCCAGTAATTAAGAGGAAACATAATGATATTCTCAGAGCTATCTTTAGCTGAACCTTTGTTACGCGCTATTCATGAGCAGGGTTATAAAGCTCCTTCGCCTATCCAACAAAAAGCAATCCCCGTGATATTAAAAGGAAGTGATTTACTCGCTTCTGCTCAAACTGGAACCGGGAAAACTGCAGGATTTACATTGCCATTGCTTCATCAACTGATGCAAAAACCCAAGGCAAAAAATAATCATACTTTTGCGTTAATACTTGCTCCAACGAGAGAACTTGCAGCACAAGTTCATGAAAATATTCTTCAATATGGGAAATATTCAGGATTGCGTTCCGCTGTTGTTTTTGGTGGGGTAAAAATTAATCCGCAAATGATGAAATTACGCTCTGGTGTCGAGATACTCGTCGCAACACCAGGTCGATTGCTTGATTTATATAAGCAAAATGCCATTCGATTCGAACAAATTAAGACACTTATTTTGGATGAGGCTGATCGAATGTTGGATATGGGCTTTATTCATGATATTAAACGAATTATTGCCTTATTACCGACTTCACGCCAAAATTTGTTATTTTCAGCAACATTTTCAGAAGATATTCGAAAATTAGCAAAGGAACTTCTAAATAATCCTGTTGAAATCGACATTGCGCCCCGAAATACAACGGCTACCAAAGTTCAGCAAGTTATTCATCCTGTGGATAAAGCGCGTAAAGCCGCTTTACTGTGCCATTTAATACACAAAAAACAGTGGCAACAAGCGCTTGTATTCTCGCGCACCAAGCATGGCGCTAATAAGCTGGTTAAGTTATTGGCTTCAGAAAATATTCAAACAGCAGCAATTCATGGTAATAAAAGCCAATCTCAGCGTACGAAAGCATTAAACGACTTTAAAGACGGCAAAATTAGAATACTTGTCGCAACCGATATTGCCGCCAGAGGCATAGATATTGACAGTTTGCCCTTAGTGGTTAATTTTGACTTGCCTCAGGTTGCGGAAGATTATGTGCATCGTATAGGACGAACAGGCCGAGCAGGTGCTTCAGGACAAGCAATTTCATTAGTTTGTGCCGATGAGTTTTCACAGTTACAGGATATAGAAAAACTCATTAAATCCTCTATTAAAAGGATTGAAATCGAAGACTTTGAGCCTAATCATAATGTTCCAGTCAGTAAATCTTTGTCCAATTTTGCAGCAAAAAAGCAAACACATAAACGGCCTACGCCAACTAAACAGGTTAGCAAAAACAATGATTCGAAGAAGAAATTTAGACGATAAATGCTAAATATAAGCTGAAATCTTATCTGCCATGCCCGCGCAGACGGGCAACCATTGCTGATTTGGCACGGTACGAAAATCAAGATAGACTATCTGATTAAGCTTGAATTTAATCAAACGCATCAAAGTTCGCAAACAAATTTTTTCCTGGTTTTTCTCAAAAACCAACCTCATCACACCTGTTTATATGAGATAGGTAACGATTAGTACATTCGTTGTGGTCAGAGAAAAAAATTGCAAATGGAAGAGACAATGGAAATAGATTCTGTTGGATTTTATGCTCAGAAATAGCTCCGTAGCTTATAAAGTCGAGGTAAAGGAATTGTTGTAAATTACATGATTTATTAATCAAAGGAGAGAAGACTGATGGTAGGAAAAAAAAATAAATCGAATATATTAAAACTTTCAGGCAGCATCTTATCTGCGCTTATTTATAGTTATGCCACCTATGGGGCTACCTCTTTAGGACATGGCATTTATTATGATGATCAACAAGTTAATAAACTTGCACAAAAATACCCAGGACGCGTTTCAAAAGATGCTGGTTATCCTCTCATAGATAATTATTCTACATTAAAATCATTTTTCCGAGGTAGTCAATTTGGTCTGCAAAATAAGCCGCCAACCACTGGCCTTTGGTGGACACCTCTTTTAGCTGTGGATAAATCTGCAGACACCATACAAGACAGTGATTATCTTACACCACTTCTTTTAATTCCTAATCCACTTACGGTTCAGTTTGTTGAAAAAGGAATTGCATTAGGAATTCCATTACAAAAAGCGAATGTAGATAATGTGCACGTAGATAGAGGTTATGGGAATACCTTAGATATTCGTTTCACAACAGGAGATTTGTCGGATACCGCTCCTTTGGTATCAGACTATTCGGATTGGATGGTTAAGGCAACATGGGCTCGCAACAATGTTCCTCTCATTACAGCCAGTTTGGCAGAAGGCTCTCCTTTTGTGTTCGTTGAAAAGAAAAATAACCAAGCTACGTCTTATCTTCTATTCACAAACTCACAAGACGCAAAGCTATTAAGCCAAACTGCAGGGTTTAGCCTTTTCAAGACAAAGAATGCGTCAGATGCCAACTATCGATATTATGCATACTATTCTAATCCAGATGCTCCGATTGCTTCTTGGAAAACAAGTTCTGGAGAGAACATTGTTCCTGTAAGTCAGGGAGGAAATGGAAATATTGTTCCAAGTACTCAAATTAATATACAGGATACCAATCGCTATATTTCACTTGCCGCCATTCCAGCAACTTCTGACAGTACGGCTGCAGATTTGGCAAATAAATTTAAACCTTATGCTTATACATTCATTAAAAATACTTCTGTTAGGTATGAGTATGATCAGAATAATGCCAAGGTACTCACGCATTTTAATTTTGAAACTGAAACAATTTATTCCACTAGTTCGCTCAAAAAACAGCCATTAATTATGCTTTTTCCCTGGCAAATTAAAAATATGACAAACACTGAAAAAGCCAATTGTTTGTTGCAAGATGAGTGTGCTAGTGAGCAGGGGATTATTCAAACACTAAAAGGCAGCATGCATCTTTTTGTTCCCACATCTTCGGGGCAAAATTTTTCTCAGTTTACAACAGAGGTTCCTTTCCATGGGATATTACCTGTGTTACCCAATCGGCTCAGTCAAGCTGAATTAGATAAAATAGCGGGTTACTCCTTCACTCTCCCTCTAGACCCCCACTTAGATGCAAAAAATCCTTGGACGGACACCTATGCGACGGGTAAGTTACTTAGCCGTGAGGCTCAACTCATCAAAATTGCCAATATTTTAATGGGTTCTTCTCCTAATCCGAATTCTCCCTATAAAAAAATTCGTGATAATTTATTGATGGATTTAAAAAATCAAGTGACCAGTTTTCTAACTGGACTAAATTACACAGATCCTTGTCCTGGTGGTCGTTCTGATTGTCAACGTCCGGAAGGAAGTTGGTTCTTTGTATATAATCCTGATTGGTATAGTTTTATTGGATTTCCAAGTGGATTTTTTACCGCCACCACCTTAACTGACCATGGGTTTCACTGGGGTTATTTAATGGATGCGGCTGCAACCATTGCTCAATTTGATAAAACCTGGGCACAGCAATATGGAGCCATGGTTAATTTGATGATTCGTGATCTCTGTGATTACAAATATGGAAAAACGGGGAATGAAGCCCTCAAATTCCCTCATTTTAGAAGCTTCGATCCCTACTCAGGATTGCATTCCGCGCTAGGGATGCCATATAGCCTCGATAATATCAATGAAGAGGACAGTGCTGAATTCATGAATTTAGCACAAGGGATTATTCTCTGGGCTTTAAATACGGAAGGTTTGAGTTTTGAAGGAGACAATACAACCTCTCAGGAGTTATTGGAAACAGGACTTTATCTCTATACAACTGAAGGAGAAGCGTTGAATCATTATCATTTCAATCAAAATCCAGATTCAGGGGTATTTCCAAAAGGATGGTCTAATTCTTCAACAGGACAAAATCATTTAATCGTAGGAAATGTATGGGGAGGAAAGTTAGATCGATCCACTTATTTCTGCGCAGGCCAGCCTTGTTATTATCAGAATCTTGCCTCTAACACATTGCCAATCAGTGGAGGATCACTTTATCTTGGTCTTAATCCTCAGTTTGTCATTAAAGCTTATACAGAGGATGCTAAAAATCCCTGCTCTGGGAGCCCAACTAACTCAGCATACTGCGGTACACTTTTAAAATACCTGGCTCTGGGGGATCCAGGCAAAGCATCACAATATTATTCTCAATATTTTGATGTTCAAAATAATAACCCTGATCCAGGTGAATCTAAACCAAGCATTTATTATTGGATTCAAAATTTAAAAACATTGGGAAATCTAAACACAACACTTCACGCGGATACCCCTGCTTTTGCCGTATTTGGTACTGCAACTAACCCTTATGTTTCAGCCTTTAATCATGAAACAACACCGAAAAGTATTAATTTTTATCGGGAAGGAAATTTAGTTTGTACTCTGAGCAATGTACAACCGGGAGAAGTTAAGGGAGCTTTTTGTGGTAGTGAACCGCCTCAACCCACTACACAATTTTCCTATATGCTATACGTTGGTTATCCTTTTAAGTCTGTTATAGTCAATAACAGCATCACATGTCCTGATCCGATTACGAAAAATCCGGCATGTCTGATTAAGGGTATAGACGGTCCATCCACCATGACAATTTCCGGCAGCAATAGTAATTTTTGTACGCTAGCGATTAGTAGTAATGGTGTTGTCACTCCAATTGAAGCAAAATCAAAAGGATGCTATATCAATTCGCAACCCTCTACGCCAGAGAAAGCAGGCGCAATTATGCTCCCAGGTGGTTTTTAAAATATCATGGCCAAGGTAGTACCTTGGCCTGTACTTTTTGATACCTATACAAAAATACCTCTGATACGCATGTTGGTTTAAACTGACATCTGGAAAAATGAGTAATCGTGAAAAGAACCAGGCAATGTCTTATGAGTTAATATTTAAAAAGCCAGCTTTAATTGCTGCCAGTACTGATTATAAAGAGTGAGTGTTTCCTCGCCGACATCACGCTGAAAATGTCCTCGCTTTAAGACTTCAGCAGGTGGATAAACCAGCGGATTATTGCTAATTGCAGGAGGCAACAGCTTTTTGCTTGCTTTATTCGTTATTGCATGGCCTTCAATCAATGCTATTTTTGCACCAACATCGGGTCTTAGTAGGAAGTTAACAAATTCATAAGCTTCTTTGGGGTGAGGGGGATTATTGGGAATAGCAAGGCAATCAACCCAAATAACGAAGCCATCTTCTGGATAATTAAAGCCTATTTTATTATTCTCAGCTTGTGCTTTAAGGGCATCACCATTCCAGGCAGAGCCAGCAATGGCATCTTCATCAATCATAATGGCTTGAATGCTATCGCTGGCAAATAATTTAATGTTAGGGACTAGTTGTAGTAATTGATGGAATCCTTCTCTGATATGCTTGGGATTCGTATCATTAGGATCAAATCCTAAACTCATTAAAGCGATAGCAAAAATTTCTCGTGAATCGTCAAGCAACATCAGCTGTTTTCGCCAATGTGGCTGCCAAAGCTCTACCCATTTTTTAGGTGGAGGGTTGACGAAAGTTTGATTGTAAAAAATGCCTGTTGCTCCCCAAATTAAGGGAACACTGTAATGATTTCCTGGATCGTAATCATTATTAGTAAAATTTGTTTCAAGATTTTTAAGGTTAGGTAATTGGTCTTTATCGAGACGCGATAGCATGCCTTGTTTTTGCATTCGCTCAACAAAATAGGCTGAAGGTAAAATGACATCATAAATGCTGCTACTGCTTGCTTTCAACTTGGCATACATTGTTTCATTACTATCATAAGTTGAAAAATGAACGGTAATGCCAGTTTCGTATTCAAATTGTTGCACCACTTTTTTCGGAATTTCACCTCCCCAAACATAGACATTTACCGCACGCTCTGCAAAGAGCCAGAAGGGAAATAGACATAATGTAAGAAATAGAAGGATGCGATTCATGGTGCTCTACTTGATAAACGATGCGAAACTATAACTAATATCATGGAAATAATAATGGTAATTGTACATAAAGCATTAAGTTCTGGCGTAACACCAGCTCTGACCAAGGAATAAATGGTCAGAGGCAAAATATTAAAGTCGGGACCCGCAACGAAATAACTAATAATAACGTCATCAAAAGATAAGGTGAAACAAAGTAGAAAAGCACTTAGTACGGCCGGCCACAGGAGAGGTAATAGAATTTTCGTTAAAGCAATAAAGCGGGTGGCTCCTAAATCCAGCGCGCTAAAATAAATATTTGGATCTAACGTGTGTATACGGCTGTTAATTGTCAAGACAACAAAAGGAATACAAAAGGTAATGTGAGCAATTAATAAACTTAAAAACCCAAGTGAGATATTGCTTGCATTAAAAAAAATCAATAGTGCCACACCCAAAACCAGATCGGGGATAATAACCAACAGTAGCAGCATGGCGTGCAATGAGCGTCGATGCTTACTGCGGAAAAGAAACAAATTGACGCAAGTAAGTAAACCTACGGTAGTTGCAATGGTTGAAGCGCTCAAACCTAAAATAACGGAATGTACGAATGAAGCCCAAAGCCCACGATCATGAAAAAGCTCATTGTACCAACGAAACGAAAAACCGTGCCATTGTAGAGAAAATTTAGCATTGTTTACTGAATAAATAATCAAAACTAAAATAGGTGTATAAAGCATTGAATAAACAAGAAAAAGAAAGAATTTCTGGGAAAATATTTTCAATTTAACCCCTCCTTGTTTTGACGTCGAAAGACAATAAGAAGGAGCAATAACAAGGCAGTTAAAATCATACTGGTAGCCGAGCCTTGAGGCCAGTTTCCTAACACAAGAAATTGGTCCTGAATTATGTTACCTAATAGGACGGAGCGAGCACCTCCAAGAACATTAGGAATATAGAATAAAGTCATTGCTGGTAATAGTACCAATAGACATCCCGCTGCAATTCCACTAGCAGTATTGGGTAAGAAAACTCGAAAAAAAATATCCCATTTAGTTGCTCCAAGATCTTTGGCTGCTTCAATGAGTCTGAAATCAAAGCGCTCCATATTTGTGAAAATGGGTAAAACCATGAAAGGAAATAAGTTGTAAACTAAACCAATAATGACGGCAAAATTTGAATAAAGTAAAGAAAGCGGACTATCAATAAGATGCAAGCTGAGCAGCATTGTATTAAGCACTCCTTTAGCCTTCAGAATTGCTATTAATGAGTAGGTACGTACTAAAGAACTGGTCCAGAAAGGGATAATAATCAACAGTAATAATAAAGACTGATGTTTCGATTTTACTAACAAATAACTAAAGGGGTAAGCAAGAAGCAGGCATCCCCCGGTAGTCAATAATGCAATAAAAATGGAGCGAAAGAAAATTTTCGCAAAGGTTGGGGTAAGTAAAGCAGAGTAGTTTGCCAGTGTAAATGGCATGGTAACAAGGTGCATACTATCTTTGGATAAAAAACTGGCTATGAGCATTAAACTTAGTGGAATTAAGCTAAATACGATTAACCAGGTATAAATAAAATAAATTGAAATCGATTTACCTTTCATAATAGATCCAGGATATAGCTTAATTTTTAAAGGCAGCTGTAATTGTTGTCATTATTGATGATTATTAGCTTCGTGCGGCAATAACACTTCCCATCCTGTCAACCAATGCACCCAAACTGTTTCATTCTGAGAGTATTCCAACTTATCATCATCCTCATCGAAAAATTCTGAGGCATTAATTATTTTGCCAGATGCTAATTCTACTTTTAAATCAACGGTTGATCCCTTATAAATAATATCGATTATTTTACCCGGTATCATGTCCTTCGCGTCGTCAACCTCGGATAAGCTCCAGACCCGGATATCCTCTGGGCGAATCATTAAATGGAGCTTGTCTCCGATTTTATAATTGTTTGTATTTTTGCAATGCAAGGGGATGGATTCAATTTCTGTTACCAAGGTTTGCTCGGAGACTTCTGTAACTTCAATGTCAAAAATATTAGCTTCACCAATAAATTTCGCTACATAAAGATTATTGGGTGTCTCATAAACTTCTCGAGGCGTACCAATTTGCTCAATATGGCCATGATTAAAAATGACGATCCGATCAGACATTGATAATGCTTCTTCCTGATCGTGAGTAACGAAAATAAAGGTCATATTAAGTTTCTTTTGTAACTGTTTTAGCTCCGATTGCATGGCTTTGCGTAAACGATAATCAAGAGAACTTAATGGTTCATCAAGTAATAGCACTTGCGGGCGATTAATGATGGCTCGAGCAATGGCTACGCGCTGTTGTTGTCCTCCACTTAATTGCTTAATATTTCTAGTGGCGAATGCCTCTAGCTGCACAAGGCGCAATGTTTCCTGTACTCGTTCGTTAATTTCTTTTTCATTAACGCCTTTACAACGCAAAGCAAAAGCAACATTTTCGTAAACAGATAAATGAGGAAAAAGCGCATAACTTTGAAAAACGGTATGAACATCACGTTTTTGAGGTGGTAATGAATTTACACATTGATCGTTAATATAGATATTACCGGCAGAGGGCTGTTCGAAGCCGGAAATCATGCGTAAAAGCGTTGTCTTGCCGCAGCCAGAGGGTCCTAACAAGGTTAGAAATTCACCGTTATAAACAGATAAGCTGACATTATCGAGTATCGTTGCCGAACCGTATGACTTATAAAGGTGCTTAATTTCGATAAGTGGCATCATAGGATTGTTCATAAAAAGGGCAATTATGAGGTCTGGTAAAGCACTTGTCCAGACCAGGATTTATATTTAACTATGCCTGGATTTCACCAGGCACTAAACCCTTGTGTGGCGGACTGTAAACTACAGACTTCTGAAATTCCACCATTATTACAAACAACAGCTCCAGTTGCATCATCAATGGTTAAAACGCCTCCTTGCCAGAGGCAGCAACCTTCAAGTTTTTGTAAATCCATTACTGCATGTCGGGTACAGTAGCAGGAGGAATAATAGCCATTGTTACAAACATAACGACCTGCAGAAGAGTCACAATAGCTAATACCACCCATACTACCACAGCAGTTCATTTTATCACATTCCGGTATGAAGGTAGTTGACTTGTCGCAGATAACAGTTGTTTTTGCAAAATTAGGAAAAGAAGTCGTTAAACAAGCAATCGCCACGAGCAAACTACACAATAACCGCATGGTATATTCCAACAATTAATATTTATTTAAGAATAACATAGGTATAAAGCTAAAAAGAAGCTACTTTATGATGGTGCGTGAGCTCCTGGAACATGCAATCTACTATGTCCAACTCATTCGATTGTGACACTTATTTCCTCTATTAGTTCAAATTAAAGACAAAAAATTAAAAATAGTTCAGAGTTTCTTAAGAAACTCATTATATAATTAAAGAAGTTTTCATTTTTAGAGTAATCCTATGAAGCTTAAAATTAATGATAAAGAAACCATATTTTCATCTATTGAAGAGGTTTGTTTAAACTCACCTGGAGACAAAATTCTATTATCGGTCTACGAAAAAGATAACTTAATTGCAAAAATTGAGTTAGATGTAAGCGTAGATGAAATAGTGATTGGTAAAGTTACGTTTATGCCAGGTTATGAAAGCAATCCTTCTGCTTCTGAGGAACTGGAAACGGTTTTGAAAGAAATAGGTATTTATAATGCGAAATTAAAAATTCCCTTCGTGATTGATTCTCTATCCAACACTAAAGATCTGTTCCTGGCCTTGGCAAATAGCAAGAATGCTATTCATGATTTTTTACAGAAAAATAAAGAGTATGGAGAGTTTATTAGTACTTTCCAACGTCAATTTGCCACCTTGTCTACTCCCGCATTACAAACTGCTCTAGGCGCGCTTTATAAATCTGCTGATAAATCATTAATCACAACTTATTTAAGTGATAGCAAGAACGAGGCATTATTAGAATTATTAATAAATGCACTGCCAACCTTTGATAAATTGGCTAAAGATTTTAAAGCTTATACTGAGAAGGAATTTGAACAATTCGTAGAAGAAGGAAAAACTACTAAATATAGGTCAAATGCTTTTGTTCAAGAAGCTCTAAATAATCAAGACAAGCTGCAAGCGTTTATATCAAACACGCTACAGCAATATAAAACTAAATTTCCCGATAAATACAATGACTCAACTAAAACTGAATTACCTAATGAGTTTTTGAAAAACCAGCCGATAAGAGAATTTCTATTTCATCTAGTTCGCAATCAACAAGTAAAACCAGATGCAATGAACGAGAAACCTAATTTAGATGTAGCACTTGCCACGATAAACGATATGTTGTTAGTTCATGTAGTTAGAGTTTACGAAGCAAAAGCAAGGGTGGATGAACTTGGTTTTTCAACTCTTAAAACGCAATCAAGCGATGATAAATCTGTTTTGGGCGAGCTAAAAGTTGATTGGGATTCTCAAGGGGAAGACATTATAAGGAGTTTGGAAGAGGTTGTTAATTCTTCCCACGCGGCAGAAAACGAAAAGAGTGAGGCAAAAAAGGCAATTGGACAAGTTTTTATTCATATGTCGCCTGATAAAATTACTCCAGAAAAAGTAGATTACAATAAATATGGAAGTGATATCCTGTTACAACGCTTACAATCCATTGAAGCTTCTCCCAATCTTAATCTAGTTCAGAAAAAGGCAGAGGCTAAAAAAGCAGTTGATTCGATATTGCCCCACATTACTTCCAATAAAGCAATGTTAAAATTATGTGAGATTATCGAGCATAAACATACTACTTATGCTTATCTTCGCCAGGAGCGTTCCTGGTGGCGCCTGAGTAGTCATGGTAATACCAACACGTGGTCAACCATTCTTGGAAAAATTAAAGACCAGATGGATGCCAATGTAGAGACTTGCAAAGAGGAGACGTATACTCCGGAAGAATATGAAAAATTCCTTCGTATTATGAATGAGCATCGAGGCAGAGGCTTTGGTTCAGTGACGCATTCTAAACTCTATTCTCAAATTGATGAGGTTGAGTCGCAATCTGAAATTCATATTACTAAAAAAATGTAACCTTTTCGTGTTGAGAAGGCCATTTGAACACATCAAATGGTCTTTTTTTTCTTTAGTGCAGAAAAGGTGATGAGTGATGATATCTCAATCCCTATGGCTAGCAAACTATACATTTGTTATGTTTTTTCTCATCGTCAGTCAGACATTTCAATAATAAACTAACTTGCTTTTTCTCTTTCTGTTCAAGAAATGCTATTGAACGCTTTTTAAGTAGGGATAGAGGGGAGTTTTGATAATAATCTTTTGCATTTGCATCAAAGTTATAATTTTTCCAAAGATAGTATGCTGTTTTATAAGCTCTACCTTCTATAGCAGCATGGAGTGGGGTATTTTGAATACTAGACATTGTTTGATCAGTAGGATCGATTATGCCTTGGTTGAGAATTTTTTTAACAGTTTTAAGTTCATTATGGCGAGCAGCCATCATAAGTTTGCCCCATAATTCTTTTTTTAAGCGAAACTTTCTTTCCTTACACAGATCTAAATACTCATCATTCGCCAGACGATTAAAAAAACGACAGGTACTTGCCATACGAGCAAGACTCTTAGTTTTTAAAAAATACAAAGTATGGAGCAACGTTTCTTCAGGAAGAGCGCAAAGATTCAGAGAGTCTTCAGTTTTCATAATAACTATTTGATAAGTTAAGGTATTATAAATTTTACCTTTTATATGTTAATGAATTATTAAATGCTTTGTTATAGGCGCTCATTCATTCTGCATGGAAGATGTTAGCTGGGTTCAAGAGGTACAATGAGCCACATAATAAGGTAAACAAGAATGGCTGAACCACCCAAAAGAAGACAAACAATAAAGATTAATCTCATAATAGTTGGGTCCATGCCAAAATATTGGGCTAAACCGCCACAAACTCCTGCAATCATGCGTTCACGACGTGAGCGATAAAGCCTTTTGGTTTTATTGGATAGTTGCTTCATAAAATTTTTTCCTGTTTAGTAAAAAGTGTCATGATTTCTATGGCCTTATTGTAATTATACCAAACGCTTTGGTTTCCAATTATTTTTTAGTTTCCTATATAAGCGTTCTACTTCATGTTAATCCAGAAATTTACAAAGGATGTTGTCTACACGCTATGCTATGCTGCTAATAGACTATAAAGGGAGTATATCATGCTAAAAAGAATTAATTTGTTTATTGTTGGCAGCTTTTTAGGATTGATTTCACCCTACGTTTTAGCGCAAGACTTTTGCCAAATTGCGCATGAGAAGATTTATGAACAGGGTAGTGATTTGCTTGCCGTGGTAAAAGTTAATACGAGCAAACCAGCTCTCTATCAGTCCATAGTGGAAATTAGTAAGAATTGTCAGAGTTACTCTCCTTTTTTATCGGTAAAAGACCCTGATGTTATTAAAACAACAAACGGGTTTTGTATGGTGCTACCGGCTAGTGAAATACAACCCAACGTATGTGGGATGCGAGTAACGCTTTGTAATTCTGAAAAAAACTGTCAAACCGTCACGATTCGTCTAAAAATGGAGGCTGGCCATTATGTATCTGCTGAGCCTGGCTATTATGAAATGACTTTTTCTGATTAAATTCCAATGGCTTCTGTAACTATCGAGCGCATCAAAGATTTCAAAAATAGTCATTTCCCGGCAGGTGGAGTCTGTCAATTTTATTAATTCTTTTGGGGGATTCCAGCTTGCGCGGAATGACACGAATTTAGATTAGCCTGTTTTCAAAATAGAGACACAGGTATGGGAATATCTGAATATTTCCACGCACGTTTAAATTCCTCATATACTTGAGCTGCTTCTGCAGTTTTGCCTAATTGTTTAAGAGCTTTTGCCAAGCCGTAAAGAGCCCAGCCATTTTGAGGATATTGTTTTAAATCTTGTTGATACAATCTGATTGCTTCCTTCGGATCTCCCCATTTTAAGTAGGCATCAGCAAGCATTTCTTTTGCGGGGAAATACCAGTCAGGCGGTTCGTGATAGCGCATATTTTGCTGTAAATTTACGGCAATTTGGAGATAACTGAGAGTTGATTGTTTTTCTTTGTGAGCATTCGCTATACTTGCCTGTAATACCGTTCTGGCAATTTTTAATAATTGTATCCCTTTTTCCTGTAAAGTTTGTTCACTAGGGCCTGCCTGAATAATCTTATTTAGTTGATGTAATTCATTCGCAGCTTCTTTTTGTTTATCAAGATGTATGAAAGCCATACCTTGGGTATAATGCCACATGCCAAGTGCATATTGATATTGAGCAGGTGGCTTGTTCTCATTTAACAGTTCTTCCCACATCCCAAAGCGAGCTTTCACATAATAAGAAATGGGTATAAACCATTGGAGGGAAGGCTGATGTGCTAACCAGGTAGGAAAAGGCTCTTTAATCATTGATTTTGCAGCGGATAAAGCCAGCGATCGACGGCCTTCCATGGTCGCTGTTGTTCTTAAAAAATCATAATTATGAAAATAAAGATAATTAATTTCAGGTTTAAATCCTTGCTCATGACACGCCTTGTTATAAGCGTCAAAAGCAGCAATGGCTTGTAAATTTGATTCAGTTCCCTCATGGTAACGCCCCGTGAGCAGGTAGATATGAGTGGGCATATGGACTAAGTGTTCAGAACCAGGAACAAGTGTTCTTAAAAGATTAGCATTATCTAATGCTTCTTCTGGTTTCGGAGAAGTTTCAATGACATGAATATAGTAATGATTAGCCCCTACATGTAATTTATCTGTCTCCAGTGCTTCTTTTAATACGGAAATAATTTTGGGCGTGACAGGATTAATCTTTCCTTGAATGTCCCAAAAATTCCATTCAATGACTTCAATCAACGCCCAGGCATATAAGGCTTTTGCATGACTATCCTTGGGATAATCTTTTATTAATCTCTCCATGGCTTGAGAATAAGCTAAAAGCTCTTGGGGTGATGATTTGTCATAAACGTTATCAGTTTCATGGCAGCTAAAGATGCTGGCTAAAGGGATTTGTAAAGCTTTATTAGGTTGATGTTTAAAGCGTGTTGCTAATGCTTTGATATAGGCACGCTCAATGGGTGTTACATAATTGTCTAAAGAAATGGCTTTTTCAATGGCGTTTTTGGCCTCCTCGTATTCTGTACCAGACATCGGAGCATTGTTTTTTGAACCAAGAACCAAGGCCAAACCCCAATAGCATATCCCACATTGGGGATCGAGTCTGACTGCTTCTTTAAACGAGCGAATCGCTTCACCCCATTCAAAGCCATAATATAAAACCAACCCTTGATCAAAAAAACGTTGTGTGAGGGAAACTTTAGTTGCAATAGGAAAATGAGTAGATCCCAGGTTAGTAAATAAAGGAGCTTCCAACTTGGGATTTGAAGTTGCCGCGAAAGAAAACTGGGCAATGTAGAAAATAATTATCGCTAATAAGAATCTAATTCCCATAAAATATCCCTATTCGAAGGAACACTTCGTTGTCCTAAATCATTAATTGTCTTCAAGTGCTGGAACGGTATTTGTTAATTCCTGTAAATCTAAATCAACCGATTCAATCTTTTGAAAGCGCTGGGTAATTTTTTTAGCTGAGGTATTAACATCATTCACATCTTGATGAGCTAAATCGATATGTTTTGATAATTTATCCATTCTTTTTTCAAAACGTTGGAAATCATCCGCAAGAGCTTGTAAATGCTTTTGAATGATATGGACATGTTTTCGAGTCTCATCATCTTTTAAAACAGCTTTTGCTGTAGTTAGTACAGCCATGAGAGTACTTGGAGAAACCAACCAGACCTTTAAACGTTGAGAAAGAGCAACAATCTCGGGATAGTTGGCATGAATTTCTGCAAAAATAGCTTCAGCAGGAATAAACATAACCGCGCCATCGGCAGTTTCGTTAGGAATAATATATTTTTCAGCGATATCTTTAATATGTTTTTGCAAATCTTGTTTAAATTGTTGTTGTAGCGTTTTTCTATCCGTTGAGGCAGGATCTGCATTCATTAATTTTTGATAAGTTTCTAAGGGAAATTTGGCATCAATTACAACATTCCCTGTTGGATCAGGTAAAAACAAAATGCAATCAGCTCTTTTTTGATTACTGAGGGTGTATTGCATACGATAGTGTGTAGTCGGTAAAACGTTGGCAATCAACGTTGCTAACTGTACCTCACCAAAGGCTCCCCGGGCGCGTTTATCCACCAAGACGTCTTGCAAGCTAACCACGTGAGTTGATAGCTCGGTAATTTTTTTCTGGGCTTCATCGATAATGGTCAGGCGGCGAACGACGTCAGTAAATGTGGATGATGTTTTTTCAAAGCCTTCTGTTAGTTTGTGATTGACCTGTTGCGTAAGACTATGCAGATGATTGCGAATTTCTTCAGTCAGTGATTGTAGATGAGACGTCAAGGCAGAGGCATGTTGCTTAAAACTGTGATTCATTTGCTCTCTTACATCAGTCATTTGACGCTGTACTGTTTCGCTAATTAATTGCTGACTGGTTAGTTGGCCTTGAATAATTTTTTCCTGAATATGATGCTGACTGGCTTGGTAAGCTTGTTGTAAATCAAGATGTAATTGATGAAGTTGCGAGATGAACAACTGTTGTAGTTTATCAGATTGCACCTCAACAAAATTGCGTTGCTTGGTTTGACGTACAATCAACCAAGCTATTAAAAAAAACTGGAGGGCAATCGCCAAAGCGATACCCTCAAGCAAAGAGAAAGAAGAATAAAAGACCATACTATCCTAAAGTTGTCAGTTCAATTGGCGTATTGTATTCATATACAGGCTTCAATTGACCAAAATCAATCAAATGAAGATAACCAAGATAATAAGGAGCTTTATAATCAGTTTTTAAGTCGGAATCAAATGAAAAATTAATCGTATGTTTTCCAGGGGACAGCCAAGATGCAGATTGCACCGCAGTTATCGGATGCAATTTTCCGGCAGAGTCACTGCCGAAGAGTATAGCTTCCAAGGCATAACGACTTCCTGTTGCAACTTCTACTTTGGCAGAAAATGACAGTGGCTTATCGGTTGCGCGTATTTTGCGAATAGTCGCAGAGGGAATTACATAAGAAAAAGCAGTATGAGCCTGACGGGTAATGGTTTCATCACCCAATAATGTCGAGGTTTCAACGGCTACATACCAGTTTTCTCCCAGAACATTTTTATCAGAAACTAAATCGAATTGAGCTTGATAAAGATTGTTACTCACTTGCTCAAGGTTTAATGGCATTATCTCGCCAGATGGATTAATTACATTGGCATTAATATAATCAATAGGATAATTGAGTTCATCATCACTTAAGCGAATAGTCACGTTTAATTTGTCGCCATAATGATATCGGGCTTTATCCGTTTCCAGACTTAAATAAGTTGCTGCATCTTTATCATAAACATGAATAATATAGGGACCTTCATTTGCGTTTGCTGAGTTATCGGTACTGTTAATAATAAATTTTCCTGAGCCTAGTTCTGGCTTTAATTGAAATGCTAGCAGTTGTCCTGCAAACGGTGTGTTTTTTAAAGCAGTGTCTTTGGATAATAAGCTGGAGGCTTCTTGCACACTGAATTGTTTGCCCTGACTATTTCTAATATAAAGATTTGGACTGGAGCTGACAGTTGAATTAGCAGATGTGATGCGGATAAGGGCTCCTGGGGCCTGTGTATAGATTGAAATGCCGTTATGTAGCTGCTGTAAGGATGCTTTAATTTGATAGTTACGACTTATTTGTTTGTGTACAATTTCTTCCTTAAGCGCCCCCTCGTCCGTAGTCCAGCTTGAATTTAAATCGTCGTGGGAGAGGTTTTCACACTGTTTACAGTCGTAAGAAATAATAGGCTGTGTCGGCAAGGATATAGCCTGCAATTGTGTAAACCACAGTGTTGTTGTTAGAAAAATTAAATGACTTGATTTCATTGCAACGCTCCTTGTGCAAGTAAGTCTTTGCGCAAAATTTGTTCAAAACCAAAGCAAGCGTGTCGACTTTGGTTGTGACTTAAAGGGATTCTGTCTTTTGTTTTTTGCCAATCATAAAACCAGACCTTGCCAGCTAATGCTTGAGATGAGCAATTTAAAAAACCATCTGAACAGTCATCTAAATAAAATTGGGTAATTTTTAATCCAGTATTTAAGATGTAACCATTACAATAACTGGCTTTTGAAATGGGTGATGCAGTGACATCGGTTCCAATCACCACGCGAAATGGTACGGGAAGCGAGGGGCGGCCATTCGTGCCAAATAATAATTCGGCATTAAAAAGTGCCATATCACCCACACGTTGTTGTTTAACTGAGTCATTTTGATAACCCAGTAACCAGCCAACTTTAGATTCAAAACTATGGCCGTCCATCACTTCATCGGCCAAAGGTGTGCCGCCACTGGATGGCGCTATGGCAATGACCTGGGTAATTTTTTTAGTTAACGATTGATAACGCGCGTCATAACTAGGATTAGATAAAATCCAACGAATGATATTTGCCCCATTAGAATGAGTGTAAACAATTAATTTAGTAATATGTTTTTTACTAATAAAATCTAAAAGTTGATTGGCAACACAGCCTGCAGCACCTTCGTGCCACATGTACTGACTAAAATCACAGGCTAATACAATATGGTTATCGTAATTAGGTAAGGCCTTTGCTAAAGAATTAATGAAGTCTCTTTTCCAATATCCTCCGTCAGCATCCTCCCGATGGTCGTTGGTGCCATGCACAAAAGCAATGCCAAGATTTTCTGTTATCGTAGCTGTGTAACCGCAGAATGGAATGAGAAATATAATAAGGCAGGCAAAAAAACGTTTTAAGTCCATTTATTTCGTCCTTGTCTGGAACCCAAGGAATATCTATAACATACTCGAACTTCGGACAGCAAGAGGAGGATTATTCTTAATCTCTACTAAAAAAGCTGTCCTATAGGTCAGAAATTTTTCTTATTATGCGTGAGTAAAATTTATTCATAAAATGGAGGAAAGGCATTATGACGTGCCGTCAGTGTCGACCTAAGTTAGTATAAAATACAAATGGCCGTAGTATTCCGCCAAAGAATTGGATAATGCTAAACTGCTTCTTTTTTCAAGGAACTCCTGATAGATGAGTCAAGATATTATTTTAATGAAAATTAATGAGTTACGAGAACGTATCAGGTTATATGATCATCATTACTATGTATTGGATGCGCCTTTAGTTCCAGATATCGAATATGATCGCTGCTTTAAAGAGTTACAAAAACTTGAGAGTGAAAATCCACATTATATTACCCCTGATTCACCTACTCAACGCGTTGGTGTTAGTCCTGCAGGTGCCTTCGAAGAGATTGTGCATCTAAAACCCATGCTTTCATTGGCGAACGTTTTTTCAACAGAAGAATTAAATGCTTTTATGAAAAGAATCGCTGACAGACTCGATAACAAAGAAGAGTTACTTTTTACTTGTGAACCAAAGCTTGATGGACTCGCTGTTAATTTAACCTATAAAGATGGCCTATTAGCCTATGCAGCAACTCGTGGAGATGGTGCGGTAGGTGAAAACATTACAAATAATATCAAAACAATCGCCGCAGTTCCCCTAAAAATACTAAGCGACAATCCTCCGCGTTTAATTGAAATTCGAGGAGAGGTTTATATGCCTAAAGCAGGTTTTGAAGCCTACAATGCTCGGGCAAGGCTCTCGGGAGAGAAAACTTTCGCCAACCCACGAAATGCCGCTGCAGGGAGCTTGCGTCAATTGAATGCGGCTATTACAGCGACGCGACCATTAGCCATTTATTTTTATGGTATTGGAGCATGTGAGGATTTTGATTTGCCCGGAAGTCATTTCCTCCAACTTGAGCTTTTAAAAAGTTGGGGATTTAGAGTTTCAAGTGAGACTCAAAAGGCAACAGGGCTATCAGGCTGTCTCGCTTTTTATCAATCTATGCTGAAGCGGCGAATGGATTTGCCTTATGAAATAGATGGGGTAGTTTATAAGATAGATAGTATTGCATTACAGCGCGATTTGGGCTACGTGGCGCGTGCTCCTCGCTTTGCTTGTGCTCATAAGTTCCCGGCCAGTGAGGAAATGACTGAATTAATGGCGGTGGATTTTCAAGTAGGGCGTACGGGAGCGTTAACCCCTGTTGCCCGTTTAAAACCTGTCAGTGTGGCTGGGGTTACTGTTAGTAATGCTACCTTACATAATATGGATGAGATTCAACGCAAAGACATTCGTATCGGAGATACGGTAGTCATTCGTCGGGCTGGCGATGTTATTCCTGAAGTAGTTTCTGTTGTTCTTGAGAAGCGGCCGTTAGAAACCCAAAGTATTCATATGCCTGCTCAATGTCCAGTCTGTGGGGCTGATGTGATTCGTGAAGAAGATGAAGCTGTTGCACGCTGTACTGGCGGGTTATTTTGCAGTGCTCAGCTTAAACGAATGCTTTGGCATTTTGCCTCTCGCAAAGCGATGGCAATTGATGGTTTGGGTGCAGGAATTATTGATCAGCTGGTCGAAGAGCGATTAGTACAAGATATATCAGATCTTTATCATCTGGAGTTAGATACAGTGACTAATCTTCCAAGAATGGGGAAAAAGTCGGCTGAAAATTTACTATCAGCAATAGAAAAAAGTAAAAAAACAACCTTTCCTCGTTTCTTATATGCATTGGGGATACGTGAAGTTGGTGAAGTTAGTGCGCGGGTATTGGCAGCGGAATTTCAAGATATTGATTCCTTGAAAACAGCATCCGTTGAAAGGCTTATGGAACTAAGAGATATTGGTCCGATATGCGCTTATCATATCGTGCATTTTTTTGCTCAGGCACATAACTGTGAGGTTATTGATAAATTATTATCCTATGGCGTGCATTGGCCTCAAGAAGAACGCAAACAACTTGATGCCCAACATCCTTTTTATGGCAAGACAATGGTTCTCACGGGAACCTTAACTGCCATGGGACGTGAGGAAGCAAAAGCACAATTGCTTGCTATTGGTGCCAAGGTTTCTGGCAGTGTTTCAGGTAAAACGGATTATGTAGTAGCTGGTACTGAAGCAGGTTCAAAACTTGATAAAGCCATAGATCTTGGCGTTAAGGTTTTGAATGAGGAGGAATTTCTTGCTTTGCTTACTTGACTAAACGCATTGTCACTAACATCATAATACTCATTTTACTCTTATTAGGAATCGTACTTTGGCAGTGGTTAGCAGGCTATGGATGGTGTTCGTTTTACTGCTAAGTATGACTTCTTCCTATGCAGGTAATTGGACTTTTAATAATCCCTATCCAGATGATGATGCTTTAGAGAAAATTTATTATTCGTCATTTGCCGAGCAACCGAAAACCCTCGATCCGGCGAAGTCTTATTCTAGTAATGAATACCAATTCATTATGCAAATTTATGAACCTCTTTTGCAGTACGATTATTTTATAAGACCATATCAATTAGAACCGTTAACTGCTTCCACAATGCCGCAAATTCGCTTCCTTAATAAAGCGCATGAATCAATACCTGATTCAAAAAATGGGGATGTTGCTTACACGGTTTATACTATTCATATCAGGTCTGGTATCTTTTTCCAGCCGCATCCTGCATTTGCTAAAAATAAAAAAGGGCAATATTTATATCATCAGTTATCTGCGGATTATCTTGATAATAATGACATTAATAAGCTGTCTGATTTTGCAAAAACAGGCACACGTGAAGTAACGGCTGATGATTACATCTACCAAATTAAACGCCTCGCAAGTCCTGCTGTAAATTCACCTATTTACGGCTTAATGAGTGAGCATATTGTAGGTTTTCGCGATTTTGCCCAAAGTTTACCCGATAATTTGCAACCTCTTAATTTTCTTGATTTAAGAAAATATCCAATGGCTGGGGTACAAAAAATTGATGACTATACATTTGAGGTCACAATAACGGGTCAATATTCGCAATTTTTATTTTGGTTAGCGATGCCTTTTTTTGCGCCTGTTCCCTGGGAAGCAGATCGTTTTTACTCGCAAGTTGGTATGGATGATAAAAATTTGAGTTTCGATTGGTATCCTGTCGGTACTGGTCCATTTATGCTAAGCGAAAATAACCCAAATCGACGAATGGTACTGAGTAAAAACCCAAATTTTCGCCAAGAATTTTTTCCTTCGCATGGCTCAGAAGAAGATAAAAAGGCAGGTTATTTAGAATATGCCGGCAAACCACTTCCTCTAGTTAATCGAGCAATTTATACCCTGGAAAAAGAGTCAATTCCTCGTTGGAATAAATTTTTACAAGGCTACTATGACCTGTCAGGGATTAGCGCTGACAGTTTTGATCAAGCAATTCAGATCAACTCTGCGGGTCTTCCTACATTAACGCCAAGCATGCAGGATAAAAAAATACGGTTATCGCAAACGACAGATCCCACAATTTATTATTTAGGTTTTAACATGCTTGATCCTATCGTGGGTGGGACAAGCGAAAGGGCACGAAAATTACGGCTGGCTATTTCTATTGCCGTCAATTTTGATGAAAGCATCGCTATTTTTTATAACGGGCGAGGTAACGCTGCGCAAGGACCAATTCCTCCTGGAATTTTTGGTTATAAAGAAGGGGCAGAGGGTATCAATCCTTACGTTTATCGTTGGGATGGTAGCAAGCCAGCAAGGCGACCTCTTAAAGATGCAAAGTTTTTAATGAAACAAGCGGGGTATCCGGGAGGGATTGATCCCAAAACTGGTGAAGCATTAATTTTGCATTATGATGTCCCTATAACCGGAGGCCCTGATGATAAAGCTCAATTGGACTGGATGCGCAAACAATTTGCCAAGATTGGCATTGATTTAAATATTCGTGCCACGCAATACAACCGTTTCCAAGATAAAATGCGTTCGGGAAATGCTCAAATTTATAGTTGGGGCTGGAATGCAGACTACCCTGACCCTGAGAATTTTTTGTTTATGCTTTATGGTGCGAATGGCAAAGTTAAACATAATGGGGAAAATGCTTCAAATTATGAAAATCTCCGCTATGACCGCTTATTCGAGCTCATGAGAAACCGCAAGAATGATGCAGAGCGACAAAAATTAATTGATAGCATGGTTGAAATAGTCAGGCATGATGCACCTTGGGCTTGGGGAATTAATACGCAAACCCTAATATTAACTCATCAATGGGTTTCTCCGACAAAACCAAACACAATTAGTCTCAACGGATTGAAATACATGAATGTGGATGTGCCGCGACGCAATCAATTACGTGAACTATGGAATAAACCTGTGTTATGGCCGATTGGCTTACTAATTTTATTTGGTTTCTTGTTATTACTGCCTTTATTGTTAGCTTATTATCAAAAAGAACGGCGACATGCCCCGAGAATAAAAAAATGATTCAGTATTTATTGCGGCGAATTTTATATGCCATACCAATTTTATTAGGGATTAACATTATTACCTTTGCTTTATTTTTCATGGTGAATTCTCCAGATGATATGGCTCGGATGCAGTTAGGGGAAAAACATGTTAAACCTGCTGCCATCATGCAATGGAAGGTACAACATGGTTACAACTTACCTTTATTTTATAATAGTGAAGAACAAGGTATTAGAAGCATTACTCGAACGTTGTTTTTTCAAAAATCATTAAAATTATTTGCTTTTGATTTTGGTGTTTCCGATGCTGGTCGTGACATTAGTTATGACATTTCTCATCGCATGTGGCCAAGTCTTGCGATTGCTATTCCAATTCTTATATGGGGGATGTTAGCTGATATTATTTTTGCGATGGCCATGGCCTTTTTTCGCTCCACCTATCTTGATTTAAGTGGTGTGGTTTTCTGTATTATTTTAATGTCAGTTTCAAGTTTATTTTACATCATTGGGGGGCAGTATATTTTTGGGAAGGTTTTGCGACTCGTACCCATTTCAGGCTACGATGATGGATTAGATAGCATCAAATTTATAATCCTCCCTGTGGTAGTTGCTATCCTTGCTGGTGTAGGGGCCGGGGCAAGATGGTATCGCAGTTTATTTTTAGAAGAAATGAATCGAGATTACGTTAAAACCGCAAGGGCAAAAGGATTATCGGAAATTCGTGTATTATTTCGGCATGTTTTAAAGAATGCAATGCTACCCATTCTTACAGGAATTGTGGTTTTAATTCCTTCCTTATTTATGGGAAGCCTGGTTTTGGAATCTTTTTTCGGTGTTCCAGGTCTTGGAAGTTATATTATTGATGCGATTCAGCAACAAGATTTTGCGATTGTCAGAGCAATGGTATTTTTGGGTTCTATTCTTTATATCATTGGTTTAATTTTAACTGATATCTCCTACACATTAGTGGATCCGCGCGTAAGGTTTAATTAATGGAATTATTATGGACAGATAAATGCTTTCTTGGCGTTCTATTGATTAGTACGCTAATTATAATTTTTAGCTTGCGGAAAAAACATATTCGACTTGCGTTTAAACGAATTCTCAAAAGGCCATTGGCCGTTAGCGCCGGCGTTGTGTTGTTATTTTTTTTAGTGATAGGTGTTATGGATTCAGTGCATTTGAAACAGACAAACGCTGAATTTAAAAATACAACTTCTAGTCAAACTGAATCTATTTTGGATAAAATCCTGTCGCCACTTGGAACAGTGTATGAAAAAACTTATTCAGCTCCTTTAGCTCTTAATTTATACAGCGCAGAAACAAGGCTTATTGATGATAAACCCCAGCAAATTTATCCTCGATTAAATTATGGATCTCAAACAATAAAAAATACTGAAGATCGAACGCAAGAAGTTGTGCGAGCACTCATTAAAGCAGCATGGGTGTCTCTTACCGGCGGGATTTTTCTGTGGTGCTTGTTGATTGTAATTAGGTCGATGCGAGCTGAAAAGTTAATTATTTTGCCAAGTAAACTGAGCTTCAGTGTATTGCTTACTGTTTTTCTTTGCCTATTTATCGCCCTGGCTGGTTACTGGCTATCGCGAAATTTTCATGTATTAGGTACAGGAAAAATAGGACAGGATATTTTTTATTATACGGTCAAGAGTATTCGAACTGGGCTTGTAATAGGGATTCTAACGACGCTCTTTATGTTGCCTCTGGCCTTATTTTTTGGCATAGGTGCTGGCTATTTTGGTGGTCTTATCGATGACATTATTCAGTATATTTACACAACCTTAAGCTCCATCCCCGGTGTACTTCTAATTACTGCTTCGGTGCTGTCTATGCAAACCTATATTGCCAATCATCCGCAGCAGTTTGCAACACTAAGTAAAAGTGCTGATGCCAGATTATTTGCTCTTTGTCTTATTCTTGGTGTAACCAGTTGGACTAGCTTATGTCGCCTACTGCGCGCCGAAACCTTAAAGCTAAGAGAAGTTGATTACGTCACTGCAGCGCGAGCTTTGGGTAGTAGTTCTTTTACTATTATTCGTAAACATCTATTACCTAATGTAATGCATATCGTGTTAATTACCTTGGTTTTGGATTTTAGTTTCCTTGTTTTGGCTGAAGCAGTTTTATCCTATGTAGGGGTTGGCGTTTCACCCATGACCATCAGTTGGGGAAATATGATTAATGGGGCTCGTCTTGAACTGGCAAGAGAACCTATTGTGTGGTGGCCTATGATGTCGGCTTTTGTTTTTATGTTTGTTCTGGTATTGGCCAGCAATCTTTTTGCCGATGCGGTAAGGGATGCGTTTGACCCTCACCAGGCATAAGCTGACAGCGACTACAAATTATAATAGAGCGCTCTATTGAGTTAAGGTAAGATAGGCGTTTTTTGTATAAGGAGTAGGCTATGCCTTTGGTAAAAGAGGTCATTGAGGAATTTAAATCAGGTTTTAAATATTTGGATGAAAGTAACCATCGCCAGTCTAAATGGTATGAATTTTGGTATAAGTTAAATGTATTAAAAGAAGAATGTACCGATGTGAACTTAACCCAAGTGATTGAAGACGCAGCCAAAACTTGCAACGATGCGCTTGTTACTTTGGAAGATCAATATGGTCATGAGGATTTTGCTCAGCATCAGAAGTATTTCTTTAGAATTATTGCCCAGGCTTTGTATGCAGTGCGGGTGCAGCGCTTTGCCCATGGCGAATTCAAGACGCTTAATTACCAACAAGGTGAAAAATCCATATTGGAACGCGTAATAATTCCAAAAAAAATGGGGGTTTTTGAGGATAAACTTCTAGACGGGCTTAAGGCAGTGAAGACTAAATTTACTGACCTTGAAACCGTTATGAACGATGCTATTAAAAAAATTAAGCAATCAGAACAAGGAAGAGTTTCATTATTTCGTGAAAGCATGCGACAAAATTCACGAGGGGAATTTAGCTATTCTGAGCCTACAGAGAATTTAAGTAGTCTTTATCATAGCATAGCTGAAAGAGAGGCCACTGCTGGAGAGTATGTTAGTACACTACAATTTTAAATATTGTTCTTCTATGGCTTCTAATTTATAACATTTGACAATATTCACTGAAGGCGAGCTTAACTTCATCGGGATTATCAATCCATGGATAATGGCCGGCTGCAGTAATCTCCTTGATGAGAATATTGTCTTTCTTAAATGCTTCTAGCTGCGTAAATAATTTCAAGGGCGTTATTCTGTCTTGATCACCTGCAAAGATGAGCGTTGGTATCGTTTGAGGAATCCATTGTGCTTTAAAGTGGGTATCGAAATGTTGAGTGGACCACTCAGAAGTTTTGTAGTTGAATGGTAACTGCTGAAGCAGTATAACCCCTTTTTCAAACCCGGACTTGGTAAATAAATAAGGGGCTGAGGCGATTGTTAATTGTTTCAATGTTTCATTACAAGGATGAGTAAGATATTGATCCTGTAATTGTTCAAGATTGGCAATAGGATTCTGATTAACGTATTCCATAAAAAATGTCTGCCAGGAGGCATCGGGCGCAGAGTCCATAAGAACCAAGCCCATCAATAGCTGCTCTAGCTTTTTTGTAGCTAATACATACATGCCTCCTGTTGAATGAGCAACCAAAATGACATTATCCAGTGATTCTACGGCCTCCACTAAAGCCTCTGACCAACTCGAAAAATAAGAGCTATCATCAGTCGTTAAATTGGAACCGTCACCAGGCAAATCTAGACGCCAGATTGAGCCAGGAAGCTTAAGAAGGCTAACTAATCCGTTTAATGATTCTGAGCCAAGCCCAGGGCCGCCTGGAAGAAAGAGCCAGTTAAATGGTTTGCCTTCTTGAGTGCTAACTAATTGCAGGCGTGATTTTAAAGATGTCCAAAGAAATTTTTTCATAATGAAATAAAGTTGCTATTAAAGTTTTATTTTATCTCTACAAGATGATGTCAAAGAGAAGTTTTTAAGAAATCTCATAATATTACGAAAAAGGTAAAAAATAAGTAAAGGTTAACTAAAAATAGTGAAGTTAATTAATAAAAGGAGCACTATAATTAGAGGATATTGTAAATAATAGGTGAATTATGGCTAAACCAGTGCTTATGGGAACTCAAACGCAGAACCTACATTCGGACCACCATCCGTCAATATTTGGTAAAACCCTGATATGGAACCTTGATAAAGATAACGGGGCAACTAGCTCACCTAAGGACTTGGGAAAAGGTTTGGAAATGGAAGCTTACGCTATTGCTCAAAAGATCAATGCCGGGGACATTGACAGTGGAATGCTGCAAGAGTTACCTGTTGGTCAGCAAGCTAAATTTGTTGCCGCCATTGAAAAATATTTAGATGAGCCCAAGCCTAAATTGGAGTGGCGTTATGCTCAAGCGAAGCCACATGAATTTGGTAACTTGACTTTCCAATGTAAGGATAAAAGTGCGCCTTCTGCAATACCTACTGCTGATGATCTTAAGTTACAAGCTGAAGTTGCAAAATTACAACAAAAATATGAAGGAGCTATTCCACCTAAAGGGCAGGCATTAATTTCTTTAGTCGAAGGGACCGATGGAAAGAAGCGTTTATTGGTTAATGTGCATGCGGAAAGTGAAAAATCAATGGATGATCCAGATCCCAAGAAAAGAACTCCAAGAGTTAATCTTGAGCAGTTAACGAAAGACTTGAGTGCCTTAAAAGACAAGCATGACATTGAGGTGACGGTTGGTGGCGATATGAATGCCGGAAAGACGGCATTGCCGAGAGATCTGGGCAATGGCCCAAGTAGTGATTTTGTCTATCAACATAGCGCTGACAATAGTTCATTTAAACGAGATGGAACGGGTGTTTCGGTAGATGCTGTTGTTTCAACTGACAAAAATAGTCAGTTAAAAACTGCGCCTGACATGAATACCTGTAATACGGAATTTGTTAAACAATTTGATAAGGACAAAAAAGCAAAAGAATCGCTGGAAAAAAAGGCTTTAGAGAAATCTGAAGCCGAGTTGGCATCAAAGTTTGCAACCAGTCCGAATTTTAATAATGCCAAAGTGAGGACAGGAAATGTTTCTGTTGCTTATCGCGAAGATGAATCACAAGTTTATGCTGTGAAACTAACTTTTCGCGATGCTAATCAGGCGAGACAATTTACAAATTTAATGGGTATAAATAGTCGCAAACAATTATTTCAAAACGAAGGTGATGTTTATCTTACCAGGGAAGCTTTTGCTAAAGTGATGAAGGCTGATCTAAGTCAACCAAAGGCGGGTCCTGTTCATCAAGAGAAATTAGCCCATTCGAAATTAGTTGAATTGCAGCAAATCTGTAAAGAAAAAGCCCAGAGCGTATCAGATACTCCAATTACTAAAGAACCATCTATTGAATATAAAAATGCCTCAATACGCCAAGACACACGAGGGGTTGTTAATTATTCCATGCAATTAACATTTGCTTCAAAAGAGGAAGCTCGTGCTTTTAGTGATGCAATGGGTTACAAAAATAAAACGAAATTATTTCAAGAGGGTAATAAAGTTTATATTGCTAAGGATACTGAGGCGGACTTCCTCAAAAAAACATGCATGAAAGACAATGCAATAGATTATAAAGCCCGTTTGGGAAGTCTAGTGCAAAGTAAAAAGACTGATGTTGAACCTGCTTTAAATACACAATCTCAGATGAGTCCAAAATTATCACACTAAGGGTGAGGGATAGTGTTGGCGATAAAGACTACATATGAAAAAAACCCTTGGCTTCAACGTTCCGCGGTGTTAATCGCGGAATCTAATCCTCTTAATAGGACGCTAGCTCTCGCGTAGATTGACCATTTTATGCCTGGATCATGATCGTCAGGAATTTTTTATTAGCTATAAAAATTCTTCTTTTAACACTTTCATCTGGTAAGAGTCTGGTTTTATGCGTAAATTATAATCACCCCAACCATGGCCTGTTGACCACATTGTCCAACCAGCAAAGCCATAATCTTTACCTTGAGCTGCATTATCTTTCAAATAAAGCATGAACTGGCGCAGTGGTTCGCTGCAACTTCCAGCATCCTTTCCAGAGCCTAATTCCGTAACCATGGCCTTTAGCCGATTTTCCAGCAAATAATTAGCAAAAGCATTTAAATTAAAGCCATTAGATCCTTCTGTACTCAAATCTTGGAGACAATTATCATGGGTACCACTGTAGTCATTATCAAGATACTGGTGAACATTAATCAGTATCTTAGATAAATCAGTAATGCCAGCATTCACAAAGTTATCGCGAGTAAATAAAGTTGCATTGCTATATTGTTGGCCATCCTTCCCTTTCCATTGGTGGGTGGTCCATGAGTGCAAACCTGACCAATTGTTTCCCTCAACCAAAATATAGCCATTAAATTTTTGTTGTCGTAATAGCTTGATTATGGATGCTTGGATAGCGAATACCCTATCATCTGGAACACCTACGGGTTCATTCATTAAGTCTAATAATACATAATCTTTGTTGATGGCTGGATCATTCTGAATGAGTGTAGCCAGTTGCCCCCATACCAATTCGTAAGCTTTTGTATCCAAAATTAAGGTGCCATCAGGGCATGGACCTGAAGCGCCACAGCCGGAATATTGCTCACCAAATTTTGAATAACGCATATAAGCATGGAGGTCAATAATTGTATGTACTTTTGCTTGAGTTAGCGTCTGTAAAAGAGGACGGATAAAATTGTTGTAGTAAGCCAAATTTAATGAGCCTTTGCCGGCACCATCAAGCTGTAAATAACCCCAGCTGACAGGGACGCGAACAGTATTCATTCCTGCATTAATAAAAGACTGCATTTCTTTTAGATCTGAATTGGAGCTTGTGCTGTCTTGAGTCGAAAGATTAGGGATTACAACTGGGTCAATAACCTTACCAAATTCTAAACCTGAGAGATTTACACCCACAAATTGCCAAAATTTAGATGTTTTGGCAGTAGTTAATTGTGAATTTGTTGCAATTGACGTGTAGATAATGGCTCCACCAACTTGCCCTTGACTATTAATACTTGGTTTATCGTAAATGATGTGGACACCTTCAGGCGGTGAATAGCTTCCGATTGAGTTGTTGCCGGAATTATTAATATTAAAACCTACATAACCAAGGTAGGTATTGGATGTATCACAACCACCAAATCGTAAGGTTGCTCCCGCATAATACTCATTGCCAGAGGCTTTATTAGCATCACCCGATTGTCCTGCAGCAAGTTTTAGATTTACATTGCCAGAGTGATCTTGAATGCAAATATAAGGTTTTACAGAACCTTGTGGACCGACTCCTTGAATGTTATTGGTTATTGTTGCGCTGATGACAGCGGTCGGTAGCAATAAATTCATTGCGATTAATTTTCGCATGTGGAATCTCCGGGTGAACATAAATTAAATTATATGTATAATAACAATCCAATATAGAATGAAAACCTGTCTTTCCTGACAGGTTATGGAAGATAAAATGTACGAGGTATGTTCAAAATTGGCTGCTGCAGACAGCATAGAGCACTTAAACAAGCTACTAGTAAGCTATTTTTCTCGAGAGGGAATAACAAGTCTTGCGTTCACGTACTATAAACAACACACTAAAAGCGGAAGTCGACTAATTTATAATTGGGTAACTCCACCGCTTCGTGCGTGGCATGAGCATTATCTTGATGAAAGTTACGCTGATGTCGATAGAACATTGGAATCAATGGAGCAAAATTTAGTGCCATTTCTTTGGGATATTGATGAACAGCTTTCAAAAGCTAAAAACAAACGCGAACTTCGCATGCGTCAAGAGGCGAAAGAGTTTGGAATTTATAGAGGATTATGTATTCCTTTACATGGGCCTCAGGGTGATTTCGTTAATCTGGTATTACATCAACGAATTCAGGAAAATGGTTTAGTGGATTGGCAAGAGAAGCAGTTTATTTGGTTAGCAATAACCCAATGCTATTTTCATTATGTAAGGCAATTGTTGTTACAGACCGTCAAATCAAAGATAAAACTGACAAAGCGCGAACAGCAATGTCTCGAGTTAACAGCCCAGAATATACGCATTAATGTCATAGCAAGTTTATTAGGCGTTTCTCAAAGGACAGTCAACTTTCATTTGCAAAATGCTAATAAAAAAATGGGCGTTAGTAATAAATACTTAGCCGTCATGCGATGGGTTACTGGTGCAATGGATTAACTGACTTACCCACTCGTCATCCCGAAAAACGGTGCATAGTCGTTTAAGTGTCCTGGGATGTCCGGAAAATCGAAGTTAAAACTTTTATCCACTCAAATATTGCCCTGGGCTACTGACTTCGGTACAGTTCACTCATTCCCTTAAATGAGTTTTTCCAAATTATGCAATCGCGTTTTGTCCATTTGCGGGTACATACTGAATTTTCTATGGTGGATGGTTTAGTGCGTATCAAGCCCCTTATGAAATCCCTTGCCAATAAGGGCATGAACGCAATAGCGATTACTGACTATTGCAATTTGTTTGCAGCCGTAAAATTCTTTAAGTCGGCCTTGGAATCGGGTATTAAACCTATCTTGGGAAGTGATTTACCTTGTCATGATCCAGCCAATCCTGAGCAGGTCACATCGCTTGTACTTTTATGCCAAAACGAAACGGGTTATCGAAATTTAACCTGTTTGGTTTCCAAAGCCTATCAAGAAGGACAGTATCAGGGGCAGCCGAGAATTCAGTATTCCTGGATCAATGAGTATGCAGAAGGGTTGATCGCACTTTCCGGCGGGCGATTTGGAACCATAGGAAAGGCCCTATTGGCAGAGGATGAATCGAATGCTTATGCATTGGCTAAATCATTTATGGAAATTTTTCCTAATCGGTTTTATCTGGAAATACAAAGAACGGGGCGAGAAGATGAGATTGAATACAATGAACGTGTAGTTCGTCTTGCTGAAGAATTAAATTTACCCTTAGTCGCTACAAATGATGTTCGTTTTCTGCAGGAAGAGGATTATGAAGCCCATGAGGCGCGGGTGTGTATCCATGACGGCTATACTTTAGCCGATCCACGACGAAACCAACAATATAGTGCGCAGCAATACCTTCGCTCTGCAGATGAAATGGTTGAGTTGTTCAAGGATTTGCCCCAGGCGCTTGAAAATACCGTTGAAATTTCCAAGCGCTGTACTGTCAAGTTGGACTTAGGTAATAACTATTTACCAAATTTTCCTATTCCAGAAGGATCAACAGTAGAGAATTATTTATCGGAATTATCAAAGCAAGGTTTGGAAGAGCGTTTAAAACAGATTTTTCGCAATCAGCCGCCCGAAGCAATAGAGAATTTACGCCCTCCTTACGATAAAAGATTACAAATTGAGTTAGACGTAATTAATACGATGGGTTTCCCTGGGTACTTTCTAATTGTTGCCGATTTTATTCAATGGGCGAAGCAAAATGGTGTCCCCGTCGGTCCAGGAAGGGGGTCTGGTGCTGGTTCCTTAGTTGCATATGCTTTAAAAATTACCGATTTGGACCCTTTACTATATGAATTACTATTCGAGCGTTTTCTAAATCCTGAGCGGGTTTCCATGCCAGATTTTGATATTGATTTCTGTATGGAGGGACGAGATAGGGTTATTGAATATGTTGCCGAAAAGTATGGGCGTCAAAGCGTCTCCCAGATTATTACCTTTGGTACAATGGCAGCTAAAGCTGTTGTCCGTGATGTAGGAAGAGTTTTAGGACATCCTTATGGTTTTGTGGATAAAATAGCCAAATTAATTCCTTTTGAAATAGGGATGACTTTAAATAAAGCGCTTGAAGACGAAGAGGAGTTAAAGCGACGTTATCAAGATGAAGAAGAGGTAAAAGAGTTAATCGATTTGGCTCTAAAACTTGAAGGGATAACACGCAACGCAGGGAAACATGCCGGAGGTGTGGTGATTGCCCCTTCAAAATTAACTGATTTTACAGCAATTTATTGTGAACAGGGCTCTACACAATTAGTGAGCCAATTTGATAAAGATGATGTTGAGGCTGCAGGCTTGGTAAAGTTTGACTTTCTAGGCTTAAGAACATTGACAATCATTGATTGGGCATTAGCTATTATTAACAAACAACGGATTGCTCAGGGTGAGACGCCTGTCGATATTTCCCTTATACCGACAGATGATAAAAAAAGTTTTGAGTTGTTAATGGCCTGTCAAACCACCGCCGTTTTCCAATTGGAATCTCGTGGTATGAAGGAGCTGATTCATCGATTACAACCAGATTGCTTTGAAGACATCATTGCATTGGTTGCTCTTTTTAGGCCTGGTCCATTACAGTCGGGGATGGTTGATGATTTTATCGATCGAAAACATGGACGTGCCAAAGTTGAATATCCTCATCCAGATTTGGAGCCCATTCTAAAACCCACTTATGGCGTTATTCTTTATCAAGAGCAAGTTATGCAAATTGCTCAGGTCCTTGCGAATTATACCTTAGGAGGCGCAGATTTATTACGCCGCGCAATGGGTAAGAAAAAACCGGAGGAAATGGCAAAGCAACGAGCTATTTTTACTGAAGGCGCTACAGCGCGTGGCGTTGATGAGCACGTTGCCACTCATATTTTTGACTTAATGGAAAAGTTTGCTGGTTATGGCTTTAATAAATCACATTCTGCAGCTTATGCTTTGGTAGCCTATCAAACCGCCTGGTTGAAAGCACATTACCCAGCTGCTTTTATGGCTGCTGTAATGTCTTCTGATATGGATAATACAGAGAAAGTGGTCACCTTTATTGATGAGTGTATGCAAATGCAGATAAAGGTTTTGCCTCCAACAATCAATCATTCTCATTACCAATTTACAGTAGCTGATGATAAAACAATTCTTTATGGGTTAGGAGCTATCAAAGGAGTAGGGGAGTCGGCAATCAATTGCATCGTTGATGAACGCACAAGTGGCGGCCCTTATTCTGGCTTATTTAGTTTTTGTCAAAGAATGGATTTGCGTAAGGTTAACCGGCGCGTTTTAGAGGCTCTAATTAAAAGTGGGGCGATGGATTGTTGGGGAGAGGAGCGTTCTGTACTTTTTGCTTCGCTCGATAAAGCACTAAAGGTTGCTGACAAGGTACATCAAAATCAGACAAGTGGGCAGACCGATTTGTTTTCTATATTGGATGACTCTTCTAATGAAGAGGACTATGTAGAGTGCAGACCTTGGCCAGATATGATTCGCCTGAATAGTGAAAAAGAAACCTTAGGTCTTTATCTTACCGGACATCCTGCCAGTCAATATTCTCAGGAATTTAAGGCTTTTGTTACCTTAATTGCCAGACTTAATCCAGGCATGGCCAAAAAGGCTTGTGTTTGTGGCCTGGTGACTTCTTTACGACGTGTTATGACCAAGCGTGGTAAAAAATTAACAATTATTGGTGTTGAAGATTCTTCTAGTAAATTAGATATCGTCGTTTTCTCAGAGGTTTATGAAGCACAGCAGGCTGATGTTCAAGTGGGGCAAATGCTTGTTGTTGAAGGCGAGATTGCACCTGATGAATATAGTGGCGGGATTAAAATGACAGCGAGCCAGCTTTATAGCATTGATGAAGCTCGAACGCGGTTTGCCAAATGTATCGCTCTCAATTTAACGTCTGCAGATAATGCAAGAATTACTTCCTTGCAATCGATATTAAAAGCTCATCAAGGAGAATGTGTTGTTCAAATTCGCTACATAAGTCCAACGGCAACGGCGAATCTGAATTTAGGAACGCAATGGCGAGTAACCCCTAGCGATAATTTACTGATGGTTCTTAGTGACCTTCTCGGTGAGGATAAAGTCGCATTAAGTTACTAATGATTGGACAGCTCCTTTGATTGCCATTGAAAAATAAAGCCTTCTCCAATGTCAAAATCAATATTCGATAGATTGCGGATAAAACTTGATTTTGTATGCGATTGCCAGTAATTCCAACCGTATCAGGACGGGGATCAATACCAAATTATTGTAGAGATGCTGAGGAATGAGTGAGAGAATATTTTTATATGGGGAGAATCCAATACTAGTAAGGTTGGGTAGTCCAAAAAATTGTGATGGAGTAGGGAAATAGGGTAAGGCTGAAAGTTGGAATTGGTTTAAGTAATTAGACAGGCTAGAAGATAAAAGAGTTACTTTGTTAATTATAGTTTATGAGTTTTTTTTCTAGCTAATGAGTAGGAGTCATTGCAACGCCTTTTGTGAACACTTGGCGAGCACAAAAACTTTTATCATGATAAGTAACTATATGGTACTCCAAATCAAAATTGACACAGAAGGTACAATAAGTATTGTATTAGACTTATAGGCTTACCTAACTTGTCTATCCAGAGTAATTACGCTTTTGGTTATTTTGCTTATATAAAATTCATAATTTTTAGATCCTCTTCCTTAATTTGCTCTGGCAAATTTTTAGGTTGGCTAAATAAACTTAAATTATGAAAAGCTTTCCCTGTACTTAATGCGAATCCTAGCAGTAAATTTTGTTCCGTCTGAGGTTGATCAATGAGTGGTAATGCTTGTCTTTGATAATATTTAATCCTAACATGTGTAATAAATGCATCAATTGCATGTACAATCGCCGTTCCCATTACTAGTAATAATCCAAGAGGTGTGTAAGGCGGAATTAGACCTTCTATTGATATTTCATATAATCTTCTATAAGAAGACGCTCTACCGTCACCAAAATTTCCAAAATGACCATAACCACGCTTAATTTGCGTTAATTTTTGGGTGTTCTGCCTAAATAAGCGTCGAACAGCCAGAGCAGATGCATTATCAGAAGTATTAAATACCCTATGTGCATCCTCTAAAATGATTTCGATAGGGGGTATCTCTTTGATATTAAATGGCTCTTTAGCTAATTCATTAACAATTTGTTTATAAGCAAGAAGATTTTTATCGTATTCTTCTAAAATTTCAGAGCTTTCAATTTCCTTTTGTTCTAATTTCCTAAGAATGCACTTAATTTTTTCCTTAATATCTTGAAGTTCCTCACACATCAATAAAACTTTTGAAGCGTTGTTCATCTCTAATGCTCATTATTGTCTAAAAAAGTAGTAGCCTAACAAACATTGTATATTAGGTCAATGTTTGATCAGTTGATATTGTCATGACACTGATAGATTAAAAATGGCTCTTGAAACAGTAATCCGGTAAGCGAGCTAGTTTGATACATTTTCGTGGAGAGACCATACTTGTCTAATACAAATTACACAGAAGAGAAATTAATATTTTAAAAGCTGAAATATCAATGCAACGATATTATTCTTCATGAAAGGCATTGCGGAAACTCTCTGTGAGAGGGGTTATTAAGTAATCAAACGCGGTTCTTTTTTCAGTAATGATCATGACTTGCACTGGCATTCCAGGATAGAGATGAATATGAGGGTAGTTGGCTAATTCCTGGCTATTTAAAGAAATACGAGCTTTATAAAACTCTTTCTTTGTGACCTGATCTTCAAAAATATCAGCAGAAATATTGGTAACTGTACCCTCAAGAGTTGGTGTATTTCTTTGTTTATATGCGGTTAAATGAATTTTGGCTATTAATCCTGGTTTAACGATATTGATATCTATCGGGTTAATTTCAGCTTCTATGATTAATTTATCGCCAGAAGGAATGATATCGAGAATATCCTGACCTGGAGTTATTACGCCGCCAATGGTATGTTTTTTTAAGCCAATGACAGTACCGGCTTGCGGGGCAAGAATGAGGGTTCTTTTTAAAATGTCTTCAGCAGATTTTAACTTTTCGAGTAAATCGGCTAATTTCTGTTGCGTTTCTCGTAACTCTTGTAATAATTCTTTGCGTCGAGTTTCTGTGAGAGTATAGATTTGTGATTTAGTTTCTCCAATGGATTGATGTGCTTTGGCAATTTGTCCAAGGTGTTCACCACGATTACCATTAAGCCTTGCGGCTTCTCGTTTTAAAGCTAATAAGCGTGGGCGATCAACCAATTTACGTGCCTCTAGATAAGCCACGGCAGTAATCTCCTCATTGATTAATTTTAGCTGTTCAGTTTCAGAATCTACTTGCGCTTTAATACTGGTTATTTCCTGATTGAGCTCGTCAATACGTTGTTGTAATACCTGATTTTGACCTTCGTAGCTATTAACATTGGCTATAAACAAATTCTCTTGACCTGTAATGATCTTTTTTGCTTTGGGATCGTTGGCCATTTTAAGTAATTCATTTGGGAAAACTACTTCAGATTTATTGTTTAATTCTGCAAAAATACGTGCTTCTGCTGCCAAACTTTCCCAAACCTGACCTTGGAGTAATTGCAAGGAAGCTTTGGCTTGTGTGTCATCCAGCTTTATAAGAGGAGTATTTTTTTGAACCACAGAACCTTCAGAAATATATATTTTATCGATAATTCCCCCTTCCATGTGTTGAATAGTCTTGTGTTCATACTCAACGATAAATTTTCCTTCCGCGACGGCTGCAGAGTCTAAGGGAAATAGTATGGACCAGAGAAAAAATCCGCCTATAAAAAGAAATAAAATTCCAAAGCCGATTAGAACAGGCGTTCTTATTATCGGTTTTTCTGACGTGCCTGGTAATTGATTGACAGACTTATCCATTGCCTATCCCTTCTTGCTTTTTGGGATTAGTAATCACATTAAGCTCTCTTAATTTGCTTAAAATTTTATCTCTTGGACCTGCAAATTGAATTTTTCCTTCGTTAAGAACAATAATGGTATCGACAAAGTGAATGATGCTGGGACGATGGGCAATAATAAGAGTAGTAATTCCTTTCGCTTTCAAATTTTCGAGTGCTTTACTCAGTGCAACTTCACCTTCGCTATCAAGATTAGAGTTAGGTTCGTCAAGTACTATTAATTGAGGATCATTATAGAGTGCTCTGGCTAAAGCAATACGTTGGCGTTGTCCGCCAGATAAATTAAAGCTTTCGCGTAAGACCATTGTATTATAGCCATGCGGAAGACGAAGAATCATGTCATGACATCCGGCAAGCTGGGCTGCTTTAATAACGGCGGCATCATCTGCTTCACCCAGGCGAGCAATGTTATCTTTTACTGTCCCGGCGAATAACTCGATGTCTTGGGGCAAATACCCAACATGCCTGCCAAAGTCATCACGCTCCCATTGATAAACATCGGCGCTGTCTAGTCTGACTGCTCCTGAATTAGGCTTTAAAATTCCAACAATTAGGCGTGCTAAGGTCGATTTTCCCGCAGCAGAGGCACCAATAAGAGCTACCATTTCTCCCTGTTTAATTCGATAGTTAAGACTAGAAATGATGAATTTTTGGGAGTTAGGGGGAGCATAATAAAGATTTTCGATTGAAACATTTCCTTTTGGTTGTGGTAACTTAAGGCCTGATACTCTTCCTGAAACAAACATAAGATGAGGGTCAATACGTTTTTTTGCTTGCTTGAAATTTTGAAATTGTTTCCAGGCTCCTATAGCTTGCTCAACAGGAGCGAGTGCGCGAGACATTAGAAGAGAACCAGCAATCATCATACCGGAAGTAATTTTATTGGTAAGAACAAGGTAGGCACCTACTCCAAGGATAATAACTTGTAAGCTAAGACGGAAAAATTTACTTAATGATAAGATATTGCCTGATACTTGACTGGATTTGGTTTGGAATAAAAGGACTTTTTCATTATTTGAAAACCAATTATTGACTAGAGAATTAGTCATTCCCATAGCTTGAATGACTTCAGCATTGCGTAAAGTTGCTGTTGTTTCAATATTATTACTGATGGCTATATCATTTGCTTTTTCTAGTACTTTTTGAGTAGAAAACTCATTTAGTAAGGCAAATGCAAAAAGGGCAATGGCGCCGATTATCGAAATAATGCCAAGAAGCGGGTGTATCAAAAAAATAACAAGGATATAAATTGGGATCCATGGTGCATCAAAAAAAGTTAAAATAGCGCTCCCACCCAAAAATTGACGCAGCGTTCCGATATCACGTAAAACCTGCTCGGAATAGCGGTTGCCTTGTAACAGTTGATCTGGGCTCATCGCTAAGGCTACTGGACTTATTTTTCTATCAAACCATGTACTGATATGAATCAGAATATGTGTGCGCACGGTATCTAAAAGGCTAAGAACTAATAACGCGAGAATGGCTATTATTGTTAAATAAATGAGTGTTTCATAACTGTGACTGGCTAAAACACGATCAAAAATCTGCATCATATAGAGAGGAACAGTCAGCATCAGGACATTGATGAAAAGACTAAAAAAGGCAACATAGAGGTATGCACTTTTACTTGCCTGGAATGCCTCTTGCAGCAGCCCTTGGTTTTTTTTCTGCGTCATTAAAAATTAATCAAAAACAACATGTAATTAACTATAGTTCAAGGATTAATAATCTTCACAGCAAATGATCAATTTTCTGTAATTCTCTAAAGAGACCACTTTGAATTACGTTAAGCGATATCAGATTTAATTATGTGACCAATTCTAATAAGCGTATTCTCAACACTGTCAAAAAAATATCAAAGGTTCGTTTTTCCTCTTTTTTTGCTGACGGTCATAGGCTAACATGTCATAAATGCTGCTAACGGATTGTAATAATGACTTTTTTTTCACGAATGGTTGCGGGACTATTAATCGGCTTGCTTTTTAGCAATATGAGCATGGCCGCTCGCAGTGATGATTATTATAGAAATTTTTGGATGCCCAAATACCATGGTGAACGTTTAAATTATTGCATGTTTGATGGCAGAGAATGCGGGTTGGCAGTAGCAACCCGTTATTGCAGACTTATGGGATATGAGCGTGCAGATCAACAGATTATTGACAATAATGTGGGTTTAACCCATTTCTTATTTTGCAAAGCAAAATGTAAAGGTTGGCGTTGTAATGGATTTAAAACCATTCGTTGTGTATCTAACATGGCTCATAAACCTCCTCGAGCTTATCATTATCGCCTAAGACGCTTTGTGTATCCTCGTTTTAACAATTATCGTGTTGATTGGTGCTATGACGGCCGTCAGGGTTGTGGACGTAGAGCCGCTTTTTCCTTTTGCCGTCGCCTGGGCTATATCGATGTTCGTAGATTTGCCATTCAAAAGCACATTGCCGCCACCGAGGCTATAGGTAATCAAAAATTGTGCTTTGGGATGTTATGTAATGCTTTTAGCTACATCGATTGTTATCGCTAAGGACTAGCTTTTAATGATTTATGACACTAGTAAAAAAGATCGTCATTTATTTGACAGGGTATCAATTGATAACCAATACTCAATTGTAGGTACGGTGGATGTAGGGATAGAGCTATGAGTTCTAAAAAAACTCTTTTCGTTATTGATGATAACGATGAACGTTCTCATAAGCTCAGTACCATTTTAAATTTTGTGGGCGAAACCTGCGTTCTGGCTAATACGACTAATTGGCGAACTTTTTCTTATAAAAATGCACAATTAATTTTAATTGGTGCGCAAGAATCTGAAGAAGAAACACTTGAGTTTCTTACTGATTTCCGCGCATTAGTACCTCAATTGCCGATTATTCTTATAGATTCTTCTGAGACGCATTATCCAGTAAATAATGTTTTAGCGAATCTTTGTTTCCCTTTTACTTATGCCCAAATGTTGGAAGCACTTCACAAATGTCAAATTGCAAATGAAACGGCACTTGCTGAGATAAATAGTAAAAAACGCACACCGCTGTTTCGTAGTTTGGTGGGAAATAGTGAGTCTATACGACAGGTGCGTAAATTGATTGCTCAAGTAGCAGATACAGAGGCGAGTGTGCTTATTCTTGGTGAATCAGGAACGGGTAAGGAAGTAGTCGCTCGTAATATACATGCTTTTTCGTCACGACATAATAAGCCTTTTATCCCAATCAATTGTGGTGCTATTCCAGCGGAATTACTTGAGAGTGAGTTGTTTGGGCATGAGAAGGGGGCGTTTACCGGAGCTATTACTTCTCGCCAGGGTCGATTTGAATTGGCAAATGGCGGAACTCTATTTCTTGATGAAATCGGTGACATGCCTTTAGCAATGCAAGTTAAATTGCTACGAGTATTACAAGAGCGATGCTTTGAGCGAGTAGGAAGTAATAAAAGTATTGATGTGAATGTCAGAATTATTGCTGCGACTCACCGTAATCTTGAAGAAGCCATCAGTGAAGGCAAATTTCGTGAAGACTTATTTTATCGTTTAAACGTTTTTCCTATTGATATGCCTCCATTGCGGGCAAGACGCGAGGATTTACCTTTATTGCTTAATGAACTTGTTTCGCGTATTGAGGGTGAAAACAGACCTGGAGTGCGATTGATGCCTACTGCACTTGAGGCATTGAGCCGTTATAATTGGCCTGGAAATGTAAGAGAGTTAGCGAATCTTGTCGAACGTCTATCAATATTATTCCCTAACGGTATCATTGGCTTCGATGATTTACCAAGGCGATTTAGGAAAGATAGCAAATTAAATCAAGGCGTTTTGAATAATGAAAGAGAAACGCTATTAGAAATGTTGAGTCCTGACTCTGCGATTGGGGATGGTATTGATCTTAAAGAGCATCTGGTAAAGACGGAACTTGCACTTATTAGCCAGGCTTTAAATGAATCCGATTGGGTAGTGGCACATGCAGCTAATTATCTAAACATGCGCCGCACTACTTTAGTTGAAAAAATGCGCAAATATGGCCTCACGCGACCTGCACGCGCTTAGTTTTATATAAAAGAGGTGGATTATTCAGGTTTTCCTGGTTCTTTTGTTTCAGCACCCTCTACTTGAGGTTTGACTGGTTTGCTTTTTTTAGCAGTGGCAACTGTCGCAACCTCTTCCTCACCAGTTTTGCTTTTAGTTGCTACAATCACTTCCTCTTCTTTTTTAGCAGTTTTCGCTTGAGAACTGACTACCTCTTCTTTTTCAGCCTGTTCACGCTTTTTCTTATAATCATCAATAATTTCTGAAACACTTTGCTTAACGTCTTTAAAGAGCTTAGTTGCTATTGATGTAATTTCCTTAAAATCAGGAAGCTTAGATTTAAAGTCGTTCATGCTTTTACTCCATATTAAATTCTTTAGTCTTAAATTTAAGACACCCTACTATTAGTATATCTCGACTTTAGTCTTTTTAGTAAATAATCAATTAGGTAGTGTATAAGTGATTATTGTAGCCCACTTATCCATAATTAGGTTGAGAAGGGCTGTATAGACTTTGACAATCGCCATGAATATGCTGCAACTCTTTTGATAAGCCCCTTTGCATACCATTTTGTACCGTTTTTACACCAAAAAAGGTCAGTGCGCTGCCGCCAATAGCCGTTAGTGTAAGCGCGCTGGCCTGCAAGATAGTGAGACCCAATGTTATGCCAGCAATACTTCCACCAAAAGTAGCACATAATCCAGCGATGCTTGCAACAATAAGAGCTAGTCCTCCGATAGTAAGCAAGACTCCTCCAATTTTTTTACCTAACGATGGGGAGCCTGAAGCATGTTCTGCAAGCAAATTCAAGTGAGTAATAACTTCACTATCAGGGACTTCCCGTGTAATTTTATTAAAATCACGCACCGCATGAATATAAAAATGATAATCGACAGGTTCATTTTTTTGCTGCTTTTCTTTAATCTCTGTTTCAATTAAAGCAACAGCATTGGCGATATGAACTTGTAGTGGATTTTCTCTCTTTAAGTATGGCTTAAGCCATGAAAGTTGTGCTTCAAAAATTTTAGATTCGTAGTCTATTAATTGTTCGTTAGTTAAATCCTGTAAATAAGAGGAGGTCGGTTTAATTTCCTGGTAATAGATATTTGCTGTTTTTCCTGTTGCCATATGATCAGGTAAATCACCATTTTCAGGAATATGTGTTTCATTGAGAAGGTCAACAAGTATATTGTTAAAATCCTCATCGATTCCCTCATTTGCTACTCTGTGGTGCATTTCCCAAAGGAAGCCGCAGAAGCGAAGATAATTGATATGAGAAGTTGTTTGGGTGAGGTAGGTTTGAATATAGGGATAAGACACCTGGGTCAGTGGATATAATGTTGCGGGCACTGGTAATGTAAACAACTCATTAAATTTCTCTTGGAGATTTAAAAGACAGAAGCGAACTTGAGGGCTAACGCCAGCTGGATGATAAAAATCATAATTTTTAAAATTTGCTACAAGCTTTTGCTGCAGATGGGTTGTTAACTGACTTGGATTATTATTAAGTGTTTGCAAAAATTGCTGCCCTTTCTGGATATGCTTGTCAATCCATTCAATACGCTTTCGGCATTTTTCGATTACGTCTTCAGCTCGTTGGATTTGATTAATGTGGTCTTGTATTTCTCTTTCCAAACCACTTTGCTGTGAAAGTAATGTACTTAACTCGCCTCTCATTTGGATTAAATTCAGAGTTGCAACCGTATCGACCACACCATCAATAATGCCATGTGAGTGGCCATGGTGGTTATGTCCATGGTGGTGGTGCTGATGGCGAGAAAGTTCAATTTCTGCAAGATTAATTCTTAAACGAAGACTGCTTATATTTGAATTGAGGACTTGTAATTGGCTGTTTAGGGGTATTAATACTTTTTTTGTTTCGCCGATAAAATGAGAGCTTGATTGAATTTGGCTTTTGAGATTAGGTAGTTCGTCATTCCATGAGTTAAGGTTTGCCTGATTATAAATCACATTATTCACTTGGCGCATGATGTCTTACCTATACTGCTTAATGTGGCGCCATTGTAGTGAATGTTTGATCAATTATCAATATAGTAGGTTTTTTTTTTTATTTATTGTGTAATTGTTGTTCTCTTTATAGGGGGTAATCAATGTTATCCCCACAAAGATACTACTTATTAAAGCACATAAGGTATGATTTTATAGGGAACTAAATTGCAATAAGTTTCCCAGTAGATGCCGTATTTCTTAGAACATCTCTCATCATCCCGAAACGCGCGATCCAAGAGTAAAATAGATAAAAAGCAGACATAAAAATAAGGCGAGAAATGGTTGAATAATGCTGGAACAGACCAGAAAAAGGCAGCTGCAATTTCAGGAAGATAGTGGAAATGACGCGAGATTCCCCACCAACCAGAGCTTAACAGAATATTTTGCTTTGGTTCGCCAGAGTCAGTGTGATAGTTTGCCAGGGTAAGACGAGGTTTTTTCCCCCAGATTTTGCAGTTTCCTGAGGTAGCTCGAACTAATTGTCTTTGTCTGTCTGCCAGATAATTAATGGCAATACTTACCGTACCGGCAATAAAAATAGTGATGGCAAGCCAAGTACTCAATTGATGCGGATGTAGAACCAAATACATTGTGGGGGAAGTATAGATACAAGGTACCCACACAAGACAACCCCAGCAAATATAAAAACCCGCTCTATCATGCATAATATCCAGAGAACCCAAATATCCTGTCTCCCAGATAAAAAATTTGGTTATATAGATAAATTGTAAGGCCACAGCAACTAGCATGGCATTGCTTATACCCAATAAGGCATGTTGTTTAGCTGCATAAGAAAGTAAAATTAATCCCCAACTCATCATGCCTAATCGGCAATTTATAAACATTTTGAGGTTGACTTGCCAAAAAGTGGGGTAAAGCTCAGTTCCCCAGTAATAATCAAAAATAAAATTTTGTGTAATGCCTGAATCTGTGGAGGAGGGGTAAAAACGTCCCTTTATGTAAAATAGAACACATAGAATCAAGCTAAAACAATTTAAAGCGCCGAGAATGGCACCAAAATTGTCATAAATAATTGTTGCTGGAAATAGATGCAAATAGAAGCTACAAAGGCAAAATATAAGAATTGTAAGCAGAAAAGCGCTTATTCCGTTCGCTTTATAGACTGGCACATTGCCTTTAGCGGTTATTGGCCCATAGAAGGTTTTTCCTTTTAATATTTTTACCAGGAAAAATTCAAAGACTATAAAAGTAAAAATGATTATCCAGGCTGTCTTTGAACCGAAAAAGACAGGTTGCCAGATAACATAGAGCGTGTGAAAGAAACCTTCCTGGCTCATTAATTGCCAAAGCATACTCAGAGAACCATCCAAAGCGGTATTCGTATACCACATTAAAATGGCAAAAGGTGGGCAACATACAATTAAAAAAAGTGGTCCCAGCGTATTTCGAATGGATTTCATTCTGATCCTTGAATGATAAATATGCTCATAGGGAAAAATTAGCTACGCTCAGAATGGCAGTTTTCCTACCTATAAATGCATTAATAGCTAATATGATTAACGAGAGAGATAGTATCCTTTCATTCAATTCAAATCAACCTCACAAGTCAGGAGATCCCTCGCTACGCTCGGGATGACGGGAGATTGCTAAGTATGGCGTGTTGTGACTCGAGTGACATGGTATGGCTCGAGTCGCGTGATAGCGTCTGCAATCAATATTTCTCATTGGGTTCAAGTACTGAAACCTCCTCACGTCATCCCGAGCGAAGCGAAGGATCTCCTCCCAGTGGCACAGTCTTTAAAGTAGTGATAGATTCCTTGGTGGAAGATTATTAATAATTCACTCTAATCAAAATTAATGCAAAATTATCTATTTAGGCCTACATTTAAGTGAGAAAGTTGGATAAAAATCACCATTGTTTTATTAAAAATGAAATTTGACCAAAGGATATAGGTAATAGAAGTCTAATCCATGACTAGATGATTAGGGATACTTAGGATGCAAAATCATTTTTTTTATAAATTGGGAAAACTTATTTATCCATTGCGCTGGTTTATTATCGTATTTTGGATACTTATTATTATTGCCTCGCTTCCGTTTCTTCCGCATATTATAAGTCCATTTAAGACGACTGGTTTCGTTGATGAAAATTCAAAAAGTGCTAAAGCTGAAGAATACTTAAGTCAGAAGTTAAAATACAATAATGCGAATAAATTTCTCATTATTTATAAAAGTCCTACGCTTTTAGCTACAAATCCTTCATTCTCCAAGAAAATAAAACAATCACTAGAAGAATTAAAAGATTTTCCAATTGAGCATGAAATTCTTTTACCCGCTAATAATAAAAAACAAATTTCAAAAGATAAGCATACGGCTTATGTCGTTGTTATTGTTAAAAGTAGTGAACCTCTCACGGATAGTCTTTTAAAAAAGTTTGAAAATGCAATAAAGAAACCAACCAATATGACTGTGGAACTTGGAGGTCAATCCATTTTTGTAAAAGGAGTTAATAAGCAAACGCAAAAAGATCTTTATCACGCCGATTTTGTTGCGACGCCAGTAGCAATCATCACTTTAATTCTCGTTTTTGGCTCTCTGGTTGCAGCTTTATTGCCAATTATTTTAGGGGGAGGAGGGGCATTAATTATTTTAACCATGCTCTATTTTTTAGGACATGTGTATACACTGTCAATTTTTACATTAAATATTGCTTTACTGTTAGGGCTTTGTCTGTGCCTCGATTATTCCTTATTTATCATAAGTCGTTTTCGTGATGAATTACATAATGGCGTGACAGTCGAGGAGGCCATAGCTATTACGGTGGAAACGGCGGGAAAAGCCGTCTTTTTTAGCGGCCTAGCTGTTCTTGTCAGTCTTAGCGCGTTATTTTTATTTCCTATTAATATATTATTTTCCATGGCAATGGGAGGCGGGATTGCGGTGTTGGTGGCTGTTTTAACCGCGATCGTTTTGTTACCTGCTGTTCTTGCCACACTTAAATATCGAATAAACGCATTACCAATAAAATTTACGCGAAAAAATAAAAAAAATCGTTTTCATTTTTGGCATTGGCTTGCAGTAAAAATTGTGAAACGTCCATTGTTATTTTTCTTTCCTATTCTTATTTTTCTATTAATGCTCGGGTACCCATTTTTATGGGCAAAATTTGGGGTATCCGATTATAAAATTCTACCCAAAGATACAGAGGGTAGGCAGTTTTTCGATACTTTTTCTAAAAAATTTAATATTCAAACCTTAACACCAGTTCTTCTTGTAGTACAAACGCCTCATAGTTATATCTTATCGAGAAATAATATTTCTCATTTGTATAATTTGTCACAAAGACTGAAAGAAAACCCTGCCGTTGACCAAATTAATAGCGTTGTAACGGTGGATTCAGATTTAAATAAAAAACAATATTATGCGCTATATAGTTCGCGCAAAAATTTTGATAGTAACCTTAAGCAATTTTTAGAAACAACCACCAGCTATTCCTTTACCGTAATGAGTGTGGTGAGCAAATATCGAATTAATTCACCAGAAACAAAAGAATTGATTACGAGCTTACGTAATATCAAAGCAGCCTCAGGAATGAATATTCAATTAACTGGTACGCCGGTTATTAATACTGAAGTATTGGAAAGTATTGCGCGAATTCTTCCTTTTGCCATTCTATGGATTATTGTTTTTACTTATCTGATACTACTAATTTTACTCCGCTCGTTATTCCTGCCAATTAAAGCAATTATCATGAATTTATTGAGTCTTTGCGCTTGCTATGGGGCATTGGTTTTAGTATTCCAGGAAGGGTATTTATCGGAATTTCTCAATTTTGAACCGCAGGGAATGCTGGATATTAGCTTGTTAGTCATCATTTTTTGTGCTTTATTTGGATTTTCGATGGATTATGAAGTCTTTTTATTGACCAGAATAAAAGAATGTCATGAGACAAATGGTAATAACAACGATAGTATTATTTTTGGTATCGAAAAAAGCAGCCGTATTATCACAAGTGCAGCGCTTATTGTTATTTTTATTTGTGGTTCATTTTTGGTCGCAGATGTGCTTATGGTAAAAGCCTTCGGACTAGGAATAGCCGTGGCTATTTTTGTTGATGCATTCTTAATTCGTACCTTGCTAGTCCCTTCAACAATGGCTCTTCTAAAAAAATGGAATTGGTATTTGCCTAAATGGTTAGATAAATTGATCCCGCAATTATAATTAATCATGTAATTGTGTTAGGTTATAAAAAAGGGATTAACATAAAGATTGAGATGGAAAGCTCACAAACCTTACACGAGTTGTTTGAATTACAGGTCGAAAAGAGACCTAAAAGTACTGCTGCTGTTTTTGAAGAGCATTCGCTCAGCTATGAACAATTAAATCAAAAAGCGAATCAATTAGCGCATTATTTACGAGAAATGGGTGTTAAGGCTGACACGCGAGTAGCTTTGTGTATGGAGCGCTCTATTGAGCTTTTAATTGTTATTATGGGCATTTTAAAAGCAGGAGGAGCCTATATTCCCTTAGATCCATCCCATCCAGAAGAGCGCTTACTGCTTATTTTAAAAGAAGGTGACACCCAGTTTCTTATTACCACGCTTGAGTTCCAAAAAAAATTTACTCGCTATCCAGGTAAAACATTATTGTTTGATAATGAGCCGGCACTATTAAAACAGAAAGTAGATAACCCTTCTTCAGTAGTAACACCACGAAACTTGGCATATGTTATTTACACATCAGGATCGACTGGTGTACCTAAAGGAGTATTGGTCGAACATCGAGGTGTAGTTGACTATGCATTGTGGTTTGCTGATTATTGTAATTGTCGACCTCGGGAACGTATCGACTTTTCTTCTAATCATGCTTTTGATTTTGCTTTGACTACCTCTATAGTGCCCTTAGCATTAGGTTTGACCCTTGTTATTGGTGCGGACAGGGTGAAAAAAGATCCAAGGCAATATTTAAAATATTTAAAAGCTAACAAAGTTAATTTTATAAAACTAACGCCGAGTTACTTCAGGGTATTTTTATATGAGGTAAAAAATAAACCCACTATTCTTCCTCACTTACAAAAAATTATGCTGGCGGGAGAAAATTTATCAGCAAGTGATTGTACATCCTGGTTAATGCTCTACCCCAAACATATCTTATTTAATGAGTACGGTCCTACTGAAACCAGTGTTGCAGTTACCCTCTATAAAATAGACAGTAAAAATATTCATAACATAGGAGCAAATGTTCCTATTGGAGAACTAGCCCCACATGTTCAATCTTATCTTCTCAACGAGAATCGAATACCCGTAGCTGAGGGGGAAATTGGTGAGTTATATCTCGGTGGGAGTTGTCTCGCCAGAGGGTATTTGAATAATCCAAAATTAACCGAGCAATCGTTTATTAACGATCCGTTTAGTGAAGACGTCGATGCCAGATTGTATAAAACTGGTGATTTATGCCGTCGATTGCCTACAGGAGAATTGGAATGCATAGGCAGAATTGATCATCAAATAAAAATAAGGGGATTTAGGGTTGAACCTGCTGAAATTGAGAATTGTTTAACAAAACATCCTGCAATAAAGGCTGGAGTGATAGTTGCTTTTGATGTCCCGCAAAAGGAAAAAAATCTAGTTGCCTATTATATTCTTAAAAACCCCAAGGGGGTTATCGAGAATAATGAGCTTCGCCAATATATGCAGCGATATTTGCCTAACTATATGATCCCGACCGCTTTTGTCAGAATGGATGCTTTCCCTCTTAATGCCAATGAGAAACTGGATCGCTCAGCCCTGCCGCTACCTCAATTTACTGCCAGTCAATCTTATTTGCCGCCACGAACAATCCTGGAAAAAAAGATTGCAGAGCTTTGGTCTAAAGAGTTGGTTAAAACGCCAATAGGGCTCCATGATGATTTTTTTGAGTTAGGAGGGCATTCATTATCTGCTGCAAGAGTTATTTCAACTATCAATTATCGGTTGGGAAAGGAAGTCACATTAAATGATTTTTATAAAAATCCAACGATTGCTCACCTGGCTGCTTTAGTGAAAAATGCGAAGAAAACGGTTAAAAAGCATAAAGCTACTAACGAGGTGTTTAACAAGCAGGCGAAGCTTCCATTAAGTGATTTTCAGCTCTTGCTATGGCTGGCTGATACGTTTGAACCAAAAGCAAAAAAATTAAATATCTGGGCAAGAAAGCGACTGGAAGGACATCTTGATGCAGCAACGCTAACCGCTGCTTTGCAGGCTGTTTTGCAAAAGCATGAAGTATTATCTTATCGCGTGGGTAAATTTCGTCCTATACAATATCTACAAAAAAAGGCTGCCTGCGAAATTTTTGAAAAAAGTCTTGAAGCTTTATCGCAAGAGGAAAAAGAAATTGCTTTACAAAACTCTATTCAAGACTTAATAACATACCACGCGTGGCCAAAAAACAGAGCCAATCTAATCATTCGTGTATTTTATCTAAGCAAAAGTGAGACAGAATTACAGCTATGTGTACCGCATATTATTTCGGATGAGGTTTCACCTGAAATAATTTTGTCTGATTTATCCAAATCTTATGTAACTGCAAAAGAAGTAAAGAGCAAAATAAAAGAAAGGACGAGTTACAGAGATTATTTATTGGCAGAGCAATATCATGTTCAGGAATATTTAAATCGCGATATGGCTTTCTGGGAAAATTATCTCAAAGATGCTTCTTTATTTAGTTTTTCGCCAGAATACATTGTAGAAAATACGAAACAATTTGCTTATTCAACCTATACAGAAATACCGAAAGAAACGTTAAATCAGTTTCAATCATTTTGTGCTAAGAACCATATCAGCATACTTGATGGCTTATGTGCAGCCCTTATAAGGGCATTGTCTAATTGTGGACAGAATTCTCAACAAAATAACTCACCTATTTGCATTAATCGTGTGAAATCAACGCGCGAATTGACAGAATACGATAACATTGTAGGTTGTTTTCTTAGATTGGAGCCTATTAAGGTAATGCCGAATCAACAGACTACGTTGGCATTACTGTCTCAACAAGTTCATGAGTCTTTAGTAAAAACATCCCTCTATCAGGGGTGTTCAAATTTAGTAAAACTTGCGAATATAGGTACGTTTCGTCAGCAAAAAAGGGTTCGAGAATATTTCATTAAATTTTTTGTTTGGTTATATACAACCCTATATCCTGCATCCAAGTTAAATCCGCAAATTCTTAATCTCTGTGGACGCCTTAACGCGTCTAAAGGGAATAATTTTCTTATTAATGTTAATGTTCAAAGTAGTTTTTTGGACAATTTTAATCAAGGAAATGAGGCTGAGTTCTTTGGATTTAAAGTAAAGAATATAAAAAATTATCAATACGATTTATTAAAAATAAATAATTTATTTGATGCTTGTTTTCTGAATTTAGAACAAAATACCCCGGCTCTAGTTATCTCTGCCAATCTGAAGCCTGCTTTTCGTGAACTCATTGCCAATGAAGTTATTAGAATTATTGGTGGCGAAAAATAAACGAAATTTTTTATTTGTAGTGACTGAGTTTTCTGGTAAAGTTTCTTAGAATTTTTTTTTTATATAAGGATCAAGGATGATAAGAATAATTGTGGCTGCTATGTTTGCATGTTGTTTCAACTTCTCTGTATTTGCTGCCAGTTGCCCGAATGCATTGCCTACCAATGATGCGAACTTTTGTCCTTCATTTAAAACAGCTGCGATTTGTTACTGCACCGCCTCAGGTTTGCCAAGTGGCGTATGTCAGGACATGAATGTGCTCTATACGCGACTAATAGCTTATTTTGGGTCAATACAGAAAGCTTGTGAATATCAACACTATACAAGTACACAAGATTGTATCGATAATTGGAATTGTTATCTTTATGGCGGGGTAGACTCGCGTGGTAGACTTTGCAGCTCTACAAAGAGAGCATGTCAATAATTAACTCTGAAGTAACTTGTATCTTGATTATCAGCTAGTCAAGATACAAAAATGGATGTTATCGTGAAAATTAAAAATTTAGCATTATATATCTTACCATTATTCGTTTCCTCACTAAGTAGTTATGCGGGTTCACAAGGAAGTATTGCCTCTTCACATTCTTTTTATCTTGGGGTTTTAGGTGGTTACGGTTCCACAACCTGGGAAGGACTAGTGCCATTGAGAGAAAATCAAAATGCGGCACTTAGTATGTCCACTCCTATTGATGTTCACGAAGGAGGAGGGGTATGGGGCGTTTTTACCGGCTATGAATTTATCCCGCAATTGGCTATTGAATTAAACTATATGCGTTACCCGGATGCGGATGTACACTTTGATCCCCTAAGTCTATTTAGCTTTTTAAATGACAATTTAACAACATTTAAGACAAAAACTGAAACAGTAGATTTAAAGGCAAAAGTTATGCTGCCTATCTCTAATACAAATTTTAGACTTTATTCGAGTGTAGGTGCTGCCGGTGTTCATCGTGAAGATATTCTCGTCAATGATTGGCATTTAAGTCCTGCTTTTGGAGCTGGTTTAAATTATCGCTTTAATACTCATTTCATGGGTGAACTGGGAGGAAATTATACGGCTGGTTATGGCGAGGCTCAGCTAAATCCAACTGATGCTTACTTCCCATTTCTCTACTCTGTAGTTTTACGTCTGGCTTATCGTTTTTAACGTTGTTTCTCTAAGAATAGTTTAGATAGGTAACATTTTAGTACGAAGACGGGGAGGGGCTGAGCTCATAATTGCTCCAAATAATAATGCTAAAAATAGAATCAAAGAAAAATAAAAAATAAGTTTCGCTATATAAGTTAAGGTGGAAGGATCTTTTCTATAGCTAAACATCCCTGCAAAAGTGCTTACTGCTAAAAAAATAAGAGCGGAACTCCACATAGTCTGTCCTTAGACTAGAATAGTAAGCATTCATATTAGATGCATTATTTACTTTTTACTATAGGTTGAAATAATTCGCTGTAAATTGCAGCAAATTATTTGCTAAAAGTTATGGATTATTATGATATAAGGCAATTAATTCTTTACTCGAGGTGCATCCCAGTAACTCCATGGTTTTAGCGATATTACCTTCCACAGTCCTAAATGAAATATTCATTTCTCGAGCAATATTCTTTGAACTCTTTCCCTGGGCCAATAACTTTAGACAGCTTGCTTGTTGTTCTGATAAATGAATTGGAACATAGCGATCTCTATGAAGAAGAGTTAAGTCTTTTTTATCTAATGTCAGCTTGACAGCAACAGATTTAATTTCATTGGTTTCAAAAGCTTCTTTCGTTATGTGCAATAAATGTTGCTCAAGCTCATTATCATCACTATCAATAGTTAAACTGGCAACTTGTTCATAGAAGTTATCTCGCTCTTGGTGAAGGTTATCAAGAAACTGCTTAAGATCGCTGACGGGTAGGAGAGGAGTGGGGTGGCGAGCAGTCCGCTCAAGCTGTACTGATGTGCTGACATCAATAAATACCACAAATTCTTCTAACAGAAGTTCGCGATTTTTTTCGCTGCAAACTATACTGCCATCGGTGGCCACAACAATATTTTCTTGTTGTAATTGTGATGACAAAATGGTGGATTCGCAATCATAAAAAAACTGATGACCTTCGCTGCCCAATAGATCACGCAAATTGCGTCCAGCTCTAAATTCCAGACCGAAATCTGCATCGATAAATTCCCAGCCAAGTTTTTCTGCTAATTTTTTTGCTACTAAGGCTTTACCAGCTCCCGGCTGACCGACAATAAAAATTCGTTTGCAAGGGTTCATTTTAAGACTCCTAAGTAAGTTAAGTTATACCAGGCTTCTTGATTTCTTATTATAAGCCAGTAGTTCATTTATTGTACAATTTCTGTCAGGCGATACAATACGTAAAACTACGCGATAGGAGGAGTAAATTTAAAACTCTAATAGGAAATTTACATGGTGGAATTTGCTATCTTGTGTATACTGATGAACAAAATGGACTTTAAAAAGATAGTATGTATATACCGAAAGAGTCTCAAGTAACGATTAGTCGCGATCTAGGATTAAAGGTTATTGCATTTAAAAAAATATATTGGGCACTTTATGTTGCACAAAAAAATGATTCCCGACTTAAAAAAAATTTTTTGGAAGATAAAGAAAATCTCAATCTGGTAGAGCTATTGTCTGAGATAGAAAAGCACTATAAAGAAAAATCAAATAGTCGTACGCGCAAAGCCTGGGATTTGGCCGAAATATTTTACGATAATTGTTTTACTGAAAATTTTGATTTATTTGTAGAAATTTATAACTATGCTTGGGAAAGAACTCGATTTAAATTATTCTCGCCCTTGATGAAACCTCTTGTATTTTCCAGAAAAAATTTTGCAGAAGAGAAGGATAGGAATTGGCAAGGTATGGTTGCAGCAATTAGTTATGAACTCGATGCTGGAGTGCATCTCAATAAACATGATATTCAGTTTTTTATCGACCACAAAATATCCAGTGAGTTTAAAAAGAGTATTTAATTTTACAGGGTTCACTTTTATATATAGTAAACCCTGATTATTTAATAGCTACGGAGTTTGAATTTTATTTTTAATATAAACGCCAGCTGGTTTTAAATTACTATCAATCCAGGATCCACTGGAACAAGTATTTGTTTTCCATATTGCACCTGAGCGAAAATCATCAGAATAATTCCAGTTAGTCCATCCTATTTTTCGCGATGCCATTAGTTGCATATAGCGATCAGACATAGCAAAATCATTTGCTCCATCTCCACTATAAGTTTGAGTGCCAAATTCTGTTACAAAAATGGGCAAAATTCGAGAAGCATTGTCCAACGCATTTAAATATTCATCGCGATGCGAAGCTGCATAAAAATGAAAAGTATACATAATGTTAGGAAAGCGCACAGGATTATTGACTATTTCCTGATAGGTCGCACCTTCAGAAACACCTAATGAACTCCATGCACGGGTACCTACAAGAATGGGAGCTTTAGGATCAATGGCTCTTATTACTGGAATAATTTGCTCTGAATAACTTTTGATGGTTGCCCAGTTTACACCATTAGGTTCATTGGCAATCTCATAGAGGATATTATTTTTATTTTTGTGAACCGTTGCTATATCGCTAAAGAATTTTTTAGCGCGAGTTAAATTATAATTGGGATCGCCAGGATTTAAGATGTGCCAATCGACAATAACATAAATTCCGCGATTAAAGGCTTCATCAATTAAGGTGCTCACTTCGTTGGTAAATCTGCTGGGATCAGTCTCATATCCTCCTTCCTGTACATACAAGGAGAGTCTTATCACACTAGCCTTAAAATTATTGCGTAGGGCATCTAAAGAGCCTGAAGTGACGCAGATACCCTGTCCATACCACTGCAAACCATGAGTACTCATTCCTTTTAGTTGAATAGCATCTCCATGCTCGTTACAAAGTTGAGTACCGCAAACTGTTAACTGACCATTTATTGCGACGGGAGTACCGGCATTTCCAGTTAGTGTAATTGTTACTATTGCATTTTCAGTAACTGTTAAAGGTTGTGGTGAAAAGTGAATGGTATATCCAGGTACAGATGGGGCAGAAAGCGTATAAATAACGCCCTCTGTTAAAGAAACAGTACTCGAGCCAGCACCATTGCTTAAATTAACGGTTTGTGAGATGGTGGCTGAGTTATCATTAGGGGTTAAAGTAATGGGCAGTGAGGATAGTGTTGATGGTGCCCCATTTATATTTAACGTGACTGTATCCTGATTAACTTGAACACAGTTATACGTTAAATTGACAGTAGGTGTGTTGGTTCCATTTGCTACAGCTGTTGAAGGTGTAAAGGTTGGAGCGCAATTGTAACCGTTGTAATTAATTAATGCTGTTGAAAAATTGTAACTACTTCCTTCTTTTAATTGTGAAACAACGGTGGTGGTATTCCAGGTTAATTGTTGCGATATCGCGTTTCCAGTTTGAACTTGTGTTAATAAAACAGAAGGACTTGCAGTGTAACCAGTTAATTCATTTGGCAGATTTTGTAAATGAATGGCAATTTTCCCAATTTGCTGTACTAAGGTGTAACTGACGGTTGAGTTAACAACGCTGTTGGCTGCGAGAGTAAAGCTGGCTGGAGTTGCGCTGCCTTGATAACTATTTCCATTGCTGTCAGAAATACTTTCTGGCGCTAAACTGTAATTTCCTGCTGCCAGGTCCGTTAGGGTTATGGTGTTGGCCCAGGGAAGTTGAATATCATTGACAATTTGTCCGTTCATCGTTAAGTGAACCAAGGCATAATTCTGGCTAACATTGTTGGGCTTGGCTGAGGAATTATTTAAAATCAAACTCCCGGTTTGTACAGGCGTTCCCGTGTAAACATTGGTGCTCCCTTCCAAATGCTGATCAGAACTGACGCCATATTTAATTTGAATACTGTTACCATTTGGTAGCTTGCTATTCGCACCAGGATAAGACGGAAAATGCAAATTCAATGTGGCTAGATAGTTTCCATCGGTTTGTATTTGCGAACTGATATTTAAGACATTATCGGGATAGGGCAGGGGAGCAAAGTCTCCCCAAAATGAAGTGTTAATCGCTGTTTTATTTTTAAAAGTAACAGTAGCATTTTGAAAATCGACTGATTGGCCGCAGTTATTTGTTAATTTTAAGATTATGGATTTCCAATATTCATCACCAGATGCGATAAATTGCGAAGAAATGCATGTCGTGGGTTGCGCCACATTGGCTGCCTGCAAAGAATGTATAAAGACACTTTGAGTTAAAATAAGTAAGGGTACGAAACTAGATAGAGGATATTTCATAATTTATTGCTTCCTTTCAATAAATGAGTAACCAGTTAGAAAATATAATTTTTAGCAAACTGAAAATTTATACCGAAATGTTATTGCACTGCAACAATTTTAAAGCTTAATTATAAAATCTTCTTAAAATTAGTTGATAATGATGACATGAGTGTGGTGTTTTATTTAGAGAGTGGTGTCGGAAAGTGACTGTTTTTTATATAATTAAGTGGTTAAGGCAGTTAAAATTCTACGTTTTCCTTTAAAAGGAGCTCTGCCGTGCATGGTAAGGACATTATCTAAAACCATAACATCCCCTTTTTTCCAGGGAAAAGAGACGGTATGTTTTTTCAATGTATCAAGAATATGGTAAAGATCAGCACGGGATATTGTGCTTCCATCAGCGAAAATGACTTCATGTAATCGTGTTAAGCGACGAAAATATAGCAGTTTGACCGCAAGAAAATTTAAAAGTCCTAACAATTTAGGGTTAAAATCATAAAGATGAGCCTGATTAAACCAAACGGTTTCTTTAGTTATTGGGTGTTGAAGAAGAGCGGGGCGAGTGTGTTTTAATTCAATCCAGTTCCCACGAAGCCATCGCCATCTAATTTCATTAGTTTGGCAAAATTGCTCGACGATTGTTTTGCTATCCGTTTCAAAAACATCCATCCACGATTTATGGGAGCGTGCTAAGTAATTAATGAATGTCATTAATGCGCTTTTTTGATAGTAATGAGAAATATAGGTTAACTCTTTTTCGCGAAAGCGACTTACTACCTCAGGATCCAGTGAATTATAGATTTTTCTAGCATCGGCAATGACCGTTTCTCCTTGATATTCGGGTTCAATTTCGCAATAAAAGTAAACATGAGCAGGATAAGTTTTCAAATATGAAAGTTCCTGATGTAATGGAATATAAATATGAGGCGGAGCCTCAGTGGACGTATATATTTTATTAATTACTTTGTCGCGAGGGCTGTCGCCGCCAATGTAGTTTACAAAAGTCCCTAAATTTATTGCTTTAATAAAATCCGAAAAATGCTCAGCTGTAGTTAAAGGTAAATCCCGAAAAAGCAATGCACCATGAGTTAATAATTGTTGTTGAATTTGAGCTTTATAATGCGGGATTTTTTGCTTCCATTCTGAGGCATTTGTCTTTTTAAAGGTAAAAACTGTAGGAAAACCCTCTTGAATACTAAAATCTTCCATAATTAACCTCCATGATTGCTAATTTTAGTCCACCTAACAAAAAAATAATATTTTTGTTGGAGGGATATGGTGCGCTATCGTCTTGATGCATCCGAGTTGCACGTCATCGAGCGTCGAGAGGGATTTCCCAATTGACACAGTCCTTAAAGTAGTGATTTGCGATTAAGGTTAGGGGAGTTTAACGACATACGAGCATAGAGAGGGACTCCTTTAAGGGATTGTAATTTAAGTAGTAAGTAATCAGGTTAGGAAAAGCGCGTTAAAAATCATTACACGATTCTATTATTAATTGCGTAACAGCTGTGTTATTCCTAAAAACTTGGCAGCCGATATTCACACCTTGTAAGTCGACGAAATTATAATAGGGTTCGTTTTGTTGCAAATTAATTCCCATATCGATTTTGGCGGCAGAGCAATATTGATTGGGTTTACTTGCATCCGGATAAATTTTGACATTTTGCAGGGTTACGGAGTAATGGCCATCGCCATTTCTTGCTGACTGAAAGGCAATGATGTTTTGGCCATCTACATACACCTGACTATCAGGAGGAAAGCTCTGGGCATATTCAATTGATAAGTTGGGACATTTTGAAGTAATGATCATGCCCTTTGGGCCAAGTTCAGCATAAGCAGCAGGGATAGTAATAGTCATAAAGTAAAATAACACTACTTTAAGGCTTCTTATTCTGTCCATAATGAATTTCCTAATCATAGCTACTCCTATAGATAATAGCCTAAATGGTACAATTTTTTTATGGTCTGAAAAGAGTTAACGTTGGGAGATTGCCGGGCTACATGCTTATATCCCGGCTATAGGGGATAAGAATCAATTTTTAGGCCCAGGGATGAACCAGTTTTGTTACTGGCTTAAGCAGTTTTTCCACTAGGGATTTTTTACCATGCGTTGTGATTTTAAATGCATTAAATGTTGCCATTTTTTCGGTAAGGTAGTCATCACTCGTTTTTAATTGATCAACAAGACGTAAATCGAAGGCATCTTTCGCTAGCCAGTGTTCGCCAGTTGCAACCTCATCGATGTTTAATTGTGGGCGATTTACCAAAACATAGGTTCTGAAGGCTTGATGAATTTTTTCCAGATCTTCCTGAAATTTTTGTCGTCCTTTTTCTGTATTTTCGCCAAATATTGTCAACGTGCGTTTATATTCTCCTGCGGTTAGCAGTTCAACATCGATATCATTTTTCTTTAACCAGCGATGAAAATTGGGTAATTGTGCGACAACACCGATAGACCCAATAATGGCAAAAGGGGCTGCGATAATAGTGTGAGCAACGCAGGCCATTAAATAACCACCACTGGCGGCCATTTTGTCAATACAGACTGTTAAAGGGATATTTTTGTCGCGTACTCGTTGTAATTGCGAGGCAGCAAGACCGTAACTATTGACAGCACCACCAGGACTTTCTATACGAACAACCACTTCATCGTTAGGTTCGGCAATAGCAAGAATAGCGGTAATGGCATCACGTAGCTGGTCGGCCTCACTTGCTTTAATGTCACCATGAAAGTCAATAACATAGAGAGAAGGTTTGTCATCGCTTACTTTTTTCTTCTTCTTTTTCTCAGGTTTTTTGTTTTTGATGTCATGAGACATTTGTTGCATTGTTTCTTCATATTTCTTATTTAATGAGGTAATTTCCAGTTTAGGTTTGGGTTTACGGCTTAATGCTGCAATACCCGCAAAAGTTAATAATACAGCAATTACCAGGGTTAATACTTTCAGTAGAAATAAACCATATGCAGATAGAAATTCCATCGTCCACCTAATTCATGAAACAAGTAAATGCCGATTATCCCTATGACTGCGCAATGGTGCAAGTTCTTTCCGCAATAAGCCTCTTGCTATAAAGGACAATTCTAGTTAGTCTGCCTGTTTTACCTTAACCATTCTCTATGCTTGAAGTCCGCGCACTTTGTTTTGATTACCAAGATAAGCCTCTGCTGAATCAGGTTGAATTTGAATTAAAAGCAGGGCAACTATTGCATTTACGTGGTAGTAATGGGACAGGAAAAACCACGTTACTGCGATTGTTAGCAGGTCTTTTAAATCCTTTAGCTGGCGAAATTCATTTTAACGGGGAAACTATTGCTAACAATATTACAGCCTATCAACAAAACCTTTGTTATGTTGGACATAGAACGGGGATTAATCCCCTGTTAACAGTTAAGGAAAACTGCTTTTTTGATATGCATTGGGGAAGACGAGCGGTTGATTTTGAGCTCTTGCTTGAGAATTTTGGTTTGGGTGGATTGAGTAATGAAATAAGTGGACATTTATCGGCCGGTCAGCGCCGACGTGTAGGATTGCTACGTATTGCAATGACGGATGCTCGTTTATGGTTACTGGATGAACCCCTAGTCGCACTTGACAAAGATGCCATTACACTCTTTTTGGACTCGCTTGAAAATCATCTGTTTCAAGGAGGACTGGTTATTTTCACATCGCATCAAAGCTTACCAATTGGTAAAATAAACTACCGGGAGTATTGTTTATGAAAGCGCTGTTTTCTCTTATCGGATGCAGAATATGAATCTTGCTGTCCTTTTTAAGAGACAATTTCATCGGGAAGTATTACTCCATCTCCGCCAGCCAAGGCTTCTGTTGCATGCATCATTATTTTTTTTGATGGTTACGGTTTTTTTCCCTTTAACCATGCCACCAGAAGCTTCAATGATGCGTGTTGTCGCGCCAGGCATAGTCTGGATAGCCATGTTATTAGCCATGTTACTTTCGTCTGTAGGGCTTTTTCAGCAAGATCACGAGGACGGAGTAATAGAACAGTGGTTAATTTCAGGTTATCCGTTGAGTCTTATTATTACTGCCAAATTGCTGGTTCACTGGTTACTTAATTTATTGCCAATGTTAATTTTTTGTCCTTTGCTGGCTGTGTTGTTTAATTTAACTGCTTACGAAACGGTTATTTTAATGCTCAGTCTCATTGTAGGGACGCCTGCTATTCTTTTTTTATGCGGACTTGCTGCTGCATTTAGTGCTGGTAAGGGGGTGTTGATGGCATTGGTTTTATTGCCTCTAACGGTGCCGATAATGATTTTTGGAAGTGGCAGTTTAGCGGCAGTTATGCAGGGATTTTCTGTCTCAGGCTTTATAACTCTCTTAACAGCGGTATCCCTTTTAGCAAGCGCTTTTCTACCTTTTGCCATTGCTGCTGTTATTCGCATTAGCCTTGCTGACTAATGCGTGATAAAATTCTAGTTTTTTCTTGACTTAATTATCTCCTATGTGGAAATTTTTATACCAAATGGCTTCCCCTAAAACATTTTATGAGCGTACCAGGCCATGGCTTGTTTGGTTAGGGTTGAGTGCTTTGGTATTTTTAAGCGCAGGCCTGATTTGGGGATTGGTTTTTGCGCCACCTGATTATCAGCAGGGTGATGCTTTTCGTATCATTTATGTCCATGTGCCAAGTGCATTCTTATCGATGGCGCTGTATGGCTGGATGGGTTTTCTAGCTATTCTTTTATTAGTTTGGCGCATTAAAATGGCAGGGCTTATTTTAGCAATAGCTGCTCAGCTTGGTGCATCCATGGCGTTTCTTGCTTTGATTACGGGAAGCATTTGGGGTAAACCGATGTGGGGTACCTGGTGGGTTTGGGATGCACGATTGACATCCGAACTGATTTTATTGTTCTTGTATTTAGCAATCCTGGCATTAAAAAGTTCATTTCAAGATCAAGAACAGGGGGATAAAGTCGCAGCTATTCTTACTCTGGTAGGACTTATTGATTTACCTATTATTCATTATTCCGTTTATTGGTGGAATACCCTTCATCAGGGCTCCACGTTATCGGTATTTGCAAAACCTAAAATTGCGGCGCCCATGTTATACCCACTCCTATTGACTATTCTTGGTTTTTCCCTTTACTGCCTCTGGGTTATTACGCACAAAGCACGTAATGAACTTTTAATCCGCGAGCGCAGGCAACAATGGGTGAAGAGTCTAGTGGAAGGAGGAAAGGTATGAGCCAATTTATGCATTGGTGGTCTATGGGAGGTTATTCCATGTACGTATGGCCCGCGTATGGCCTGGTTTGTATTGTACTTGGAATACATGTGTTCGGTATCCGATCTCAACGTTTGCGAACAATCACAAAATTGCAGCAATGGTTTAAGAGATAATAATGATGAATACTGTTCGCCGCCGTAAAATTTTTCTGCTGCTGTTTATTGTATCTATTTTAGGATTGGTTACAGGGCTGGTTTTATATACTTTACGACAAAATATCAGTTTATTTTATACGCCAACTCAAATTGCAGAAGGGGTGGCGCCAAATGATCGAACAATTCGATTAGGCGGCATGGTGGTTAAAAACAGTATTGTACGCAATACCCATGATTTGTCTGTGGAGTTTCAATTAACTGATTTTAAACAAACAGTGACTGTAAATTATCGCGGAATATTACCTGACTTATTCCGGGAAGGTCAGGGTATTGTGGCACTTGGCAAATTGCATGATAACCATCATTTTAAAGCTACGGAAGTGCTCGCAAAACATGATGCAAACTATATGCCACCCGAAGTAAAAGATGCTTTGGCGAAAGTGGCACAAAATGGAGAAAAGAGAAGTCCATGATAGCTGAAATCGGTTTGTTTTCTTTAATAGTAGGTTTGGTTTTTGCGGTGTTGCTTGCGTTGGTTCCAACTTATGGTTTATGGCGTAACAAAATAGATTGGATAACTGCTGCACCTTTATACGCTTGTGGTCAGTTTGTTTTTATTGCTCTGGCTTATCTTTGTCTGACTTTCTGTTTTTTGCGCGATGATTTTAGTGTGATCTATGTATTGACCAACTCCAGTATCTCACTTCCCTGGTTTTATAAAGTTTGCGCTGTCTGGGGAGGACATGAGGGCTCGATGTTACTGTGGGTGGCGATACTTAGTTTGTGGATGTTAGCAGTCAGTTTTTTTAGTAAAGCATTGGACAAAACCATGAGAGCCCGTGTATTAGTGGTTCTCGGATGGGTGAGCATTGGTTTCATTCTCTTTTTGTTATCAACATCTAATCCCTTTGCGCGCCAGTTTCAGGTGTTGCAGACACAGGGTCGGGATTTAAATCCTCTATTGCAAGATCCGGGCTTTTTATTTCATCCGCCTATGTTGTATATGGGATATGTAGGATTTTCTGTGGCCTTTGCATTTGCCATTGCGGCTCTTTGGGTTGGACGGGTCGAGTCATCCTGGGCAAAATGGACAAGACCCTGGACATTAGCTGCCTGGTGTTGTTTGACGACAGGTATTACTTTAGGAAGCTGGTGGGCTTATCGTGAACTAGGCTGGGGCGGCTGGTGGTTTTGGGACCCAGTTGAAAACGCTTCTTTTATGCCTTGGCTTATTGGTACAGCATTATTGCATTCATTGGCAGTCAGTGAGCAGCGACAACAATTTAAAGCCTGGACTTTATTGTTGGCTATTTCTGCCTTTTCATTAAGTCTTATTGGTACATTTCTGGTACGTTCGGGAGTATTGACCTCCGTTCATGCTTTTGCTGTTGATCCCAAACGTGGTTTGTATATCTTGGGTTTTTTGCTCTTTGTAATCGGTGGTTCTTTACTGTTATTTGCCTTAAGGGCACAAACGTTACAAAATCGTGAGAAGCCATCTCCCATTTCGCGCGAAAGCGCTTTGCTTTTAAATAATGTTTTTCTTGCCACCATGATGCTTACGGTATTAATGGGAACCGTTTATCCCTTACTCATCGATGGTCTTGGGTTAGGTAAATTATCGGTTGGTGCTCCTTATTTTAATTCGGTTTTTGTGCCTTTAATGATTCCTTTATTAATCTTAATGGGCATGGGCATACACTTAAATTGGCAACGAGATAGTTTGCAAAAACTACTACCACGATTACGAAGCGTATTAATAGTCAGTTTATTAGGTTCATTAGGCCTTTTATATTGGTTAACTACAATGATTAATCTTTCTGCCTTATTAGGTCTGGCGTTGGCCCTTTGGGTGATCTTTAGTACTTGCAAATTAGTTTTAGTTCGAAGTAAACAACGTGGAGTTGTTAACCTGGGGCAGGGCTTTTGGGGAATGGTTGTTGCTCACTGTGGTGTAGCAGTCACAGTCATTGGCATTAGTATTTCCTGTAACTATGGCATTCAAGACGATGTAAGAATGGGGCCCGGTGATAAAGTAAATCTTGTTGGATATGATATTCAGTTTATCGGCGAATCATCTTTACAGGGACCAAATTACCATGGTACTCAGGCGCGTTTTACGATAAATCATCACCATAGAACAACGACTATTTATCCAGAGAAGCGAATTTATAATGTAGGGCAGATGGCCATGACTGAATCTGCAATCGATGTGAATCCATTTCGTGACATTTATGTGGCCTTAGGCGAGCCATTGGACGATAAAGCATGGTCAGTGCGACTCTATTATAAACCCTTTATTCGCTGGATATGGGGCGGAGGTTTTATGATTTTAGCGGGTGGTTTCCTTGCATTAACGGATAGACGTTATTATCAAAGACGTCAACGAGTAAATGCTCTAAATGAGGTAATTGCATGAGACTTTGGCGCTTAATCCCTTTAATTGCTTTTGGTGTTCTGGTAATTTTTCTTTGGCGAGGTTTATCTTTAGAACCGCAAACACTGCCCTCTGCAAAAATTGGTAAATCACTTCCAGCGTTTCAGTTAAAAGCCTTGGAAGGAGAACACTTATTTACTCCTGAAGCATTACGCGGGCAAGTTGCTTTGCTCAATGTTTGGGCGAGCTGGTGTACTGCTTGTGTGGAAGAGCAGGTTTTTCTGATGCGTCTTGCACGAGAGGGTGTACCTATTTATGGTTTAAATTACAAAGATGATACCAATAATGCTCAACGTTGGCTCAAAGAGTGGGGAAATCCTTATCGTGCTATTGGTGAGGATCATGAAGGGAATGTCGCAATTGACCTGGGTGTTTATGGCGCACCTGAAACGTTTTTAATCGATAAGAAAGGTATTATTCGTTTTAGGCATGTCGGTGTTTTGGATGAAAAAACGTGGGAAACAGAATTTTTGCCAAGAATGAAGCATTTACAGGAGAAAGCATGATGCGTTTTCGGCTTTATTTTTTCCTGGCAAGTTTTTTCTGGGTAACAATAGCTATAGCAAATACCTTTTATCCCCTTGAGACAGCAAAGCAAGAAGCCCAATTTTCCCATTTATTAAAAGAATTGCGCTGTTTGGTTTGCCAAAACCAGGATTTAGCTGACTCCAACGCCAGTCTTGCCAAAGATTTACGTGAGCAGGTTTATGTTTTGGTCAAAGAAGGGAAAGCGGATAGTGAAATTATTGATTATTTAACTTCTCGCTACGGTGATTTTATTCTATTTAATCCCCCTGTAAAACCACTGACAGCATTGTTATGGTTTGGTCCGGCTCTCTTTTTATTTGCGGGTTTATTGATTTTTTGGCGTACCTGTTTAAAGCGAAGTGCAAATGAATAAATGGTTATTAATTTGTTTTCTAATGCTGGTTTTATTAGCTCTACCAGTTATTTTATATCCTTTTCGTAAATCAAAAGGGATATCATTTTTATTAACGCTTATGATTGCATTGGCAATCATAGCAGGGTATTGGCACTGGGGAGCAATGCCGCAGTGGCAACTCTTTCTTGACCATGAAGAAAAACAGAAAAAGGTTCAGGCAGTATTACAATCGATAAAAAACCCAATGCAACTGATTGAAAAATTAAAAGCTCGTTTGCAGACAGATCCCAATAGTGCTCGTGGCTGGTATTTATTAGGACGTTTGTATGCTAGTCAGGAACAATGGGTATCTGCACGTGATGCCTTTGAAAAAGCTCATCAATTAAATCCCGACGATGAGGCAACTACCGTAAATTATGCACAAAGCCTGTGGCAGCTTAATCAACAACAATTTAATGACGCAATCAGAGCGTTATTTAAAAAGTTATTGCAAAAAAATCCAAATCAACCTGATGCCTTGGCAATGTTGGCAATGGATGCTTTCACGGCACAAGATTATCAGCAAGCAATTGATTATTGGCAGCAGCTGCTAAAATTAGCACCTGAGCAATCACAAGAAGCACAAATGATCCGTAAAGCGATTGCGAAAGCTCAGCAACAATTACCGTCTTAACAGACTGAAATTAGTTTAAAGATGGAACAATGCAGTAGTTAATGCCTAGATAGAAAATCCTATTATTTGAGGAATAAAATGCAAAAACTACCTGTCTTAAAGCCAGGAGATAGTGTCGAAATTATTGCTCCAGCTTCACGCTGTTCGGATAAACATTTAATGGATCTTAAAAAGCTACTAACGTCCTGGGGCTTAAATTGCTTAGTCGATGCGGCCATTTTTGGTCAAGATCTGTTATGTGCTAATAACGACGAAATGCGCTTTTTTTTCTTAAAGAGAGCGCTTGAGAATACTGAAACAAAAGCTGTTATCTGTGCTCGTGGGGGATATGGCAGTATGCGTTTAATTCCCTCTTTAAGCCAAATGGCTAAACCAGTTGTCCCGAAAGTGTTTGTCGGAATGAGCGATATTACGGCTTTACAATTGTATTTTCAAAGACAATGGCAATGGCCAAGTATTCATGGCGCTTTAGCAGTTGATAAATTTTCTCCCGAGTCCATCGCGGCATTGAAGGCGTTATTATTTGGTGAAACTCATTCACTTGAATTTCGGGGGACAGCGCTTAATTCCCATGCCGAAAAGACAACGTCCTTTAAAAGCATAATAACCGGCGGAAACTTGACATTAGTGCAGGCAAGTATCGGTACCAGTTGGCAAATTGATGGGCACGATAAAATAATTTTTCTTGAGGAAATTGGGGAGCGCGGTTATCGGGTGGATCGCATGTTAATGCATTTATTGCAAGCCAGTGTCTTTAAAGAGGCTAAAGCAATTGTCCTGGGTGACTTTCTTGGGGGAGCTGAACCGAATGGTATATCCCTAATTCAACCTGTGTTAGAGCGTTTTGCCCAAAGTTGTGAAATTCCTGTCATTCAAATAGAAGGTATTGGTCATGGGTACACCAATTTTCCACTCCCTCTGGGGGTCGAGATGTTGCTAAATCTTGGTAACGACATTTTACTTAATATCTAATCCCTCAGTATACCGCGTGGTATCTGGCTGCTCGAAGCAGTGTCCTCATCGTCTGGATACCGCGGATAAACCGCGCCTTGTAGACTCTCCTTCCAAGTTTCTGATAGGTTAAGCCCAACTATTTCAACTAAAAAATTTATTTAAATTACAGATATGACCCATAAAGACTACCTATTCTTAAATTTATGTGTTAAATAGTTGTAATTCGTCTAGACTAAAAGTTGATCATGGAGTTTTACTATTCAAGGAGCGAAAATGAATAATCGGGTGTATCAAGTCATTGAACTAGTCGGTAGTTCAGAAGATGGGATTGAAGAAGCAATTAACAATGCTATCGCACAGGCCGCTAAAGATTATGGTAAATTAGATTGGTATGAGGTTATGGAAACTCGTGGATTTATTGAAGGGAATAAGAGTAAATATTACCAAGTGCACCTAAAGGTTGGTTGTCACGCTCACTAAAAAATAGTGGTGTAGCCCGGGTAAATAATGAACCCCGGGTTACGGTTCCTGCAGACTAAAAAGGTAATCGTTCACGACTCTCATCATTCAGAATCCCTCGTCATTAGAGCCCTCACATTATCCAAGCTCCCCACGTTGTCCCCCTCCACGTCATTCAGATTCCCCACGTCATCCAGAGCGAAGCGAAGGATCTCCTGAGTGCCATAGGTTTACCTAAAGATAGTGCCACATTCAGGAGATCCTTCGTCATAAACTCCTCAGGATGACGTGAATCGTGAATGCTTATGGCTAAATTTCCCAGGATGACATGGGTTGTGACGGTTGCCTAACAAGTTGGTGATATGTTACACCAACTCTTGATATTCCCGTAAAGCCTTTAAAAAATGCCAGCCGTAGTGATTAAGCTTGTGTTGCCCAACCCCTGAAATATTGAGTAACTCATCTAAATTTTTAGGATTGTCTCTTACCATTTGATGTAGTGTTGTATCACTGAAAATCATGAAGGGAGGTTTGTTTTCTTCCTCAGCAAGTTTACGGCGCAGTGCACGTAATACATCAAATAGCGGATGATTTGCATTAGTAAAATTATCACGGTCTTTATTTTTAACTTTCTTCATTTTTAGCTCAGAATGTGGGATTGAGAGAGAAACTTTTTCTTGGCTTTTTAAAACAGCTGCCGCTTTTTTAGTCAATCGAAGAACATTAAAATTACTAATATCCTGATAGCAAAAATCGCGATGAATTAATTGCCAGGCCAATTGTTTCCAATAATTCGCTGACTTATCTTTCCCTATACCAAACGTGCTCAATTGATGATGAGCTAATTTTTGAATTTTTTCCGCGGTGCTTCCACGAAGAACATCAATTACATGAGTCATACCATAGCTTTGCTGTAGTCTATAGATGCAAGATAGAAATTTTTGTGCATCTTCCGTAGCATCAACAGTTTGCGGAGGGTTATCACAAACATCACAGTTATTACATAAATTTTCAGTAGGTTCATCAAAATAGCGCAGCAGAATTTGACGACGGCAGTGGGTGGCTTCTGCAAAAGCAAGCATGTGATTTAATTTGCCAATTTCAATACGTTGTTGTACCTCATTTGAGGCAGTAGCAATCCAGCCGCGTAAGCGGCCACTATCCGCAGGATCATAGAATAAGATTGCTGAGGCAGGTAAGCCATCACGGCCCGCGCGACCAGTTTCCTGATAGTAGCTTTCAATATTTTTTGGTAAGTCGTAATGCACCACAAAACGCACATTTGGTTTATCAATGCCCATGCCGAATGCCAGGGTGGCTACCACAATGTCAATTTTGTCATGACGAAATAAACTTTGTACTTCGCGACGTTCATTGTAAGCAAGGCCTGCGTGATAAGCTCTGGCTTTTACCCCTTGTTCCTGTAATTTAAGTGCTACTCGTTCAACGCCATTACGAGTGCCACAGTAAACAATTCCTGATTGTTGATTTTGTGTTTGTAAAAATTGTTGTAATTGTTTTACAGGATTATCTTTAACAACAACGGTATAGTGAATATTTGGACGATTAAATGAGACGATAAATTGCTTTGGTTCATAGTTTAATTTTTTAATAATATCTTGTCGGGTCTGCTGATCCGCGGTGGCTGTAAGCGCAATCATTGGCACAGTAGGGAAATGGGTTTTTAATAACCCTAGCGTCGCATATTCGGGGCGAAAATCATGTCCCCATTGTGAAATACAGTGGGCTTCATCGATAGCAAATAAGGCGAGAGAACAGTCTTGCAGGCGTTCTAAAAACGATTGACTCATTAAACGCTCAGGGGCAATGTAAAGAAAATCCAGTTCGTTTGCATGAAGTTGGGCAAGGACCTGTCTTGCCTCGTCAGTGGTTAGAGAGGAATTATAATACGCTGCACGCATCCCTTGTAATTTCAAAGCAGCAACCTGATCTTCCATTAAAGCAATAAGTGGAGATACCACAATGGCAACACCTTGGCGTACTAAAGCTGGGATTTGGTAACAAAGAGATTTTCCACCGCCTGTTGGCATGAGTACTAACAAGTCATTCCCGGTAATTAGATCATGAATGATGTCTTCTTGCGGATGGCGGAATGCATCAAAACCAAAATAATCTTTTAACACATGGAGAGCTTTTGTACGATAGAATTCAGTGTGTCCCATGGTTTCCATACGTTTTTTCTTTTTTTTATTTAACGGATGCGAAAAATTGGCAATAATAGCATTCTTTATTAACTCATCGTAAATACTTTGTTTGCCTTTCGCTTTAAAAAAAGCAGGGATAGATAAGGGATGGTTTAAGGCAAGTGATCTTCACCAAAGGCTTATAAATTTGTGGTGATAACCCATTTTGCTAAGCGAAAAAAATGTTATGGTTTAAACTAGTTAGATAACTTAATTATTTAAGGAAAGCTATGGATTTTAAGTTAAGTGAAGAACATCTTGCCTTTCGAGATATGGCTTTAGAGTTTGCCCGCAATAAATTAGCACCTAATGCAGCACACTGGGATGAACACAATTTCTTTCCAGTGGATATCATGCGTGAAGCAGCAAATTTGGGAATGGCTGGTATTGTTGCTGCTGAAGATATTGGTGGTGCCGCTTTAAAGCGTCTTGATGCGGCAATTATCTTCGAACAACTTGCTGCTGGTTGTGTTAGTACGAGTGCTTATCTTTCTATTCATAATATGGTGACCTCACTGATTGACCGTTATGCTCAAGAGCCTTTACGGAGCACTTGGGGACCTCGTTTAACTTCAATGCAGGCTTTAGCAAGCTATTGTTTAACAGAACCAGAAGCCGGTTCAGATGCCGCATCATTAAAAACTCGAGCAGTTAGAGAAGGTGATTGCTACATTCTAAATGGTGCAAAAGCCTTTATCTCTGGCGGTAGCGTCAGTGATGTTTATTTATGTATGGTAAGAACAGGAGATGATTCCCACCATGGAATTTCTTCACTATTAATCGAAAAAGGAACACCGGGCTTAAGTTTCGGTAAGTTAGAAAGAAAATTGGGCTGGCATAACCAACCTACTTGCATGGTTTATTTTGAAAATTGTCGCGTTCCTATTTCCAATCGGGTAGGCGATGAAGGTATGGGATTTAAAATTGCCCTGAACGCTCTTAACGGAGGACGAGTTAACATTGCTGCTTGTTCATTGGGAGGAGCAACCGCTTGCCTACGTCTTACACAACAATATCTTCATGAGCGCAAGCAATTTGGTAAATCATTAACGCAAATGCAAGCTTTGCGTTTTTATTTTGCTGATATGCTGACCGATTTTGAAGCTGCGCGATTAATGGTGTATCGAGCAGCTGATGCGTTAGATAAAAATGATCCACATGCTCCTATGTATTGTGCTATGGCTAAGCGTGTGGCAACTGATGTTGCTTTTCGCATTAGTGATAAAGCTATGCAGCTGCATGGCGGCTATGGTTATCTTCATGATTACCAAATCGAGCGAATTTTTCGCGATTTGAGGGTGCATCAAATCCTTGAGGGTACTAACGAGATCATGCGAGAGATTATCGCGAAAGCAACATTAGACGATGATTATCTGATTGAATAATCCTTAAAAAAGGTTGTATTTGAGGGATCGTATAAATTAATAGAAATAAGAAATAACAGGAGTTTCTGCATGAATTTAATTGAAAAAGAGTTGGATAATCAAGGCATTTTAACGTTAACTCTCAATCGTCCGGAAAAGTTAAATGCATTGAGTACAGACGTTTTATATGCTCTAAAAGAGATCTTTGCTGAAGCCAAAGAAAATTCTAAAGTGAAAGCTATTCTTTTAACCGGTTCAGGCAAAGCTTTTTGTGCTGGAGCAGATATTTCCCGTTTGGCAGAATGCAATGCTCAGACTGGATACCAATTTGCCTGCGAAGGTCAAGAGGTTTTTAGACAATTGGAGATGCTCGGTAAACCCTCGCTTGCTGCTGTGAATGGTTTTGCATTTGGAGGAGGCTGTGAGCTGGCTATTTCAGCAACAATAAGAATTGCCTCCACCGCCGCGCAATTCGGACAACCCGAGGTAAAATTAGGCGTTATACCTGGCTATGGTGGAACACAACGCCTGGCAAGATTAATTGGTAAAGGACGTGCTCTTGATTTATGCCTGACAGGTCGCTTTATTAATGCTGAAACCGCTTTAAGCTGGGGGTTGATTAGTGAAGTTGTCGAACCCGATGCTTTGCTTGAACAAGGAAAGTATATTTTAAACACGATTTTATCGATGGCTCCGTTAGCGATTGCCAGTGTGATGGAAGTGATCGATCACGGTTATAATCTTCCGTTAACTGATGCACTGCATTTGGAAGCTATTCATTTTGCTAAAGTTTGTGCAACTGCAGACAAGCAGGAAGGCGTGGCGGCATTTTTAGCAAAACGTAGGGCAGATTTTAAAGGAGAGTAGGGATGACGACAGAGATAGTCTTCGCTCGCGAAGGACATCTGGGCTTAGTAACCTTAAATCGGCCGCAAGCATTAAATGCACTCACTTTGGACATGATTAAAGCTTTACAGCAGCAATTATTGCTTTGGGAAAAAGATGCCACGATTCATGCTGTTATTGTACAAAGTCAAGATGAAAAAGCCTTTTGTGCTGGTGGGGATGTGCGTTGGTTGTATGAAGCAGGATTAAATAAAAGTCCTGAACAAATGCAATTTTTTTGGCATGAATATCGTCTAAACCACTATATTCACTGTTTTACTAAGCCTTATATTTCTTTAATGAATGGCATTACCATGGGAGGGGGCGTAGGCATCTCTCTTCATGGTTCGCATCCTGTTGCGACCGAGCGATTTATTTTTGCAATGCCTGAAACCGGTATCGGTTTTTTCCCTGATATTGGTGCAAGTTACCTATTATCACGCTGTCCTGATGCGACTGGTACTTACTTAGGTTTGACAGGGAATCGCCTGCAGGCGCAAGATGCCTTTGCTTTAGGTTTGGTTAAACAGATTGTATCGTCCGATAGACTACAAGAGTTGGTGAAAAATCTGGCTAATGTTGATTTAACCCACCACGCTCATGAACAAGTGGATGCTTGCCTAAGTCAATTAGCCCTGGCACCTGAGAAAGCCCCTATTGAAGATCAAAAATCAGCAATAGCGCATTGTTTTTCTCAGCAATCGATGGAAGAAATTTTTTCTGCTCTGGAAGAAATGGGTGATGAATGGGCAACGACAACGTTAAATAATCTGCGTCATAAGGCCCCTTTGAGTCTTAAGGTGACGTTGACACAAATTCAAAGAGCAAAAACAATGTCCATGGCTGAATGTATTTCAATGGATTACTGTCTGGTTAACCAATTTATGCGTGAGCCTGATTTTTATGAAGGTATCAGAGCATTATTAGTGGATAAAGATAAATCACCTCGATGGCAGCCTAATAGTTTAGATAAAGCAACGGCAGCAAAGGTTGCTGACTATTTTGAATGTCGGGAAGAACTTATTCTTATTGCTTAATAACTTAGCTTATAGCCTCGGATAATTTGTAGTTGAGGTTATAAGCTTGTGATTCAACTTAAATCAGCTGGGTACTCGCAGAAGATGGAAAATTTGCCTGTAGAAGTGCTTTTGTTAATTTTTGCTTATCTTCCTTCTCATGGTATTGCACAGATTGCAGCCACATGTACCTTGTGGAATACCCTAACCAATGAACAGGTATTTTGGAAACAACGTTGTCAACGTGACTTTAGTGCAAAAGCGATAAAGACCATTCAAAAAGAGCATGAAGAATCGTCATGGAAAAAAATCTATTTTTATTTAAGGGAAAACACGACCAAGGCATACAAACGACTTATGGATGTTAAGGCCTATAGTAGTCGGCCAGATAATGAGTTGAAGCTGTTTGCAGCTGCTTTAACGGGAAATACGGACAGGCTACATGTTTTATTTGATAATGAGCAACTTCATTTAAAAGATATTTTTAATGTGGATAATTGGGACGTTACTGGGGAAGAATTGTTATATCCCGAGCGTCATCAACAATTTGGATATGAACTGCTTGAACCCTATGATTCTCACGCCTGTCTCCTTGATTTCATTTGCTTGCATCAACAACAAACTGTATTAGATAGATTGTATTCACTCGCACTGAATGAGAGGCCGGAAAATCGTTTATTTTGGGCGGTCGTATGTAATCAATCTCAGCAAGAATTGCTAACAATCATGCAGGAGACTGGCAGTAAAGTTATACTGCTTTTATCATTTACAAGTCGACCATCTTATGAAGCGCGCCTTTTTGAATTGGCGGTTGTTTTTGGCCATTTTGAATTGGTTAAATTTCTGTTAGAACCTTATTCCAATAAATCATTTGAGTTAATAAAAGAAGCTCTTATGATTGCGGTATATCGAGGTCATGTGGAAATTGTTAAATACCTCCACACTTGTTTTACAACTATTCCGACAAAAGAAATTGGACTTTATCATTACCTGATTGAAATAGCTGCCTCTCATGGGGAGCTTTCTATCCTTGAGGTATTATTAAGTAAACATTCAATGCCCAGCGTTTTGGAGAAAGCATTTAAAGCAGCGGTAATAGGAAACTGTCATCTTGTATTAGAGGCGCTTTACAAAAAATATTCCGCTTTTTTCCCTCAGTTTTTTCTCCAGCAAATGTTATTTGAAACGTTAAATGCTGACGATCCCTATAGAATTTTGTGCTTTTTATTTGATAAAGGAGTTGATGTTTTTGCCAGGGATAATTTTAATCGGACTATTGATAATTTTTGTGGGAAAAGCCAGCGCTTAAAGAACATGGTTTTTTGTGAAATTAAAATTCAAAATGCTATAAAGTTAATAAAAAAACAGCAAGAGCCATGGGCCTTTAGTCCTATAATAAGCTTTAGCTATTTGTTCACTGCCACTACTTCTTTTTTCCAGACAAATACTTCCGCTCTCTTAGAAGAAGCTTATAAACTCGAGCCCGATTATTTTTGTCATCGAATCAATGTGTTAATGACCAATGCCTCTTGTCTGCATGACAAAAAAACTGTCGCAAAACTGGCTTCATTAGTTCAATTTTTATCCATGAAGATGGGTTTTGATATAACTTGCAGAACTCAGACATCAGATTGTTTTTTTATCTAAATTAACTCTAAACATGGAAATGTACTCCTAACCTATACAGATTTTCTAAAAATCTATAAGAGCTTTTTCTCCATATAAAATAATTTATGAAATTTATTAATACTTTCTTAAGCTAATTAGTATACAATGCGCAATTCCTGAGCTTAGTCACTCATTCAGTTAAAATTGAATAAATACCTAAGAGAGTTTTTTGACTGAGGTTCAGTTAAGCAAATTAATTAATCTTTGGAGTAATGATGGCAAAACTTATTAGACCTATTTTTCATGAAGAAGCATCTAGACTACGAACTACTGTACAGCGTGGGCTTACCATGTTTAGACCTATTCAGGAAACAGAACACAAGGCGTCTGATTTCGCTGGTTATCTTTTAAATCCAATTATCGACATCGTCTTAATGCCCGCATTTGTTGTAGATACTGCTATTCATTTGGTAAATAGTCTGGTTTCATTGCTCAATGCAGCTTATATTTGGAGTTCTAAACAGCAGACATCTGAAGAGTTAATCGATAGTTATTCAAAATGAGAATTTAAAGCGGCAGCAGAGCAATTTGGTGCAGCCATTTCATCATTAATTTCTCTACTTAATCCAATTTTCAGTGCCCTGAGTTTAGTTACTCGTCCGGTTGCTAGCGCTGTTAAAGGTATTGCTAATGCATTGGATTGCGGTTCTTCTTCACAATATGATGAAGAATCTCATCATCCTGAATTTTCTTACCAATAAGATTGTTATTAAATTGATTTGAACCCTAGGGTTCAAATCAATTTATCTACTCGTGTTATCATTGTTAATATTTCCTTAAGCTTTCATTTCTAGAATTTATCATTTTTCTTAACCATCCGTCAGTGACAATCCATCCCATAGTTGGTTAAGGATAACATTTTATTAATAAAAACAATTGTTAATAGGGAGTTCATCATGGTAGGAGTTATACCTTCTATATTTGCAAAGAGAGATAGAATTTTTGCTTCCCCGCAAAATCGTTTTTTTACCGTGTTTAAACCCATCCAGCGTGTAGATTATAAACAGTCAGATTTTACTGCTTATCTTTTAAATCCAATTATTGACCTTTGTCTAGCACCTGCATTTTTACTTGATGTAGTTATTGACGTTGTAAATACAGTAATTTCACTTTTAAAGGCTGCCAACTACTGGTCACACAACCAGCAAAGAGAAAGTAGTTTGTTGGATAGTGAGGCAAAAAGGGAATTAAAAGAGGCACAAATATGCTTTTTAAATGCTATTTCTGCTTTAATGTCGGCGGTTATTAATCCAATTTTAAGTATCTTAAGTTTAGTAACCCGTCCCATCGCGAGTGTTGTAAAATGTGTCGCTGATGCGATAGACGAGTGCTGTTCCCCTTCCCATGGCTTGTAAGACGGTTCAAATTGGGAATTGATTTACAGGGTGGATTTAAATCAATTCCCAGCTGGCTGTCTACAAATTTAAGAACTATATTCCATAGTAAATTGTCAGTTTAGGTTCTTTCCCTTAAAATGCACGTTATCTTGTGCAGTGGCAGGTTCATATGTCCGATTTTTATCAGAATTTTTCCAAACGGCGAACATTCGCTATTATTTCTCACCCCGATGCAGGTAAAACCACGGTCACCGAAAAATTATTATTATTCGGGGGTGCTATTCAGCTGGCTGGTACTGTGAAGGGACGAAAAGCCGACAGGCATGCAACATCTGATTGGATGGAGATGGAGAAAGAAAGAGGAATCTCTATCACTACCTCCGTCATGCAGTTTATTCATAATAACCATGTGATGAATTTACTCGATACCCCAGGTCATGAAGATTTCTCTGAAGATACCTACAGAACGCTCACGGCAGTCGACTCCGCGCTAATGGTTATCGACGTTGCTAAAGGGGTCGAGGAGCGAACGGTTAAATTAATGGAAGTATGTCGTTTACGAGATACACCAATTATGACTTTTATTAATAAATTAGACCGTGAGGGACGAGAGCCGATTAGTTTGCTTGATGAGGTTGAAACTGTACTTGGTATTCAATGTGCGCCTGTAACCTGGCCCGTTGGAATGGGGAAACGTTTTAAGGGGATTTACCATCTCTATCAAGACACTGTTTATCTGTATCAGCCAGGAAAAAATACTCAAAAACAGGAAGCAGTGGCAATAAAAGGATTAAATAATCCGCAATTAGATGAGCTCTTAGGAAGCATGGCCCAAGAACTACGTGATGAAATTGAATTAGTTAAAGGTGCTTCACACGAGTTTAACATTGAAGATTATCTCTCAGGAAAACTGACGCCCGTTTATTTTGGGTCTGCTATTAATAATTTTGGCATTAAAGAACTTTTGGATGATTTTGCTGAATATGCTCCAGGCCCTATGCCTCGCGTGGCATTGGAGCGACGGGTAAATCCTGCTGAAGAAGCGTTTAGCGGTTTTGTATTCAAGATCCAGGCTAACATGGATCCCAAACATCGCGATCGCATTGCTTTTTTGCGTATTTGTTCTGGAACCTTTAAGAAAGGGATGAAATTAACACATTTGCGAATTGCAAAAGAAGTGCAAATTGCGAATGCACTAACTTTTATGGCAGGCGATAGGGCGCACGCAGAAATGGCAATGGCAGGTGATATTATTGGTTTGCATAATCATGGCACTATTCGCATTGGCGATACGTTTACTCAGGGGGAAACCTTAAAATTTACCGGCATTCCCAATTTTGCACCCGAGCTTTTTCGCTTGGTACGTCTTAAAGATCCACTAAAAAGCAAAGCATTATTAAAAGGTTTGATTGAGTTATCAGAGGAAGGAGCAACGCAAGTATTTCGTCCTTTAAACAGCAATCAATTGATTTTAGGTGCAGTGGGTGTCTTGCAGTTTGATGTTGTGGCCCACCGTTTAAAACATGAATATAAAGTAGACTGTATCTATGAAACGGTAAATGTGAGCTGTGCTCGCTGGGTTTATTCTGACGATGATAAAGCGATGGCTGAGTTTCGTATAAAAGCTCATGATTACCTGGCTTTAGACGGTAGTGATTCTTTAATGTATCTGGCCCCTACAAGGGTCAATCTAACCATGGCCCAAGAGCGCTATCCCAAAATTCATTTTGCAGCGACCCGAGAACATTAATAAAGAGATAGGAGAGGGGAAGAGTATTCCCCTCATACCTCAAAGCTACTGACATTTCATTATTCTGGTAAAATGTCAATAAACTCTTTGAGTTGCGTTTAAGTTGAGCAACTTGCAGAAACAGTGTTTTCGCCTTGATTAGTTAGTCTTACTTTGCTACCAGACTCCGCTGCAATAATGACTTTATCACCATTATGAACGGGCATTAATAGTGTATCGCCCTGGTGTAAGCTGATGTCATTAACTTTTCCTGATTTCTTTAGAATCTCAATAAAAATATCGTCACTATTATCCTTGGTGTGTATTGTGCAAGTTGAAGTGATAGTCCAAAACCAGGAATTTACAAAATCCTCTGATTTATTTGGAGCTAATTCATACTCCACGTTAATACCAGCCGCCAGGGTGTGAGTTATAGCCAGGGCGTTCGCACTGAATAATGCTCCTGCACAAAACAAGCTATAACCAAGCTTTCGTAACATAAAGATCTCCTAATAAAAAATCAATTAAGATAACCTTATTTTGTGGGCTTAGCAAACCATGAACAATAAACACGTCTAAACAGCTACCAACGATCTGTCATTGTCTACTTACTGTGCCTGATTGCAAAATTAGAAGATGCAAAATTTTTTAGCGCTATGTGCCTGATTTTCCTGAAGAATTTATCGATTTTTTTATGAGCATATTGTTTACATATAGTGTCATCACCACGTATGACACTATGTAAACCAATTGGGATGATATTAAGACTAGATTTCTTCTAATGCTTTGGCGATGGATTCTGTCATCGTTTTGGCATCACCAAAAAGCATATACGTATTGTCACGGAAGAAGAGATCATTATCGACACCAGCATATCCCGGGGAAAGACTGCGTTTTACGAATAAAACGGTTTTAGCTTTCTCAACTTCTAATACAGGCATACCATAAATGGGCGAACCTGGGTCAGTTTTAGCTGCGGGGTTGGTTATGTCATTAGCGCCAATGACAAAAGCCACATCAGAGGTAGCAAAATCGCGGTTGATTTCACTTTGTTCAAATACACGGTCATAAGGAATATTTGCTTCAGCAAGAAGCACATTCATATGGCCAGGCATACGACCAGCCACTGGATGGATAGCAAAGCGAACCCGAATGTCGCGATCCTCTAATGCATCGACTAATTCTTTCACGGCATGCTGCGCATGAGCTACGGCCATTCCATATCCGGGAACAATGATCACATCTTTGGCATTGCTTAATAAAAAGGCAGCATCTTCACCATTGGCTTGATGTATTTGCTGATTATCATGATGGGCTGCTGCAGCGTTTGTATCAGCTCCTTTTAAACCACCAAAAATAACATTAATGATGGAGCGATTCATGCCAACGCACATGATATAACTCAGAATGGCCCCGCTTGCACCAACCAACGCGCCAGTAATCACTAAAAGATGATTACTTAATGTAAAGCCAATACCTGCTGCTGCCCAACCAGAATAGGAGTTCAACATCGAAATGACCACCGGCATATCGGCACCACCAATTGGAATGATTAACAAAATACCAATGAGAAAAGAAAGCAGCGCCATTAAAGCAAAAATAGGCAGTCCTTGAGCCATTACAAAGTAAATAAACAATGCAACAATCGCCAGGGCAATAATCAAATTTCCTATTTTTTGTCCTGGATAGCGCACAGGTTTTCCTGACATAAGTCCCTGGAGTTTTAAAAAGGCAATGATGGAACCAGAAAACGTAATTGCCCCGATAATTAGTCCAAGGCTCATCTCAATCAAACTGGCAAATTCGATTGCTCCTGGGGTGCCAATATGAAAGGATTGCGGAGAGAGATACGCACAAAATGCGACAAGAACAGCAGCAAGACCTACTAATGAGTGAAAGCCAGCAACTAATTGCGGAATGGCTGTCATATTAATTTTAAGCGCAATGATAGTACCAATAATACCGCCGGCGATAATAAGCCCAATTAATAATCCATGATGATGAACTGATGGCATCATTAAGGTTGAACCAATTGCCACCGCCATGCCAAAAATCCCTAATAAATTACCGCGACGTGAGGTGGCAGGACTAGCTAAACCTTTGAGTGCCAGAATGAAGCATACTGCGGCAACCAGGTATAAAAAGGGGAATAAAGAAGTCATATGTTTATCCTATTATTTTTTATACATGCGTAACATGCGCTGAGTTACCACAAATCCACCAAAAATATTAATGGCGGTAATAAAAATGCCTAATCCGCCTAAAAAAGTAATTGTTCCCGTGAATTGAGTACCTGCAGCGATAAGGGCACCGAGAATGATAATACTAGAGATAGCATTGGTTACTGACATCAATGGCGTGTGTAGTGCTGGTGTAACTTTCCAGACTACGTAATAGCCAACAAAACAGGCTAAAACAAAAATGGTAAGAATTGCGATATAGGGATTACCAAGTGTATTGATTTCAGGCATGTTGTGGTTCCTTAGCCATTTGAAAGGGGAGATATTGGCCATCGTGACAAAGCAAGGCTTGTTTAATAATTTCATCTTCAGCATTAAAAGAAAGCGCATCGGCTGAAGGAATTAGAAGGCGTAGTAAATTTATCAAATTGGTTGCATACAACTCACTGGCGGTTGCGGGTATTAATCCTGCAAGATTGCTTAAACCCACAAGAGTCACTTCACCATGTTTAATAATCTTATCTTTTTCACTCAGTTCACAATTTCCACCTCGAGCCGTGGCTAAATCAACAATGACAGAACCTGGTTTCATTTGTTCAACGGTTTTTTTAGTTATTAATACAGGCGCTTTTTTACCGGGTATTAAGGCTGTAGAAATAGTAATGTCTGATTGCTTTGCATATTGATCAATAAGTTCTGCCTGTAAACGTTTATATTCTTCACTCGTTTCGCCAGCATAACCCCCGCTTGTTTCTGCATCTTGCTCCATGCTGACTTCAATAAACTCAGCGCCTAAGCTTTCTACTTGTTCTTTAGCAGCACGACGAACATCAAAAGCATAGACAACAGCCCCCAGACGTTTGGCGGTTGCAATGGCCTGGAGACCCGCAACACCAGCGCCAAGAATCAATACTTTTGCGGGGTGAATCATACCCGCCGCTGTCATCATCATTGGAATAGCGCGTTTAAAATGAGAAACGGCTTCTAATACTGCACGATAACCTGCGAGGTTAGCCTGAGAAGACAAACTATCCATACTTTGTGCACGACTAATACGTGGGATGAGATTCATTGAAAAAATACTAATTTTTTCTTTTGCGCCCCACGTTAATAAATCACTGGTTGGCTCATTATCGATAGGACCAATCACGAGAGTTTTTGGAGTAATACCTACAAGTTCTTTAGGATTAGGTTCATCAACACAGACAATAATATTTGCGGTATTAAGCAATGCTTTTCTGTCATTAACAATAGTAGCGCCTGATGTCTGGTAATCTGCATCACTGAAACCTGATGCCTGACCGGCATTGCTTTCCACTGTCACGTCCAAGCCCATTTTGAGGTACTGCTTTACTGCATTAGGGGTAATTGCGACGCGGGTATCGTTATTACTTTCATTTAACGCTGAAATGATCATGGAGAAATATCCTTTTCACCGCAGATTAGTCTTATCCTATTTGAATCTGTTTGATATTGCTAGTTTTTTAGAAAATTTTCCTAAGATTGTCATTGGTTTTAATATAACGAGAAGATTAACAGGCTAGCGATTTTTACTGGGAATACCTAAATTTTGTAAGAGAATTTCCTATAGGTTATCAGGTTAAGATACCCAATCTGTTTGTTTCGTTATGTTCCGCATAGATTTCAATTTCAATAGTAACTAAAACGATTTCTCCTGATTCTGCTCTTTCTGAAGGGGTAGAGTTAAGCTCTCCTTTGTTACCTATCCCTATAATGTTTTGAACTTTGACTTTCAGTACATTGATCGTATCAAATGAATATTAATAAATGATTAATTAATGATCTTATTTTATAAATAAACAAATTCAGCGCTGATAAAGTTACTTAAGCATTCATTAAGTTAACTTTGCTAAAATAGGCCATCGCTCTCTTAGCCTAAGCTGAAGTATGCACTATTCTGATTGCTACAAATTAATCAAAAATATTAAAGATAAATACCTTGCAGCTCGTTTAAAAAGCTCATTGAAAAATCTGGAAAAAGAGGCTAACCATCCTAGCTTTGTTACTTATTTAAAAACAGCTTCTGCTGAGAAATCCATCCTTGAATTGCGTAAAGCCTATGATATAGAGCAATTAGCAAAGGTACGCAAGGAAATAAAAAATATTCTTCAATCATTGCCAAAAGATGATGTGGATCATGCTGTTTTAGAAGTTAAAAATGTCCTGAAAAACATCAAAAGAACTGCCAAAAGTCAGATGGCGAATTACGATGCATATCAAGAAAATGGTTCACATTACGCTCAATTAGCACAAAAATATGCTACTCATTTTATTCCCTTTAATCAATCAAATGATCCTTTTAAAAGTTCAGATTTTAATGGGTACTGTTGGGGACATACTCATCGTTATGGAAAACTGGCATCCAAGGGAATATTGGATAGTTTATCAGTAGCCTCAGATAAAAAGCTTTATACCACTTTCAAAACCAACTGGACCTTTGCAGATATTCTTTTTAGACGCGTAGGCTGGTATTTTGCTATAAGGCAAGAACTAAAGATAAAGGAAGTTATTTGGAATGCTCTAAAACAGCTGGATGAAAAAAGCACTTTTAATTTTAATTTCTTAATAAATACCTGGGGCTTTCACTCAACAGCTTTGCGAATGGTGGGCAAAGGCATTGAGTATTACGATAATAATTATGGTTTAGTTAAATTTAAGTGCCGTGAAGATGCAGTTAACTTTTTGTCAGCTCATTTACTTCATCAAGCCATGGAAATGAATGGTAAAGTGAGTTTCGTTACCGTTTATAAATTACCCTATGAGAATTTGGTTGAGCATGACATTTTCCCTGATTTACCTCAAGCTGCGATTAAAAGAGAGGAAACATTTTCAGCTGAAGCTGAACGGATGCCTCGCTCTCCTAAGTTACGAGAGACACTTGATGCCTTAAGCAATTATGCAAGCGAGTTAGAAAATTCTAAAGATATTAAAGCAAAAATTAAAGCAAATGAACTTAGAAATTTATTTACAGAATTAGAATCACTACCCGATAGTAAGCTTGGTAATCGCTTGAAAGAAATACTTGAAACTAAAGAGCATAGCTTAATGATAAATCGTGGAACTGGATTTTATTTTTTTGCATCAGGATGTAAAAGCCATAGTACGACAGAGATGTTATTACAAGCTATTTATGAAGCTGCCACCACAGAGAGTATCCCGAGTTTAGTGGTTTAGAGAATTGTATGCCTGCATTAATTATTATAAAGTAGGCACCCATTGCAGCAAGTCCAATTAAAATATGGAAATTCTTTGTTTTTTTGCAGGGATAGCTTTTGCCTATTCAAAATCCCTCTATGCTTTTTTATTTCTTGCTATGAGTCTGAGTTTAAAACCTCGGTGGACTTTGCTCGGTTGTTTTTTAGTTGCCATTTTTTGGAGTGTGATTCATAACCGGTGGGTAGCCGATAGTGATATGCCATCGGATGTTCAAGTAATCACAAAAGCCATTTTGGAAGGTGAAATTGTCTCTATCCCAACCACTGGTTTTTCCAAATCTCAATTCCAGTTTTTAATAAATCAGCTGAATGGCAAACAAGTGAAGTCGACAGTTTTACTCGCTTGCTATACTCATTGCCCTAAATTTAAAGTAGGGGACTTCTGGCATTTTGAAGCCAAGTTAAAAAAGCCTGTTAACCTTGGAAATCCAGGTGGTTTTGATTATGTCGGTTGGCTTAATGCGCGCCATATTAGTTGGACTGGTTACATTAGACCCCATTCCGCTAAATTGTTGACGCGAGTTCATAGTCCGCAAAGTCTTCTTGGTTTTCGTGAGCATCTTGCTCTAAATGTTGGCAAATTAATGCCTAAAGAGAAGGTATTAGGCGTTTTTGAAGCATTAACTTTAGGATTAACCAATCACATTGATAAATCACAATGGGATCTATTCAGGCGAACAGGCACAACGCACTTAATGGTTATTTCTGGCTCTCATATAGGACTTGTGGCTGGATTAAGTTTTTTATTAATGCGTTGGTTATGGTCACGAGGAGGGCGATTATGCCTTCATTATCCCGCCGACCAGGCTGCCAGTATTGTTAGTTTTTTAATGGCTCTTATTTATGCGCTTATTGCAGGTTTTGCAGCCGCTTCACAGCGCTCTTTAATTGCCTGTTTTTTCTTACTTTTAAAAAATTTCTTAAATCATCGTTTCACAGCATGGCAAGCCTGGCGCTACTCATTGCTTGCTGTCTTACTTTATGAGCCACACGATGTCTTATCGCCCGGATTTTATTTATCTTTTCTCGCGGTCGCGAGTCTACTGCTTGGTAGTCAGCGTTTTTCTGCAAAAGGGTTTAGAAAAACAATCATCCTGCAGTTAATCTGTCTTTTTGGTTTAATGCCTCTAACTTTGTTTTGGTTTTCTTATGGGGCAGTCAATGGCGTACTTGCTAATTTACTGGCCATTCCTTTGGTGGAATTTATTATTGTGCCGTTGTCTTTGATCGCTTTGTTTATGGCTCAATGGTGGGATAATTCTCTTTTGCTAATTCTGGTATCGTGGGCTATTGAAGGGTTGCTTTATTATTTAAATTGGATTGATGCTCTTTCATTGCTTAACCTAAATTTTTCATTTATCAGTGTACTGTCGCCGCTGGCATTAATGTTAACTATGCTTGTGCTGTTATTTTTTCCAGTAAAAACAATGTGGCCAGCCTTAATTGTCATGAGTATGGCTGCTCTTTTTCCAGGCTATCCGCGTGTGAAAGACGGAAAGGCAGAAATTAACATTATCGATGTTGGACAGGGATTAGCAGTTAGTGTGCGAACAGCAAAACACTTACTCATTTACGATACTGGCGTCAAATTTTATCAGGGAGGAGATATGGCAAAATTAGCGATTATTCCTTATCTAAATACGCTAGGTATAAAGAAAGTCGATAAGGTGATTATTAGCCATCCTGATTTAGATCACCGAGGTGGGTTAGCCTCGTTGGAAGAAAACTATAAGATTGATGAACTCATAGTAAATAGTCCCTCTTTTTATCATCGTGGTAAAAATTGTCATCATTATCCTGCCTGGCAATGGGATGGTGTCAATTTTCGTTTTTTAGCAATTAATAAACGGTTTAAAAATAAAAATAACAACTCTTGTATCTTACAAATCGAGAATAAAGAACAAAAAATTCTATTAACAGGGGATATTGAGCGTCTGGCTGAAAATTATTTGGTTACTCATTATAAAGGGCAACTACAATCTGCTGTTCTCGTACTGCCCCATCATGGCAGCAAAACGTCGTCTTCATTGCCATTCATAAAACAAGTGGCACCGCAGTTTGCTGTCATTTCCGCAGGGTTTGATAATCGCTATCATTTTCCCCATAAAGAAACATTGCAAACACTGCAGAAACAACGAATCGATTTCTTAAACACTGCAGATTGTGGCATGGTAACGATTCGTCTGTCTGGAGATAGAGGTAGGGTAAAACCAACCTGTTATAAAACTGAATAAGTGGACCAATAATTGATCTTATTCAATTCTCATTGACAAGAAAATATACATAATGTACTATGTGCCCACTCTCAAGTCTTCACTAGTGATCTTATGCGCGTCATTGCTCGTTTAGTTTGTCTTGTTGCTATTCTGGTTACTTTTACTGTTAATGCTGCAAATACTAACTGCCAAGAGCATCAGTGTCTCGCTGTAGTGGATGCAGGCAGCACCGGCTCCCGCGTTCATATCTATTCTTATGATTTAGATGCTACTCAAACACCCATTAACATTCGTGAAATCTGGTCTAAAAAAATTAAACCCGGTTTAGCAACTATTGAAGCAAACGATGCAACCATCGATGCTTACTTAACCACGTTATTTTCTGGAGCGCCAGAAAATAACTTACCTATCTATTTTTACGCTACAGCAGGCATGCGTTTATTGCCAAAGCCTAAACAACAGCAGTTTTATACAACGATTGAGCAATGGTTCGCCCATCAATCAGGATGGCAGCTGCAAAAAGCCAAAACGATAACGGGCACAGAAGAAGGGTTATTCGGTTGGTTGGCGGTTAACTACCAACGAGGTTCTTTGGCTGCGGATGATCAGGAATTATCTGGGGTGATGGATATGGGGGGGGCTTCCGTGCAAATTATATTCCCTATTCAAAAAACAGAAGGTATTAATGCTCAAGACATTCAGCAATTTGATCTTTATGGTCGCCATTTAACGCTATTTATTCATAGCTTTTTAGGCTTAGGGCAAACCGAAGTAACGCATCAATTCCTCGATGAATCAACATGCTTTGCTGATAATTATGAGCTCCCCACAGGTCAACCAGCGACTGGCGATGCGTACTCTTGTAAAAGTGGCTTAGCTCATTTAATGAATTCAGTACATAAAGTAAATAGTACTGTTCAGCCAGCATTAGCTGCTTCCGAAATCAACAGTTGGTTTGTGATAGGGGGAGCATCTGATCTTGCTAAAAGCAAACCTTTCCAATTTGAAAATCAGTTCACCAATCAAGAGTTGCTTGACCAAGCAGACACCCAAATCTGCCACCAACAATGGTCAACGTTAACGTCGCAATACCCCGGAAACGACTACCTCTATGGCTATTGCCTGTTCCCATCCTACTATTATGCATTAATGGTAGACGGCTACGGTATCCAACCCCAACAAAACATTAACCTCATGGCCGAAAATGGTGACTGGACCATCGGGGTCGTATTAACACAAAAGCAAGCCCAACTAGCACAACAAGCCTCCTAGAAATCTTGCACCTCAATCATCCCTGGGTATAATAGATTCTATTGCCGTTGTAGCTCAGTCGGTAGAGCACTTGATTCGTAATCAATAGGTCCGCGGTTCGATTCCGCGCAACGGCATTGTAAAATCAATAAGTTATGTAATTAATAAATATTATTTTTGCTATGTGTCGAATATTAATAATGATTTAACCCCTAAATTGATAAAAGTATGTCTATTAAAAAATGGAAAGCATTTGAAGACTTAGTTGCAAAGGTTCAAGCTGATTTAGCTCCTGAAGCAACAATTAAGTTAGATCAAAAAATCGTTGGCAGAATTTCCAGGAGAAAAAGACAGATAGATATCTTAGTTCAGAAAAATATAGGTAATTATCTTATAAATATAGTTATTGAATGTAAGGACTTAAAAGGGCCTGTAAATGTAAAAAGTGTCGAGGCCACAATAGGATTGATAAAGGACGTGGGTGCAAATATAGGAGTTATTGTTTCAGCTAAGGGGTTTACTAAAGCAGCTTTAGCTGTAGGAGAGCATGCACAACTTAAATTATATAGACTTATTGATACTGGCAATCATGATTGGCGATCTGATATTGCCTTTCCAGCAATTTGTTTGGTTAGGAATCTGAGACAGTTTAGTTTTAATATACAGTATCTGGGAACCGGCCCCATTCCCTTAAATCATTCCATGATGTTATATAATAAGGAACAAGAAATTGGGCTTGCGAATGATCTCCTTATGAACTGGTGGATAAACGAAAACAATAAGATCTCCGTTGGTATTCATGAAAATATTGAGTTTATAGCTACAGATTTGTTTTTATTGATTGACAATAAACCTTTTCCGGTTAAATTTACAGCTAATTTAGAGGTTGAAGAAATCATTTATTTTAGAAAATGCCCTTTAAAAGATATTTCAGGTTTTGAAGATCAATTCAAGAGAGGGACAATAGAAACTCGTGGCTTTACTCTGAGTAATTTTAATATTGACGAACTAAAAAATAACTGGATAAAAATAAAGGGCTCTCATGAGCTATCGATTAAGCCAATTATTAGTATGCATATAGCTACTTGCGCGCAGCTTTAATAACCTACTGTATCTGTACAAATAGGTGCGTAATCAGTTGCGATTATTTATTTCTGTAAGGATACTTTTGCTAAAGCTGAAATTAATTTCTTTTTGTAGCGATGAAACATAGGTATAAATATGGAACTTCCTAAATTTATTTGCATCACATAACTTTAAGAAACTATTCCAGGATGTTACGTACATATAGGTTTCACCATGTTGTAGCATTTTAGGTAAAGAATCTTCTATTAAGTTATTATTTTGCATACTGAATTCAACAGTGGCATGTTTTTTTGAACATAAATAACCACTGATAAATTTTACTCCAGCTAATTCGAGAAAAATAGGTCTATATCCTGTATTAGTAAACCGTAATGCTAAATAGCCCCCTTCAATATTCGGAAGTGAACCGTATGCGTCTCCATGCATTCCATTAAACCGAAGTTTTAAAGCTTCATCACGAAACCAAAAATAAAGTGCTAAAAATGTTGCACCGCATGTACCTAAAGCAGCGAATCCAGAAATAAATAAATCAATGACCTTATAAGTATCCATATATTATTCTCTTTATTAATTTAACTCGCACTCTTTTATTCAATAAACTAGAGCTAAAAGTATACTCTCTATACGTGGATTTTAGGAAGAATCGAAGCCCACATCTCACCATAGCCGTATATGAAAGTCATTCCCAGCCATCGTAGCGAGTAGCAACTGTCTTGAATTTCTAATTCAAGACAGTTGCTACTGCTGAATTTGGTTTATTCATTTACTTCACAATCTGATTCTTATAAAACATCAAACAGGTTCCTCGCCAATGAAGTGGAAAACCCTGGTTGTCACTCTGCGCCAACCAGGCTACGCTTGCTGGCGAAACTGCTTAATTATTAAGAGGAATTTATGAAAAAATTTATAGCAATTATCTTAACAACAATGTTGGTTGGTGAAGCGTCCTGTTTTGCTGCCACTTTAAACGCGTTGAATAAAGAGCAATTTATCAACGCTTTTGTTAATAAAACATCAATATCAATCGCAACAGATAACTTAAATGGTCGCACCATTGAAAATACCTTTTCCATGTTTATGGATGAGCAAGGTACTGTTATTGGTAGGATGTCGCATAAACCCGCCAATGAACCACAAACAGACAAGGGCAGTTATTCAATTGACGACGACGGTACCGCCTACATTACATGGCAACATTGGGATGGTGGCAAAAAATTATGTTTTCACGCATTTGATACAGCAAACGCATACATTAATGTTGGTTGTGATAATGTATTTCACACAGCCTTTATGAAGGAAGCTATTAAATCTGGAAATCATCTGAAGTAGGATGCGTCGATTGGGTTACTTAAACCCAACAAATCTCAATTTGAGTTATCACTTAAATAAACCTTTTCCAAAATGCTCCAATTGGCAAGCGTAGGCTGGGCTGCAAAGCCCAGCATTCATCAGCAATGGAAACTTCAATGCTAAGAAAAGTTGTTAATTCTGTTTTACTGGTCAACATAGTTTTCAGTTTCACAAAAGGGATCGCTGGGCTTTGCAGCCCAGCCTACGCTTGCTAGACCTAAGCACACCTCAATAGAGAATTTTTTACAGAAAAATATTAAAACCTCTACAAATGAAATTCAGAAAGATGTTTGTATAAATGCAGTAAAAAGAATCAAAAATAGTAGTCTAAAATTAAGGAAAGATATTTTTTTGCTAACATTTATACACTACTAGTATAGGAGTTATACCATGAGAAAAATGGAGTTTTCCAAAGTAAGTACATGTCTCTGGGAACTACGTTTTGAGGTACTGGGAGTTATTTTATTGGCTATCGCAACTGGTTTGACGATATCTTCTGGTAATAGTCTTGGAATAGTCGCTCTATTTGCTGCAGGTGTTATTTTTTGTTTGTTTAATAAATTTTGCTGTTACTTTTGCTCATCAACCCAATCATGTTCTGTTTGCAATACTCCCCATCCTTCTCACTCCGAAGAGTCGATTCAAATACAGGAAAAAGAAGAAAGTGAAGCAAAAGAAACAATGGATAATGAAGGTGGAAATCAAACTAATAGGATAAGATAGTCTATAAGCAAATCACGCTTGTCTATCCTTTTTAGGACTTGCGAAGATAAAAAAATTACCTCCAAAATTGGCCAGAGACAATAGTAATCGTTTTCAAATTATGTCCAATTAATATGAAGGAGTAATTATTCCCCTTTTGAAAAATGAAAAACGCAACATTAAGATAAAAAAGAATGGCATTTATTTAAAGATGCTAAAGGCCTGTTACAAGAAAGAACTACAAAAACTAATCCTCAGTTGCAAGACTTACTAAATTGTTTTGAGCAATTATGACTTGTTTATAATTATCGTCAATCATTGGAGCGAATTTGGCTAAAAAAAGTATCCTCGCAAAAAGTGTTAATTGAATCTTTAAACCAATGGTGCAAAAAAGCGGAAGCGTCAGGCTTGGATGTATTACATCAATGTTCTCTTCGGCTAAAAAACTACATTTAATTAGCGCTGAGAACTCCTTTATAGAAAGATTGCAACAAAATGATCGGGCTTCATGGTTTTCATGCTCAGCAATTGATAAGCATTAAGGCACAGCAAGTAGTTGAGTTTTTAAATCAAATTTTCTTCAATAAGTGATACTGTATGTGAATTCTTAATATCTTGAATTACTGCGTAAACTTTCCTTCCATAACTGGTTTTGTTTCTTCTTCCTTTCTTGTTTTTCCATCGATTCCTTAGAGTCCAAAATGGTAGTTATGTATAGATCATATTATGAATTTACAGTTTTTTGTGAAAATTCCCAACATCATTATTCTCCAATAGCACAAGAGGCCAAAAACTATGCATAGACTATAATTAATTATTATGGAAAGAGAAAACAAAATGCTAAATATAAAACCCCAGAAAATTAGAGCTATTCTTCATAAAATAGAACGCTTTCAAGAAAAGGAAGATGAATATCCTAAGTTGACGACAGAAGAGGATACACCGTATATTCTGTCGGATCCTTGGTATCAAAGTATACTTGCTACAATAAATAACTTACCACCAGACCAACAGGCAACCTTGGTCGCTTTAATGTATTTAGGACATGGGGATTTTAAGAAAAATGAATGGAATGTGGCTTTTGATACCGCTCAAGAACAGCTAACAAAACATATAGGACAATACTTATTGTCACAACCACATGTAGTAAACTCTATTGAAAATGGCCTAAATATTTTAGGTTTCGTAAACATTAATTAGGTGATTTTGTTCTATCAGCTAGAGTTCTGCTGGAGTTGCATTTTTGTCATTACCATTATTTATTGATGCAACACATTATCAATGCCGATGATTGTTTCTAGAGACAAGACGTTGCAAAAGCAAGAGTTGAGGTGGGCAGATCAATGATGTAAATTACTACAAGACCGCTGAACAATCCCGCGACCACAGGCATATTTGGTATACCTTAAAAAACTTAAGATACTAAGACTGGTTTTTTATATTCTAATAATAGTTAAAGGATGACTGCATGCCCATAAGTCCGCAATTACCTAAAGAACTCATACATTGGATATCAAAACCCTTAGATCGATTTATTCGTATTGAAACAAGCACAGCCAGTTTACTATTATTAGCCACTGCTATATCACTAATTATGGCGAATTCTCCTTGGTCAGAGTCTTTTTTATCTATTTGGGATATACCCTTGGGCATTCGCTTGGGAAATATTGAATTTTCTCGTCCAATCCATGGCTGGATAAATGATGGATTAATGACCCTATTTTTCTTTTTTGTATCTTTAGAATTAAAAAGAGAGTTAGTTTTTGGTGAGTTACGTCAACCTAAAATGGCTGCTCTTCCTATTGTCGCGGCCTTAGGGGGAATGCTTGTGCCTGCTGTGTTTTACCTTTTACTTCAAGAAGGTAGACCCGGACAAAATGGCTGGGGTACTGTTATGGCGACAGATACTGCTTTTGTAATTGGATGCTTGGCCTTATTTGGTAAACATATTCCTCAAAGTCTTCGGATATTCATGTTGTCGTTGGCTATTATTGATGACATTGGCGCTATTCTGGTTGTTGCTATTGGTTATAGTGATGGGATTACTTGGACTGCTCTTGGTGCATCTGTAATAGGGTTTGTTTTCGTTTACATAATAAGAAAATTAGGGATTCGCAGTATAATTGTATTTTTTTTAATTGGAGCCCTTATATGGGTTTCAGTGGATGCCTCCGGTATTCACCCCACCATTACTGGCGTTATCCTTGGATTGATGACCCCTACTGAAACATGGATAAGTGATGAACGATTACGTAAAATTTTAGAACATATGGTTTCTTATCCACCAGGAGAACATTGGAGCGGAGATACAGAGGATCGCAAGTCATTACACATGACTGAAGTAGCGAGTCGTGAAACCCTTTCTCCGGTTGAACGACTGGAAATTCTATTACACCCATGGATTGGGTATCTAATTTTGCCTCTATTTGCGTTAGCTAATGCAGGAGTGCTGATATCTTTCTCCGATTTTACTAATGAAGTTACCCTGGCTGTATTTTTAGGATTTATTCTGGGAAAACCTATAGGTGTTTTTGGTTTTAGTTTTATTGCCGAAGCTTTTGGATTAGCGAAGAGGCCTAGAGATCTCAACTGGATATTGTTAGGTTGCGGTAGTATATTGACTGGTATCGGATTTACCATGGCTATCTTTATCGCGAATTTAGCTTTCAATGAAAATCTTATTAATTCAGCTCGATTAGGTATACTCTTAGCAAGTATTTTTTGCTCCTTAACGGGTATTTTTATGCTTTTAATATACAAATTATTTTCTAATAGAACTTAACCGCTAATAATTTTCCCTCAATATTTTTTATTAGCATGCGTAGCCCGGATTAGCGCAGCATAATCCGGGATTTTCAAAGATATTGCATCAACTCCCCAAGTTTTATCATCGCGTCATCCAACCTAAGGGATTGCTTATGGTCAACTATCGTCGCGATTATTCTCATGGTGCTATTTATTTTTTCACGTTAACTTTGAAAAGCAGAAAATCTACCTATTTAACGACCTATATTGATGTATTAGGTCAATCATTTCGTGCTGTGAAGGCTAAATTTAACTTTAAGACGCATGCCATTATTGTACTGCCGGATCACTTGCATTTGATAGGGGAGCTACCTAAAGAAGATTGCAATTATTCTCAACGCTGGCGCTTAATTAAAACGCGTTTCACGCAAGGGTTAATAAAAAAAGGGGGGTGGTTAACAGAAATAATCGTGGTGAAGGAAATGTTTGGCAAAATCGCTTTTGGGAGCATCGTATTAGAGATGACCATGATTTGGAGAAACACATTGATTATATTCATTATAATCCTGTAAACATGGTTATACTTCAAAGCCAGAAAGTTGGCCATATTCAAGTATCCATCGGTATATTCAACAAGGGATTATTATTAAAAATTGGAAGAGTGGGGAGTATTGGGGACTTGGTGAATGAGAAAGGCATCCATCCCGGATTACGCTGCGCTAATCCGGGCTACGCTTGCTACTTACTATTATTTTCTAAATTGATTGATACCTTCCTTTGTAGCCTCGGTAAGTTTGCTTTCCTCTTTGGGGCCGAACTTATCGTTATTCCTCGCGATGAAGAAGGAGGCTGTATTAAATAATGATGGAGTAGATGCCTGAAATCCAAGGCGTATATAAGTATTGGCATCGGCTCTACTTAAAGATGGATCTAATGGTTTATCGTGTTCATCAGTTAAAATAATTTGTTCTGCTCTAGGAAAGCGTGTTTGAATGGCTTGACGTTGTTCTGAGCTCATCACCGCTAATTCGCAAGCCATTACAGACACTGTTTCAATATTTTGAGGTATTGCTTGAACAATAAGCGTCAAATCTTCTGCTGTTCTATCTCCAAGACGATTTCGTGTCAAATCAAGATGGATGATTCCCGAATCTTTGAGCACGCTCAATATAGCTACCAACTCTTCTCCGGTCTTTTGCCCAAGATTATTCCCGCTCAAATTAAGATGAGTGATTCCCGAATCTTTGAGGACACTCAATATAGCTATAAGCTCTTCTGTGGTCTTCTCCTCAAGTTTATTGCCGCTCAAATTAAGATGGGTAATTCCCGAATCTTTGAGGACATTCAATATAGCTATAAGCTCTTCTGCAGTCTTCTCCCCAAGATTATTCTCGCTCAAATTAAGATGAGTGATTCCCGAATTTTTGAGGACACTCAATATAGCTACCAGCTCTTCTGCAGTCTTTTGCCAAAGTTTATTCCCGCTCAAATTAAGGTGGGTGATTCCCGAATCCTTGAAGACGCTCAATATAGCTACAAGCTCTTCCCCGCTCTTTTGCCCAAGATTATTAAACTCCAAATTAAGATGAGTGATTCCCAAATCTTTGAGGACGATTAATATAGCTACCAGCTCTTCTGCAGTCCTTTGCCCAAGTCCATTTATAGCCAAACAAAGATGGGTAACTCCTGAATTTTTGAGGACACTCAATATAGCTACCAGCTCTTCTCCGGTCCTTTGCCCAAGATTATTCCCCCGCAAATCAAGATGCGTGATTCCCGAATCTTTGAGGGTGCTCAATATAGCTACCAGCTCTTCTCCGGTCCTTTGCCCAAGATTATTCCCCCGCAAATCAAGATGCGTGATTCCCGAATCTTTGAGGGTGCTCAATATAGCTACTAGCTCTTCTCCGGTCCTTTGCCCAAGATTATTTCTGCTCAAATCAAGATGAGTGATTCCCGAATTTTTGAGGGCGCCCAATATAGCTACCAGCTCTTCTCCACTCTTTTCCTCAAGTTCACTCTCGCCCAAATCAAGATGGGTAATTCCCGAATCCTTAAGGACACTAAATATTGCTGCCAACTCTTTTCCTGTCTTTTGACAAAGATTATTCCTCCTTAAACTAAGATGGGTGACGCCAGAATTTTTGAGAATATTCAATAGGGCTACCAGCTCTGCCTCTGTCTTTTGTCCAAGATTATTCCTGCCTAAATCAAGATGAGTAACTCCAGAATCTCTGAGGGCGCTCAATATGGCTACCAGCTCTTCTGCGGTCTTTTGAAAAAGCTTGTTCCATCTCAAATCAAGATGGGTGACTACAGAAATTTTGAGAATACTAAATAGAGCTACTAGTTCTGCCTCTGTATTTTGCCCAAGATTATTTTCGCTCAAATCAAGATGGGTGACTTCATTTTTTTTTTGTTTCAATTCGGAGATTAATTGTTCGATTTGATTTTTTTTGAGATGTAAATGCAGCATAATAGAGTTCCTTATGCATTATTGATTATTTTATGATCAATGATATCGTTTTATGATGAGTTGGTCAATTATTTGCACTAAATCCATTCAGTATCTACATAGAGAACAAAATTAATACGAAAGAACATTGAAGAGCTGTCAGGCGCTGCATGTCTCTACAACAGAAACATAACTTTGCTGGAAACCATGAAAGCAACTTTTTCTTACTTACTCATAAACTTTTACAGGTGATACAAAACTTTGAGGTTTAATGTCCCACGGGGAACAATTAAATTTTTGTAAAATATTTTCGGCAGCGAGTAGGTTGGGTCGTTTTGACCCAACAAAATTCCTAAGGTTAGGCCGAATTTCAATTCAGGTTTTCTGATTGCCCTTTTAGACTTCTGTCAAACTTTGAATGGTTGGGTCAAAATGACCCAACCTACTCGCTTCAATTTAACTGGTCAACGTAGTTTTTAGTTTCATAAAGAAATCGTTAGGCTTTGCAGCCTAGCCTATGCTTGCTGCACTTTTTGAGTTATTGACACAATAAGCATCAAATTGTTAAAATATTGATCTTAAATATTGGATAAGAAACGCTACCATGATACAAATTGAAGAAAAATTCTACGATACATTGGACTTAGAAAGCTTCTTAAAAACTTATTACTCTGAAGACGCTGATTCGATTGTCGAAGGAATTCTGGATTATTTTCAAAATTACCCTGATTGGGCTAATGCCGCAGATTTTGCATGTAATTATTTACGTAAAAACCCTCATCTCATATCTAAATTAGATAATTCCCTAAGTGCTTTACTAACTCCAGAAAATTCAAATGAAAATTTAATTGAGATATGTAACTTTTTATTATTGGAAGATAATAATTGGTCAGTTCTCAACTCTTCATTAAAACATCTCTTAAAAAATGACTATTTTCAGAGAAAATTAGCTTATGACTTGAGCTTTGAACAATATTGTGCATGGACTGGTCAACAATTATTCCCTGCCCTTATCGGGTATTTAAGTATTCCTCCAAGGGTATTTCCATCGACTTTAGATTCATCTGATAGACCAAGAGCAAAACTTACACAAGTTGGCAGTAACAAATCAAGACTTCGAAAGATGCTCAATGCTGTAGAAAATGGTTATTACGAGGGTTTTAGTGTTTTTATTGCAGCCATACAACCCTATTGTTTAGACCCTCATTATAACAACCCTATTTTCTTTAATAATCTCGTTTCGATAATAGAAGACCATAATTACTGGAATGCTTCTAATCTGGAAGATCGTAAAGATTTAATTGAAATCGTTAGTCTACATCCTTTTAGCCAGGATAATTTCCTCCAAAGCGGTTCTTTCCCACTTTATTATGAAGTTGCAAAAAGAAATAATCCTCACACTACGCTTCTGCAAAATATACGATTTTTTTTACAATTGTCTTCTGAATCTAAGTTTCGCTATGAAGCCATTAAAAGCATTACCATCCATTTATCTTATCTCCCTAAAAAAGAGTTGGATGAATTTGTTCAACAATTATTCCAAGATGAAAATTTGGATTTGATACAAGCTTTTTATCAATTACATGAACTTTGTATTTGTTGGGAAGGTGAGACTTTAGAAACTTGGTCCATGTTTGCACGATCCATATTCTTTCCGTTGACTGAACCAGAATGTAGAAATTCTATTCTGGAAGAAAAAATTGGAAAAAAACCTACTGCCTCCCGAGAGGCGTTAAATCATAAATTGAAGCAATATAATGAAGAGGTATTTACTCAATCACCTTTCGTCATTCCTGAAAATTGTACTTTTCTACGTATACAAGGGAGAACAATATTATTTAAGGATAAAAACGAAGAAAAAATTCACGCCATAAAAATACAGAAAAAAGGGGAGGATGCGCAATCACTCTTTCAGCAAAAAATAACCGTGGATTTTTTAAACCAGAATAAAGAAGTGCTCGGATTAAAAAGTGAATTTCCTGAAGCATTATCCTTAAAAAAAATGACAGGATTAAATAATTATTTAATGGATTTAGTAAAAAATAACCACATAACAGAACAAGAATACACTCAATTGATGGAGAGTATCCAAACTCAAAATGATACTCATCTTGTATATGAGTACAGTGCTCATCCTAATTATTTTGAGTATTTAAATTCACCTGATATATCCATGGAACAAGCTTATCATGGAGCTCAAGCAGCATTGCATGATTTATTGGTGTTTCTGGATATGGGAATAGTCTATGATGAAATCATAGATCTATTTCATACACGTCATATTGAAGAAAACCGTACAGACAATGGACGATATCTGTCTTTAGTTAGTTTTTCACGCCGCCATAATAATTGGGAAAATGTAGGGGCGGGAAGACTATCTGGTTGGAAAAATTGCAAGTGGCCTAACATCCGTCTAACTGGACTTGCTGATGAAGGCGATTGGAAAAATTTGGAAGAGTTTACCTCTATAAATCCTTCATCGACTGCGACAAGTTTTTTTAAGGAGTTAGTCCGAACCAAACTTCCTAATCAGAAAAATCGCATTCGTGCGACTTTTGTTGCCGAGGCTATGCTCTGTTTAGAGCTGTGTCTAGGAATGAGGGCTTGTCGTATTATTGAAAAAAATCCTCAGATAGACTCATCTAGTCTATGGCTTGAAACTGCAAATTGTATCATTAGGCTACATATTCAAGCCTTTAGTGAAATTGGTCAAATTCCTCAAGAAAAAGCCAGAGAAATGTTTTTATCGATTATTGACGTAGAGCGCTATGCTCGGCAAATGGCTTACTGGATGGGCCAAGAAAATATAGCCTACAGCTTAAAGGGTGAAATCAAACCAGGGATTTATGAGCCAGAAGCCAAAGTCCTTCTCATTCTAAATGAGATCCAAACAGGAACTTTTAGTGCTGAGCAGGGCTGGTGTGTGGATCCAGAACTTGGACCCGATTTAGGAACATTTAATGGACCTTACCCGATCCAGGAAGCTGTTAAAGGTCATTATGCCCTGGTTACATTAGGTTATGTTTCACGAGCTTTACAACTCAAACTTGGCGTGAGTCCAAAACCGGATGCAGATAGCGTACTCTCTGAGTCGGTTGATAATTTGAGATTCTTTTCTCCTTTATCAAAGCAACATGAAATAAATAGTTCAACAAATCCACAGCCCCAAAAAACTGCGGAGTTTGGACTGTAATAATGAATAAGGACTGATTAATAAACAAAAGGCGCCAATGCCGTTGCTTCTCATCCAATATTTCAAATAGCGAAGTAGGTTGGGTCAAAATGACCCAACCTACTACTTGCTCTACAAAGCTGATTGCCGTAAATACCCATAAATTTCTTGTTAATGAAATGGAAACCTGGTTGTCACTATATGCCTCAACCAGGCTATGTTTGCTAATCTAGTCGAATATCAAACGGTTATAATGTTGAGATACTCTCTAAATAGATCCGTTGGAATATGGGCTCCTACTCCAGAAATATTAACGATGATTACCACCGTAGCGCCGCTGTGAGGTTCATGCATCATTAGTAACAGATAGCCAAAATAATCACCTGTATGTCCTATCCAGCCATTAATAGCTCCCATCCCATAACCGTATTTGTCATATTCAGGACAAGTAGGGTGGGGGCGTGTAGGATCATTATCAGCGCAAGGATTGAAACTAATCGGTAAAAGACTATTTACTCGTTGCTGCTGCATTAGTGGTGATAAGAGGCTGCCTGTTGCAAGTGCTTTAACCCATATTCTTAAATCACCAAGTGTAGAAATCATTCCTCCAGCTGCGCCGGAAAAAGAAGGGTCGATAAAGGTAACATCTTCGCGATCAGTACCGGCGTATCCTCTTACAAAAGGGATAGGCATATTTGGTGTTGTAGGATAGCTTGTTTCGCTAAGACCTAAGGGTTTGATAATTCTATTACTTATTTCATTACCAACAAAGTTGCCAGTTAATTGCTCAATAATCATGCCCAATATAATGGTGTTGGTATTTGAATAGTGCCAGTTTGCATTAGGGGGAAAATAGACGTTATTGCTATTGGCAATCGTGACTAACTCTTGGGGTGACCATTTTCTTAAAAAATTATCTACAAGGGCTTGGAGAAAATTAGGATCGGCACTGTAATTAAAAATCCCACTGCGCATATTTGCTAACATGGCAAGAGTAGCACTATTATTTTGGATGTTAAAACCAAAATTACTAATTGGAGTATTTAAAGTTGTTAGACCTTGTTGAATCAGTTGTAAAACTACAGTTGTTGTGAAAGATTTAGTAAGACTCGCTATACGGACGTGATCTGCAGAACTAATTGGACGCTCTGTACTTAAATCCGCAACGCCATCCTCAATAACTAACTCTCCTTGCCCTGGTATCCAAATACCTGCCAAAACACCAGGTATATTATATTGCTGCTTGTAACTAGTAGTGATATTTCGTAATAACTGTTCAGTGGTTTGGTTTAAGCAAACACCTTTAGTGCAGGGAGTAACACTTATATCCAAACTATCAGTTGCAGAAGGACCGTAGCAGAGTAATGGATCAGGTATATTCGTGCCTGGTTTGGTTTGGCAAATAATAGGTCCAGAGTGAAGCCCTGCGCCCATTTGCGAAGATCTAAGCCTCAGGTTTAAAGAGCATGATTGCCCCGGCGCTAAAGTAAAAGGGTTTGGACAAAGCGAGGTTCCTGATATTTGCTCCGTGCCGGGCATGGGTTTGATGGTCAATGTTCGCGTTCGATTGCTATTGTTTTTTATTTTATATTGTACTGTCAGAATTCTGTTCGCTAATAACCGGTTTGGCGCTTTAGTAACGGCTGTTACTTCAAAGAGTGGGATACCTGCATTTGCATTTAAAGGAAGTAAATTTAATAAACCAATAATGAAAATTTTAATTAGAATTTTTGTCATAGTAATCCGTCACTTTTAAATAAAAACTTTTAAGCATTGCTTTTTAACAGATATTAAGGATAAAAGAAAATAAGACTTAACTTTTATTTGATTGGATGAAACTCAAAGTGATCCGTTAGGGGGGCTTTGCGCGGTTAAGCCAAACGTGATTCTTTTAAAAAGGATCTTAAACAGCCGGCTATAGAACCAGGATGTTCCTGTTGTACGGTTCGAGTTTGAGCCATTGTAGCAACGTATATTCGCTTATAGCCTAATGCTGCAAAAATTCCAGTTAGGCGTGTGGCAATGTTCAACGCATCTAGTAAATCTTGTTCTTGATGCAGATCTAACCATGAGGAAATCCATTGTCGTTTAAAATCTTCATAAATTTCATCTGGTTTTATTTCATGAAAATAAGTCATGTTCCATAAACAACCGCTTAACGATAAAAACGGATGGGTGATAACGGTTTCTCCCCAGTCAATAATGCTGATATGACCAGTTTCTTGATCAAGCACCATATTATTTTCCTGAAAATCGCAATGATTCATCGTTTCAGGAATCTGATAGTTGGATAGTGATTCACAGAGTGTGGTGCCGAATTCGTAAGCATTCTCTAGCTCTGTAATTTCTTCTTTGGACAAACCATCACTTATTAACAATTCTTTTTGATCTATTAACTCCCGGTATAACAAAGGTATTTTTCCAAGCCGCCAATCAGGAAGATTTAAGCCTATTAATTGAGATATTTTGTTTTCTACAGTTCGTTGGATTTTGGTGTAATTTAGAACCCCTCTGTTCAGCAGGACTGAATCAACTTTTTCTTTAAAAAGATGCCGTAAAGTTACATCGCCGCAAGATCTCATTAAAAAACAACATAACTGTTTATTTTCTGCAATGAGTGTTGGGATATTATTACATCCTTGCTCATGCAGGTAGATTAACGTTTGAGCTTCAGTTGACAATTCTGGGGGTGTCTTTTTAAGGTAGAACGTGTTTTTAGAAGTGATAATTTTATATACTGTGGAATAGGAGGTTGCAGTAATATTGTTATAGCTGCTAATAGTACCCTCATTGTGAGATACCAAATACTCAAGAGCCCATTTTAAAGCGAGTTCTATTTGCTCTTGATTCACTATATTCTCAAAACAATCCTCACGTCGTTTGACTTTAATATATAAAATCGTTCAAGTCCAAAAATTGGAAATTTATTAGCGAGCGTAGATACTGTCCATGACAAATAAGGAGGTAAGAATGAATTCAACGACCCTGTGCTTTTTCAAGCTCTTTAATTGAGCTATGACAGTACTGAACCTACGACCCAACTATTTGAATTTTTTTGTAATTTATATTAAACATAGTACATTATTTGATGCGCTTTATTACAAATATTCTTTCTTAGCTATCCTTAAGGACTAGAAATGCTAAACAAAATTCAAATTTTTGTTTTGTTAATCGCAATGGTATTTTTTTCTGCCGTACCGGCACAAAATTACAGGGTTCCCGCAACAAAAGATACCGTGACTCTAGGCCTTTATACACTGGATAAGGAACCTGTAGTTAAAGTTCACTCTGGAGATTCTGTTTCTCTTGAGACCTGGAACAGTTGTTTGCATGAAATGACTTATAATAAAACAACTCCAGCTGAAGTCGCGCAGTTCTATACTAAATATGACATTCAAAAAAGACGTGGGATGCACAGCTTAACTGGGCCTGTTTACATTGAAGAAGCTGAACCAGGAGACGTGCTTGAGATTCGAATATTAGATATCAAATTAAATAATTTTGGTTATAACTTTTTAAGTCCTACAGCGGGGATTTTATCGGAATTTACCCAGCCCAGGATCATGTATTTTAAATACAATAAAGAAAAGAACGCCACTGAATTCACCAAAGGAATATGTTTACGTCTCAAGCCATTTCCAGGAGTAATTGCGGTAGCTCCTCCTCGAGATTGGCCTGATGGCTGGCCTGTAAATCTAGAAACACATATGGGGCAACCAGTTGCAGGGCAATTCAATTCAGTTCCACCAGGCCCTTTTGGAGGTAATTTAGATGAGCCCAGCTTACAAGTAGGTTCCATTCTTTATTTACCCGTTTTTCAAAAAGGAGCTTTAGTGTGGACCGGTGACTCACATGCGATGCAAAGTAACGGCGAAATTGACGTTACAGCGATGGAGACTTCCTATGAAGGCATCACCTTGCAATTTATTGTCAGAAAAGATCTAAAAGCCGAGGGAGTATTTGATAAAACAAAACGCAATGGTAACAGTTTATTCACTTGGCCTATAGTCGAAAACTCGAAAGAATGGATTGTGATAGGATTGAATCAGGATCTTTTTGAAGCTATGCAGCTTGCCTCAAGAAATGCAATTGAATTTTTAGTGCGTACTCAAGGATTCTCAGCACAAGAAAGTTATCAATTTTTGAGCATGGTAGGTAATTTCGACATCCCTGAAGCAGTCAATGTTATTAAAAATGTCGCAGTACATATTCCAAAAAAACCTTTCAAAAATCTGGGCAAGATGAAAACTCTTTCTTCTGCAGGTAAGTTCCCACTCACAACACCAACGATTGATGAAAATGCAAGCTGCCCACCACAAGAAGGCAAAATTATTCAATAACCATTAGGTGAAAAATGAAAAAGATCTTCATTCTGTTGTGCTCCAGCTTTATGACTTCGGCTGTTTTCGCGAGCAGTATTGTGCTTGACAATAAAACGAATTACCCGAAGAAAGATACATTCGGTAGAATCGCGATACAGTGGGCTGTTTCAGCTAAAGCAGTACAAAAAGCCAATGAAAACATCCTTAATGGTGCAATATTAAACTCAAACTCTTTAATGATACTCACCCAAAAAGGAAAAGTTGAACTCAGTTCACCGAATAACGCCAGATACTTTAGACTAGTCGTGTGGTCAAATGATAAAAAAGAACCAGACTTACTTACGAATTGGGTAGATTTTATTCCTAATAAAACCTATGTTGTGCATCAAAATCAACTTGTCCCCAGAATGCTCATGGCTGGATCAGGCTGCTAAAAGATTGATTAGAAAAAGTATGCTACGGCCAATTGTTATCCCAGCTGCAGCAAGAGTCAGGGAGCGAAAAGAAAAATGATAATTCGCACCCTCTTTGTTATTTTGTTGGTTACAATTCATGGTGTTTATGCAAAAACAATCAAGGCCATTCCTAAAAAATCAACACCCACAGAATCCTCAAAAATCACGAGTATCAGCTCGAACCCAGCAGCAGTTAATGTTCCAACTGGGACAGGAATAATTCAGCGCTTTATAGAAAAAAAACTTGGTATTGAAAATAATCATGGAATTATGATACAGGGTGCCTGGATCGGAGATACAAATGATTTATTTTCTGGTGGCATAACTGATGCGAAACGAGTCACATCAAACAGTGTGTTATTAGTCGATTTAAATATTGATATGGAGAAGTTTAACGGTTGGCGCGGCGGTCTATTTAGTGCTCAATTTTTACAACAAAACGCGCAAAATACTAATGCACAAGCGGGTCTTATTCAAGGATATAACTCGTTGCCTGATGTTGCTCCTTTTAATCGTTCTGAACTTTATGCATTGTGGTATCGACAAGCGCTTTTTGATGATACGCTGTTTGTTCGCATTGGAAAAACAATTACTACCCTGGATTTTAATAATGTCATCAAACCGGTTCCCCTGAGCGCCGGTGAACCGAATATCCCCGCGGTAACCAGTTTGATTTATACTCCCATTTTTATCAGCCCTGCTGTAGATGGGGTTATGCCCGGCTATACGAATTCTGCTTATGGACTCACTTTGAATTTTACGCCTGTGAATCAATGGTATCTTGCTTATGGCATTTATGATGGCAATTTAGCCAGTGGTAGACAAACCGGTTTAAACGGACCAACATTCAATGGAAGTTACTTTCAAGTTGCTGAAACAGGTGGGGCATGGATTTTAGGAAAAAAACCTGGGACTGCTGGAGTCGGAGTCTGGCATCAAAAAGGTCTTATTCGTCAGCAAAATCTCAGCGAAATGGAGGTCACAGGTGCTTACTTGTTCGGATCACAACGTTTATGGTATCGTCATCCAGGATACGATATTAGTGGTATTTCAGCTTTTTACCAATTAAGTATTAATAATTCCAGTGCTTTACCCATGAACAAATCCATTGGCGCGGGCTTAACGGCATTTGGTTTAATCGCAAATCGAGAAGCCGATTCTCTGGGTTTTGGTTTTTCACTAGCATGGCTGAATCAACACAGTACCGATCAACCCACTGAATTGATATACCAAATTTACTATCAGGCACAAATAATCCCTAATATTTATTTAGAACCTGCTCTTTCCTATATTCCCACCCCAGGACAAAGCTCAAGTTTACCACCCGCATTTGCAGGCACAATAAGAGCGATTATTTTAGCTTGAATGATTGGGTTTAACCCCCAGGTTCATGACTCCTATTTTTTTGAATTTGAGGCTCAAAGCTGCTCTTAAAACGCTTTTTGAATAATTAATTTCTTCCTAACGGTCTCAAAAATTATTTCTAATATTTGATTTTTATCTTGGCATTAAGGTCTTTTATTGGTCATTTATTCTATATTTATATAAATAGAATCTTCAAAAGGAATTGAGAATGAAAAATCATACTCTAAAAGCACTAATTGATGACTTGGATGTGATTGTTAAATCAATTGATGGCGATCCATCAAGTCCAAATAAAAGTACTGCTCATAATCTTAAGACTGCACTATTACAACGATTAAATGAAATTGGTGTTCCACCTTTTCCAGATACTCAAACCTCAGAAGAAGAAGCAGAGACAGACATTTTTGTTTTAACTGCCTTAAAAGATGCGTATACGCAGTCTAAAGGGTTAGGTGCGCACTCTCTATTTAGACATATTAAAGTTGAAAAACTTGGCATTGAGCCTGGAAGTAATTTGAAATCCGGTATTGCGAGCCTTGCACAAAAATATTTTGGTAGTGAAGAAAAAATCAAAAATACGACAGAGTTTTTAAATAATCTTATACAACAAAAACGAAGTGAGGAGGGATGGATAACCCCCAGACATAAATAACGAATGTAGCAACTGCTATAGCTTTAATCATGCAGTTGCTACTAGTTTACGGCATTGCTACTTGCCAACAGCGGGTAACAGGATTATATTTTTTATCTCTCTTCCAAAATAGTAAAACATGACCAAAATTGCGCTTTATTTGGCCGGTGGTGGTGCTCGCGGAGCCTATCAGGCTGGAGCTCTCAAAGCAGTCAGTACAATTTTAAATTCAAAACACATTCCTTTTTACATGCTCACAGGTGCCAGTGTTGGTAGCATTAATACGGCTGTATTAGCTGAAAATGCACGGGATTTTCAAGCTGCGACTAATAAATTAAGTGAATTGTGGGGGGATATTACTTGTCCACAAATTTTTAAAACCAGCAATTATGCACTCAGTAAAACGGCTTTTCGTAATATGAATAGCATGTTTTTCAAGCGACGCTTACTCGGGCATATTCTTGATACCTCTCCATTACGTGGATTTCTTCGAAGTGTTATTAATTTTGGGGATGTAGAAGCTGCTGTGAAAAATAAACACTTGGAAGCAATCGAAATCATTAGTAACTGTTATGAAACGCAAAAAACCATTTCCTTTTATCAGCATTATGCCGAGGAGTTTGAGGGATGGAACCATCCCTTGCATATGAGTCAGCGAGTTAATCTTGAAATGGAATATTTTCTGGCCTCTACCGCTTTACCCTTATTTTTTCCACCTTCCAAAATAGATGGTTTTCATTATGGAGACGGGCATTTAGGGTTAGAGTCTCCTCTACGTGGGGCAATTCATTGTCAAGCCGATAAGATTTTAGTTATCGGTAATCGACAATTAAATAGAGGCGAACCAGAAAAGTTACGGAATGAAGACATTGATTTCTCACGTGTTTTAGGGGGAATGATCAATGGATTATTTTTAGACAATCTCGATCGTGATATTGAGATGATTAATCATATGAATAATATTGCAAGTTTGTTACCGGTGGAGAAAAAAGAGGACTCTCCCTGGCGGAGTGTTCAAATCTTGCATTTACGCCCAAGTGCTGATATAGCCTCGATAGCACAGGCCCATTACAATAGCATTCCAATATTATTACGCCTTTTACTTAATTTTCTTGGTGCTAAACGTCATTCTGGTGATCTGTTAAGTTTTCTTTTATTTGAAAGGGAGTTCACCCGCGAATTAATCAAACTGGGCTTTAACGACACAATGGCAGTAAGAGACTCTGTCTCAGCCTTTTTTGACGTCTAAAAATAAAGTAATGTAAGTCAGAAGTCAGATCATGGTCTGACTCTTCGCTTCAGTGGTAAAATTATTTGTCTCTTCTAATTGTTTAATGTCATGTATAGCTGTCTTTGCTGGTTTGAATATGCCAAGTTTAGATTCAAGGAGGAGTGTCGCTAGCTCCTTATGAAGCATTTGCTTTTTATCATGGAGACTGCTGCGAGCAATAATATTTATTTTTGCATCTTGAATTCGTTTGGCAGCTTCGTTGTCTTCAGGAAAAATAACTGGAAATTGACTAACAGTATCAAGATAAATTTTAGGTGACTGCCCGAACTTAATATATTCATCAGCAATCAGGGGATAGACCCAGAAATCTCTAAGATTAAAATGAAGGTGTTGCTTATTCTTTTGAAGCATTTCATCCACTTTTTCAAAATCACCATGCCGGGCATAGGAGAGCATTCGCTCTGCTGTTGATAGTTTCTGAGATATTTTAAATAAATCTTTTGAATCAATGATTACATCATGAACAACTGGTGCTAAACCCAGCTTCATTGCACATACATTGACAGCTCTGATATTCGCTGGTGAATAATAAGCGTGAGTAAAATTAACAAAAGTACCAAGGTCAACTTCATTTCCAGAATGAATAGCAGCAAATAAATCATGCGTGTATTTTCCAGTGTCATGCTTGATAACACTCCCTATCTTAAACTGCCAATCACCCTGTTTGTCCTTGAAAAAAAGAATATTTTCCCATCCAATAGCATCCAAAATAATATTAGTCTTTTGGTAAAAATCACGATAGTGATTTAAAAATTCAATCATTACCTCCCTAAGCTTGGGGTCACTCTCTAAACGTTGCAATATTGCTCCGATTCTTTCATCAATGAGCGCATAATCATCAAGACTAAAACCGGGTGTGAATTCGCCTTGATGTATAAGTATTTTATTAGCCTTGTCAAACAATAGCCGGTTGTGCTCTATGACATAAGGGTCGAGTTCGGCAGGCTCTATTTTGAAATCAAATTTTACCTTAGATTTGAAACATGTTTCGTAGGGAACAATTGATAGGGCCGCAAGTTGAGGTTCTGTTCCAGAAACCAACACGGACAGGGTAGTATGCCGTTCCCGAATACATCGTTGTTTCCCTTCTCTATCAAAGCACTCATATAAAACAGCGTATTTTTTTTCTAACTTCTCAAGTTCGTTGGGATTGGGATTTTGTTTCATTAATTTAATGACGAAAGGCGCCTCTGCGAATCGATAAAGTATATGTGTTCCACCCTCAGCAATACGTTCAGCCTGCGTTAAATCAATCGCACCAGACTCGGTTTGGGGAAGCGAGGTATTATTAATGACTATTTCTTCAGGTGTCGTTAATTTAATTGATTTAAACATTTCAATTTCTCTTTTAATCTTGAAACCCAAATTATATTTAAATGAAATAGGCAAATTTTCATCAATAATAAAATTTACACATTATTTTCAATGAATGCAGAAGAGATAGGCTTCCCAACAAAAATTACGATAGTTAATAAGAGTCAATTACATTAGTGAAGATTCTATTACACTTGCATTTTTATATTGCCTCACAGACAATCCTCCACGAAAAGTTTAATAGCACATGAGGTGAATTGTGAAAGAAAAGATTCTTAAAAAATTGCAAAAAATTCATAGTTTAAAAACTGAAGTAACAAAGAGAGTATGGAACAATGCTCATCCTGTAAGGGAGATAGATGAGGACAAATTTGATAAGAAAGGGGAAGCTCTTACTGAGAGTGTAATTAAACAACGCATAAAATTATTAGCTGAAAGGCTTATGAAGGAATATCCTACTTCTAATCCAGTCTTGGTCAGTTTAATGGATGGTGCTCTTCCTTTTGCCAGTCTTTTACAACAGGAATTAAACGCGCGCGGTTACCAATATTCCTATACAGCAATGCAAGCAAGTAGTTATGGGGATGAAATGACTTCTGGCGAGTTGAAAATTGGTTCGATGCCTAAGATTCCCCTTGGTGGTCGAACAGTTTTTGTAGTGGATGATGTTTGTGATACAGGAAAAACTTATTTAAAAATCAGAGAGTTGCTTCAAAACCAAGGTGCTTTGAAGGTTGCTTTGGTGGTTTTGGTTGATAAAGTACAGAAAAGAGTAGGTAATTATCGACCTGAATATGTTGGATTTGAAGTACCAGCCGATGCGTTTATTGTAGGTATGGGGCTAGATTACTATGGTGAATTACGTAATGAGTTTGAAATTCGAGCCGTAGATGTAAACTTTTTACCTTCTCCAGCAGAAAAGGAACAGCTGGATAAAGAGAAATCTCTCAATGCGGAATTAGTTAAATTAATTGCTTTGGAAAAAGAAGCAAAGCCAGGCAGCAGCAACCTGACAATATTTGGTTTGAATAAAGATGGATTGAATAAAGAAAGTTTACCCTCGCATACTGCTCAGCCATTACCTGAGCCGGAAGATTCGTATACTTTCCAATAGCGACTATAATCTATTCTCAGCTATCCGGAAAATTTCGGATAGCCTCCAATTTGTCACGGGTATGGCTTGGCGAGTTTACTCACTTGAAATCCTATGAAAAAATAGTGAGCCATTTAAAAAAAGTGGGAATTTCATGCAGAAAGGTTTTATGTTAATCGCTGTTTTATTTATTTTGATGGCAAATATTTTAGGAGCCTTTGGTACTCATACTCTAAAAGGAAAAGTAGATGTATCCTTTCTAAATACTTTTCAAACTGGTGTTCAGTATCATTTTTATCATAGCTTGGCACTTTTAGCCCTTTCCATTTTAATGTTTCATGTAAAAAATCAATGGCTAAATGCTGCTGGAATAGGATTTATCCTGGGATGTATTCTATTTTCAGGGAGTCTCTATGCTTTGAGTATTACTGGTTTAAGAGGCTTAGGTATGATTACTCCTTGCGGCGGTCTGGCCTTTATCATGGGGTGGTTACTATTGTTCATCGGTATTTGCAAAGTAAAATTTTAGATTTATCTATCAGGAGGGGTAATGGATATATCTTGACCATGTGTCAATGGTGAAGCTTGATAGTTAGTACATCGCTTCACGTGAATGGTTTTCTCGGCAGAGACATTACAACGTATCTGATACCCCGTATGGTTATATATAATCAAAGTGGCCTCACCTGGCAGATCACCTTCAATATGTACATTGTAATTGTCTGGATTAGGAATATCATGAACCATATCAACTATACAGTGACTCAATTGAGAGCCAGTCTGATGTTGTACTTCATAGCAATATCGCATCACTTGAATTGTTGAATCTAAAACAATCTTAGGATCAACTGCTATAGCCATTGCATTAGCAGCGAAGGTAAAACTTACTATAGAGCCAAAAATCACTTTGTAGAAAGACATGTTTCCCTGCTTAAATTTGTTTTAACATAATTATAGATATTGGTTATTGCATTTCCAGTTAGTGATTAAATTATCGAAGGCAAAAGGAAACATAAACTTGATCCATTTATTCTGTCACGAATTGATTTTCTACCTATAATAATACCTATCATCTATTGCCGAAATTAGTGTATGGGTAAGCAAAAACTAATTCTGTTTATCATAATTCTAGCGATGTTACGCCTGTTCTTTATTTTTTTTGTACCTCCTCAAGCAGGGTTAACACCAGTTGATCCGAATCAGATTGGTTATATTGGCCTATTGAAAAACCCGATTATTCAATTACTGTTTTGCTTAAGTTTAATTATTATGCTTTTTGGCTTTCACTTGATATTACCTAACTTTAATCTCTTTATTTTTGTTTTGATTATCGGATTGGTTTGTATTTCCATTGGTATTTTGTGGATCCACTGGGGATACATTCATTCAGAGTTTGGTTCGTTAATGTCAATGTTAATGTATGAAGCCTATAATCCTCGTTCAGCTCCGCAACTTGGTTATTATCAGTGGAAGTATTCACTGAATCCCGCTAAAGTCACGGTTGGTTTGTTAATACTTCCAATTCTTCTTCCTTTATTCTATTTTGTAAGGCTAATTCGGAATAAAAAAAGATAAGTCGCATTAAAATTACAAAATTACAGGAGAACACATGCGCACAGCATTCATCGGCTTGGATTACATTATTGATATTATGCACCCTCAGGGAAAAATTGCTCGCTGCGCTGCACAAGCTACGCAACGAGATGTAATTACCAAAACCAATCGCGCATTGGAGATAATCGCCCAAAAAAATTGGTTAAAAATTCTTGTGAAAGTAGGTTTTAGTGCTAATTATATTGAACAGCCAAAGGAGTCGCCAATGTTTGGTAAGGCCAATGAATTAGGAGCATTAAAACTGGGTTCAGAAGGAACAAATTTTCATCCCGATTTAAATACAGCGGACTGTCTGGTTATTACAAAGCCGAGAGTGAGTGCATTTCATGGAACGAATCTTGACGTCGTGCTTCGAGCTAATAAAATTGAGCGTTTATTAATTGGCGGTGTGAGTACTGCTTGGGCTGTGCAAAGTACGGTACGCGCTGCTCATGATTGTGACTATCAGGTGTGTATTATTGAGGATATATGCGCTGCTGCCGATGAGCAAGAGCATCAAACCTCAATTGATTTAATGAGTAGAATCGCAAAAATAGTAACCGTAGAGGATTTAAAACATTGGTAATGCGAGTTTTTCCTAAAGATCTTAAATGGATAAAAAATGAAATTAGGGGCAATTTATTGCTTCGTGGCATATTAGTACTATTACCCTTTGCCTATCTTTTCTGGCTTACAGAAAACTATTCCTGGTTACAAATATCTGTTCTGAGTATATCCATTTTAATTGTCGAAGAAAAACTCAAGCTAACTGTTCTAGGGATTTTACTTCATTGGCTGGGAATTGTTGTTCTCTTTAATTTGCTATTTCTTACACAGTTTCAGCCTTTTCTTTTCGTCGTAATTTGTACAATATCAGCAACAGCGATTATATGGATCACCACTCAAGGTGAGCAATTACGAACACTAGGGAATTGGACATTTATTCCTGCAATTATTCTTTCAATAGAATTAGCCGCCGAAATGAAGTTTGGGCTGCTTGAAGAAAGCAAAATCATCTTTCCCTTTTTAGTGATGGCTTTATTACCCACACTATGCCTCGGTTTATATGAACAAATTAGAGCCATACAAAGAGAAGGGCATTTTAATATGTTGCAGTTATCCTATTTATCGGATTTTGGAGAAAAGAAAAGTAATTTAGAGGCTATGTTTGCTATGGCATTAGGTATTACCATTTCTGCTTGCCTTGTAGAATATTTACCTATGGAAAATGGACAGTGGATGATTTGGGGAGTTGCCAGCGTTATAACCGGGAATAGAGAAACATCACCCAAAAAATTCAACCAACGCTTGATTGGCGTGTCAATTGGAGTTCCTCTAGGCATCCTCTTTGGTGAGTATGTCATACCTTCGACTCCTTTCGATTTAACAATAGTGACGCTCTTTCTTCTATTAACACTTGTTGCCTTCCGGCGATATGTGGTTGCTTATACCTTTCGATGTTTTTTCGTTGGGACGGTTGTTATGCTGTTGACCCATTCACGAACAATAGCTTTTGAGAGATTTTCTCATGTGGTTGCTGGGGGAATAATTGGCTTGCTTTCCATGGTTTTATCACGCTTTGTGTTAAAAAAAATGAGATTAATTTCATAAGATTGAAAGCCTGGGAAATTGGGTGCTCACCAGGGCGAGGACCCAATTTGTTCAGATGCATACTAGTTTAGCGTAAGTTCTTCTGCGACAGGGGTAGGGTTATCGAGACATTTAGGTCTAAAAAATCTCATAAAACCTGTAGGTTGTACTTTTTCAGACACGGGTCTTGGCGGTATTAATGATTCTTCTTGAACTAAACTTGCTTCGTATCGTAATAGCTCGCTGGTACTGAAAAACCGCTGTGTTTGATAGCGGGATTTTTTTGCTTCTGATTGCTTGAATTGTTCAAGGGTAGCTTCTGACGTGCGGAGTTCATCTTCACAAGCTTCGATAAGTGTTTTGCTGGTTTCTTGAAGGTATTGATTGAGTTTGTGCTTAGCTTTTGTTTCCAGCAAGGATATCACTTCCGTTGTTTTCGATGTAAATTTTGGAATGAGGTTAGCTAGGCTCTCCAGACACTCTCTTTCTTCATCTGCAATGGCTCCTAAATTTTTTGCTGGCTCCGTAAGTTTATTTTCAAGAAGAGAAATTTCAGCTTTAGTGCTAAGAACTTGAACGTTTAGCTTAAGTTTATCCAATATACCGCTTTCGGGTGATTTTAATTGTTCATTAAGATGTTGCAGGTTTTTTTCTTCAGTTATAATTTTCTGTTTTCTATCCTCTAGCGTTCTTTCAGCAACAGTTTTTCGTTCGCGAATTATTCTAAGTTTTTCATTTAAACCAGCTTGTTCTTTAAATAATTCATCGAAAAGAGGCTGGAAATCCTTTCCTAATGGTTTATCTTCCTGAGAATTCCAATCAAACTGCTGGAATTGTTTAAGTCGCATATAAAGAGATTTGACCGACTCAGGCAATTGGTTGGCAAACGAGATATCTAAACCTTCACTCCAGTTCTTATCTAACAAGGCTTTTAATTGAAAAAGTTTCTCAAACTCCATTCGTTTTCCTACAGAAAGCGACTCCGTTACTTTTAAGTCTGATAGATTAAGAAGAGCTTCTTTATGACCCTCCAAAAATGCTTTTTGGAGAGAAGCAGCAGATTGTTCTTTCTCAAGTGTTGGTAAATAGGAGGACTGATAACCTGTAAAGCCTTGTTGTAGAGAGGCATTTTCGACTTGTATCTCAATATAAGTTTGAATGCCATCACATCCACTTTGGATACGAACTTGTTCAGGAGCTACGTTCAATAAAGTGGCAAGCTGAGAAGCTTTGCGGGTGAATAAGCTATCTTCCAGGTTTTGTTTTAACCCTTGATCTGAGTTGGTTAGGGCATCAACGGATTGAGTTAGTTGTGCCTTTAACGTTTTAAGGGCACTGCGATAGGGTTGGTAGGCACTGTAAGTGCTGTAGCGCTCAACTTTCTCAAGTAATTCTGTAATGAGATGAATTTCATTTTTACCCTCTTCACTAATTTTTGCGAGGCTATTTTTAAGATGTTCCCAGACGAGATCATCTTTGCTGAAAGAACTGGAAGTCTTTTCCAGGCAATTACGAAATTGGCTTAGATGATAGGCGGAAACTACTGTGTCATGGCAATTCTCGCGAAATGCACGTTCGCAATGAGGGCTAATTTCTAAGGATTCAATAGCCGTTAATGCAGTATTAATAACATCGCGAGGCGAATGATGCCTGATAGAAAAAAGGTATTTATCCTGCAATTTCACGCGATGTTCTTGCAGTGCTTTATAAAGCGCTTGAATACTGGTCTGATCTTGAGGAGAGCGACTTACCTCCTCAGCCAGTGAATAAATTGCCAGAGCCGCTTCTTTGGCTACAGTACGTTCTAAAAATGCGTGTATAGGTTGAGGAGATCGTTTTACCCATTCGAATTCGTTAAGAAGATGATCCGCCAGCATTTTCATTATGTTATCGTTATAACTGGTTTGTAATTCACTTAATTCTTCATCGGCAGGAAGTCCTGATTGTTCATAAAGTTTGGTAAAACTAAGAATTAATCCTTGTATTTTAAACTTATCAACTAAGGACATACCAGCCAGAGTCTCACTGTAGGCAAAGATCAACGGTTTTATCTTTTCCAGAACAATTTGAATCGTAGCCGCATCAGCCTCATTCAATTTGGTTTGGTACAATTGAATGATTGATTGCGTTATTTGTTGCGTATCTGCAATTCTTAATGCTTTATTTTTTTGCTGAATAACTTTCTCGGCAAGGGTGACGAGTATCTTGGGTAGAAAAGACGAGGCTTTATTCTTGTCTGCTGAGTTAAGCTTTTTAACAGCTTCCGGATATAGAGCGCAAAGCTCTCCTATTAAATAAGGAAGAAGTTGTTTGCTTTGAGCCAATTGCAAGTTAGTTTTTTCTTCTTCATCGGGGGTAGTATATTCGAGAACTGCTCCTGCTTTGTCTAGAATAATCGTTTCTAAATTTTGATGTATTAAAGCTTTGGCAGCTTCTTTAAAGGGTAAGCATTTTTCTTGTAATGCGCTTTGAATATTTAATTCATTAGCGAGATCTAATTGTTTTAAATAACTGATCCTCAGGCTTTGTTGAGGAGTAACGGTAGCTGCTTTTTGTGCCTTAGCCACCCATTTTTCTTCTTTGGCTGCATCCCAAATTTTGCAGATAGCTTTTTGAAACTCAGCAATACTGGACTCAAGAGTCTCTCTGGTAATACTTGTTTCCTGGGCATGAGTAAGCTCGCTTAGAAGTGTTTCACGCCATTGATACAACTCATGAGATAAATTGGTATCAGTTGGGTAGAGCTCTAATAATAAGTTTTCCCAAGCACGAATTTGCTGCATTAGCGTTTGCTGAGCTTGATCAATCGCTTGCGTGTAGAGTCTATCCAACGTTGCTTGCAATTTGATTTCAGTTTGCAAGGTTTCAATCGTTTGTTGAGATCGACGTTGACGAAAGCTGGGAAAAATAAAGTCGATTAACCTGGTAAACCAACTCTCAGGTGCTGGAACTTGATAAATTGGCAGCCATTGACCAGGCTTTCCATTTCGTGCTGCACGCCCGGCAATTTGAGTAGTCATTCTTTTACTGTCGGTATAGGTTTGAATTACGAATAAACCTTGAGGATGATTACCAGGATTAATGTCAATACCTCTTGCCAGCATTGCTGTGCCAATGGTTATTGTATTGGCTCGGCCTGCTTGTTTAATAATACGCTCAAGCTCTTCGGAACTTTCTTTACCTGTAACAATTTGAATTTTGAAGCCAGCTTTTTTGTACTCCTCAAAACTTTGTCCAATGGTCTGAGCATCATCAAAATCCTCACTAACGATGAGAATTGGTTGTGTTTGTGTTTGTCTCCATTTTTCCTCTGCATCTTTAGCTTCAAGGATAAACGCTTCTTTCTCTTCTACCGTTTGTTTTGAAATATCAGGCTCAAACTCTAACTTAGGTTTTTGAACAGGGCGTTTAACACCGTCAATGGCTCGATGTATGGCCGCGATGGTTTCCTCGCGAGAATAAGTGAAAACAGGATCATGTTTTGTGCGATTATCTCCTGCATAAGGAGCCACACCAATTGCTTGCGTACCAAGTTGCGTCGCTAAATATTGCAATTCAACACGGTCGCCTGGCGTTCCAGAAATCCCGACTAAATGCCCTCCAGTACTTTTATAAAACTGCACGATACCACGAGCGGATTGGCTTGCGAGAACGGGTGGGTCTGCGTCAATAACAACATAATGTGCCTGATCTTTATTTTCAGCAATTAATCGAGCTTGAAGAGCTTGCTGAACACCATCGGTAAAAATACATCCGGTTTTAGGAGTGCTTCGAATTAGCGGAATACAAACAATTTTCTTGGTTACTTCTTGACCTGTTTCATCCTTTTCTTTAATGGGACGAACAATAAAATGTTTCTTCTCAATAAGTTTTGCAGCTTTACAACTGGCATTAATCCACTGTTTTAATTGAGTATTGCTGGTTGCCATAATAAAATTTTGTTTCGCAGCATCGCCATTAAATTTTTCAGCAATTTCCTTATTAACATACAGCCGAAATTGCTCTAAATCTTCTTCCTCATCCCAAACTTTTCCTTTCGTTGCATTGAGATTGCGAAACGCAGGAAGATTAATAAATTGATAGGCAATTGGATAAATCCATTTCGCAGGGTTATCTTCAACTTCAGTAAGTGCATTTTCTGCGACCAATTTATAAAGAGTTGTTTGATCAAGTAACGCATCATCACATTCATCCAGGACAAGATGAATCGGGGCATCATTTTGAGGTAATGCTTCCGGTTTGGCTTCTTTTGCTGCTAAGCGGAAAAGCGCCATGTCTTCTAATGTAGAACAGTTAATGCCATTGAGTTGGTAATCTTTAGGATGACTGTTATCCTGAATCAGCGCCGATGGAATATCTAAGAATTTAAAGAAAGGCTCGCAGCTATTTTCATAATCTCGGCCCAGCAATGTTCTATTTGCAGTACATACATCAACAGTTCCACCGGATGCCCACTGTAATACGGCAAGTAGGGGGGTGATTAAACTTTTACCTTCCCCGGTTTTGATACGCATGAGTAAATTAGCTGATGGCGCATGTAGAGATAGAAGCAGCATAAGCATTTGCGTACTGTTGGGAAATAATCCTGTGGTGCGAAAATAGATTTCTCTTAAGTTAGCCAGAAGCTCTAAATGGGTTACTTCAATTTGATCTTCTGGGACATTTTGAGTACGTAACTGAAAGAGTAGCTCCTTGGCACGTTCTTTTAAGTCGTGACGTGAGCGTGCTGTTAATTTTTTCAGTTCCGAATAATCATTTGGATTCAAAGGATCCGTGTAGCCTAGTGTTTCTATGTAAGTTAGTTGTCTTGCGAGTTGACATTGAAGGGTATAAGGAAGTTCAATGCCGTGCATTAGATCTTTTAGACTTAACAAAGCATTTTCAATTCTATTGGTTGCAAAATGTTCTGCCAGAGGTCGTGCTTCCCCTGTTTTTGCAAAGGGGTTTGTATCAAAGCTTGAACAATAGGCTTGGAGTTTTTCCGAACCATGGGCTTGTAAAACGGAGTTTAGAGCCTGTGCAATAGGATAGGGTGGTGTGGCAAATAAATCCACGACTTGATCCAGATCACCAGATCGGCGTCCTAATCCCTTAGTTATATCAAGTAAAGCAGGTAAATTAACGCTGTCATCTTTTTTACTATTGGCGAGTCCCGTTAGTATCGTAATAACTTTTTCGCGATTTTTCTGTTCTATCCCAGCAAGTTGGCTGATAATACTTGTGTAGGCATTTAAATCTCTGCCAAGTTTGTTATTATCAAGAGAAACACGTTTCAAGAGTGCAGTACAAAGCGATGCTTGTGCAGTATTTTGAGTTAAGAAAGACTGCGTTTGTTGTATCAAACTTTGTATTTGATCTGAGGAATCTGTATCTGCTGTACGGCCTAAAATCTGAATAATTTGCTTAAGAAGTAATGTTTTTGTCTGTTCATCAAAATTGAATTTCTTTAATTCATTTAAGGTCTCCAGGGGGAAAAGATTCTGGCTCCTTAAGTTGTGACTCATGCTCATTTTAAAGAACATGACTTGAGATTCTGGTTCAAGATCTGATAACGCAAATAGAGGAGTCAAACCGCTTAATGCGCGATCGATGGCTGAAGGATCAGCGGTAGGATTATCTTCTAATACCTGAGTAGTAAGTTTTAAATATAGATCAAGCGATCCGGAGTTCGCTCGCAGAAGATTATTTATAAGCGTTTGTTTTTGTGCATAGTTTAATCGAGCCAGGGTACCCGTGCTCAGTTGTTTATAGATGGTTAAAAATTGTTGCGGCGCTTTTCCTTTAAGATCAATGAGAAAATTAAGATAACTAACAATCGCTTCTATTGTCGTTTTATAGTTTTGTAAGGCTTGATTAGAGGGTTGATCTTCATCAAGATTTTTGGCTGCATCAAGAATGGTATTTTCGAACGTGGGATCTTGTGTGTTAAGTTGATGCAAAGTCTTTGTAAGAGCGGGCAGTACTTTTTTCTCTACTAATTCTTCTTTAAAGAGGAAGGTAAGCGAGTGAGTATCATTCAATGCTGCAAGCCAATTGAGACAAGTTTGGGCATCCAGGTCTGTCACAGCATTTCTATTTTGTTCATCATTAAAATAGGCATGTATTTCCTCATTAATGAGGCCATACAATTTGGATAGAAGGGCGGCAAATACTGTTCCTGTCGTCGTGTCCTTTTCTTTTCTTTTTCCGGTAAGAATGTAGCTTAAGAGAAACTCTCCTTTGGCTTGTCCTATTAAACCTACGTTGTAGTTTGCCTCAAGTAATTTGGGTTGTTGTTGTTCAAAAAATCTGAACTTTTCGAGTATGTCTTCAAATTTGGGATTTGGAGTTTGCAGAAGAAGAACTAGCTCATGCAAAGCATCAAAAAGAGGCCATAATTCTCGGTTAAGTTGCTCTTTTAATTGTTGCGGCACAAGCTTGCTTTGAAGATTTTTTTCCAGAGCAGCTTTTAATTTATCTATCCTCAGTACACTACTGCGTTTTTTTACTGCATCAACAAGTGCTTCAACAATAAGATCATCAAGTTTTGATATATCGCCATTACCAAAAACACAGCCAGGGACCAGATTTTTTTCAATAATGGATTCTTTCAACCATTTTTCTTGCGCCTCAGGTGTTGTAAAAGCAGGAGGTATGGTGTCGGTTGAATCTGCGAGTCTGGTGAATAGCTCTTGAATTTGTTGAAAAGTCGGCAATGTTTGGGATTTTGAAACATTGATTTTACCTAAGAGGCTCAGCAACGTACTGGCGTACGTTTCATCTTTTTTGGTTTTCAAATCCTTGATTGCGGCAGTTAGATCATCGATATTCGTTTGAATAAGTTCAGGTTCACCGAGTGTCGCTAATAACCGGATTGTATCCGTGCTTAAATTAGTTCGATTATGTTGCAGCAGCGTAGTAAAAGAGACAAGTGTTTCTAAAGTATTTCCATTGTTTGTACTTGTTTTTTGTATGCGTTCTTGTAGCGTGTTAATTAATTCAGGTCCCTCATTTTCCAGAGCAGAGAAAAGAGGAGCAAGAATATCATTTTTAAAATCTTTCGTTGGGAAATGTGCTTTGAGTTCAATGCATTGTGCGATGAGTGCTTGTACTTGAATAAGTGAAAGACCTGGTTTAAACCGAAAGCAGAATGAAAGTGCTTTTAATAAGTGAGCACGGTCATTTTCATCAAGGGGTTGAAGCAAATTGATACAGCTTTTTAGCGTTTTCCGCCAGTTTTCAGCGGTAAAAGTTGCTTCTCCCGCAAACGTGCAGCTTAAAATGAACAATAATTGATTTTTTTGCAAAGCGCCCCACGTTGACTGGGTTTGGATCTCATCGAATTGGGCCTGGATATCGGTTAACCTGATTTCAGTTTTCCAATGTTGCCCCATGTATCGAAATAACCAAGGCTTCAGTTCCGATACATCTTTGTCGAGAAGAGAGCCTATTATTTCAGGATGGATTTTTGCGTCTTCATGGCTTTCGATTTTCATGCAGGCAGCTACTTGCTTAAAACGCTCCTGTTTAGGCGCTTGTACCATGGCGTAATGTACACCTGTTGCTCCCCAATTCAGGGGATCTGCTAAGGCTAAACATTGTTCTTGAGGGTTTTGAGCATGCTCTAAAACATCTAAAACACGATTTAAAGTAATTAAAATATGTCCCTTATGAGTAATTGGACATGAATTTGGGAGAGTAAGGTTTTTTTCTATTATGCGAGGAAGGAATATCTGAGTATAAGCTTCAAAAAAAACGTTGAAATTAAAGCGAGACTGCTCATTTTGGAGATGTGCTATTGCAAGCTTATTCCACCACTCTCTCTGTTCTGCTGGTAATTGCAGAAGTTTTTGCAAATTTTTGATCCCTCGTGGGTTTAAAAAAGCATCTTGTGCCTCAGGATCGTTAAGAAATTCAATACTTAAATTTTTGCTTATACAATTCTTCAGAAGTTTTATAAATAATTTGGTATGTGCTTCGCCACCAAGAATAAAGAGCTTTGAAAGTAGAGGTATTATAAACTCTGAATCTGTTGGCTTGAGTGAGCTAAGAAGACTTGTAATTTCTTTGGCTTGTGTTGGCAGGGTAGTGATTAGTGCCGTCTTCTGTGAAACCTTATCCTGAGTATCCAGCAACTGTATAAGCGTATTTTTTTCTACAGTTGGCAATAATACTTGAGCCTCGTCAACAGTGGGCATAGGCAAAGGCATCCCCTTTTCAAGCACTGGGGCTAAGGCGGAAGGAAGTCTTTGTGGAGTATTTGTGTAGCACAATGCTTGCTTTTCTTTGTCAATGTAAAAGCCTTTGGGTAGATTTCCTGGAACGATACCATCTATAAAAAACTCAGGATATTCCTTAATTTTTTGTGCTGCAGTGTCTTGTAATTTTTGAATACCCAAAATGGAAAGTTGATTGGCAAGGACAGGAAGCTCAGGAAGCTCAATTGGAATTAAGTCAAGATTTGGTGTTACCACTACCTCAATGTGTGCACTCTGGGGACGATGGGAACCATTAACCTGTTTAGGCAGAGAGAAACTTTTTTGAATTTGGATATTAGCACGTACCGTTGAGGTAGATGTGCCTAAGGCCTGCTTTAAAGGATTGATTTTAGGCTCAGTGGAAGTGCTTAATATAGTTTCGGCAGTGCTATTAAGTACGGAGCGACGTGCGGTAAAAGAAAGAATATTACTGTTAAATTCAGAGGTTGGTAATTTAAAAATAAAAAGACGTTTGCGTTTTTCCTGGACAAAGGCTAATAGGCTAGCTATATCGTTTTCTTGAATCTGTAGGGGATCGAGCTTCACTTCAATGGGATTATAGTTTATTTCCGTTTCATACGAAGCGACCAAGTTTTCCAGGAGAGTTTGAATGTAAGCATTCTCTGAGTAAGCCGGCACTGAGGTACTCCTTATGTTTAATAAAGTGAGTAAAGCATCTTGTTATTTACGGTTATTTCAATCACTATCCAGAAAAAAGCTCATAGAAGCATAATAAAAAAAACGAATAGTTTAAATACTTTGTGTAAAATAAAAAATCACACAAGAATATCATAAATTTCAAAGAAAGTGTTTTGATTCTTAAAAATTCACTTAGATTAGATGGATTGCTTTAAAAAGTCCTTCTAATTATGTTAATCATGATCTAACAAATAATAACGCGCCTTAATTCAAATTGGTGGATAACTCTTTTTAAATCAAAAGCATGGGTTACTCTTATGCAAAGACTGTTCTAAATATACGCAGTTTCCTTAAGCATCTCTTAATATGTCGGTGATAAAATCGCCATTCATTTTTAGCAATAATCATTTTGCATATTTTTTTATCTGGAGTTTGGGATGTTACCTTCTAATGAAATGCATGAAAAATTAACTGAACATAAGGCTATCCAAGAGATGCTGGATACGGAGTTTAGCTATAATAAGGCATTAGCACGCTTATTAGCAGCACAAGAATTGATGCCAGAACATGAGCTTTTTACTCAATTAAAAATTTTTCTTCCTCAATTAAAAACCATTTCCGAAAAGCTTTTGGAAAATGTGTCTAAGTCTTTACATGAAGGAAATAGCGTCACTGAAAGCAATCAACTAAAAATGCAGCGCATTCAATTATTAAAGGCATTTTTTACACTTTATCAAAATTATGCAAAGTGGTATGAAGCCTATGCAAAAGAACTGGCAATCAATCCCTCACAGTTTACAGAATTAGATAAATATCTCTCTACCAGTCATGCAAGTAAACTTGGTCTTTCTGATTATCTGATTCAGCCCTTTCAACGTGGACCACGTTATTTTATGCTAGTTAATGCTGCGATTGATTATAATCATAAACTGCCAAATGAGGATCTTACTAAACTTTCTGATGAGAATATTGCTGATCTTCTCAAGGCAAAAGAAATCATTCAGGAATACATGCTGGCAGCAAATTCTTCGATGAGCAAAAAGCAGGTAGTGAAAGAATATCAATTTGGTGATTACACCCGAGCAGCTCTTGGTTTTCTTAGTGATTATTATCAAGAAAGTAAAACCCCGGAAGTACCATCTTCATCCGTGAAAAGTCAAAATCACACCAAACCTCAACCAGAAACTCAAGAAGGTTATAAGTTCGGTAACTTATCCAGGTCTCTATGGGCGTCCATATGGAACAAGCCTGCTCTTACGGAGGAAGAAATAAAAGTAAATGTTCAAGAAGAGGCTACATCTTCAGTATTGCCTATTTCTAAAGGAGAAACTTCTGATGATGATGATGGATTGGATGGATTTACCGTCATTCCTAATTAAAATCAATTATCTGACGGGAGTTAAGGATAATCTTGGCGACGCTCCACGCGTAAACCTTCCACTATTATCGTAATATAGTGGAAGATTTGCTGTAGAATTTAAAAAAGGCAACAGGAGTGATTTGCCTCATCAGGTGCAAGCTCAGGCTCATTAGGATATGCATTTAGTTGTTTGATGCATTTATCAATTTCTTGAAGCTGTTTGCCTGCTATAAATCGATTATCAACATAGGCACTGTATGCTGTAATCGTTAGTGTCAAGGCAGAAAGTAAGGTCATCCCTATTCCCAAAAGCATTATACTAAAGGGGGCGGTAGCAAGGGCCGCACCAAAAAGAAGAATTCCAGCGCCGCTAATAGTAGCTATTATTGAATTTGTTACCAAGTTAAGATAGGCAAATGCTTTATAAGAGGCCTGATCTTCTTGAATTTCTCTTTCTAATGTAGCAAAAGCGCTTCCCAATGAATGAGAAAATAACGAAGCATTAAAGCGCTCATCATTTACTGCATTATTTATCGCTCTTGTAATGATTTCATCCAATGCCTTAACATTCTGGGAACCTGTAATTGTTTTCAATTGGTGAAGACTGGCGGCGACTCTGGATGCATGGGTTTTTAAATTGAGCAGCGCTTGATATTTTTTCTTGTCCCAAGATGATGTTTGCTCATTTAAAAGTTTTTGTTGAAGATTTTCTTCATAGGACGTAGAAGAAAAGCGAGGGAGATAAATTCTTGAATAAAACATTTTAATTCACCAATTTGTTTAAAAACGCTGCATTCTATCACAAATAAAATAATTTTGGGGCTATAGAATAAAAACACTATGTTACAAGAATGCGTCTAGTAAATGAGATAATTATCAGGACAATCAGGCTTATCTGTATTTTTTTTATCTGAAGGTAAGTTAAAAAATCTAGGTAAGGGAGCCAAGGCTGAAGGAAAAGAGGTTTTTGAAAATAAACGTGCTGTTTCAAACGAAGGCATTAGCCAAATCGAAAGAAGTCTTTTCCTGACAGAAGGATAATGCTCACCATGGATAGTTCTAATATGCCATAAAATATTAGTCACCTGACTAAACATTTTTGGATCTTCAGCTGCTTTTGTCAGATAGGTTATCCCGTCTTGTAAACGCTTTTCTCGAGATTTTATATTATCTTCTGGGAGGTTAATATCTACTAATAATCCAGTTAGTAACAGTCCCGTGATGAGATGGCCATGAGAAGAGTTCATCTTTTCCAAATTCTTTATGTAGACCTCTAAAGAAACTTCGTCTACTGGCGTAGGTAGATGAATACGTTCTCGCAGTGCAACATAGGCAAAAGTATCTTGTTCTAATCTCGCTTTTACAGCATTGCACATTAAAATGATATTGATTTGCTGTTGTTTTTCAATAGGTAAACTTCGGACATCTCCATTATCTAATGTGGTTATTGCTGATGCGGCTAATGTTTCACAAAAGGTTTCCCATTGACAGGGAGATAACATATTCAAGCCGGAAATTGATATATTAAGTGTTGTTATCCTGGATTTGACGATTAGACTTTTAAATAATTCCCATTGATGTTTTGTAAGGTGATGGAGTTCTTTGCTACTGAAACCAAGTGTTGTGACTTTAGAATTTACAAATATATTTTCAAAAGCTATCCATTGTTCAGGACCAAAAAAATGAAAGGAATTATCTGAAAAATCAATCCTGGTAATGTTTGAGTGTCTGAGAATTCGGGCATAGGTTTGCCATTGAGATGGACTAAGTATACCTAAAGAATTTGTACTTAGTGTTAGTGCTGTGATCTTGGATTCTATAATCGTATTTTCGAAATCTGATAAGCATTCATCTGTTATAAGACATAAGCTGTTATTGGCTAGAGTTAGTGAAGTAATTTTTGATTTTTTAAGGATATTATTTAGTTTTCTCCATTCTTCAACGGAGAATGCATGTAAATTATTATTTGATAAATCGAGTGAAGTTATTTTGGATATTATTAACGCATTCTCCAAAAGCTCCCATTGCAGTGGAGTAAAAGTATTTAAATTACTATGAGCTAAAGAAAGAGTGGTTAAATTCGAGTGCGCAAGTAAATCTGTAAAAATTTTCCATTGAGCAGGTGTAAATTTATTGATATTTTGACTAAAGTGGAGCGTTGTGACCCTTGATCTTGTTAATAGTTCACTCAACATCCGCAATGATTCAATATTGGAGTCAGTCAGGTTCATATTGTCAAGATGGAGTACGGTGATATTTGAGGTGAATAAGAAATTTTCAAAAGTTTGCCATTGAGCCTTATTAAACAGGGTAAAAAAACTTCCGGCTAAGATAAGTTCGAAAATTGTCGTGTGTTTAAGAGAAACTCCTAAAGTCAGTAAATTCTCAGGAGTAAGTTCATCAAAATTTTTTTGTATTGATAATGTAGTTAGGTTTGAATTTGTTAATGTGTCGCCAAGAAATTTCCATTGAGTATGGCCAAATTTTTTTAAAGTCTCAGCTTGAATATCGACTATTTGTAGGTTGGATTGTGCAAGTGTCTCAGATAAAACTTTCCATTGTGACTCATTAAATGTAAGACAATTAGCATCTAAAAAAATAAAACCAAATTTATGACTCATTACCCAATTAATAAGACTAGCCAGTGAAAAATTATGCTTTAAATTAGGACAATGAATTGGGGTGGAATCACAAACTGTTGCAATAATAACTTGTTTGGCTATTGATCTCTCCTCTTTCCCTGGGAGCTGATTCAATAAAGTAACTAACATTGTATTGTTCTGATCCGGGTCGGATATAAAAAATGCGTGAATTAATTCTTCGAGTGCTTTCTCATCGCCTCTTTTTGACAAATAATCACGAATTAGTTGAGCAACTATTGAATAATTAACCATTGCGGCGGCCATAAATGAGCAGATTGGTCTTATTATACACATTTGAGGGGTGGCAAAATATAGTCGAAGTGAATCCTGTTACTATCTTTCTTTTATGAAATTATCAGATGGCCTATTTGCCTTACAAATAAGTAGAGACATTTCGCCACCTGAATTATAAAATGGCGTTTTAAATAATAATTGATAAGAAGGACCATTTGGATGTATCAATTTAAATCAAGCCGTGCAAAATTTAGTGCTACCGGGGCAATTTTTTTGTCAAAATAAAGGAGATAGATTATGTTGGTAGGACTTTTAGCAGGAACGGTTATCGCAACCAAGTACATCATCGCGCTTGTTGTCGGTGGAGGTGTTGCTGGCGCTGGGATTGGTGCTAGTACGGTTCATCTTTTACACAAAAACCAAAAACCAGATGTTATTGATCTAGAGCGTTTGTCACGACAACAGGCGCGTGAAGATTCCCTGGATGAATTACTTAAGGATACAGAAAACTTTTTGGAAATTACCTTTCATGATTTAAAAACTAACTCAGAAGAAATGTCCTCAACTGTAGTCCTCTTAAAAGAAGCATTTACCCAGGTTTTTCAAAAAACAGAAGAACTAAGTCAAATTACTCACACAATTAAAGAGAGTGAGAAAAAAAGACTTGAAGAACTGGAGCAAACACACGCACAATTATTATTGGAAATAAGCACTCTAAATAACAAACTTAGTGAAGCAGAAAAAAATCGTGAAATACTTACTGGTAAATTACTTGAAGTAGGTGAGCAATCACAAGGTTCGGCATTGAAACTCATTGAGGCTAAAAAGCAATTAGAGGAACTGCGTTTAATTTATGACGCAAAAAAGGTTGAATTGAAAAAACTAGCTGATGAATGTAAAGAATTAAGAGATGCAAATAAACTGTTAGAAAAGCAGTTTAATGATGCTGTGGGGTTGTTGCAAAAGAAACAACAAAGCGAAACTCCGAATAATAAAAAAACCAATCAAGAGGATACAAAAGTATCTTACTCCAATGGTTTTTTTTAATAAGAACAAATAATTTCTAAGTAAAAGGAAGTGCGATGCCAACCAGTACTCTAAAAGCAGCTGAAATAATACTTGATATTGAGGAAGTTAAAAAAAATGCTTTCGATTCAATTGCTCATTTACAAAAGCAACAACAAAGAATTTCATTATTTAAAGCAGACTTGGACCTCCTTCTCCAACGCTATAAATCCTATAAAAGTTTAATTGGAAAAATTGCTGACTGGTATCAGGAGCAATCCCTCTGGCGTCAAGCTATATTAGGTGTATTGGCCCTTGCAGCGGCAACTTTAGTCGGTGTTTTAGTAAGCATGTTGGTTACTTATACCCTTTTGCTTATGGGGGGTGTTGCAGTCTACTTACTAAAAGATCATTACGATACGGAGCAGCAAAGAGCAGAAGCATTTTGTAATGATGTTTTGAAGATGGAAGAGGATTTAGCGCAATCGGTAAAATCATTAAATGAAATAGAAGATAGACTCCTTAATATGTTTCAACTCTTGGCAAAGAAGAGTGAGGAATATGCTGCTTCAATCGAAGACCTTAAAGAAAAAATACAATATCTCCAAGAGCAAATTGAATTTTTCGATAAGACGCTGAAAAAGTTGCAGGAAATTAACGAGTTTATTCTCGCTGATACCAAGGAAGTCCATACCTCAGGTAAATTGATTAGAGAGCAGCTTTCTCACTTATACCGAAAATTTGCTAATTTAGAGGTAGAAGATGAGGCTTACTCCAGACTCCAACGTATACAGACTTTGCTGCAAGAAGGTGAGAACTCACTGGAACAACTTATTGATCAAGTAAGGGGAGAACTATTAACAGCAGAGGTTGGTGAGCAGGAAAAATTATCTTCTGATAATCAGGAAGCAATAGCTCAAACAAAGAAAGTAATTGATAAGAATCAAGCCATTCTTGATACTTTACTAAAAGGCGAGATAGAAACAGAGGCTAAAAAATTAACAGGAGGACGAGATAGGCTTTTTAGCGAAAAACCTGTATTACACGCAGAGCAAAAAATTGATACAAACTGTACTATTTAATAATCTTATCGAATTAACCAAACTACAAACTATTTAGTTTTATGCTATTCAGGAAGAAAGATGATGAAAGGGAATTTATTAATAGGATTTATGGCTGCAATGTCTTTTGCGAATATGTCGCACGCTGATTTTACTTTTCATTCTAATGTTGCAAATGTATGCAAATATCTTGCTGGACATTGGTCCGGAAAAGGTAAAGCGTCCAGTTGGCTTATAGGGGATTGTTTATATCATGGCGCGGGGGTGATAAGTGAAGTAGATAATGATGGCCATTTTACTGTGGAAGTGAAAGCAGACAAGGATTCAGGAAGCTTTTTTTGTCCTAAGCATTCTACCAAACAACTCACCGGAATTTGCACAAATGGTGTTGCTACGATTATGACTGAATACGGCAATTTACAGGGAAATTTTTCGCAAAATGCAGGCAGTGCAAAAGGTACTTTAACTGTTGCTCCTGGAATAAATGCGGAGATAACTATTGAATTCCAACGGTTAGGTTAACTGCAGCTTAAAGATTGCCGAATTCACCTGTAGCAAAATATGAAAAAAAATTTAAGTGCTTTGAGTTTATTATGGATTTCAATTACTAGCATCGTCGGTTCTGGTTGGTTATTTGGTTCTTTATATTCAGCGCATTTTGCTGGCCCTGCCGCAATTATATCCTGGCCTCTTGCGGGTTTTTTGCTTCTATTTGTTGCCTTATCCTATGCGGAAATAGGAACGATGTTTCCGCAGTCAGATAGCTTGACCTGCTTACCACTATACACGCATGGACGCTTGGCTAGCATCATTATGAGCACCTTAGCATGGTTTTCTCTGGCTATTTTACCTGTGATTGAAACACAAGGTGTCATTCAATACGCTAGTAACTATATTCCCGGTTTGGTAATACATCATGGTGTCCATTATGGTAATACACTGTTAGGCTATTTATTAGCCTTAACCTTCTTAATTAGTTTTGTTCTTCTTAACTATTTTGGTATTAGTTTATTCGCACGTATTAATGCATTGTTTACTATTTGGAAAATAGTGATCCCCAGCTTAACAATTATTGCTTTATTTCTCACAAGTTATCAGGCTAAAAATTTCTCACAATTTGGTGGTTTTATGCCCTACGGTTGGCAGGGGGTTATGGCCGCAATGTCTAGTGGCGGTGTGCTTTTTTCATTATTAGGATTTAGACAAGTCATTATTATGATGAGTGAAATTGAAAAGCCAGGAAAGTACGTTCCTATAATTTTAATTAGCTCATTGTTGCTTACCACTGTTCTCTATACTTGCTTGCAATGGTGCTTCATCGGTAGTGTGGCGTCCCAAAATCTTATGGGCGGATGGACGAATTTGTCGTTTACAGGTGATGCAGGACCGTTTGCCGCACTAGCTACATTCGCAGGGCTAATCTGGTTGAGTGTTTTACTATATATCGATGCGTTTATATCACCTTATTCAACGGGGTTGGTTTATTCGACAACTGCAGCTCATATGTTGACAAGTATGGACTCCCTGACTCATGCTAAAATGCTCTCAAAGCAAAATAAGTATCAGGTTCCATGGGTTAGTTTGTGTGTTAATTTTTTATTGGCTGCTACGATGTTAATAATACTGCATGGTTGGCAAGAAATGTCAGCATTTTTAGTAGCAATTTTAATGACCAGCTATGCTATGGGGCCAATTTGTCTGATATCTTTACGTAAACAAATCCCTGATTTTCCAAGACCTTTTAAATTGCACTTTAGTAGTTTGATTGCATTTATAGGATTTTATATATGTACGATGGGGGTTTATTGGGCTGGTTTACAGAGCGTAAAAAAGTTACTAGTTATTATTTTTCTAGGTTTGGGATCCTCCTATTTTTACTGTTTGATAAGAAAAAGTCATCGAATGCTTGATGCCAAGCATGCATTTTGGTTTTTATTTTATCTTTTGGGTTTGGGGGTTTTTTCTTATCTCGGGAATTATGGTGGAAAGCATTTTCTGCCACAATATTGGGATTTATTGTATTTGTTGATATTTAGCCTACTTGTTTTTTATCTTGCAATTATATCCAGAAAGCCAGGTGTCTATACACAAGCTATGATTTCGCAAAAATAAGATTATTTCTATTAGCATGAGCATATTGCCTAGCGTCAACGGTTTTATATCGATGACGCTAGGCAAACAATTATCTCCAGCAACGTAATTGACCAGCTCCATTATACCAACAGTCTGGGCGACCCGGTGCAGGGGTTGCATTAGGACCAGGGTGGTTAGGTACACATCTACCAAAAGCAGTCATATGATATCCGAATCCGCAGCCCTGAGCGGCATTTGTAATGGATGAATAACATATTCCAAAAGTTAAAAGTCCACCAATAACTAGAGGGGCTATTAATCTTGAAATGCTTATAGAATGTGTCTTCATGACAATCTCCATAGAGTTATTTTTTTACCACACACTAAGTATAGAGTTTAATTTTTATTTTGCTTAAAATTTAACCTGCATTTCAGAATGATGATACAAGAAAAAAATGTCCCTAATAATGAATAGATTAGATAGAATAGGGACATACATGTGATTGTGATTTACAAGCTAATATTAATGATGGCCGTGAGAAAATCCACCGCTATCATGACCATGATGATGTCCGCCAGTATATCCACCGTCATGACCATGATGATGTCCACCAGTATATCCACCGTCATGACTATGATGATGTCCGCCAGTATATCCACCATCGTGACCATGGTGATGTCCACCTGTATGAACATCAATATGATTGGATGTACCAAAAAAATAGGGTTGATAAGCGGGGCGATAATTGCTTGTATAGTAGGACGATCTTGTACACGAATTACCAAAACAGAAAGGTAGTACACAAATAGCACCAATAAATAGTAAAAGTGCAGCGATAGGTAACACTGGAGCAGCTGTAGTGGCTACGACCGCTCCGGTTGTTAGGGCAGGAGCTAGAGTAGTCGTTGTTGTTGCAATAGCTCCTAAGGCTATTACTGCAGCCGCAGCTAAGGCCTCCATACATTTTAAAATAAAGCTATAATCAATCTTCGCTAAATCTATTAATTTTGAAGCCATTAGTTCACTCCCAAGTATTAAAATCTAAAAAAGGTTAATCTTCGTTTTCAAAATGAAATGAGTCAACGATTTTTTGAACAAGAGGTAAAAAAAGGTATTGATTAAGAACTGTGTGTAGGGTTATTTTTCCAAGAGATTATGTCAGGAATAGATTACTTATGCTAAAAAATCTCTTCAGATACAATTAAGTCAAAATTGATCTATTGCGTACAATTTAGCTGTTATTTGAATTTACTGTGCAAATTTAATTGGTTAATATTCACTCTCATAACCTACCGGTAGTTATTGCAAATGCTTTTATGCTATAAAAAGAAAGAAGAGAGCGATTATTCGTCTAAGTGAAATAAATTATATGTCGAAAATTAGCCTCACAAAACACAGTTTTTTCAATAAATCAGCCAACAAGTTAGAGAATATTTCTTTTAAGGAAGATGACTTTAATTTGAGCTTAATTAATTCAGAATTCCTATCGCTGTATCAACTATTTATCTCAAATAGGCATTACTTGAAAAAAGATAGCGAAATTGCTTTATATATTAATAAGTTATGCGATTTGTTAATTCAATATTATCAGTGTGATTACGTTACTGAAGAATTAAACAAACTATTAGAAAAGAAAAAAGAAATCGAAAATTTCTTTACAAAAAATATCTTAAAAGAAATAGAAGAATCGCCAAGGAAATTCTCTTCTTTCTTACTGGATGAAATAAAAAATCATCTTCCCAAACCTCCCTCCATTAAGAGTTCATCTAAAATCAGAGGCCAAGTTTCAGCTTTAATTACTAATCGTTCTTATTGGAATTACAGCCGAACATTTGCAAATTATCTTATTATCTATTTTCGAGAAAATGGTTTTTATGATTTTATTAAGGAATATAATGAAAAAATCGGTCTTTATTACACTCCTGATGATTTGATCAAGGTATTGGAACAGCCGCAAGATATTTTACGTGCCTTAGGAGTTGGATTATATGCGGTTCGTTTTATGATTAATTTTTTTACAATTCTCAAACATGTCGTTCAAGCTGCAATGAACAAAAAGCTATCCAGTAAAAAGGTACTTGTACAGGAACTTGAGAAACGCGCTTACATTATGACTAATGACATGATTTGGGGAACCGTAAGTTTGTTGAGTAACTATAATAAATTTTTTAATTTAACATCTTTAACTGTCGCCCAACTAAATTTGACTTTTTTGGGTGTTGATGTGGCTCTTTTCATCATACGTTGGCTATATGAAAACAGGCAATATGAACAACATATTAACGAATTATTGTTACAAAAAAATAATTTAGCATCTCCTCTTGAATGGGCAGTCATTGACCGACAGCTGGATATTTTACAAGATGAACGGGAGGTACAATGCGCCTATTATGTAATTAATATTGTAGCGGCAAATTTGTTAGTGCTTGCTTATGCAGCTTCATTGCTACTGTCTGGTCCTCTTGCTTTGGCTTGTCTAGCTTCTGCAAGCATGCTGGGTAACGCTCTATACAATAGTTGTGAAGAATATAAAAAATATAAACAGGCTAGTATCGCTGTTAAGCGTGAAACTGCAAATGGCAAAATATTGGATGATAAACATCACCACGATCTGTTGAAAGAATTGACGGAGGAGTGCGCTCAAGCTCATAGCGATTATTGGAAGACACTAATCTACAATACTACAGCTACCGCTTTTATTATTACTGCCGCCGCAATTTCCTGGCCTATAGCTTGTGTTTTAACTATTGCTTATATAGGGCATCGATTTATCGAAACTTATCAAAAATATTTACAGACAGATAATAAAAATCAGATAACTCATGACATTTATAGATTATTTCGTGCAGAAGAATCTGCAATTAGCCCACCCAAATTAAATGAACTATCATTAAATTACCTAGTTACTTAAATAAAGGCTCAATAATCCTTCTTGTGTAAAAACTATTATTCACCAGCGTAGCGGCATTCATTTTTTGCAGTTGTGTCACACATTTGGATACAGTTTGTATCATCTGCATTTTCGCAGGTGCTGATGCATTGTTTTGCCCGTTGCTGTACACACAGCTCCTGATCAGTTTGTTGCGACTTTATTGCCTCTTCGGATGGTTCCGTCGCATGAATGGGAAGTAAAAATAGTCCTAACAATAGGCCTAGAATAAATTTCATAATGGAATTTTCCTTTATTATTCCTATTTCATAACTTAGCACAGGAAACGGAAATTTGTCTGTTCAGTGATTACCTAAAAATTTAAGCGTTAGGTGTATGAAATCTCGATTAATATACGTTATTTCATAAATTGTAAAAATTTTTTGATTTAATCTTGTCTATATTTAATAAACCATATCCAAAATAAATTAAAAATACTTTCGGGAAACGGAAATTGAGTTTGATTTAGTTAATAAAATTTTGGTAAAGAATTTGCAAAAAAAGGTATTCAATCATTTATGAAGACCTATTGTGTACTATATTTATACAGATAGGGTTATATATCGTAAATCTCTAGTGAATTTATAAGGATGTCCAAAACGCTAATGATTCTCTTGTTGAAATTAAAGTATTAAACAAGTGGTGTTTTGTCATTAAAGCAGGGCAATAGGTAGGGATAAATTATTGGAATACAGGTTTTAGATTGAAATTGCGAGATTGATATGAATAAATCTTTGCCCGTAGTAGATGCTTTAAATGGTTTTTTAATTAAGAATCATCCAAATGGACAGAGCTCAATCGCCAAAAATGGGGCTAAAGTGGTTCCCGGTGAGCAGCTTATTCTATTAAGCGGTGAGGCAATTTTACACCATTTAGGTGTGGGATGGACCGCTCTTGAAGTAGGGCACCCCTTTAAGTTGGATGGAATTTCACCACTCTTAAAAAGTGTTATCACTCAAGCTGACATTGAAAATCTGATTGAACAAGCAGTTGCTAATGGAATTGATCCTATTCCCTTGCTTAACATGTTAGAAGCCACGGCGGCAGGTGAAGAAACGCCATTAGGTAGTGGAGGTGATACTTTTATTCTGGATCCCTACTTTGGTGTTGGTCATGTTGCTGCAGGTTATGATACAAGAGGTGGGAGCTTTTCAAGCGAGGGGGCTGAAAGATACATTCCTCTATTTGAAAGAAGATTAACATCAGTTGAAACCGAGTCGATATCTCAATCTGAGCCTCAACCACCGGTACCAGAGCCACCAATACCAGAACCACCTCAATCTCCATCCGAACCTGTTGAACTGGCAGTTACAAATCTGACATTTGATGAAACATTTGGCATGCAAGTAGGCTCTGAATCTCTACAGTCCAATACTGGTTTGTCACAGATACAATCATTAACTTTTACTGCAGCTGACGCCACCTGGGATGATGCTACTTATACTTTAACTGCAAATGATAACAGTTGGTCTCTAACCTATAATTCCGATACTCGACAATATCAATTTACACAACTTAAGCCTATCCAACATTCTGATTCTACAGATTCTAATGACAGTATTACCATTCCTATCACAGTGACTTTGACCAGAGATGACGGAGCTGTTGCCATTAATCAATTTACTGTAACTATTCATGACGATGGACCAAGACTGGATGCGAATCCTGTAAATCTAAATTTGACTGTAGATGAAAGTGTTCTTTCGGATAACGCTTCTACTGACGTGCAAACAGCTTTTAACGTAAATTTTGGTACCGACGGTCCTGCTAACGGTGACTCTATTACTTATCGCCTGGATATTAAAGCTAATGGTATTGATTCTGGACTTGTTGATACACAAACTGGACAAAAAATCTATTTATTCCTTGAGGATGGAAGTGTAGTAGGTCGTGTTGGGCGTGAAAACGCTAATGAAGGTCCTGTAGCGTTTAAAGTCTCATTGAATGCAGAAGGTAAACTTACCTTAGATCAACAACTAGCTATAGTTCACAATGATGCTACTAATCCAAATGATAGTATGCATTTAGCCGCTGCTGATTTGATCACTTTAACTATAAAGGCAACTGATAATGATGGAGATACTAGTACCGTCTCAATCAATATTGGGTTGGCTTTTAATTTTGCTGATGATGCTCCTATCGCACAAGCTAAAAATATACAGGCTGATATTACCCTTGATGAATCCTCTCTTAGCAGTGATGGTATTAATCCCGCTACAGTAGCAGCAACGACAGTTGCTGGACTATTTGAAACCCCCATTTTTGGTGCTGACGGAGCGGGTTCCGTAAATTATCACTTAACGGCAACAGATGAAGCGCATACTGGTTTATGGTTAACAGGGCAGTCTGCGCCGCTCGATGAAATTTTGCTTCATAAAGTATCTGATACTCAATATGAAGGGCGAGTAGGAAGTAATGGTACCTTGGCTTTTACAATTACCATTAATAGTATTACCGGTGAAATTACAGTAACCCAAGCAGCAACCCTCGAACACCAAATTGATGGTAATACTGCCGCAGCTTATGATGATGCGTTGTCCTTAGCTGCTGCTATTCATGTGGTACAAACGGTAACCGATAAAGATGGTGATTCAGCTCAAGCGATTAGTACCAATGCATTAAACATTTCTTTTGAAGACGATGGCCCTGTTATTACTAACAATAAAATTAATGTAATTGTAGATGAAGACGGTCTGGCTGGTGGTATTGCCGGTGGCACGGGGGATGTGGCAGGAGAAGCAGTAACCGCTGCAGGCAGTGTTACCAGTTTATTCCAGGCTGGTGCTGATGCACCACTGACTTACAGTTTAAATACTTCTACCACCGCTTTGGAAAATCAGGAATTAAGTTCCGGTGGCGTTGGCTTAAGTTACACGGTGAATGGCAATACCCTGACTGCGTTGGCAGGCAATGTGGCGGTCTTTACCTTAACGCTTAATAGCAGCACCGGTGCCTACAGTTTTAATTTGTTGCAACCCTTAGATCATGCGGCCGGCAGCAATGAAAATGATATCCTCATTAACCTTGGCTCTATGATTAAAGCCACCGACGGTGATGGCGATACGGTGACTGCGAATGCCAGTGGCCTGGTGATTACGATTAATGATGACACGCCGATTGCCAGTAGCGCGCAAGTCACAGCTACGGTTGATGAAGACGGCCTGGCTGGCGGTATTGCCGGTGGCACGGGAGATGTGGCAGGAGAAGCAGTAACCGCTGCAGGCAGTGTTACCAGTTTATTCCAGGCTGGTGCCGATGCGCCACTGACTTACAGTTTAAATACTTCTACCACCGCTTTGGAAAATCAGGAATTAAGCTCCGGTGGCGTTGGCTTAAGTTACACGGTGAATGGCAATACCCTGACCGCGTTGGCAGGCAATGTGGCGGTCTTTACCTTAACGCTTAATAGCAGCACCGGTGCCTACAGTTTTAATTTGTTGCAACCTTTAGATCATGCGGCCGGCAGCAATGAAAATGATATCCTCATTAACCTTGGCTCTATGATTAAAGCCACCGACGGTGATGGCGATACGGTGACTGCTGCTTTAAATGGTTTGGTGATTACCGTTAATGATGACACGCCGATTGCCAGTAGCAATACCGTTAGTGCCACGGTTGATGAAGACGGCCTGGCTGGTGGTATTGCCGGTGGTACGGGGGATGTGGCAGGAGAAGCAGTAACCGCTGCAGGCAGTGTTACCAGTTTATTCCAGTCTGGTGCTGATGCGCCACTGACTTACAGTTTAAATACCGCCACCACCGCTTTGGAAAATCAGGAATTAAGCTCCGGTGGCGTTGGCTTAAGTTACACGGTGAATGGCAATACCCTGACCGCGTTGGCAGGCAATGTGGCGGTCTTTACCTTAACGCTTAATAGCAGCACCGGTGCCTACAGTTTTAATTTGTTGCAACCTTTAGATCATGCGGCCGGCAGTAATGAAAATGATATCCTCATTAACCTTGGCTCTATGATTAAAGCCACCGACGGTGATGGCGATACGGTGACTGCGAATGCCAGTGGCCTGGTGATTACCGTCAATGATGACACGCCGATTGCCAGTAGCGCGCAAGTCACAGCTACGGTTGATGAAGACGGCCTGGCTGGTGGTATTGCCGGTGGCACGGGGGATGTGGCAGGAGAAGCAGTCACTGCAAGTGGCAGTGTTACCAGTTTATTCCAGTCTGGTGCTGATGCGCCGCTGACTTACAGTTTAAATGGCAATACCAGTGCTTTAGATAATCAGGAATTAAGCTCCGGTGGCGTTGGCTTAAGTTACACGGTGAATGGCAATACCCTGACCGCGTTGGCAGGCAATGTGGCAGTCTTTACCTTAACGCTTAATGGCAGCACCGGTGCCTACAGTTTTAATTTGTTGCAACCCTTAGATCATGCGGCCGGCAGCAATGAAAATGATATCCTCATTAACCTTGGCTCCATGATTAGAGCCACCGACGGTGATGGCGATACGGTGACTGCTGCTTTAAATGGTTTGGTGATTACCGTTAATGATGACACACCGGTTGCCAGTAGCGCGCAAGTCACAGCTACGGTTGATGAAGATGGTCTGGCTGGTGGTATTGCCGGTGGCACGGGGGATGTGGCAGGAGAGGCAATCGCTGCAAGTGGCAGTGTAACCAGTTTATTCCAGGCTGGTGCCGATGCGCCACTGACCTACAGTTTAAATGGCAACACCAGTGCTTTGGCAGGTTTAAGCTCTGGTGGCGTTGCCTTAACCTATGCAGTCAGCGGTAATACCCTGACCGCCAAAGCCGGTGCTGTGACGGTATTCACCTTCACTCTTGATGGTAGTGGCAATTACAGCTTTAACTTGTTAAAAGCCCTCGATCATGCCCCGGGTAATAATGAAAATAATTTAACCTTGAATCTTGGCTCTGTCATTACTGCGACCGACGGTGATGGCGATACGGTGACTGCGAATGCCAGTGGCCTGGTGATTACGATTAATGATGACACACCGGTTGCCAGTAGCGCGCAAGTCACAGCCACGGTTGATGAAGACGGCCTGGCTGGTGGTATTGCCGGTGGCACGGGGGATGTGGCCGGAGAAGCAATTGCTGCAAGTGGCAGTGTAACCAGCTTGTTTCAGGCTGGTGCCGATGCGCCACTGACTTACAGTTTAAATACTTCTACCACCGCTTTGGAAAATCAGGAATTAAGTTCCGGTGGCGTTGGCTTAAGTTACACGGTGAATGGCAATACCCTGACTGCGTTGGCAGGCAATGTGGCGGTCTTTACCTTAACGCTTAATAGCAGCACCGGTGCCTACAGTTTTAATTTGTTGCAACCTTTAGATCATGCGGCCGGCAGTAATGAAAATGATATCCTCATTAACCTTGGCTCTATGATTAAAGCCACCGACGGTGATGGCGATACGGTGACTGCTGCTTTAAATGGTTTGGTGATTACCGTTAATGATGACACACCGATTGCCAGTAGCGCGCAAGTCACAGCTACGGTTGATGAAGATGGTCTGGCTGGTGGTATTGCCGGTGGCACGGGGGATGTGGCAGGAGAGGCAATCGCTGCAAGTGGCAGTGTAACCAGTTTATTCCAGGCTGGTGCCGATGCGCCACTGACCTACAGTTTAAATGGCAACACCAGTGCTTTGGCAGGTTTAAGCTCTGGTGGCGTTGCCTTAACCTATGCAGTCAGCGGTAATACCCTGACCGCCAAAGCCGGTGCTGTGACGGTATTCACCTTCACTCTTGATGGTAGTGGCAATTACAGCTTTAACTTGTTAAAAGCCCTCGATCATGCCCCGGGTAATAATGAAAATAATTTAACCTTGAATCTTGGCTCTGTCATTACTGCGACTGACCGTGATGGCGATACGGTGACTGCGAATGCCAGTGGCCTGGTGATTACCGTTAATGATGACACACCGGTTGCCAGTAGCAATACCGTTAGTGCCACGGTTGATGAAGACGGTCTGGCTGGCGGTATTGCCGGTGGCACGGGAGATGTGGCAGGAGAGGCAATCGCTGCAAGTGGCAGTGTAACCAGTTTATTCCAGGCTGGTGCCGATGCGCCACTGACTTACAGTTTAAATACCGCCACCACCGCTTTGGAAAATCAGGAATTAAGCTCCGGTGGCGTTGGCTTAAGTTACACGGTAAGTGGCAATACCCTGACCGCGTTGGCAGGCAATGTGGCAGTCTTTACCTTAACGCTTAATAGCAGCACCGGTGCCTACAGCTTTAATTTGCTGCAACCTTTAGATCATGCGGCCGGCAGTAATGAAAATGATATTCTTATTAACCTTGGCTCCATGATTAGAGCCACCGACGGTGATGGCGATACGGTGACTGCGAATGCCAGTGGCCTGGTGATTACCGTAAATGATGACACACCGGTTGCCAGTAGCGCGCAAGTCACAGCCACGGTTGATGAAGACGGTCTGGCTGGCGGTATTGCCGGTGGCACGGGGGATGTGGCAGGAGAAGCAGTAACCGCTGCAGGCAGTGTAACCAGTTTATTCCAGGCTGGTGCTGATGCGCCGCTGACTTACAGTTTAAATACTTCTACCACCGCATTAGAAAATCAGGAATTAAGTTCCGGTGGCGTTGGCTTAAGTTACACGGTGAATGGCAATACCCTGACCGCGTTGGCAGGCAATGTGGCAGTCTTTACCTTAACGCTTAATAGCAGCACCGGTGCCTACAGTTTTAATTTGTTGCAACCCTTAGATCATGCGGCCGGCAGCAATGAAAATGATATCCTCATTAACCTTGGCTCTATGATTAAAGCCACCGACGGTGATGGCGATACGGTGACTGCTGCTTTAAATGGTTTGGTGATTACCGTTAATGATGACACACCGATTGCCAGTAGCGCGCAAGTCACAGCTACGGTTGATGAAGATGGTCTGGCTGGTGGTATTGCCGGTGGCACGGGGGATGTGGCAGGAGAGGCAATCGCTGCAAGTGGCAGTGTAACCAGTTTATTCCAGGCTGGTGCCGATGTGCCACTGACCTACAGTTTAAATGGCAACACCAGTGCTTTGGCAGGTTTAAGCTCTGGTGGCGTTGCCTTAACCTATGCAGTCAGCGGTAATACCCTGACCGCCAAAGCCGGTGCTGTGACGGTATTCACCTTCACTCTTGATGGTAGTGGCAATTACAGCTTTAACTTGTTAAAAGCCCTCGATCATGCCCCGGGTAATAATGAAAATAATTTAACCTTGAATCTTGGCTCTGTCATTACTGCGACCGACCGTGATGGCGATACGGTGACTGCGAATGCCAGTGGCCTGGTGATTACCGTTAATGATGACACGCCAATTGCGACAAATACTTCAGTAATAGCCACGGTTGATGAAGACGGTTTGCCTGGCGGTATTGCCGGCGGCACGGGGGATGTGGCAGGGAACGCAGTAACCGCTGTAGGCAGTCTTGCAAGCCTGTTCCAGGCTGGTGCCGATGCGCCACTGACTTACAGTTTAAATACTTCTACCACCGCTTTAGAAAATCAGGAATTAAGTTCCGGTGGCGTTGGCTTAAGTTACACGGTGAATGGCAATACCCTGACTGCGTTGGCAGGCAATGTGGCGGTCTTTACCTTAACGCTTAATAGCAGCACCGGTGCCTACAGTTTTAATTTGTTGCAACCCTTAGATCATGCGGCCGGCAGCAATGAAAATGATATCCTCATTAACCTTGGCTCCATGATTAGAGCCACCGACGGTGATGGCGATACGGTGACTGCGAATGCCAGTGGCCTGGTGATTACGATTAATGATGACACACCGGTTGCCAGTAGCGCGCAAGTCACAGCCACGGTTGATGAAGACGGCCTGGCTGGTGGTATTGCCGGTGGCACGGGGGATGTGGCCGGAGAAGCAATTGCTGCAAGTGGCAGTGTAACCAGCTTGTTTCAGGCTGGTGCCGATGCGCCACTGACTTACAGTTTAAATACTTCTACCACCGCTTTGGAAAATCAGGAATTAAGTTCCGGTGGCGTTGGCTTAAGTTACACGGTGAATGGCAATACCCTGACTGCGTTGGCAGGCAATGTGGCGGTCTTTACCTTAACGCTTAATAGCAGCACCGGTGCCTACAGTTTTAATTTGTTGCAACCTTTAGATCATGCGGCCGGCAGTAATGAAAATGATATCCTCATTAACCTTGGCTCTATGATTAAAGCCACCGACGGTGATGGCGATACGGTGACTGCTGCTTTAAATGGTTTGGTGATTACCGTTAATGATGACACACCGATTGCCAGTAGCGCGCAAGTCACAGCTACGGTTGATGAAGATGGTCTGGCTGGTGGTATTGCCGGTGGCACGGGGGATGTGGCAGGAGAGGCAGTCGCTGCAAGTGGCAGTGTAACCAGTTTATTCCAGGCTGGTGCCGATGCGCCACTGACCTACAGTTTAAATGGCAACACCAGTGCTTTGGCAGGTTTAAGCTCTGGTGGCGTTGCCTTAACCTATGCAGTCAGCGGTAATACCCTGACCGCCAAAGCCGGTGCTGTGACGGTATTCACCTTCACTCTTGATGGTAGTGGCAATTACAGCTTTAACTTGTTAAAAGCCCTCGATCATGCTCCGGGTAATAATGAAAATAATTTAACCTTGAATCTTGGCTCTGTCATTACTGCGACCGACCGTGATGGCGATACGGTGACTGCGAATGCCAGTGGCCTGGTGATTACCGTTAATGATGACACGCCAATTGCGACAAATACTTCAGTAATAGCCACGGTTGATGAAGACGGTTTGCCTGGCGGTATTGCCGGCGGCACGGGGGATGTGGCAGGGAACGCAGTAACCGCTGTAGGCAGTCTTGCAAGCCTTTTCCAGGCTGGTGCTGATGCGCCACTGACTTATAGTTTAAATACCGCCACCACCGCTTTAGAAAATCAAGGGCTGAGTTCCGGTGGGGTTGGCTTAAGTTACACGGTAAGTGGCAATACCCTGACTGCGTTGGCAGGCAATATGGCGGTCTTTATCTTAACGCTTAATAGCAGCGGCGGTACCTACAGCTTTAATTTGTTACAACCTTTAGATCATGCGGCTGGTAGTAATGAAAATAATTTATCCATTAACCTTGGTTCCATGATTAGAGCCACCGACCGTGATGGTGATACGGTTACAGGTGCTTTAAATGGTTTGGTGATTACCGTTAATGATGACACGCCAATTGTTATAAACACGTCAGTAACAGCAACGGTGGATGAGGACGGTCTGGCTGGTGGTATTGCTGGTGGTACGGGAGATGTGGCAGGAGAGGCAACGACGGTTACGGGTAGTCTTGCAATTTTGTTCCAGGCTGGTGCCGATGCGCCGCTAACCTACAGTTTAAATGGCAATACCAGTGCTTTGGCAGGTTTAAGTTCTGGTGGCGTTGCCTTAACCTATACAGTCAGCGGTAATACCCTGACCGCCAAAGCCGGTGCTGTGACGGTATTCACCTTCACTCTTGATGGTAGTGGCAATTACAGCTTTAACTTGTTAAAAGCCCTCGATCATGCCCCGGGTAATAATGAAAATAATTTAACCTTGAATCTTGGCTCTGTCATTACTGCGACCGACCGTGATGGCGATACGGTGACTGCGAATGCCAATGGCCTGGTGATTACCGTTAATGATGACACACCGGTTGCCAGTAGTAATACCGTTAGTGCCACGGTTGATGAAGACGGTCTGGCTGGCGGTATTGCCGGTGGTACGGGGGATGTGGCAGGAAACGCAATAACCGCTGCAGGCAGTGTAACCAGTTTATTCCAGGCTGGTGCCGATGCGCCACTGACCTACAGTTTAAATGGCAACACCAGTGCTTTGGCAGGTTTAAGCTCTGGTGGCGTTGCCTTAACCTATGCAGTCAGCGGTAATACCCTGACCGCCAAAGCCGGTGCTGTGACGGTATTCACCTTCACTCTTGATGGTAGTGGCAATTACAGCTTTAACTTGTTAAAAGCCCTCGATCATGCCCCGGGTAATAATGAAAATAATTTAACCTTGAATCTTGGCTCTGTCATTACTGCGACCGATCGTGATGGCGATACGGTGACTGCGAATGCCAGTGGCCTGGTGATTACGATTAATGATGACACGCCGATTGCCAGTAGTAATACCGTTAGTGCTACGGTTGATGAAGATGGCCTGGCTGGCGGTATTGCCGGTGGCACGGGGGATGTGGCAGGAGAAGCAGTAACCGCTGCAGGCAGTGTTACCAGTTTATTCCAGTCTGGTGCTGATGCGCCACTGACTTATAGTTTAAATACCGCCACCACCGCTTTAGAAAATCAAGGGCTGAGTTCCGGTGGGGTTGGCTTAAGTTACACGGTAAGTGGCAATACCCTGACTGCGTTGGCAGGCAACACGGCGGTCTTTATCTTAACGCTTAATAGCAGCGGTACCTACAGCTTTAATTTGTTGCAACCCTTAGATCATGCGGCCGGCAGTAATGAAAATGATATTCTTATTAATCTTGGCTCCATGATTAGAGTCACCGACGGTGATGGCGATACGGTGACAGCGAATGCCAGTGGTCTGGTGATTACCGTAAATGATGACACACCGGTTGCCAGTAGCGCGCAAGTCACAGCTACGGTTGATGAAGACGGTCTGGCTGGTGGTATTGCCGGTGGCACGGGGGATGTGGCAGGAGAGGCAATCGCTGCAAGTGGCAGTGTAACCAGTTTATTCCAGTCTGGTGCTGATGCGCCGCTGACTTACAGTTTAAATGGCAATACCAGTGCTTTGGCAGGTTTAAGTTCTGGTGGCGTTGCCTTAACCTATACAGTCAGCGGTAATACCCTGACCGCCAAAGCCGGTGCTGTGACGGTATTCACCTTCACTCTTGATGGTAGTGGCAATTACAGCTTTAACTTGTTAAAAGCCCTCGATCATGCCCCGGGTAATAATGAAAATAATTTAACCTTGAATCTTGGCTCTGTCATTACTGCGACCGACCGTGATGGCGATACGGTGACTGCGAATGCCAATGGCCTGGTGATTACCGTTAATGATGACACACCGGTTGCCAGTAGCAATACCGTTAGTGCTACGGTTGATGAAGACGGTCTGGCTGGCGGTATTGCCGGTGGCACGGGAGATGTGGCAGGAGAGGCAATCGCTGCAAGTGGCAGTGTAACCAGTTTATTCCAGTCTGGTGCCGATGCGCCACTGACTTACAGTTTAAATACCGCCACCACCGCTTTGGAAAATCAGGAATTAAGCTCCGGTGGCGTTGGCTTAAGTTACACGGTGAATGGCAATACCCTGACCGCGTTGGCAGGCAATGTGGCAGTCTTTACCTTAACGCTTAATGGCAGCACCGGTGCCTACAGTTTTAATTTGTTGCAACCTTTAGATCATGCGGCCGGCAGTAATGAAAATGACATCCTCATTAACCTTGGCTCCATGATTAGAGCCACCGACGGTGATGGCGATACGGTGACTGCTGCTTTAAATGGTTTGGTGATTACCGTTAATGATGACACGCCGATTGCCAGTAGTAATACCGTTAGTGCCACGGTTGATGAAGACGGTCTGGCTGGCGGTATTGCCGGTGGCACGGGGGATGTGGCCGGAGAAGCAATCACTGCAAGTGGCAGTGTTACCAGCTTGTTCCAGGCTGGTGCCGATGCGCCACTGACTTACAGTTTAAATACTTCTACCACCGCTTTGGAAAATCAGGAATTAAGCTCCGGTGGCGTTGGCTTAAGTTACACGGTGAATGGCAATACCCTGACCGCGTTGGCAGGCAACGTGGCAGTCTTTACCTTAACGCTTAATGGCAGCACCGGTGCCTACAGTTTTAATTTGTTGCAACCCTTAGATCATGCGGCCGGCAGCAATGAAAATGATATCCTCATTAACCTTGGCTCCATGATTAGAGCCACCGACGGTGATGGCGATACGGTGACTGCTGCTTTAAATGGTTTGGTGATTACCGTTAATGATGACACACCGGTTGCCAGTAGCGCGCAAGTCACAGCTACGGTTGATGAAGATGGTCTGACTGGTGGTATTGCCGGTGGCACGGGAGATGTGGCAGGAGAGGCAATCGCTGCAAGTGGCAGTGTAACCAGTTTATTCCAGGCTGGTGCCGATGCGCCACTGACCTACAGTTTAAATGGCAACACCAGTGCTTTGGCAGGTTTAAGCTCTGGTGGCGTTGCCTTAACCTATGCAGTCAGCGGTAATACCCTGACCGCCAAAGCCGGTGCTGTGACGGTATTCACCTTCACTCTTGATGGTAGTGGCAATTACAGCTTTAACTTGTTAAAAGCCCTCGATCATGCTCCGGGTAATAATGAAAATAATTTAACCTTGAATCTTGGCTCTGTCATTACTGCGACCGACCGTGATGGCGATACGGTGACTGCGAATGCCAGTGGCCTGGTGATTACCGTTAATGATGACACGCCAATTGCGACAAATACTTCAGTAATAGCCACGGTTGATGAAGACGGTTTGCCTGGCGGTATTGCCGGCGGCACGGGGGATGTGGCAGGGAACGCAGTAACCGCTGTAGGCAGTCTTGCAAGCCTTTTCCAGGCTGGTGCTGATGCGCCACTGACTTATAGTTTAAATACCGCCACCACCGCTTTAGAAAATCAAGGGCTGAGTTCCGGTGGGGTTGGCTTAAGTTACACGGTAAGTGGCAATACCCTGACTGCGTTGGCAGGCAACACGGCGGTCTTTATCTTAACGCTTAATAGCAGCGGTACCTACAGCTTTAATTTGTTGCAACCCTTAGATCATGCGGCTGGTAGTAATGAAAATAATTTATCCATTAACCTTGGTTCCATGATTAGAGCCACCGACCGTGATGGTGATATGGTTACAGGTGCTTTAAATGGTTTGGTGATTACCGTTAATGATGACACGCCAATTGTTATAAACACGTCAGTAACAGCAACGGTGGATGAGGACGGTCTGGCTGGTGGTATTGCCGGTGGCACGGGAGATGTGGCAGGAGAGGCAACAACGGTTACGGGCAGTCTTGCAATTTTGTTCCAGGCTGGTGCCGATGCGCCGCTAACCTACAGTTTAAATGGTAATACCAGTGCTTTGGCAGGTTTAAGCTCTGGTGGCGTTGCCTTAACCTATACAGTCAGCGGTAATACCCTGACCGCCAAAGCCGGTGCTGTGACGGTATTCACCTTCACTCTTGATGGTAGTGGCAATTACAGCTTTAACTTGTTAAAAGCCCTCGATCATGCCCCGGGTAATAATGAAAATAATTTAACCTTGAATCTTGGCTCTGTCATTACTGCGACCGACCGTGATGGCGATACGGTGACTGCGAATGCCAATGGCCTGGTGATTACCGTTAATGATGACACACCGGTTGCCAGTAGCAATACCGTTAGTGCCACGGTTGATGAAGACGGTCTGGCTGGCGGTATTTCCGGTGGTACGGGGGATGTGGCAGGAAACGCAATAACCGCTGCAGGCAGTGTAACCAGTTTATTCCAGGCTGGTGCCGATGCGCCACTGACCTACAGTTTAAATGGCAACACCAGTGCTTTGGCAGGTTTAAGCTCTGGTGGCGTTGCCTTAACCTATGCAGTCAGCGGTAATACCCTGACCGCCAAAGCCGGTGCTGTGACGGTATTCACCTTCACTCTTGATGGTAGTGGCAATTACAGCTTTAACTTGTTAAAAGCCCTCGATCATGCCCCGGGTAATAATGAAAATAATTTAACCTTGAATCTTGGCTCTGTCATTACTGCGACCGATCGTGATGGCGATACGGTGACTGCGAATGCCAGTGGCCTGGTGATTACGATTAATGATGACACGCCGATTGCCAGTAGTAATACCGTTAGTGCTACGGTTGATGAAGATGGCCTGGCTGGCGGTATTGCCGGTGGCACGGGGGATGTGGCAGGAGAAGCAGTAACCGCTGCAGGCAGTGTTACCAGTTTATTCCAGTCTGGTGCCGATGCGCCACTGACTTACAGTTTAAATACTTCTACCACCGCTTTGGAAAATCAGGAATTAAGCTCCGGTGGCGTTGGCTTAAGTTACACGGTGAATGGTAATACTCTGACCGCGTTGGCAGGCAATGTGGCGGTCTTTACCTTAACGCTTAATAGCAGCACCGGTGCCTACAGTTTTAATTTGTTGCAACCTTTAGATCATGCGGCCGGCAGTAATGAAAATGATATTCTTATTAATCTTGGCTCCATGATTAGAGTCACCGACGGTGATGGCGATACGGTGACTGCGAATGCCAGTGGCCTGGTGATTACCGTTAATGATGACACACCGGTTGCCAGTAGCAATACCGTTAGTGCCACGGTTGATGAAGACGGTCTGGCTGGCGGTATTGCCGGTGGTACGGGGGATGTGGCCGGAGAAGCAATCACTGCAAGTGGCAGTGTTACCAGCTTGTTCCAGTCTGGTGCTGATGCGCCGCTGACTTACAGTTTAAATGGCAACACCAGTGCTTTGGCAGGTTTAAGCTCTGGTGGGGTTGCCTTAACCTATGCAGTCAGCGGTAATACCCTGACCGCCAAAGCCGGTTCTGTGACAGTATTCACCTTCACTCTTGATGGTAGTGGCAATTACAGCTTTAACTTGTTAAAAGCCCTTGATCATGCCCCGGGTAATAATGAAAATAATTTAACCTTGAACCTTGGCTCTGTCATTACTGCGACCGACGGTGATGGCGATACGGTGACTGCTGCTTTAAATGGTTTGGTGATTACCGTTAATGATGACACGCCGATTGCCAGTAGCAATACCGTTAGTGCCACGGTTGATGAAGACGGTCTGGCTGGCGGTATTGCCGGTGGTACGGGGGATGTGGCCGGAGAAGCAATCACTGCAAGTGGCAGTGTTACCAGCTTGTTCCAGTCTGGTGCTGATGCGCCGCTGACTTACAGTTTAAATGGCAACACCAGTGCTTTGGCAGGTTTAAGCTCTGGTGGGGTTGCCTTAACCTATGCAGTCAGCGGTAATACCCTGACCGCCAAAGCCGGTTCTGTGACAGTATTCACCTTCACTCTTGATGGTAGTGGCAATTACAGCTTTAACTTGTTAAAAGCCCTTGATCATGCCCCGGGTAATAATGAAAATAATTTAACCTTGAACCTTGGCTCTGTCATTACTGCGACCGACGGTGATGGCGATACGGTGACTGCTGCTTTAAATGGTTTGGTGATTACCGTTAATGATGACACGCCGATTGCCAGTAGCAATACCGTTAGTGCCACGGTTGATGAAGACGGTCTGGCTGGCGGTATTGCCGGTGGCACGGGGGATGTGGCAGGAGAAGCAATTGCTGCAAGTGGCAGTGTAACCAGTTTATTCCAGGCTGGTGCTGATGCGCCGCTGGCTTACAGTTTAAATACCGCCACCACCGCTTTGGAAAATCAGGAATTAAGCTCCGGTGGCGTTGGCTTAAGTTACACGGTGAATGGCAATACCCTGACCGCGTTGGCAGGCAACGTGGCAGTCTTTACCTTAACGCTTAATGGCAGCACCGGTGCCTACAGTTTTAATTTGTTGCAACCCTTAGATCATGCGGCCGGCAGCAATGAAAATGATATCCTCATTAACCTTGGCTCCATGATTAGAGCCACCGACGGTGATGGCGATACGGTGACTGCTGCTTTAAATGGTTTGGTGATTACCGTTAATGATGACACACCGGTTGCCAGTAGCGCGCAAGTCACAGCTACGGTTGATGAAGATGGTCTGACTGGTGGTATTGCCGGTGGCACGGGAGATGTGGCAGGAGAGGCAATCGCTGCAAGTGGCAGTGTAACCAGTTTATTCCAGGCTGGTGCCGATGCGCCACTGACCTACAGTTTAAATGGCAACACCAGTGCTTTGGCAGGTTTAAGCTCTGGTGGCGTTGCCTTAACCTATGCAGTCAGCGGTAATACCCTGACCGCCAAAGCCGGTGCTGTGACGGTATTCACCTTCACTCTTGATGGTAGTGGCAATTACAGCTTTAACTTGTTAAAAGCCCTCGATCATGCTCCGGGTAATAATGAAAATAATTTAACCTTGAATCTTGGCTCTGTCATTACTGCGACCGACCGTGATGGCGATACGGTGACTGCGAATGCCAGTGGCCTGGTGATTACCGTTAATGATGACACGCCAATTGCGACAAATACTTCAGTAATAGCCACGGTTGATGAAGACGGTTTGCCTGGCGGTATTGCCGGCGGCACGGGGGATGTGGCAGGGAACGCAGTAACCGCTGTAGGCAGTCTTGCAAGCCTTTTCCAGGCTGGTGCTGATGCGCCACTGACTTATAGTTTAAATACCGCCACCACCGCTTTAGAAAATCAAGGGCTGAGTTCCGGTGGGGTTGGCTTAAGTTACACGGTAAGTGGCAATACCCTGACTGCGTTGGCAGGCAATATGGCGGTCTTTATCTTAACGCTTAATAGCAGCGGTACCTACAGCTTTAATTTGTTGCAACCCTTAGATCATGCGGCTGGTAGTAATGAAAATAATTTATCCATTAACCTTGGTTCCATGATTAGAGCCACCGACCGTGATGGTGATATGGTTACAGGTGCTTTAAATGGTTTGGTGATTACCGTTAATGATGACACGCCAATTGTTATAAACACGTCAGTAACAGCAACGGTGGATGAGGACGGTCTGGCTGGTGGTATTGCTGGTGGTACGGGAGATGTGGCAGGAGAGGCAACGACGGTTACGGGCAGTCTTGCAATTTTGTTCCAGGCTGGTGCCGATGCGCCGCTAACCTACAGTTTAAATGGTAATACCAGTGCTTTGGCAGGTTTAAGCTCTGGTGGCGTTGCCTTAACCTATACAGTCAGCGGTAATACCCTGACCGCCAAAGCCGGTGCTGTGACGGTATTCACCTTCACTCTTGATGGTAGTGGCAATTACAGCTTTAACTTGTTAAAAGCCCTCGATCATGCCCCGGGTAATAATGAAAATAATTTAACCTTGAATCTTGGCTCTGTCATTACTGCGACCGACCGTGATGGCGATACGGTGACTGCGAATGCCAATGGCCTGGTGATTACCGTTAATGATGACACACCGGTTGCCAGTAGCAATACCGTTAGTGCCACGGTTGATGAAGATGGCCTGGCTGGCGGTATTTCCGGTGGTACGGGGGATGTGGCAGGAAACGCAATAACCGCTGCAGGCAGTGTTACCAGTTTATTCCAGGCTGGTGCCGATGCGCCGCTGACCTACAGTTTAAATGGCAACACCAGTGCTTTGGCAGGTTTAAGCTCTGGTGGCGTTGCCTTAACCTATGCAGTCAGCGGTAATACCCTGACCGCCAAAGCCGGTGCTGTGACGGTATTCACCTTCACTCTTGATGGTAGTGGCAATTACAGCTTTAACTTGTTAAAAGCCCTCGATCATGCTCCGGGTAATAATGAAAATAATTTAACCTTGAATCTTGGCTCTGTCATTACTGCGACCGACGGTGATGGCGATACGGTGACTGCGAATGCCAGTGGCCTGGTGATTACCGTTAATGATGACACACCGGTTGCCAGTAGCAATACCGTTAGTGCCACGGTTGATGAAGACGGTTTGGCTGGCGGTATTGCCGGTGGCACGGGGGATGTGGCCGGAGAAGCAGTAACCGCTGCAGGCAGTGTTACCAGCTTGTTCCAGTCTGGTGCCGATGCGCCACTGACATATAGTTTAAATACTGATGTCAGTGCCTTGCAAAGTCAGGGCCTTAGCTCTGGTGGCATTGGATTAAGTTATACAATAAGTGGCAGTACGCTGACTGCAACAGCCGGCATAGGTGGCGCTGCTGTATTTACTTTAACTCTTGATAATAATACCGGAGCTTATAGTTTTAATTTGTTAAAACCTTTAGATCATGCCCCGGGTAATAATGAAAATAACTTAGTGATTAACTTAGGTTCAATGGTACGGGCAAGTGATGCAGATGGGGATGTAGTCACAGCCCCAGCTAATGGATTATCAATCACGGTGAATGATGATACGCCGGTGGCATCAAACATTACTCGGGAAGGAATAACAAGTGAAGGAGTTGATACCAATTTGATGTTAATTCTTGATGTTTCTGGAAGTATGCAAGGGGATGGTATTGCAGCATTAATCAATTCTTCATTAGAATTGCTGGAACAATATGAAGCGCTTGGTAATGTAAAAGTGCGAATTGTAACATTCAGTACGTCAGCAACAGCGAATGGTTCTGGTTGGATGACTGTAGATGCTGCTAAAAATACAATTCTAGGGCTTGCTGTGGGTGGTACCACAAATTTTGATGCAGCACTTATTACAGCTATGAGTGCATTTAATACTGGTGAGGTTGGGCAAGCTAATGGACGAATTGCAAATGCTCAAAACGTTTCTTACTTTATTTCTGATGGTAATCCCACCGCATCCTCTGATTGGCCCGACGTTCAGGGCACACAATTCCAAAATGGTATTCAATCTAATGAGCAGGCTGCATGGGAAGCATTTCTTCGTGATACTAATGGTTCAGCCGCTGGAGGCGAACAGATAAGATCTTATGCGTTAGGTATGGGTGATAATATTTCAGTAAGTAACCTTCAACCTATTGCATATAATGGCACCAATGGTACCAACATCCCAGCCATTGTTGTTAATGATCTTGGTGATTTATCCTCTGTTTTGGTAAATACCATTACAACTAGTCCCATCACTGGTAGTTTAATTACCGGTCCTACCCCTCTGGATTCTTTTGGCGCGGATGGTGGTGGACATATTCATGCTGTTACAGTAAACGGTATTACTTATACAGTTAACAGTAACCTTAATGCTATTACTACCAGCGGCTCTCCTAGTGAAGGAACGAACAGTTATACTTACGATACCACTAGCCATGTATTAATAGTTACCCTAAGCACGGGTGAAATGTTTTCTGTAGATCTGGATAATGGTAGTTACACATTCACGCCTCCTGATCAATTAACAAGTCCAATAAATCGAGCAATTGATTTTGTAATAACTGATAATGATGGAGATAGTGCTAGTGCAACAATCAATTTTATTTTTAATGTTGCTGGAACGAATCAACCTTTGATTGTTCGAGATGACCTTATTCTTACCAATCAAGCTGCGGTTGCCGGAAATGATATGATTCGAATCCCAACCTGGGCATTATTAGCTAATGACTCCGGTGGAAGTGGAGCTTCAACAATTACTAGTGTTTCATCTAACCCAGACGAAGGTAGTGTAAGTCTTGCAACCAACACTGTTAATTTTGTAGAGGAGGATGCTAGCGCAAAAGATGGCACGTATGATGTTTTGACACCTCATCCGTTTTCCTACACAAATACAACGGGGAATGAGTCAGCAACTGCAAATGTCGATATTAATCGTTCCCAAGAGAATCAAGATACTTTAGACGGTACGTATAGAAATGAAATTTTGTTAGGACGAGATGGCTCTGGAACTTCAGCTGCGGATACCATAAATGGTGGTGGCGGTGATGATATTCTCATTGGCCTAGGCGGCAATGATACACTAAACGGCGGGGATGGAAACGACATTCTTGCTGGCGGTGCTGGCAATGATAAGTTAGACGGTGGTGCGGGAAATGACACTGCGACTTATATTGATGCAGCAGCAGGTGTTAACGTTACTTTGAATACAACTTCTTCTCAAGAGACCATAGGGGCAGGTAAAGATACTTTAATCAATATTGAAAACCTCACTGGATCTAATTTTAATGACACGTTAACTGGAAATAGTTCTGCAAATATACTTCAAGGTTTAGATGGTAACGACATAATAAGTGGTGGAGGAGGAGCTGATTTAATACAAGGGGGTAAAGGTACTGATCGCCTAACTGGCGGTTCTGGCAGTGACACCTTTTTGTGGATGAAAGACGATGGTAATATTCCTATGCCATCAACGGACACCATTACTGATTTTAACAAAGCACCTGCCAGCCAGGGTGGTGATGTATTAAATCTCTCAGATTTCTTGAGTGGTGAGCATGCTGATGGTGCAAGTCTGCAGAGTTATCTCAATTTTACCTATGACAGCGGAACGAATGCTACAACTCTGAAAATTGATGCTGATGGCGGTGGTGATTTCTCTAATCCTTCACAAACGGTTATTTTCCAAGGTGTTAATTTAACGACAGATCCTGCTGGAACGCCTTTAGCTAACCCGGCAGAAGTTATTAATTCACTTGTTCAAAATGGTAATCTTGTCGTTGATGCATAACATATGATTCTTCGTTGAGAAATAACAAAAGACGTTTGTAAAATACGTAATCAGTGTTTCAATTTGAATTGAGAACAATGACTTAGAGATAGTATTAACAATGTTATCCACAGAAACTGTGGATATTTCTATTTTTACTTGATATAACTTTTTACGAAAAAGGTATTGTTTTATTGACTTTTTTATGGAAAAAGATTGAGGGAACTAGGAATAATAGCTGAATAGCTAAAAAAATATCCACAGATTGTGGAGTGTTAATGGAGTAAGAGAATTGACGGTTATCGTACCAAATAAAAAAGAAAAAACCAGTCTTGACTTGTAATTTTTTCTCACGAGGGTTTATAGATTAAGATATTTATTTTTCTTTAAATTTGCTGATTGGCTAACCAGTCTTCATAAGTTAAAGCAAAACGTAAATGATCACACCATGTATTATTAACCTTTAAATATCTTGGGGAAAACCCTTCTTTAAGAAAACCATTTTGAGTAGCTAAACGTATCGAGGCCTTATTTGATGGCTGAATATTTGCTTCGATGCGATGTAATTTTAAGTCCAGAAAAATTTTTTTTAAAACCAGTTTAAGAGCAGCACTCATTAATCCTTTATCAGCATAATCAATAGAAGCATAGTAACCAAGATAAGCACTTTGAAAAACGCCTCGCACGATACCACTAATACAAAATACTCCGATGATATCAAGCTCGCTAATAGCTAAGTAACATTTTTGATCATCCTGCTGAGATTTGCGAAAGTAGATCTGAAATTCTTCAACCGTTTGTGGTGCTATTACAAAAGGGGAGTGAAAATGGGAGCTTTTTTGCATAGTATTGAGAAAAATGGTTTCATCTTCTTGGGAAAGTTCTCTTATGCAAATTTTATCCATTACGATTAAAGTTATGTGAAAATGGCATAATACTAGCATGTTAAGTCAATGAAATCATGTGATTAAAAGATGAAAGAGTGTAGAACAATTCTATTCTTGTCTTTATTACTCTGTGTTAAGATTGAAAATTGTTGATTCAGAGGTTGGAGATGGATGGATACTCTCTTAATAATTACTGTCCTCATTTTTTTTATTTTTTGCTTTGTTTTAATCAAGTTCTTTGATTCGCTATCAAGGAGTAAAGAATGAGTCTTTATTGGATATGCGGGTTAATCGCGTTCGCGTTACTTATTTACTTGATGATTGTTTTATTTAAACCAGAACTGTTCTAATTGGGTGAAATGGATTTTGTATGTTAGGGATTGATAAGCTTCAAGTTGTTCTCTTCATTTTAGCCCTACTCCTGCTCGTCAAGCCGCTTGGGTGGTATATTGCACAAGTTTATCAGGGCAAATCGTGTGGGTTAGATCGGCTATGTAAACCTTTCGAACGTTTAGTTTATCGGCTATGCAACATTCAGTACAATGAAGAAATGGATTGGAAAAGGTATTTATCAGCGATGCTATTTTTCAATTTATTAGGTTTGTTAATAGTTTATGCAATCCAAAGGCTTCAAATATATCTTCCTTTAAACCCAGAAAATTTTGCTTCACTTTCACCTCAACTTAGTTTTAATACTGCTGCTAGTTTTATAACGAATACAAATTGGCAGGCATACGGTGGCGAAACTACTTTAAGTTATCTTACACAAATGCTGGCTTTGACTGTACAAAATTTTATTTCCGCAGCGACCGGTATGTCTTTACTTATGGCATTGATAAGAGGCATTTCAAAACATGAAAGCTCCGGTTTGGGAAATTTTTGGGTAGATAGTGTGAGAGGAATTCTCTATATCTTATTACCACTTTCATTCCTATTAGCCATTATTTTAACATCGCAAGGTGTAATTCAGAATTTTAAATCGTATGAAAAAATAAATCTCCTCCAAGCAATAAGTTATGAACAACCTCTTCATGATACCCAAAATAATGTGATGATGGATGCGCAAGGCAAGCCCGTGACAAAAACAATAAATGTCACTGTTCAAACCATTCCCATGGGGCCAGCTGCATCCCAAATTGCAATTAAACAACTAGGAACTAATGGTGGTGGTTTTTTTAATACCAATTCTGCGCATCCATTTGAAAATCCAACGCCGTTAACCAATTTCCTTGAAATGTTGGCGATATTACTAATTCCTGCCGCACTTTGTTATGCCTTTGGGGTAATGGTTAATGATAAAAGGCAAGGTTGGGCAATATTGGTGGCAATGTTAATCATTTTTATTCCTTTTAGTATTGTTGAGATTATTAGCGAGCAACAGGGAAATCCCGCATTAACTCAAATGGGAGTCGATCCGGCTCCTCAATATAATCTTTATCCTGCAGGGAATATGGAGGGAAAAGAAACACGTTTTGGTATTACTAACTCAGCGCTTTGGGCAACTTCTACAACAGCAGCTTCTAATGGTTCTGTCAATTCAATGCTTGATTCTTTCACCCCTTTGGGTGGTTTGATTCCTTTATTATTAATGCATTTAGGAGAAGTTGTTTTTGGAGGAGTAGGCTCCGGTTTGTATGGAATGCTAATGCTTGTGATTATTACAGTATTTGTTGCTGGATTAATGGTGGGAAGAACGCCGGAATATCTAGGTAAAAAAATTGAACCCTATGAGATGAAAATGGCTTCTTTCGCGGTGTTGATAATGCCATTGATTGTTCTGGTTTCAACAGCAGCAGGGGTTATTACAGAGGCAGGGATTAGTTCAATTGCAAATCCAGGTCCCCATGGATTTACAGAGATACTTTATGCATTCACTTCAATGGGAAATAATAACGGTAGTGCGTTTGCAGGATTAAATGCAAACACACCTTTTTATAATATTGTCGGCGGTATCGTGATGCTAATTAGCCGATATTGGATTGCTGTTCCCGTAATTGCTATTGCTGGTTCTCTGGCTCGTAAAAAAAGGATACCCTCTAGTTCAGGAACCCTTGCTACGCACACACCTCTTTTTATTATTCTTTTAGTTGGTATAACAATTATTCTAGGAGCTCTTTCGTTTCTGCCTGCACTTTCTCTGGGACCCATCGTGGAGCAAGTAATGCTTTGGGGGCAATATGGTCGCTAAGATACATTCTGTCTGGAATTTCAAGATAATAAGTGCTGCTGCAAGAGACGCCATTTTAAAGTTATCTCCACACCATCAAATACAAAATCCTGTTATGTTTACGGTGTATGTTGGTGCGATATTAACTACTGCTCTTTTTATTCAGGCTTTCACCGGTAAAGGAGAAACAGCGCCTCCTTTTATTTTGGCAATTACTTTATGGCTTTGGTTTACTGTTTTGTTTGCTAATTTTGCTGAAGCAATGGCAGAAGGGCGGGGGAAAGCGCAAGCAGATGCATTGCGTCGAGCGCGACGGGATATTCAGGCTAAGAAATTAGCCAAGCCTTCTAAAGAGGCAAAAATAACCTTAATCCCATCCATAAAATTACGCGTTGGTGACGTCGTTTTAGTAGAAGCCGGCGATCTTATTCCTAATGATGGGGAAGTGATTGAAGGGGTTGCTTCAGTGAATGAAAGTGCTGTTACGGGTGAAAGCGCTCCAGTTATTCGTGAAAGTGGTGGCGACCGTAGTGCCGTAACAGGTGGTACACAAGTGATTTCTGACTGGTTAATTATACGTATCACCTCAAATCCAGGTGAAACTTTCTTAGATCGAATGATTTCATTGGTGGAAGGAGCACGACGCCAAAAGACACCGAATGAACTTGCATTAACCATATTATTGGCCGCACTGACCATTGTATTTTTACTGGTTTGTGCAACGTTATTACCTTTTTCTATTCATAGCGTGGCTGCTGCAGGGGGAGGTAAAGTCATCACAGTGACCGTGTTGGTTGCTTTATTTGTTTGCCTTGCACCAACCACAATTGGAGGATTACTGTCTTCTATTGGTATTGCCGGAATGGATCGAATGATTCAAGCGAACGTTATTGCTTTATCCGGTAGAGCGGTGGAGGCTGCAGGTGATATAGATGTGTTATTGCTCGATAAAACAGGAACTATTACGTTAGGTAATCGACAGGCAACAGAATTTATTCCTGAAACAGGTGTTAGCATAGAAACTTTAGCTGACGCTGCCCAACTAGCCTCACTTGCAGATGAAACTCCTGAGGGGCGTAGTATTGTAATTTTGGCCAAAGAAAAATATGGTTTGCGCGGTAGAGATATTGCGGAGATGGGAGCTACATTTGTTCCTTTTACTGCGCAAACAAGGATGAGTGGTGTTAATTTACAGGACAGACAAATCCGTAAAGGAGCAGATGAAGCAGTTGAAGAGTACGTTAAACAACTAGGTGGCTCTTTTTCGGATACACTTCGCCGAAATGTGGAAAAAATTTCACGTAAAGGAGGTACTGCACTGGTGGTTGCTGAAGAATCGAAAGTATTAGGCGTGGTACACCTGAAAGATATTGTTAAAGGTGGTATTCGTGAGCGATTTGCGCAATTACGGCAGATGGGTATTAAGACGATTATGGTCACCGGTGATAATCCGCTTACTGCGACAGCAATAGCCAGCGAGGCGGGTGTCGATGATTTCTTAGCTAATGCAAAACCTGAAGATAAATTAAAATTAATACGTAATCTACAAGCGGAAGGACATTTGGTTGCAATGACTGGTGATGGTACAAACGATGCCCCTGCTCTGGCACAAGCAGATGTTGCTGTTGCCATGAATACAGGCACGCAAGCAGCAAAAGAAGCAGGTAATTTGGTTGATTTGGATTCTAATCCTACTAAACTAATTGAAGTAGTAGAAATTGGTAAGCAGCTCTTAATGACAAGAGGAGCATTAACAACATTTAGTATTTCGAATGATGTTGCTAAATATTTTGCAATTTTACCTGCTGCCTTTTCCGCCACTTATCCTGCACTTAATGTGTTTAATATTATGCATCTTGCTACACCAAACAGCGCTATTCTTTCAGCAGTTATCTTTAATGCATTAATTATTATTGGACTTATTCCCTTGGCTTTGCGTGGCGTTAAGTATCGTCGCCTATCGGCTGCACGATTGTTACGAAGCAATGTTTTAATTTATGGCTTAGGTGGTTTATTAATACCGTTTATAGGCATCAAAATGATCGATTTGGTACTGGTTGGATTAGGTTTAACAGGATAAATAATGCTAAAAGATCTAAAAACTGCTTTTGTTCTTCTAATTTTGATTACTGTTATAACAGGTCTAATCTATCCACTGGCAGTTACTGCTTTTGCGCAACTGTTTTTTCCATGGAAAGCCAATGGTAGCCTGATGAAGCAAGATGAAAAAGTAATAGGATCTTTACTAATTGGACAGTCATTTGATGCTCCTCAGTATTTCTGGGGACGTCCTTCTGCAACAAGTCCTTTTCCTTATAATTCAGCAAGTTCATCTGGGTCTAATATGGGGCCTTCTAACCCTGCATTTTTAGCTACTGTGAAAGAACGTATTGCTCATTTAAAAGAGTATGACTCATTAAAGGAGCGCTTAATTCCAGTTGATTTAGTAACTGCTTCAGGAAGTGGGTTAGATCCTGAGATCAGTCCTCTTGCAGCTTTCTATCAGGTACCAAGAATTGCAAAAGCTCGAAATATACCGGAAAAAGACATTGAGATAATTATTAATCGCTTAATAAAAAATCGTACGTTTTTTGTATTAGGTGAGCCAAGAATTAATGTATTAGAGCTCAATATGGCTTTGGATCTAGCAAGGAGTGCTCATGACCATAGTGCAGCGTCCTGATCCGGATACTCTTTTAAGACGAGTCCAAGAAGAAGAGCGCCAGGAAAGGCGAGGAAAACTTAAAATATATCTGGGGGCTGCGCCTGGGGTCGGAAAAACTTATGAAATGCTTCATGATGCGCTTGATTTACAGAGTAAAGGCTTAGATGTTGTCGTTGGTGTGGCAGAGTCCCATGGGCGAAAGGAAATTGATTCTTTATTAACGCATTTCAATATTTTGCCCCGGCAGGTGGTTAATTACCATAATAAGCAATTATTAGAGTTTGATCTGGATAGTGCTTTGAAGCGGCGACCAGGATTAATACTTGTTGATGAAATGGCACATACTAATGCGCCAGGTTTGCGACATCAAAAACGTTGGCAAGATATTAAAGAACTTTTAGATAGAGGAATTAATGTTTATACAACCCTAAACGTTCAACACATCGAAAGTCTTAATGATGATGTTTCACAAATAATTCATGCACCTGTTAAAGAAACAGTACCTGATTCAATGATTGAAGTTGCTGACACTATTGAGCTTGTTGATTTACCGCCTGAAGAATTACTAAAACGCCTGGATGAGGGAAAAGTATACGTTCCTGCGCAAGTAAAGCTGGCAACAGAGTCATTTTTTCGTAAGGGTAATCTTATTGCTTTACGCGAGCTAGCACTGCGTACTGCAGCAAAATGCGTCAGTACTCAGGTTCTTTTATATCGGCAGGGATTAGGTATAAAAAAAATATGGCCAACCAAAGAAAAAATATTGGTTTGTGTTGGGGCTGGACCTGATTCGGTAAAACTCATTCGAGCAGCCAAACGAACAGCTGGTAATCTGAAAGCCGAGTGGATAGCTGTTTATGTTGATGCGCCACATATTACGTCTGCCGAAGAAAAAAGAGTACAAGCAATTCAGTATTTACAGTTAGCGGAGCAATTAGGTGCTCGAACCCGCGTATTAACCGGTTTTGATATCGTTAAAGAAATATTGAATTTTGCTCACGAACAAAATATTACACAAATCATGGTATGGAAGCATATCCGCAATCGTTGGCGTGACTTATTTTTCCGCAGTCTGGCAGATGAAATTGTACGCTATAGTGAAGAAATTGATGTTTATATTATGACTGGTGATCGTCAAGTAAAGACGAAGAAAAAGCTAATGAAACGCACTGCTCCTTGGGCCACCTATGTGGCTTCTATTAGCATTGTAGCTATCACAACGGCCCTTAATTTTTTACTGTTCCCCATATTAAGTACTAGTAATCTAATAATGATTTATTTGTTGGCAGTCACAGGCATCGCCTTGTTTGGCCGTATGGGGCCCTCTATTTTAGGATCCATTTTAAGTGTTCTGGCCTATGATTTCTTCTTTATTCCACCTTACTATAGTTTTGCTATTACCGATTTGGAGTATTTCCTGACCTTGATAATTATGTTAATTGTCGCACAGGTGATAAGTCAGCTAACTATTCTAACTCGCCGTCAAATGGAGTCTGCTCGTCAAAGTGAACAGCAAACCTCAGCTCTCTTCACGTTAAGTAAACAATTATCCAGTACTCGTGGAGTAGACAATTTATTAAATATTGGAGTCAGCTATATTGCTACTATTTTTGATAGTGAAGTTATTGCTTTATTACCCTATAAAGGACGGCTAACAATACGTACGCAAAGGTCCAGCGAGAAAACATTAGGTGAAAAAGAATTTAATATTGCCCAATGGGTGTACGAATTGGGTCAAAAGGCAGGATTAGGCACTGATGCATTCTCCTCTTCTGAAGCCTTATATATTCCCTTACTTGGAGCAAGAGGGGTAATCGGGGTTTTAAGGTTAAAATTCCATAAAAAGGGTTATTTTGTGTTGCCTGAAAGAGAACAACTGTTAGAAGCTTGTGCTAATCAAATTGCTTTAGCATTAGAAGTTGATACCTTGTATGAATAGAAAAAAGTCTGTTTACAAAGTTTTTTATAGCCTTCATGCAACAAAGCGATGAATGCTCTCTCGATTCTCCACTAGTCATCTTGATTCTTCCCTCGTCATCTCGAGTGTAACGAGAGAGCTCCTTAAAGTGGCACCACTCGATGGTTAATGCTCTTTCCATTTAGGCTTAATTTATTTTAGTGCTGCCTATGCGTAACCTGGTCTTAAAGATTCCGGTTTGATAGAGTAAGCCTCGAATGTCTTACTCTTTAAATTATTTTGTAATGCCAATATAAACTGCGCATTCATGCGAATTTCGATATACCTCAAAATCAGTATCGTACTTTCGTGTAAATTGTGATTGAGAAGAAAAATAATCCCAGACTTGTTGCCACGTTTGAATAATCGTTTGTGGTTGAGGTCCTTGATTCTCAAAAAGTAAATAATTACCTGATTGCACAGCAATGGTTGTAAATTGAGGAGGAGGCATCTCATCGCTAATTTCTAGTCCCGCCGTGACGGTATAAGATCCAGTAACATCTGATTCATAGTCTGAATAGACGCCAAAAATTGATGGGTTTAATTTGTATGATGAAAATTGACTTGGGATATCCTGTGCGTAAAATTTATTCCAGAGAGTTGGTAATTTAGCAGTTTTTAAATCGAATTCATTTTGATTATTAGTGCGTGTGCTGATTCCTGCAACAGTAAAATTTTGTATTTGTACCAATCGTGGTTCTAAAAAAGACATACGTGCTCCTGCTAATGTTCTGTATAGCCAATTTTACAATAAGTAGCTGACAAATTGTGTCAGCAGGTGATTCATATTAGAGACTATTTTAAGTAGGACAAGATTATAGCGCTATTTGTTCTCGTCCTCAGAGATTTACAATCCTAGCCAACGGATGAATTGATTTGTTGCCTTTAAATTAATACTTGGCCTAGTTTCAAATTCCACGGTATAACTTTTAGTTTGCGTTGTATTTGGGGAATCGGAATTTAGTTTCACATCCTTTATTTTACCAAATGGAACTATCTTCATTTGGGTTATGTAGTAACCTCGTTGCAATTGAACGTCGGGAATAATAAAAAGGATGTCATCCAAGGTAGTTCTGTCAAAACCATGACTACTACGAATGGTTATATTTCTAAATTCAGGCTCACTTAAAGCAATGTATTCGACGTTGTTAATTTGACGCCTGAGCATACGATTTACCGGGGGTTTAGTATGGAATATGCGTTCATAGTTATCGGCAGTCACAACAACAATCGGATCACTTTCCTCGCGATAACTATTTTTATTGATATCCGCAAAAAGAATCTCTTCGCGAAAATCATTTTCTGCTGGAGCCTTTTCTACATCAGGTTTCACGTCAGTTTGTTGGGAAAATTTATCGCAGTTTAAGAATTTAGATTTTATGAACCAATTGTCGTTAGGATAATAAATAACGAATAGCGATTTATCTTTTATGGTATTGATAATTGGTTTAGTTAACTCAAGTGGTAGAGCAGGGCATCCCCAGCTGCGCCCAGCTCGTCCATATTTCTTAATAAAATCTTCATCAACATACCAGCCACCGTGCATCACTACAAAACGACTGGTAGCATTGTCATTAAAACCTTTATCCAGACCATTTAAGACTAAAGATAATCCATCGCGTCCGTGGTAAGTGTTTTCTGTTCTATAGACACCAATACTACTCGCCTTACTGTCATGTTTATTCGAAAAATAGTTGGTTACCAGACTACCTGAGCGAATACCATGTGATACATAAGTATGGAAAAGTAGTTTTTTGGTGTTTAAATCAAATACCCATAGTCTTTTTTCACTTGAGGGCTGCGAGTAATCAATAATTGTTAAAATATTATTATGCTCAATATTGTATTCTCCAGCACATTTTACAGTGGTTAAAACTTTATTGATTACTCCGATATTTAATGTTGTTGCTTCTTTATGTAGCATTTCTCTTATTTCACTAAGAGGGTTTACCGTCATTCCCGGATAGTGATATTCGTTTTTTACAATAGCAGTAAATGCAGCAACTGTTTGTTCATTAATTGGTGTCGTTGGTTTTTTATCAGTCAGTGATTTTTGTGACGTCAGAGAGAAACAAGTCGAAGTGACTGCTAAAGCCAATAGCAGCTTTATCTTCATGGTATCTCCTTGATAATTTTTTTATTGTTCTTGTGTAAGTTAAATATAGCTCAATTTGAATATATTTTATGGTTTGGTTGCAAATAAAAATCATATTGTTGGTTTTTTTATGAAATCATTGGGTTACCTAGCGTCAGGCCTTGCTTTTGTCCAGGCTAATCGCTAGGCTGATCTACAACAAAAATAAAAAAATTTTAACCATGAAAAAAATTGTAATTTTTCTTGCTCTGGTTATGACCCAAATAGTTATAGCTCATGCAACATCAAAGATTGTTGTATGTACTTTACAAGGATTGGATGAGACTATTTCCTTTACTCCTCCCGCGAAAATTGGTCAGTTGCCTAAACTCGATTTTTCTTATCCAGTTGATACCACAATTTTTAGTATGCGCGATGGCAATTTATTATTAGTCGCTATGGATCATGAAGATTCAACACGCCCAAGAATTTTTATCTCCGCACAAGCTTGGGAGAATAGCCTATACAAAGGACAATTCATGACTGATTCAGGTGGCAACCAGATGCAATTAGATAATGGGTTTGTTTCTTGTAAGGCAGAATAAACTCCTGCCAAACTTGTGATGAGAAACTTTGTGAAGCAATGCTTAAATCCACGTATAAGCATTATTTAATGCCCCAAACTTGGCAGGATTGGTAGAACCCTACAATTGCAAACTCATCTTCTGCAAGCCTTAGCAATTCTTGAGCTTGTTCTTCCCATTCATTTTCACTTTGCCCCTGTTCAAGTGCAGTTTTCTTATAAGCATAGTGGCCATCAAGCAACATTTTTTTATTTTTCTGTGTTGTTAATAAAGGTTGTATCAATCCTGCATCTTTAATATTGAAACCTGCTTTTTTCATCCAATAAATCAGCTTCATACCAAATTCACCATCTCTTGTTATGCCATCTACTTCTTCTTCTGGAGGTAAAATTGTGGGACGATTATATTGCCAGGCTTTTGAAGGAGGATAAGAAAATGCGGCACTAATAATTCCTTCCTCTGCCATATAAATCCCGCCTTTTGGAAGACAATTATAAAAGAGATTGATTGCTAATCTTGGATTATGCAAATGATGCAAGACAAAGCGGCAATAGATTAAATCAAAAGCCTGATTTAATTGTTCAAGATCATAAGCAGAGAGGACGCGAAAACTTACATTGTTATCATTGTGCTGTTCACAGTAACGCTTGGCACGATTAAGTTGTTCAGCACTAATATCAATCGATAAAACCTGTCCTTCTTTGCCCACTTGTTGGGCAAGATAATGTGTCATTACCCCTGAGCCGCTGCCAATATCAAGTACGCGCATGCCAGGTTTAATGCCATTACTCATAAGGAAACGTTGGGTGGTAGGATTAAACGATACATCAAGGATATCATAAGATAATCCTTCTTCAGATATTTCAAAATCGTAGCGTTCATTAGATTGTTCATTCATGACGTAACTCTCCCTCTGCTAGCCTGCAATAAAATCTGGGTAATTTTTCGCATAGAGGGCATCCATTACTGTAGCATTGTTGGATAAAATTCCTGTCTGTTTATGATAGAAAAAATATACTCAAATTCTATAGGCTTATTGAAAATCCATAATCCATTCAAATTAGTACAACTTTCCCATCACTATTACTAACTAAATTTGGCAAAGTGATTTTGTATCCTTAGTAAAGATTTTAGTATGCAAATTTCTGTTTGTTCAAATAAAAACCAAATGAATGCCTATACTTAAATTACATGTAGTGCCGAAAAGTTGCAAATCTATGATAAAGTCTAGCGAAGCAAAATTTTCTTCCATTGTTTCCACGGATTTTCTTGGACCCATTATTTTGCATATGAATGATGAAAATGGTTATGGCGATGTTTCTTTAGCAATAAAGGTTGCAAAATTTTTAATGCATAAATATCCCAATGCACCCATTCATGTGATTGGTCAGTCAAGTTCATTTGAAAAGATTAAAGAAATTGAGCCTGATTTTTTAGATAAAGAACGTTATCCTCAAATTTCGGTGGTTAATGGACGGGGGATTATACCCCAAAGTTTATTTGATAGTGCTAAATTGGAAATCGAAACGGCTATTTACAGTAATTCCTTGGGTTCAGAATCTGCGACCCCACATACTAAGATTTTTATTGGTGAATATGGGTCTTATGTGGATGATCCTTATGAGCCTCCTGTCATTTGCTTAAGCGGTAATATTGGCAAAAAGTCCAATGAAACAGGAAAAAGTTTCCCGGGAATTTTGATCGAGCCTGATTTGAAAAAATTTTCTCAACTGCAACCTGAATCAAAAAAAGAAGAGCGAATTAAAATCCTTAAAAGTAATAGTATAGACAGAGAACCTTTATTGAGAAAGCAGCTTTTCGGTCAAGATGATAATAATATTAAAAAATGGGTTGAAACAAGTAAGTGTGCATTTTCTTATTATAATCATCCTATATCTTACAAGAGAGCAGCGGTTGTACTTGCGGCAAGCAATGATAAAGACCATGCGAATTATTTTGTGAGCGCGTCGGAAAAAATGGGAAAAGACAAAGTAGTAAGGGAAATGCTCCAGGAGGAAGATTTTAAATCAACCTTAAAGGCATTAGGTTATAGTAAAATTGTTTTTTATGACAAAACATCAGAACAACCCAGTGCAAATATTGTTCTGGATGATAAGAAAGCCGAGGGCAGGGAGTTTCGAGTTTTTCAAAGACCTCGATTTCATCATGATGTAACCCTGGATTTGATGCGTTTATCAGATATCTGTGGTGTAGCAGGGGATCAATCCCTGACTGAAGCGATTTCTCTAGGAGCAGTTCCGTTAGCCGAGGAATGGCGTTGCCAAACTGTGATTAATAAACAAATTGCCTTAACCTATTACAATGAAACACCCATGGCGATCGTATTTAATAATACCTGGTTAAGAAGAGACAATGCTGATATAGATTTGTGGCAAGAAGCTGGTGAAGCGATACGCCATGGCCGGAAAGCAATAGGAGTTGCTTTGACTCGTCTCCAGGAAGAATCCAATCTTTATAACGCATTGGATTATACGTTGAATTTGCAATTGACAAAGCCTCATCAGGAGAAAATTACCGAATTCAATAAAAAATTTATTGAGGTATTGGAAAACCATACCAGTAATTTAAAGAATGCAGAAAAACAGTCCGCTTTTCGTATTGCAACTGAAATTGCATGTTATTACGCGAAACATAAGCCAAATGAGGCCTTATCGATGCCAGCTATCATAAAAGTTATTGAAACCAATCTGGGTAGAACAATGTCTCATATTCCAGCTATTAGAACTTATACTATCGGGGCAAATTTTGCTCATTTAATTCGTGATAGCCAAACGCACAGTTTTCTCAAGAAACATATAACCCATTCTCCTTCTGGGAACGCTCGGTTAGCTTCTAAATTAGAACAATTACATCAAGAATATTTTGGTGTCAAAGATGATAGCTGGCTGCAATCAAAAAAAGAGTCAAATTTATCCAGCCTCCCTTAAATTTCATGTTAAACGAGTTACCTATTTAAAAATAACTCGTTTAACTAAAATAGAGAATTATGGTTATTAACTTCCATTAGTGTCTATTATTAATATCATTTGCTACAGACAACAGTTGTTTTTCAAAAATATCAAAAGCTTGTTGCATGTAATCTAACATTTTATGACTATTATGAATAAAAATATGAACATTTTTTTCCAAAAAATCCTCTGGGTTTTTGAGTTGAGAAAGCTCGTCGGGTTTTAAATAAGATATTTTTTGAAATGTTTTAACATTAAGTTCTGCTAGTTCCCTCAAAGGTTTTTGCAATTGATGGAGGGTGTCTTTCCAGCTTTCAATGTAATCAGGGTGCATGATGGTCTCCCTTTATGTTGCACTGCACAAAGTTTAGTTTTTTAATTACAGCTTGTCAAATAAACGGGATGACTAATTAGTTGCCATTCTTTGCTTCTCCAACCTGTTTAAAATCAGTTTCCCCAAAGATGGCTGATGGGTGAGTATAATATTTAAATTCAAGAAGGTTATTACTTGGATCTTTTAGAAAAAAAGAATGATGCTCAATTTGAGTATGGGGGAAGCGAATTTTTAGTGGTATTTCATACTTCATTTTGTGAGCATTAACCCGTTGAATAAAAGTATCAAATTCGTTTTTATTTAAAAAAATTAAACCAAAATGTCGCGGATAAATACCTTGTTGCAAAGGAAGTGGAGCATCTACTTTATGGGCAACAATTTGATTTTCTCCAAATTGCAGAATTAAGGCATGTTCCGATTCTCTGCCTATCTTAAACCCCAACTGTTCATTATAAAAATGCTTTGCCAAATCAAAATCATGTACCGGAAATGCTAAATGAAATAGTGTGTTCATCATTAATAATTCTGCTGGTTGAAAAGATCAATTTGTAGTTTATCGTGTATTTTTTTTAAATTAAAATGAATGCAAATATTATTCTCTTGCTTTATGTAAAAGCCAGGCTTGTTTTGTTTCAAAATCGTTAATATTTTCTTAATATAGTTTAGGTACAATTATGCTTCTTTAATAGTCGATGGAGAAGCATGAAAGCTGTGTTTTTAGGTGAGCAAGGATCAGGAAAAACCCAACTGATAAATCGCATTCAGGGCTTTCCTTTTCAAAAAGACTATTTCCCTACCAGATTTGCTCGCTATGTCCCCGCTTATGAATTAGAGATATGGGACTTATCAGGTGATGAACAATATAAGAATCACAATGGCTTTTATTATAGACATGCTAAAATTGTAGTTTATTGCGTCGACTTATCAGAAGATATTAATACTGGCACCATACAACGTGAGCTAACTCATTTACTACACTATTCCTCAGATGCCACTATTTTATTGGTCGGAACAAAAGCTGATCTTTGTATGGATTCGGAGGAAAAACTGCAAAAGCTAAGGCAAGAGCTTGCCGGAGGAGACATAAGAGAAGCTTTTGTTACGTCAAGTCTATATGATGAGGGTACAACAGCTTTTGTTGACTATTTAAAAAAACTTCCCGCAGAGCTGGCAAAGGAACAAGAGACTGAGCTAGCCCGCCTTGACCTTTCTTTATGGCAACAAGCTGAAGAACAACTAAGACAAGAAATAAGTCGTCTACCCTATAACAAGTATCTAGATTTAAAAAATGAGATATCTATACTGAAAGGCTCTTTGGAAAAAGCCGAGACTCTTTTGCAAAAAGAAGAGGCTATTCAAAATTTTAATAAGCAATGTCATCAAATTTTAGAAGGTAAATATCCTGTTATTTACAATAGTCTCCTAACCTTGTCTGCGGTTGCTGCGGTTACAGTTATTGCGGGCTTAATTGGTTTTGGAATTGGATTTGCCGCAGGAGCATGGACAGGCCCGGGTGCTTTTTTTACAGGGTTAATTGCAGCTCATACTGCAGCTACCGCTGTAGTCGCTGTGAGTGCTTCTCTGGGCTTGTTAACTGGTGGATTAACCGCTTACGGTTTTTTTAAGCAATCCAAAGAAAGTGCAGCCGTTGATAATTTTGTTGCAACGATGAGTGCATCTAATAATGCCTAAATAATAATTAAAACTCAGTTTCTGGTTATAACCAGAAACTGAGTGTCTGTCTAACTCACTATTGTTTGTGCAGCCTTCAGGCGCTCGTGTAAGAAAAGAGCAAAGAAACCAACAACGGCAAGTGCCAAGGCTATTGGAATAATTGCTAAGCCATAAATAAAGGCTTTAGAAACATTAATACCACCAAAATAGTTTACTATTACTCCAATTGTTGTATGAAAGGCATAGCCAAAACTCATAATAATCATATTTGCAATGGCTGTTGTAATACCTGCGACATGTTCCGGAACATAGGTGGATGCTTTATAGATCGCTAAAATTTGATAGGCAGAGCATATTCCAACCAAAATAAAACCAATGGCCATACTTTCACTGGTCATATGATGCGAAATCAGCGCGAGGAAAATAATCATCATTAAAAAGCCTGCGCCAATAATTACTCCCAAATAATTACGGGTTTTATCAGCGATATAACTTAGAACAGGAGCACCAAAGCACATACCAATAAAAATCATTGAGGGTAAGTAACTCGCTAAGGCACGATTATATCCATAAACTTGTCTTATAAATGCTGACCCCCAGACATCAGCAAAACCCTCTAAAGGCCCCACCATTAAACCGGCTAAAATGCATAAAATAATAATTTGTCGGTTGGTAACAATGTGTTTAATGTCAGCAAGAATCGTGGTTTTATGATGTGATTTATCAATTTCAGGAACAATAAAATAAGTTAATACTGCTAAAAGAACACCAAATAAAGAAAAAATTTCAACAACTATTTTATAACCCAAAGTGGCACATAAATAGCTTACAGGACCACCTCCATAAATTGCCCCAATTAAACCAATTGTTACTGAAAAGCTCAGCATCCTAGTGAAGTACTCTTCTTTAAAGCCCATACGGATAATTTTGAAAGTGCCAAGAATTGCTGCTGAGGAGCCCATACCTATTAAGGCGCGTCCAATCATAGGGTAAACCCAGTGTTCTGCAAAAAGAATAGGTAGCAAGCCGATAACCGTCAATAGAATGCATGCTGTCATTACTTTTTTCGGACCAAAACGATCGAGCATAATGCCAATAGGAAGGTGCATTAATGAGTAGCCAATATAATAAACACCAGAAAATTGCCCAAAAACTGCAGTATCTATATGAAATTGTTGAATAAAATTATCCAGCATGATATTGGGCATAACCCGCAGAATATATTGATAGGCATAAAATAAAGAAGCAATTATCCATATTCCCCATGCTGCAGTACGTGTGATTGATCTATTCATAATCGTTACTTCAAATAAGTGGTTAATAAGCCGCTAACAAATAAAGTTAATTTAATTAGAGGGGTAAAATATTTTGAAATGTGAAATAGATACATGCTCCGCCTTAGCGGAGGAGGGTGGCAAGAAGAAATATTATGAAAAATTGTTTGTCACTTTGTGCCATTCTTATTTCTCATAAACAGTAAAAAATATAATCAATGAAACCATAGTATAATCATTGAACTGTTTAGTCAACTGCTAACTTTTAATTCTAATAGAGAGAGATAGACTATGTGTTTGATTGTTCTGCAAATGTAAATAATTTATACTAAGTCTGGAAGCAATTAAGGTGTAGGCTACTTCGTGACTTTTAATTGCATAATCTTTTAATAAATCCTTAAGTAAAAAAAACTATACTTTATATTATTTGTTCATTAGGAGTAAATCTTAATGCCTTTCCCAAAGCTTTCAGCTATTTTGAATAATTGTCCCTTACATGCTTTAACTCCGGAATTAAAAGAAGAAATTATAAAATTGGGAGGAGATAGTAAGCGTGACCATCAATATCGTAAAGATTATGAACTTTTAAAAAGAAAATTTGCAGAGTTTTATGGAATCCCACCTCATTCATTTACTTTTGAGCAATTTGCTGAAATTTTAAATAGATATAATGCTTTTGATACGCAGATCCTTCTGGGACCGGTATTACGCCAGTTCATGAATGTAAAAATGCAGCAAGAAAAGCACGACCCGACGGGATTCGTAGCTATGCTTGCACTAACCTATTCAAAATCAGAAGAAATCATTATTTCTGAAGCAACAGAAATTAATGAAAATACTGGTCGCTATGCCAGTTTAGGGCCTGAGCAAGTATTCAGTTATGCAGCCAAATTTTTGGGAATTAATATTCAATATTTTAGCCACGGCGGTCAAGAAGCATGCGTTTTGCACAACCCTTTAGCTGAGATTAAAATGTATCATGAAGGGAGTGTGGAAGGTGCTCAGGGCGGGGGACATTGGGAAAGAACCAAAAATGGTGAAGAAAGTATTGATGTGCGTCGTGTAGAGGGCAGTAAGCTTAGTAGCTTGTTACCACTTTTAAGCGAAAATCACGCGCTTAGGGGTGTCGGATTTCGTCTACTGTCAAAACATGTGTTAATGACTCATAAAGCTAATCAGGAACAAAGTGATTTATCAGACGAATTTAATGATATAGCGATTTCGGGTGCACAATTAGAAAAATATATTTTTAATCTAACATTGGTACCTAAATATTTGGCAAAGCAGCTGTTAGGGAATGATTTAACCGAAACTACGACTCGCTTTATTGAGTCTTATAAGCCTCCATTTGAGGCCGAAGAAGAGCCTTATGGAAGACTTGTAAAAGCTCGTTTGAAAAATCCCTTTTATGAAATTGGAACTGAGGAAGTCAGAAAAGCTATTGATCTTCTTCTTAGCAAGCCTCCCCAGGCAAAAAAAGCCCCTTCAGATTCTCACAGCCATGCTTCAATCTCTCCGCAGGATATGGGTTCATCCAGTGTTGATAGCTCATTGTTGGATAATACGGATCCTCTACATTCAGACGCACTAAATGAACAGCTAGGTCAGACAAAAAGTAAAGGGGGATCTAAGCAGACAAGAGAAGAGGAGATGGTGCTAGAGGAGGAATTGTCTCGAAAAAAAGTAGAGGAGTTATTGCGAGAAGAGCAGCAATTATTTCAAGAAAAAATAGCACTAGAAGAGGAGTTATCTCGAAAAAAAATAGAGGATTTATTGCGAGAAGAGCAACGATTATCTCTCGAAAAGGCTGCGCGAGAGGAGGAGTTATCTCGACAAGCAATAGAGAAAATATTGCGAGAGGAACGACTAGCTCGAGAAAAAAAGACGCGTGAACAAGAATTATCCCGGCAAAAAGCAGAAAAATTACAAGAAGAGGAAGGGCTGTCCGCACAAAGAGACGAGAAGAATACAGCTTCACCAGGCTTTGAAACGGTTGTTGAGCCAATTCCATCAGTTGCTGAGCCGCTTGGGGATAGCGAATTGACCAATACACAGCTCAGACAGTTTAATCACCAGTTACAGCTGCTGCAAGTTAAGGCCGAAATCTTCGCTGATAAAGCGAAATCCTTTACACATAATGAGGCTGCATTCTTAAGATATGATCGCGCTGCAAAAGCAGCACAGGCTTTATATACTGAACTTTATGAGCGATTTGCTACATTTGTACGTAGCAATAAGACAGAGGCTGATTTTAAAACATTTAGCGATAAAAGTATGACTGCAATTGAGACGCATCAGGATGTTTTGGAAAATCATCGTGAAGATCGCGGTCTCTTTAAACAGGTGTTAGGAAATATCATTTTAGGTATTTTAGGGATTGGCGTCTTTTATGGCATTGCCTTATATGTAAATCATCAAAAGAATGGCCGTTGCTTCTTTTTTGCTCCTGAAACAGCACAGCAAGTATCTAAAATTGAAAATATGATACCCTCGATTAAAGTTAAATAACCGTATTTATATACCCGTAAGAGGCTCATAGGTTGATTTGATTTTGAGCCTCTCGTTTTATTCCCAATGGATTGGAAGAAAACTGGGGCTGTGAAGATTGAGAGTGAGATTTAGGAAAAAACTGTATTGTTCGTTTGGCTCGATGAATTGTGGCAGGTTGTTTTGCAGAATTTAATTCTAAATCAATCACCCCAGAATTTTTCTTATTAATGCTTCCGGTAATATGCATCGTTTGCATGACCTGCTTCACCGCGCATTTAACCTCCGATTCATTCTCATTTTTATATAGTTTTTTATGTAACCCCTTCCCGCTAATGACGGACATTTTATTTGAGGTTGTCTCTGCCAGAATCCTGGTTAAGCTAAGATAAGCTGTGCCGTAATTATAACCATGTAAATCAATAACTAAACTTCCGTTAGCTTTTCTTATTTGAGGGAGTTTTAATGATTTATCGTCTAATGCCTCCTGAAATAAGTTTTCTGCTTCTTTGAATTGGTTTTGTTTAACTAAAACATTGATTATGGAACTATAGGCAAAAAAACAGTCTAACTTTAGTTTTTTTAACTTCTGTAACAGCTCCATCATATAATTTAAATCAGGATTAGCGCTACGTGAAATGGCATTCAGTGCGCAACTATAACCAATTTCATTAACCCAACCTTGAGTTTCACCTTGATCAATTAAGTCTACAATTCGTTTGATTTGTGGTGGGTTACTTTTTGCCAAAACATTGAGAGTGCAACTGAAGACAACTTCATTAACTAATTTTAAGTCCTTGGCGTCATTAAATAATTCCACTGCCAATTGTGCATCTGGCTCGGCACTTCTACCCATCACCTCCAAGGTTTTTGCAAAGACATATGAATCAAGTTTGGCTCGTTGTTTTGCGTAATTAAATATTTCGAGAGCGAGTGGAATATCAGGGGCACGACTGTGACTAATTGCATTAAGAACTGCACAATAAGAAAAAGGGGTGTCTAGATTGTGTTTAATGGCTATCTCATGGATTAAGACTGCAATTTTTGGATCTTGCTGGCCGAATGTTTTGATAATAACTTTAAACATAAAATCGTTGGGGTATAAATTTTTATTCAGGATTTCATGAATAATGCGGCAAAATTTAAATATAGAAAATGATTTTTCTAATAAAGAATTATAATGAATATATTGAGATTTTTTTCCGATAAAGGCTGTGTTATCCCAGGAACTCCATTTCTCATCGGACAGCAAAATAGTGATTTTTTTAATTTGTTCTAATAGGCATGGTTTCATTTAAATCCTTATATATAGAAACTATGAAATATTGTTGCATTTTGTAATAACTATCTAACTATTTCAGTTAGATAGTTTGCAATGTAAAAGAATTTTTTTTATTTCCTCTAATCCAAGTTTTTGTAAGGTTTTGATATTGTTTGCGGGAATAATTGTTGTTTCACCATATAATTGAATCGCTTTTTCAAGACTTTCCTCACGAAGCAGGTGAATCATGGGGTATGGGGAGCGATTAGTATAATTAGAAACATCGGTTGGCGCTTCATCCGCAAAGCAGTAATCAGGGTGAAAACTAGCTATTTGATAGCTACCTTCATAATTCTTTTTTCGTAAAATTTCTTCACATAGATTGATGAAATCCAAATAATCTGAAAAATCTTCAAATAAATAAGAGAAAATTAATAGCGTTGTTTCAATTTTTTGTTGGCGATCGAGTAAAATTATTTCATGAAGAAAGTCTTTAATAGCTTTCTCAATTTTTTGTGTGCGGCTGACGGTTATTCGCAAGCTCCTTCTATTAATTTCTCTTCTGGCAAATGGACACAAGTTAAATTTAACAACAAATGAATGAAGCCACGTTTGGGTTTGTTTGATAATTAATTCAGATTCATTTGCCATTTTGAATATATGCCTTCTAATACTGGATAAAAATAATACTAGGGAATAAGATTAAAAATTTATTCTATAAAAGTCTATACTAACAAAAGCACTATCTTAATGGAGTAATCATGAAAATTATCATGCTCTTTTTCATGTGCTTTTCTGTTATTTCTTATGCTTCTTCAAATAATCAACAAGATGTCTCATCAACTAGTATGAATCCAAATAAAATGTTATTACCTTCACCGTTTCCAGTTTATATTCTCGAGAACAATGGCGTAATTAATCATCCTTATCCTGGCGCTATACCTGCTGCATTACCGACAGATAATAGTTACACGGATGCTCCGGGATGTTACATTGCTTGTTATTCTCATTTTAAAGGAGTATATCCTGTTGCTCCATCGATTTATGTTATGGGACAAATTCGGGTTAAGGGACAGTATCTCGACCGCATCTGTCAACCAGAGGGCTATGTTAATAGAGACATCAGTGCCGCAGACAGCTTTAAACAATTATGCTCGCAAAAAATTGCGAGTTGTAAAGAGATAGAGTGCTGGGCTGGCGGAGATACGGGAGGTTGGTTTGGAATTCAATAGACGTGATTGCCAGTTTATAGTCTATATGCAAATGCTAAAGTGTATCTGGCTCCTCAGTACGGTGTTTCTAAGATTGTAGTGTATTAATCTTCAATCAGAAACTTTATCTCATCCATCATTGCCGTGATTCTTGCTTGAAGATAATGATCATTTTTGGCTAGTAGTTTGGCTTGCTTTAATTGCCGCATTGCATCTCGTTTACGCCCTTGTAACAGTTGGCATTTTGCTTCAGTAAAATAGGCATAATCTTTATGGCGAGAGGCTGATTGAGCCTGAGCCAAGGCTTCGCATAAAGGAAGATCTTGTTTAAATTGTCTTGAGCCTTTTAATAAAACACTTGCGGCCTTCTCAGCGTTGCCAGCAGCAAGTAAGCCTTGAGCATGAGCCATGAGCGCTGCATAATTCTCAGGGTAGTTGGCCTGTAAGTTACTAAGTCTTTTTAATGCAGCAGCAAATTGCTTATTTCCTGTTTCAGCTTGTGCCATCGCAATTTGGTAAAATAGGTTATCCTGATCTTGATTAAGCAGGGGCTCAAGACGCGTTTCGGCTTGCTGTGATTGATTAAGACTAAGTAGCGCTAGAACATAGCCATATTGGCAGGCTGTATCGCTATTTTTCTTTTGACATTGATGTTGGTAATAATCAAGTAATTGCTTGCCATTATTGGCAACAGAAACGCGAATTAGTTCTTTAAATAAACGATAATTAAGTGATTCTGGCGCTGTTTTTGTTGCATGGCGAGGACTGCGATTTTCTGCCTCGGCAATCCTATCCTCATCAAGTGGGTGAGTTCGTAAAATTGCTGGAATATTAGCTGTATAGTAATACCGAGAGTTTTCCTGCATTTTTTTAAAAAAATTAGCCATGCCACGAGCATCAAAACCAGCCTTTATTAACATATCAATGCCAATACGATCAGCTTCTTTTTCGTTAGCACGGGTAAAATTAATATTATCTTGTGCGAAACCACTTAATGAAGCCATTAATGCTCCGCTGGCTAAGGTAGGATTAATTACGCCGAGCGCTGCAGAAGCCAACAAGGATGCTAGCATGGGAATGCGCATTTGCTTTTCATGTTGAATCATCTGATAAAGATGATGCAGACGAACGTGAGCAATTTCATGCGCCATTACAGCAGCTAATTCACTCTCATTTGCGGTAGCTAAAATTAATTGGGTGTTGATGCCTATATAACCGCCTGGGCCTGCAAAAGCATTGATTTCATTGGATTTAACAATAAAAAAATAGGGCGTCGGAATACGCGCAAGGCGGGCAAGTTTTTGACCTAGATGATTAATATATTGACTGGCCAAAGGATTTCGCTCAATACTATCTGATTGGTTAATGAGCTGAATAAACTCTTTTTCTAACTCTTCAAGTTCTCGTGTTGAATAGGGGGAAAGTGCAAACGTATTGCAGCACAAACTTTGCAAAAACAAAAAGATAGTTATTATCCAGCCTGTGGGCTTAAAAAAAACTTGTCGTTTGAAAGATTGCAATAGGTTCATAAGCCTACTCAATTGTTAAAAGGCGCGTAATATTGATTACTTTAATACACAACAACCTGCTAGTATACCCTATTTCTGTATTAGACTCCCTCAGAGATTCCTCTACACTCGAATGACGTTTATTTTATGCGAATGCGATTCAGTTACCTGGGAGTGGTAGTTATTTACCCGGTTAGATTCCTTTGGGACTCCTCGACGGTTTATTTTTGCCATGGTCACGCCTAATATGGACTACTCAAAAATTGAATAATTTGCTAACATATTCGGATTTTTCATTATTGATTTAACTATGCACAACTACTTTATGCTGGCTGCCCTTGAACAAGCCTGGCTCGGACGGGGTACTTGTGCGCCAAACCCCAGTGTTGGTGCCGTTGTAGTGCACAATGGCAACATTATAGCTCGTGCCTGGCATCACGGGGCAGGGAGTGCGCATGCGGAGCAATTGGTATTAGAGCAAATTCCAGAAAACCTAAACGATCTTACTCTTTATGTTACTTTAGAACCTTGTAATCATTGGGGGAGAACCCCTCCTTGTGTTTCAGCAATTATTCGTCATAAGGTTTCACGAGTTATTTACGGTTTTCGCGATCCTAATCCAGTAGTGGCTGCTAATAATACGCCAGAACTCTTGCAGGCAGCGGGTATCGATGTCTTGCATTTCCCTTTGACAGAGATTGACAATTTTTATCAGAGCTATCGTTATTGGATATTGACAAAAAAACCATGGGTGACAGTAAAAATAGCACAGTCTTTAGATGGGAAAATTGCTGGGGTAAATGGTAAGCGTTATCAATTATCAAATAATTACTGTACTGAATTTACTCATCAAAATCGTTTGCACGCTGATGTTATTCTGACAACAGCAAAAACTATTCTTAATGATGATCCTTTGTTGAATGTTCGCTTAAAAGACAAAACGCAGGGTAAACCCTTAGCAATCCTGGATAGGCGATTATCCCTAGGTCCTGCTGCTAGGGTATTTACCAGCGCGACACATTGTCATATCTACCATGAAGAAAGTCGTATTGTTGAAGCTCCTTTCCCAAATTGCAGTTATCATGCGGTTCCAACTAAAAATGGTATGCTTGATTTAGCTGCGGTATTGGCTGATTTAGGAAAACTTGGCTATCACGATGTCTGGGTTGAAGGAGGCGGAGCATTATTTTCAACATTACATCGGGAAAACCTGGTACAGCGCACTTATCTTTATCTAGTACCAGAGGTTTTAGGCGATAATGCCACACCAGCTTTTCACAGCGATGCAATCTTTACTCAACGAAAAATGGTTTCATGGGATATAAAAGCAGACAATATAATCGCTCGACTTGATTGGCAGCTGGAGGATTCATGTTCACAGGATTAATTGAAGAGCAAGGGGAGATTATTGCTAATATCCAAGGCGAAGTTGCTAATCGCTTACTCATTAAATCTTCGTTTAAGCAGTTACAAACCGGTGAAAGCATTGCTGTAAATGGTGTTTGTTTAACTTTGTTGCCAGAGCATGACGAGTATCTTGCCTTTGATGTATCTCCTGAAACACTTGCTGTAACTACGCTAGATCAATTGCAAAATAGAGATTTAGTTAATCTTGAGCGAGCAATGTCGGCTTCCGCTCGTTTTGGTGGTCATTACGTTAGCGGGCACGTTGATACTACGGCATGTTTAACGGCAATGAGGCCGGTGGGAGATTATTTAGAAATAACAGTAGGTGATTTTGCAGTTTGTGCTAGCATGTATCTTTTGCCGAAGGGTAGCATTACGTTAGATGGAGTGAGTCTTACCATTAATGAGGTATGTGCAGAAAATATTAAATTAATGTTGGTTCCACATACTTTGGTAAAAACTAATCTTGGTAAAATAAAAATTGGCCAAAGAATGAATGTAGAATTTGATTATTTGACTCGAATCGTAGCTCATCAGCTCAAGATTGCGGGACAATTAAAAAAAGAGGTTGAAGTATGACAAGTCCTTTTGCAACCATTGAGCAAGCGATTGAAACATTAAAAGCTGGTCGCATGATTATCTTATTAGATGATGAAGATCGTGAAAACGAAGGTGATTTAGTAATCGCAGCGCAGTATGTTACTGCAGATGTCATTAATTTTATGGCTCGATTTGGCCGTGGACTTATCTGCTTGCCGATGGCAGAAACGTTAATTAAGAAATTACAGTTGCCGTTAATGGCTAGTCATAATCGTTCGCCCTACAAAACGGCATTTACGGTTTCAATTGAAGCTGCTAATGGTGTTTCAACGGGTATTTCGGCAAAAGATAGAGCACACACCATCCAAGTAGCGATTGATCCAGCAACCGGTCCAGATGATATTGTTTCTCCAGGACATGTTTTCCCATTAAGTGCTAAACCACGTGGTGTATTGGAACGCGCTGGACAAACCGAAGGAAGTGTGGATTTAGCTATTCTTGCAGGACTTACGCCTGCTGCGGTTATTTGTGAAATTATTAATGACAATGGCACGATGAGTCGTCGTGATGATCTGGCTCGTTTCTCAAAAGAACATAATATTCCAATGGTAACCATCAAAGATTTAATTGACTATCGAATCCGTCATGAAAAGTTGGTGGAAGAAATCGCTACAACAAGACTTCCTTTACATAAGCATGGTGATTTTGCCATGACTGCTTTTACCAATGCTATCGATTCTCATGAGCATTTTGCTTTAGTGAGACCTCCAAAAATTGCTAATCAGGTTCCTCTTGTTCGCATCCATTCGGAATGCATTACCGGTGATGTATTTGGTTCTTGTAAATGTGATTGCGGTGCCCAGCTGCAAGAATCCCTGCAGATGATCGCAGAAGAGGGAGGGATTCTTGTTTATTTACGTCAGGAAGGTCGTGGGATTGGTTTAGCTAATAAATTAAAAGCTTATGCTTTACAGGAGCAAGGTTATGATACGGTTGATGCGAATATAAAGTTGGGTTTTCCAGCGGATAAGCGCGAATATGCTGTGGCATTTCAGATGTTAAAACATTTTGGGGTGGATGTGGTTCGACTATTAACCAATAACCCAAAGAAGGTTGAAGCCATAGAAAAATACGGCGTCAAAGTTAGCGAACGTATTCCTCTAATGATAAGTCCTACTCATGAAAATCGTGACTATCTAAAAACTAAAAAGCAAAAACTGGGTCATCTGTTAACTATTGATTAGAGGTTCATTATGAAACGTATAACTGCTAATTCTGATGAAGTAATTAATTCTTTTCCTATTGCTATTGTAGTTAGCCGTTTTAATCAAGCGGTGACGGATGAGCTACAACAAGGAGCAATTGCTCGTTTAAAAGAACGTGGATTTAAACCACAGGATATTACGGTGGTTGAGGTGCCGGGAGCTGTTGAAATTCCTTTAATTGCCAAACGCCTTGCCATGACTAATCAAGTCAAAGTCATTATAACCTTGGGTGCTGTTATAAGGGGAGATACCAGCCACTACGATTATGTTTGTGAGCAAGTGAGTTATGGCACACAGCGCGTGGCCTTAGATTATAATCTCCCGGTAATTTTCGGTGTATTAACAACGGAGAATGAAGAGCAAGCGTGGGAGCGCCTCGGTGGATCACATGGGCATAAAGGCCGGGATGCAGCAGATTGCGCTATTGAAATGTATCAGATTACTCACGAAATGGAACATCTATCACAGTAAAGCATGGCAAAAATAAGTTCTGCGCATGCAATATCACATTATAAATCTGAAGAGCAAGGTAAGAAAAAACAAATGATTTTGGAAATTATATATTAATTCTGCTCTTCTTTTGATAAAATAAAACCCCGTTTATATGCAATTTTATTTATGCGCCCATACGGGTTGTTAGCATTCCAAACGGGGTCATCATGACAAATTATATTTTCATCACTGGCGGGGTAGTCTCTTCACTTGGAAAAGGCATTGCCTCAGCTTCTCTGGCAGCAATTCTTGAAGCACGCGGTTTAAGTGTCACTCTTATTAAGCTCGATCCATATATTAATGTTGATCCAGGCACAATGAGCCCCTTTCAACATGGGGAAGTATTTGTAACCCACGATGGTGCAGAAACTGATCTCGACCTGGGGCATTATGAGCGTTTTGTACGCTCTACAATGACCAAGCGCAATAATTTCACATCGGGTAAAATCTACGAGACAGTTATTAAAAAGGAACGTCGGGGTGACTATCTTGGTGGTACTGTGCAGGTTATTCCTCATATTACTAATGAAATCAAACGCTCCATAAAACAAGGCGCTGATGGATTTGATGTTGCCATGATTGAAATTGGTGGAACTGTTGGGGATATAGAATCACTTCCATTTCTGGAAGCAATTCGACAGATGCGTATTGAGTTAGGAGCCCAACGAGCTTTATTTATTCACTTAACATTGGTTCCTTATATTCCAACTTCCGGTGAAACGAAAACAAAACCCACTCAACATTCAGTAAAAGAATTGCGTTCTATTGGTATTCAGCCTGATATTTTAATTTGTCGTTCTGAGAAACCGCTCTCTTTAAGTGACAGGGCCAAGATTGCTTTATTTACTAACGTGGAAAAAGAGGGGGTAATCTCTCTACAGGATGCTAAGAGCATTTATCAAATTCCAATGATTCTCCATGAACAAGGTTTGGATGAAATTGTAGTAAGAAAAATGGCTTTAGAGGTAAGACCTGCGGATTTGAGTGAGTGGCAAAAAGTAGTGGATGCACAAGCCATTCAAACTTTGACAGTCAAAGTTGGTATGGTGGGTAAATATACCGAGTTAAACGATGCGTATAAGTCGATTAATGAAGCATTAATTCATGCGGGTATTCACACACAAACAAAGGTTGAAATTGTATATATTGATGCCGAGCTCATTGAAAAACATGGCGTAGAATTACTAACTACCATTGATGCACTTTTAATTCCTGGTGGATTTGGTGAGCGGGGTATTGAAGGTAAAATTAAAGCTATTCAATATGCTCGCGAAGAAAAAGTTCCTTTCCTGGGTATTTGTTTAGGTATGCAAACGGCAGTAATAGAGTTTGCTCGCAATGTTAGTGGACTGACAGGAGCCAATTCGACTGAGTTTGATAAAACAACACCTTATCCAGTTATAGGTTTAATCAGCGAATGGATGGAATCCGATGGCAAGATTAATTTGCGCGATGAAAATTCGGATTTAGGTGGCACAATGCGGCTGGGGGCACAGCTATGTCATCTAGATTCAAGCTCATTAGCTTATAAAATATATAAAAAACCACAGATCATAGAGCGCCATCGTCACCGTTATGAAGTTAATAATCAATTCCTGGAGTCCTTAATACAGCATGGTTTAATTATTTCTGGACGCTCAGCAGATGGTAATTTGGTTGAAATGATTGAGCTGCAAGATCATCCATGGTTCGTTGCGTGCCAGTTCCACCCGGAATTTACCTCTACACCTCGCGACGGCCATCCCCTATTTGAGCAATTTGTGATTGCAGCTCGCAAAAATCATCAACAAAAGGAGAGTGTATGAAGTTATGCGGTTTTGAAGTAGGGATTACTTCCCCCTTGTTTTTAATAGCAGGACCTTGCGTCATCGAAAGTGAAGCACTTGCTTTAGAAACAGCTGGCTACCTCAAAGAATTGTGTGTCCAACTTAAATTGCCTTTTATTTATAAATCTTCTTTTGATAAGGCAAATCGTTCCTCACTTACTAGTTACAGGGGCCCAGGATTTGAAAAAGGATTAATGATTCTAGAAAAAGTAAAGGAGCAGGTCGGTGTTCCTGTTTTAACGGACGTGCATGAGGATACGCCTTTATTAGAAGTTGCCAGTGTGGTTGATGTACTGCAAACGCCAGCATTTTTGTGTCGACAAACTAACTTTATTCAAAAAGTTGCCGCAATGAATAAGCCAGTAAATATTAAAAAAGGCCAATTTTTAGCACCTTGGGAAATGAAGCATGTGGTCGCTAAAGCCAAAGCCTGTGATAATGAGCAAATCATGGTATGCGAGCGTGGGGTAAGTTTTGGTTATAATAATTTAGTCTCTGATATGCGTTCTTTACAAATTATGCGTGAAACGGGATGCCCTGTTGTTTATGACGCCACGCATTCCGTGCAATTACCTGGAGGTAATAATGGAGTCTCTGGCGGACAAAGAGAATTTGTTCCTGTATTAGCAAGAGCTGCAGTTGCTGCGGGAATTTCTGGCATTTTTATGGAAACCCATCCTGATCCTGATAAGGCGTTGAGTGATGGTCCTAACAGCTGGCCACTTGAGAAAATGAAGCCTTTGTTAGAAAGTTTAATGGCAATCGATAATATTGTTAAATCCAGTGCTGATTTTTAATAAACTTGTTTTGATCTTGCCGTTATTAGGAGTGTTTTTTTGATGACGGCGGAATCTTCTTCTCTTCCAATAGAAAATCCTCCACTGCAATAATCCTATTGTCTGGGTATAATGCCGATACATAACCATATCATCTCGATGTGTAGCGAAATGGTGGTATTGAATTACTAAATAATGCTCAAGCTTGAATAGTTAGCCGGAAAAAAAAGTGAGGGTGTGATGAGATTGAGGTTTGGCGGAGAGGCAGGGATTCGAACCCTGGGAAGGTTGCCCTTCAACGGTTTTCAAGACCGCCGCTTTCGACCGCTCAGCCACCTCTCCGATAGGGCAGCAATATATATCAACCCTCGTTGTAATGCAAATGATTTTTAAATGATCTTTTTAATTTTATTTAGTAACGCTTACGTCTCGCAAAATTATAAAGGATGGGTATAATGTGCCCATTCGTAATTAGGACCATTGCAATTGAAATCATTTGTTGAAATGATTTTGCCTAAGCAATAGGAAATAATTCATAGGGTTTTAATGATAGCGTTCATGATTATAGGTGTATTTATATGAAACGAGTTCAAGCACTGCTTCTTATAGGTCTATTTTTATCCTTAACTGCTTGTGCAAAATGGTGGGGTAAAGATGATGATGACTATAATCCTTATCAAGGAATGACAGCAAAGCAGTTGTTAACCGAGGCTGAAACCGCAATGTCGAAAGAACAATATGAGAGTGCGGTTAAGCGTTTGGAAGCAATGGAATCCATGTATCCTTTCAGTGATTACGCTGAGAAAGCACAAATGGATTTAATCTACGCATACTATAAAAAGGATGATTTCGCTTCTGCAGCAGCTACCTCAGAGCGCTTTATTCATCTTTATCCACGTTCTAAGAACGTTGATTATGCATATTATATGAAAGGGCTGGCCAATTTCCAGCAACCTCGAGGAGCGTTTTCTAATAAGCTTCCTTTGGATGAGTCTTGGCGCGATCCTGGCACTCAAGCTCAAGCCTATTCAGATTTTGCAACACTAGTGCAAAGATTCCCCGAGAGTCGTTATAAAGCAAACGCTTTGCAACGAATGATTTATTTAAGAAATATGTTTGCTCAGCGTGAATTGAATACATCGAAGTATTATTATCAACGAAGAATGTATGTCGCTGCTGCCGAGAGAGCCAGCTTTTTGGTAAAAAACTACCCTCAAGCCCCAAGTGCTCAAGAAGCGTTAGCAATTATTTATTATGCAAATAAAACACTTGGATTAGACAAGGCGGCTGCTGATGCACTAGCTGTATATCAAGCTACTTATCACAAACAACCTCCAAATATTGTAATCTAGGTTGTAAAGCGATATTCAAATGTGAAAAAACAGCGGTCTTAACCGCTGTTTTTTCATAGTTCTCAGGTAGTATCTATTAAGCTGGGGATTCTTCTAATAAAGCTTCTTGTGCTTCCACTTGTGGATGTGTATTCAATCCAGCCAATAAGTCATTAACCAACGCTCGTAATTCTCCACCCAACAAAGTGAGTGCGGCGTCTTTTTGCTGATATTCTTCCTCTAGTTGACGTATTTCATCAAATTCATCAATTAAATAATCCAGGCTTTTTAAACGTTTAAAGGTAAGATCATGGGTTAAAGTAAATTGAATACGTTCATTCCAGATTAGAGAGATTTCAGCTGCAGCCAAACCTTGAGATAGCAACGTTAAAATTTCGTCTGCAGGTAACTCGTAGCCTTTGCAATTCACGCGTTTCTTTTCATCATCTAATGAAAATAAGAGGCAATCGGATGCTAATTGAAATGAAGCCGGAAGCATTGATGGATTACTAATCCATTGTGCAAAACGCATTGCCAAATTTTCCTGATGAGCCAAAGGCTCAATCTGGATGCCTGGAATTGATTTTCGTAAGAGGGAGGTCAATTGTGAAGCTTGATTATTACTTGCAGCGTTGACTATTAAACGATTACTCATCGTGTCGAGTAAGGCAAACATTTGCTTTTGGACGCAGAATGATTTGGGTAATAATTCGAACTCCAGATCTTCGGCAAGTTGTGCTCGCTCTGCACGTTTTACAGTGCGTTGCTGCTGTGTCTCTAACGCCTGAATCCGTTCAGTCAATAAACGTTTTATAACACCTCGTGGTAAAATTCGTTCTTCTTTACCTAAACAAATGAGGGAACATCCTGCTACTTCCTGCACAAGTTCATCGGCATAAGCTGGCAGCCAACCATAAATAAAGCGAGCATGTGGTGGGCATGGTTTTAATGTTTCTTCAGCTAATGCCGCTGTCAAATCCACGGCGTCTTTAAATTCAAAATAGTAAATAAGAGCGTTGTTAAACCACATGGTAATCCTCAGTATAAAAAAATGGATGCTAGCATGTTTCGCTAAGCTCGGCGATTCCTAAAAATTAAAATTCCCAAGTTGTCAGTTATGGTAGATTGATAAAAAACAGATTGTTTATGTTATTGACAAAATGATGTGAAAAATTTTACAGTGTATTCTGAAAATTTAACCAGGAGAAAACTATGTTAGCTAAAAATGAAATTATAGAGCAGTTAGAAGATTCTAAACAACTCACCACCTCCTCTCATGGACACAACAATGCATTTCAAGGTGAGGATCGGGGGTATCTTTTTAGATAGTGAACCAAAAGAACAGCTCACCTCCTCACGACATCCACATCGATATCGCTTATTCCATTCCGTTTCTCACGTACTACCACAGCACTATTTAAGTAAATCCTGCGATAAAGCTAATAGCCGCTTTCACACTATTCATGCGCAATATGCGAGAAAGAGTTTGAAAGAAAACTACATTATAATTTTATTGCAAGGAGAACTTTCATTATGGAAGAAGGGTAGCGATGGTGATTATTTACAAGTTACAAGCCAATCTAGCGCTGCTAAAAGTGTAGCTTACAATTACCTTAAAACGATTTTGCACATTTCAACAACTCTTTTAATACTGAATGATATGCAAAAGAAGGACGCCATTTTGAATGACGACATTCAATCTCATTTGCAAGGAATGATTGAGGAGCTTAAGGAGCTCCAAAAATGGGAGTTGGAATTGGAGCAAGAGCCATTGGCTCTTGGTAGGCAGTTGACAACGTTACTGTTGCAACAATTGCAAACAGAACAATCGCTTCAGCAGTTAGTTGTTAACCTGCACCATCAGCAAAAATCTTTGCTCCAAAAAATTAGTCAGTATGTAACTGCCATGCAATTGCATAGCATGCATGCGATTCTATTGGGTTGGGAGTTAGAAGGAGTGTTGATTAAAGCGGAGTCTCGTGCTGCTGTGGTTGGTACTCAAGGGCCTAGGAAAGGCATGATTGAGGTCCAATATTTTCAACATTACTTCAAAGACACGCCTATCGACCATCCTGTTTTTTATGCAGAAATGCCACCTCAATTGATGGGGCAAGCAACAGGATTAATGATTATTGAGTACTTGAGTAAAGAGCTATGTAATAATCTAGTGGGTGAGATGGTGTTCAATAACAAAAAAGCGATGCAGGAAGATATTCTTCATGCATATGCCGCACCTGTTTTAGAACAACTCAGTAGAGGCCTGTCTAAAGTACCGCAGGATAAACCTCAAGCGACTCGATGTCCCTATAGTTATTAACAAACCAAATTTCTCGGCAACCTTGTGTTGCTGAGAAATACAAAAGTTTATCAACCATTCTTACAATAAACGTATCTGACATTTTGCTTACTTTATCTTCAGTTGATAACTAAAAAAAACTGTCATTTCGCAGGTGGGTAACCATCTATTAAAGTAATGTATGCTCAAGTTAAGTTACGAGATTGATACCTCAATATATGTCAGGTGGCGCATGACAGTTTCATTACCAATAAGCGTTTAAAGCGACTACATAGGATATAAACTGTGTTGTTTCACGCCCAGTTACGGTAAACCACGGACCAGCAATCACACCAACATTGGGAGAAAAATTGTATTCAACCGCAGGAGATAAGGTGATTTCTTCAATATCCCCATGGCCGATGGAAGCTGGCAGTCCTTGTGCATTATTGCCTATAAAACCATTAAATTCAGTTGCGCCGCGTGATGCGTAATAACTCTCCATTACTGCCACCCATTTTTGGGTTAGTGTAAATTCAGCAGCTAAATCCGCAGTAAATAAAGCACCAGGGTCAATATTTCCTACTGTATCACGTGTTCCCCCATAGCTGCTGAAACCGCGAATATTAACAATGCTTGGGTGTAAATAGTTCAAGCTCAAACGAGTACGTAAATAATGTTCGCCAATAGGTTTTAAGTGTTGGAAATTCAGGGCGACTCCTGTTTGGTAGCTACCCAGTCCCGTTGCATCAGTACCATTATTAAGAGGATTTAAAGACTTAAAACGGCCCGTTGGAATGATTTCCTGGACAGTTACACGAAGATCAGGTCGCCATTTCGAATCTCGTTGTTCGAGTAATTGATAGCCTAATGTAACAGAAGTGTCACCAATCCCTTGCGCACTTGCTCCTTGATTTTTATTGTAAACATAAGGAAGGCCATATTGCACATCGAGTTTATTTGTTAAGCCATGACTAAAAATAGGATTGCCTACGATGCTTTCACTATGAGGAGTATGAATTAATTTCCAATTTCGTGTATAAATACCTTCGTTAATCGTATAAAAGCCATAAATTTCAAGGTTTGAGTGTCCTCGAGGAATGGTATGTCCAGCCGGTGCTAATAGAGGACCAGTAAACCAGGGACCAGCAGTTACTGTATTAGAAAAAACAAAAAATAAACCTGTTAGGCTTATTATAAATAAGCGGATAAAAATCTTAAACATCGTAAATCACCTTGCAGCTACGAAGGACAGTAGTGTAGATTAGCCGACTTTTAGCATTTGGGAAATAGTTTATGAACGCAATTGTTTATTTACATAAAGCAAAAGAAAACACCATAAAAAGAGGGCATCCATGGATTTTCCCAAAGGCAATTATTAAAACCAGCGGTAAGTTAATAACTGGCCAATTAGTCGATATTTTTAGCTCAGAAGGTGAGCAACTTGGGGTGGGTGTTTATAATGAACATTCTCTCTATAGGGTAAGAGTGTTGGCACTTGCCTGGGAAAATATCGACAAGAGTTCAATTAGCACAATTGCAAAGCATCGTTTGATGCAAGCCTTAGCCATTCGAAAAAATTTAAATCTTCCCAATGAGCGAACAAACGCTTATCGTTTATTCAATAGTGAAGCTGATGGATTATCAGGACTTACAATTGATCGTTTTAATCAAATGACGGTGGTAGCTAGTTCTGCATTTTGGGTTGAGGCAAATAAAGATGCCATTATTAAATGTATTAATGAACAATTACCAGACCAAGTTGTTTGGCTTGCACAACAGAAACCTCTAGCTCAAGACGGTTGGAAACAAATATCAGATGAGTTGATAACAGCAAATACAGAAGTACTCGAAGAAGGAATAATTTATCAAATCGATTTTTCACAGGCACAAAAAACAGGATTATTTCTTGATCAACGCGAGAACCATCAGCGCATTGCCAATTTAGCGAAAGGAAAGCGTGTTTTGGATCTTTATTGCTATGTAGGAGGGTTTGCTCTCCATGCAGCAAAGGCTGGGGCAATTAGAGTTACGGCGGTAGATAGTTCTGCGCAGGCTATTTTGCAAGCTAAGCATAATGCTGAGATAAACGACATTAAAACAATTGAATTTATTCAGGCTGATGCGCGCGACTATTTGGCTCATGCTGCCGATTACGATTTAATTATTTTAGATCCGCCAAAGTTAGTTCCATCCCAGCAACATTTACAGCGTGCAAAAAATTATTATCGTTTTCTCCACCGCGAAATCTTTAAAACGATGCGTTCAGGTTCCTTATTAATGACGTGTAATTGCTCTTCAGCATTATCAACGCTAGAGTTCACTGCTTTGGTAAGTAATCAGGCCGCAGCAGTAGGAAAAAATGCGCGTGTTTTAGGTGTTTTCGGTCCAGCGAGTTGTCATCCTACTTTGCCGGTTTTTCCAGAGGGTAACTATCTGACAGCTGTTTTATTAGCTATTGTCTGATTATTATATTGCTTTTGTCATCTTTAATGTAAAAGATGACAAAAATTTCCTAATGATTATTTTTGATGCCGTTCTCGTAAACAGCCTAATAGATCATAAAATCCTACCTCACTAATTTTTAATAAAACCAGTAAATGAAAAAGTAAATCGGCTGATTCATTAATCAGTTCTTCGCGATTCTTACTAACAGCGGCAATCACTGTTTCAACAGCCTCTTCACCAACTTTTTGTGCACAGCGATTAATACCTGCAGCCAACAATTGACTTGTATAACTTGTCGTCGATTGGGAATTGGCTCTCTCATTAATAATCTCAATCAAATCAGCTAAAAAAGTTAGTTTTAATCCCGACGCTGGTTGAAAACAGGTATTAAAACCCAAATGGCATGCAGCTCCTGCTGGTTGAACTTGTATTAATAAACTGTCTCCATCACAGTCTGCAGTAATTGACTCTACAGTCATTGTGTTGCCGGACGTTTCACCTTTACGCCACAAACGTTGTTTACTGCGACTGAAAAAAGTGAGTTGTTTTGTTTCCAAACTGACTACCAAGGCTTCTTCATTCATATAACCTAACATGAGCACGCTGCCAGTATTACTGTCTTGAACAATTGCAGGCAAAAGGCCCTTCATTTTTTGCCAGTCGAGTTTGTTAATATCATTACTATTCATAATCTAACCTCAATTGCATTCTCAGCTAGTGCAATTTTAACGTCGTTAATGCTAAGAATTTGATTGTGAAAAACACTGGCAGCCAATGCTCCGTCTACTTGTGCTTTTTGAAACACTTCAACAAAATCTTTAAGCTCTCCAGCCCCTCCGGAGGCAATTAGTGGAACAGAGGTTATTGAGCGAATCTGTTGTAATTGTTCTATATCATAACCCTTGCGTACGCCATCTGCTTGCATACAATTAAGTACAATTTCTCCTGCACCGCGATCTTGCACTTCTCTAACCCAATCTAGCGTTTTACGACGCGAGTTTTTGCTTTTGCTTTCATCACCAGTGTATTGATAGACGTAAAAATCATTGTCTATCCATTGACTATCAATACCAATAACGACACATTGGCTACCAAAAATACCACTTAGTTGATCAATGAGATTAGGGGTCTCAAGAGCAGGACTGTTAATCGATAGTTTGTCAGCTCCAGCGTATAAAAGGGCTTTGGCCGTATCAAGGTTACGAATTCCTCCTGCAACAGTAAAAGGAATATTTATTTTTGCCGCTACCTGGTTTATCCATTCAAGACAGACCGATCGACCGTCACTGCTGGCAGTAATGTCATAAAATACTAATTCGTCTGCTCCCTGATTTGAGTACATTTCTGCTAAAGGAAGTATGTCACCTACTATGCGGTGATTGCGAAATTGAACGCCTTTAACCACTTGGTTATCACGGACATCGAGACAGGGTATAATTCGTTTAGCCAACATAATTTTCTCTCCCTAAATAAGCGGCCAGATCAAAATCTGTCTCATAGAGCATTCGACCTAAAATGGCTGCTGACAGCCCCAGAGAAGCGAGCTTTTGTAAATCTTTTTCATGACGAATACCACCAGAAGCTTGCCAGGCAATTTGAGGAAAACGCTCCACTGCCTGAGTATACAAATTAAAATTTGGGCCGCTCATCATTCCATCGCAAGCAATATCAGTACATAGAATTTCGCGAATTCCAAGTAATTGATAATAACTCACGGCTTCCCACAAATTATTTTTTGTTGTTGTTTGCCAGCCATGAATAGCAGGTTTGGGGATATTATTTTCAATATGAACATCCAGGGCTAAAACAATATTTTTAGCCTGAATTTCGCTAATAATTTGTGAGGTTAAATCAGGATTAGTTACAGCTATACTGCCAATAACAAGTTTGGATGCTCCTGCCTCAAGGGCGGCTCTTGCTGAGGCAAGGCTACGAATACCACCGCCTAATTGTAATGTTAAACCACTGGCTTTCAGTGTTTTAATTAATGACAGCTGTTGAATTTCTCCTGTTTGTGCACCGTCCAGATCGACAACGTGCAAACGTTGGGCTCCTTTATCGGCATAATACCGAGCAAGAATTGCTGGTGAATTTTTATAAATAGAAACTTTATCAAATTGACCTTGGCGCAAACGAACACATTGCCCTTGCTTTAAATCGATGGCTGGGATAATTAACATGCTTCCTCCAACTGCAAAAAATTATTAAGTAATTTAAGTCCTATTGCCGCTGATTTTTCGGGATGAAATTGCATGCCATAAAAATTTTGATACTGGACAATGGCGGTAAATTCCTGGCTGTATTGGCAACTGGCTAAGGCATGTTCTGTTGCCAATAGGGCATAGCTATGGACAAAATAAACGTAATCTTTTGCCGCCAACCCCTTGGCTAGAGGTGATTCTTTTTGCCAAATGAGTTTATTCCAACCCATATGTGGAACGGGTTGACTAGGTTGTGGGGCTAAGCGTTTGATCTGACCAGGTATAAGATTTAAGCAACTAATGTTATCTTCATCGCTATATTCCATGAGTAGCTGCATTCCCAAGCAAATACCTAATAATGGCTGTGACAGTTCAGACAGAACATCAATAAGCTGGTAACGTGCTAATGCATCCATGCCTGTTGCTGCAGCACCCACACCTGGTAAAATCACGTGGCTTGCTTTTTTTATCTTTTCTGGATCATGAGTCAATAGATAGTTATAACCCAGATTTTTGATGGCATTCGTTAGAGAAGTTAAATTATTCCCAGCGACATCGATAACAGCAATCATAAGGCCCCCTTGGTTGATGGTAGGTCGCTATCGCATTGCATGCAGGCTTGGCGTAGTGCTCGTCCTAATGCTTTAAAACAGGCCTCAATCATATGATGGTGGTTTTGGCCTTTGACAGTGACGTGGATAGTGGCGCCAAGACTAGTTGCAAAAGAGTGAAAGAAATGGGGGACCATCTCGGTGGCCATACCGCCTACGAACTCACGTGTAAATTGTCCTTCAAAAACACAATAGCTTCGACCACAAAGATCAATAGCAAGAGTCGCCAAGGACTCGTCCATAGGTAAGGTAAAGCCATAGCGAGCAATTCCCCATTTATCGGCCAATGCTTTCTTGAAGGCCTCACCAAGCGCTAAAGCAGTGTCTTCTATGAGGTGATGTTCATCGACCTCGACATCACCCTTTGCTTGTATTTGCAGGCTAAAACCACCATGTTTGGCTACCTGTTCTAACATGTGGCTAAAAAAAGCAATGGGGGTGTTAATAATCGTAGGGGCTTCTTTATCGAGTGATAGTACAACCTCAATCGCTGTTTCTTTAGTATTGCGACTAATCATTGTTGATCGTTTGCGAAACAAAATGGTTTCGGCAATTTTTTGCCAATTATGTTCACTAGAAACAGGGAGAAAAGAAACACCAATGTTATTAGCAAGCTCTCTATCTGTATCTCTATCACCAATTACCCAGGAGTGAGTGCGATCAATCATGGTTTCTTGTAAAAAATTTTGCAATAAACCAGTTTTGGGCTTGCGACATCCACAGTTATCCATTTCTGTATGGGGACAAATAAAAATATCGTTAAAATAAATCCCTTGAGATGCAAATAAGTGGAGAATAAAGTCATGGCAATTTTGAAAAGAATCTTTGGGAAAACTGCTTGAACCAAGACCATCTTGATTGCTGACCATGACAAGTCTAAATCCTGCTTTCTGTAAAGCCAACAAACTTGGAATAACGTCTTTACATAACTTAATTTTTTCAAGGTTATCAACCTGATAATCTTGAGGTTCTTCAACTAAAGTACCATCTCTATCGATAAATAAAACTTTTTGCATGACGCTGTCCTATTAGGGCTTAAAAGAATTTAGGGCGGTTAACAATCGCTGATTTTGTTGTTCATCGCCAACGGTAATACGCATCATGTGTTCTAAGGGTGGTAAGGAAAAATGTCGTATAGCAATATCATGCTTTGCTAACCATTGGGCTATAGATTGCGCATAAGGACTTTTTACCAAAAGAAAATTGGCGTTGCTTGGGTAAATGGTTTCTATCCAATTCAATTGCTGTAATTGTTCGATTAATTTAGCGCGAGCATTGAGAATTTGCTGGATACGAGCTGAAAACCATTCTTTATTGGCTAAAGCATTTTTTGCCAGTGAGAGGACTGCACTTGATAAAGTATAAGGTGGCATTGCATTTCGTAAGGCATTAATTACTTGTGGTTGTGCGATTACTGCGCCAAGGCGTAATCCTGCCAGACCGTAAGCTTTGGATAAAGTGCGAAGGATAATTAGATTGTCAAATGACGATAGCAATGTTGTGGCACTTTCTCCTTTTGCGAAATCAATATAGGCCTCATCAACAACGATTACGGCTTTATTTGTAAAATAATCACATAGCTGCTCAATCGTGGTCAATTCAATAAAATTTCCTGTAGGGTTATTAGGACGGCAAAGCATAATAAGCTTACAATTTTCTTGCCAGGCTGAGAGCAGTTTTTCAGGAGAAAGATAGAAATTGTTATCAATTTCTAATGGGCAGTTAATAACACTGGCCTGTTGGAGACGTGCGTAAAAGCTATACATAGGAAATGTCGGTGGGCATTGTAAAATACTATCCACGCCAGCACGCAGAAAAACCCGCATGATCAAATCAATTCCATCATCACTACCTCGAGTAATTACCATGTTTTCGCTGTTAACCTGAAAATATTCTGTTAGCAGCATTTGCAATGGCTGAAGATCACGACTATTCGGGTAGTGGTTTAAAGAGACATTGTTTAAGGATGCAGCAGACCAGGGTAATTCATTCGCATGCAGACGATAATTCAATTCATCGCCTGTGGGCACATAAGGTTGAATATCGAGTAAATCGGGGCGAATTAAATTTAAAGCAGACATTTGAAAAACCTCCTAATGGTTAGTCAATAGAAACATCATTCAGAATTGAGTGTTCTGCCAACGTTGCACCTTGTACTTCTGCCAAGAAGTTCATTCGAACGTTGACTGCATTCGCATGGGCATCTAATCCCTCGATTATGGCAAGACTCTGCGCTGCATCACTTAATGTGCTTATGCCTTGTACCGTGATATCCTGGATACTGAAGGCCTTTAAAAAATCTATGGTACCAAGTCCACTGTGGTTTCGAGCATAACCATTCGTTGGCAAGACATGATTACTACCGGTGACATAATCACCGAGTGTTTCAGCTGCCCACGGCCCTAAGAAAATGGTTCCGGCAGCCATAATATTAGGCAACCATTCTACGGCATCGTTTCGATTAATAATTAAGTGCTCTGGCGCGTAATCATTAATAATATCTATTTGGGCCTCTAAATTGGGGCATACTACTATGGCGCTATGTTCAAGTGCCTGACGAATGATAGTTTGTCTGGATAAACTATCAAATTGCTGCGTGATTGCTGTTTGTACTTGCTTTGCAAATTGCTCGGCTTCGCAAAGTAAAATTACTTGAGAATCGACACCATGTTCTGCTTGAGCAAGAAGATCGGCAGCGACAAATACGGGATTTGCCTTATTGTCAGCAACGATCATCACTTCAGAAGGGCCAGCAGGCATATCAATTGCAGCCCCTAATGGATCAGTTGAAACTTGTGTTTTTGCTTCGGTAACAAAGCTATTGCCTGGGCCAAATATTTTATCTACCTTGGGTATAGATTCCGTACCATAAGCCATTGCAGCAACTGCCTGTGCACCACCAACCTGATAAATCGTTTCAATGTTGCATAAGCGAGCAGCAACCAAGAGATGAGGATCGATTTGTCCACCGCGATTGGGAGGTGTACATAAAATTCTAATAGGGCAACCTGCAATCATTGCTGGAATTGCTTGCATGAGCAATGACGATACCAACGGGGTTTTGTTACCTCCTGGAACGTATAAGCCGACTTTAGTAATGGGTTTATAAACGCGAGAAATGGTTACGCCTTCAACCGTGCTTAACGATTGCGATTGAGGCATTGTATTTTGATGATAGGTGGTAATGGTTTCTATGGCTGTAGTGAGCGCCCGCATTGCTTTAGGACTAACTTCAGCCTGTTTGATGACTGTAGATGAAACTTGTAATGCGTTTAAATCGACTCCATCAAAATCGCGAGTCAACGCATACAATCCCGCATCACCTCGTGTTTTGACTGTTGCGATAATGTCCTCGACTTGTTTTTTGAAGCAATTATTATATTGCGGTCTTGACAAGAGTTGTTTCTTTTCTTCAGTGGAAAGTGTTTGCCAGGTATTAATGGGTAACATTCAATTTCACTCCAACATTTTTTCAATCGGTAATACCAAAATAGAGCTGGCACCTAAAGATTGAATAGTTTCTAAGGTATTCCAGAAGATTCCTTCACTGGAAACAACATGAACGGCTACTTTCTCAGGATTTGCTGATAAAGGGAGAATCGTGGGAGACTCGGCACCAGGGAGACGCTCACAAATTCTTTCCAATGCATTTTTAGGAGCATGAAAAAGAATATATTTTCTCTCTTGTGCTTGTTGTACTGCTTGAATACGTCGTTTTAACTTAGTCAATAACTCCTGAAAGGATAAATCCAGAGGTTCACTCGTACGTATAAATGTTGCCTGACTAGTTAAAACGGTGTCGACTTCAATAAGTTTATTGTCTTCTAAAGTTTGACCACTCGAGACTAAATCACAAATAACATCAGCCATTCCCATTCTGGGAGCCACCTCAACTGAACCTGAAAGGATAAGACTTTCAGCACGTATTTTATGTTTTTCTAAATATTGATTGAGTAAATAGGGGTAGCTTGTTGCTATGCGTTTTCCTTCAAGACTACCTGGGCCTTGATAATCAAACGATTCGGGAATTGCAATTGAGAGTCGGCAGCGACAGTTACCTAACGGCAAAACAATTTCATAGTTTTGTTTAATTGAAGCAAGCGCTGCTTCAAACAACACATTTTCGCCGACAATACCACCATCACATAGTCCATCAAAAATTAGCGTAGGAATGTCATCATCACGCACAAAAAGCAAATCAATGGGAAAATTCTCAACATGTGTCAGTAAAGCGTTTTCTTTAAGACGAAATTTCAATCCACAACGTTGTAACAAGCTAAGAGATTCTTGGGCCAAGCGGCCTTTTTTTTGTAAAGCAATACGCAAACGTTTTTTCACGACGACTCCATACGATCAGCAATTAATTGATAACCACCACTTCCAAAAGTCAGGCAGCGAGCCACGCGAGTAATGGTTGTTACACTCACACCAGTCTGTTCGTGAATAGTGCGATAAGGAATATTTTTTTGTAGTAAAGGAACGACTTCCCAACGATCGGCCATTGCTTCGATTTCTGCTGGCGTACAGAGATCGGTAAAAAAGGCAAATGCTTCGTCTTCATTTTTAATTAAGCTAATGGCATGCATTAGATGATGAATAGAGTGTTGTTTATGTGGGTGTGATTTCATAATAATGTATTAATGTGATATAACATTGTATCATTCTAACGTTAGTGATTTTTTATGTCAAATAAAATTTGACAGTTAATCGCGTTTAGGTTGATATGATGTTTTCTATCAGGGAGAAAGAAAATGTTGCTGGAGAAAGAGAACTCCTGTTTATTACTTATTGATGTTCAGGAAAAATTGGCACCGCATGTCAAAGAGCCAGATCAGTTGTTAAATCGTTGTCAGTGGCTTATACGTTTAGCCAGCGAATTGCAGGTCCCATTGTTAGTGAGTGAGCAATATCCTAGAGGGTTAGGAGCAACTGTTACTTCTTTAAAAGAACTAATGCCACAAAAAGAATACATTGAAAAAGTCCATTTCTCTTGCTTTCGTGAACCCTCTTTTAAGCACAGTCTTGACGCGTTAAACAAAAAACAGCTTGTTTTGATAGGCATTGAAGCTCATGTTTGTGTATTACAAACAGCCATTGATCTGCAAGAGGCGGGATATGATGTTTTTGTTGTAGTTGATGCAGTAAGCAGTCGTAAAGAACTTGATTATAAGTATGGTCTTAAGCGAATGAAACAAATAGGGATTCAACTTGTCACTTCAGAAATGATATTTTTTGAATGGGTAGGGCAGGCTGGTACGGCAGAATTTAAAGCCTTAAGTAACGCCTATTTAAAATAACTGTTCTAATGAACATTTTGTTTGAGAATTTTTTGATAATAAGTAAAGGAGTAGTAATGCACCTGGATAATCAAATTGCCATTATTACCGGTGGCGCTTCTGGGATGGGGAAAGCTTGTGCCGAGTTATTAAATTCTCATGGTGCAAAAGTAATTATTTGGGATCGGCAAATTGAGAATGTTGATCTGACAGATATTGCTTTGTCGGTAGCTTGCGATGTGAGCTTGGCTGAAGATGTTGAACGAGCCATAAAAAAAACTGTTAATGAAATAGGAATTCCACGGGTTTGTATCAACTGTGCGGGGATTGCTCCAGCTAAACGTATGGTTGGCAAAGAGGGGGCGATGCCTTTGGCAGCATTTAAACAGGTTATCGATATCAATTTAGTGGGTACATTTAATGTCATGCGTGTTGTGGCTGAAGCGATGACGCATTTGGAGCTCGATAATAATTCACAAGAACGAGGTGTGATAATTAATACAGCCTCCATCGCAGCATTCGAAGGGCAAATTGGTCAGATGGCTTATAGCGCTTCAAAAGGAGGTGTTGTGGCAATGACTTTGCCTGCTGCACGCGAACTAGCACAGTATGCCATTAGGGTAAACACCATTGCTCCGGGACTTATTGCTACACCGATGCTATTAAATATGCCGCAGGAAGTACAAGACAGTTTGGCTGCAACCGTTACCTTCCCAAAACGGCTCGGAAAGCCAGAGGAATTTGCAGCCCTGGTGCGGCATATTATTGAAAATTCCATGATCAATGGCGAAGTAATTCGTTTAGATGGCGCACTACGGATGCAAGCTCGTTAGTAATTTATTCAAGCTTCTCCTGTTTTGAGAAGCTTGAATAGTTATCAATAAAGTTGAAAGTGTATTAAGTGAAACTTGCTGTTTCAACATCTCCCTTATCAGCCGTGTCCTCTTTACCCGTTTTATTTTCTTTTTCCTGCTCATCTTCTTTATCCAGTGTCAAAGTCTCAAATAGTGAAGAGAAGGAAGATAATAGCTGTGCAGGAGATTTTTGTTGCTTACTATCGCTCTCTATTTCTCCCAATGCCTTGGTGTCTTTCGTAAGAGATTTAAAGAATGTTGATAATGAAGTAAGAGATTCTTGTAGCTTTTCTAATCTATTAAGTTCTGCTGTTAAATCAGCTAAACCTGCGACTGATTCTTGCAATTTGTCAACCTGATGGGTTATTTCATATTTTTCTTGAAGTTCTTTAATTTCTTTTAGTAGCACTTGTTCTAAACGTAAATTCTCTTTTTGTCTTCTAGAAGGTTTTCTTATAACAGGATGGCTATGTAATTCTGCTTGTACAGTTTGCAGTTCTCTTATCTTAGTGTGGAGTAATATCTTGCCTTTAAGAGCGTCTATAACTACTGGTTTGAGATCTTCAAATTCAAATTTAATGCCTAACTCATCTAGAAGTTGATCAAGAACATTAACGGCCTTAGCTGTCTTACGTAAAAATAATTGTGTTCCAGGCTGTTTGGATTGCGTCATTAAGCTTTTACTTACCGCCTCTAATTGAGAAGATAAAAAAGAAATCTCAGGATCTTCTTTTAACTGTCTTTTTAAGTTTCCAAAATGCTTTTCTTCAAAGTAGTCAAAACGCTGTTGGAGTTTTTTGCCTTCTGTAGTTTGAAGTTCTGGGCACAATAATATTTTTATACGAGCATCATAATTCTCTATTTCTCTGCTAATGGCTTCATATTCAATTGCATTAGCATTACCCTGTTTAAGATAACTTATCAGTGCGCCGCGCAATTCTTTAAAAAATTTTACTGAGTCAATAGTATTATTTCTATTGTTAATCAAAGCTTGCTGTAGCGGATGATTGTCTGTGGTCATAATGGTATAAGCAAGTGGTAAACCATTCTCTCCTTGAACACAGAGTGATGCCCCATGTTTTAAGAGAACGGATAGGCAGTGAACCATCGGGCTAGCGCCACTATCACGACTAATACATGCTGTGATGGCAGAGGAATAGGTTATCTCTTGCATAACCGCCGTTTTTACTTTAAGCGTTACAGGCTGGCTATTAAGATTAAAGTCACCGTGTGTTAAAACGAAATCTAAAAGTTCGTGATTTCTAGTTTGTAAAGCTAAATTGAGGTATTTGTCAGTTAACAAATGATGAAACGAAGGGAGTTGTGCTGCTAAAGTAAACTTTTTCTCGAACAATAACGAGACAAGAAGCGATTCACCAAGCAAATGAATGTTACGACGTAAATTGTCTATTTCCTGTATAACTTCGAAAGAGAGCGTTTCCTTCTCTTCAAATAGTAACAAAAATTCATAGGTTTGAGCTAACAGGTTTTCAATATTCTTTGCTTGTGCAGTGGTATCCGATGTTTGTAATTGTTCAAAAGCAAGATGTAAGCGCTTGAGTGCCCGATCATATTTTTTGGGTTTTTGCGGTTTTGCTGCAAAGGTTTTCCTCTCTGAAGGTGTTTTCTTTTCTGAATTAAATTTTGCAGAAGTTTCCGCATTTGGAGAATCTAAAGCTAATGAGGCCTCTTCCGCAACCATTGATAAAAATGTATGGTTTTCTGTGATTAACGGGGCTTTTTCTTCTGCTGCAGGAATTGACGCAGCCACTAAAGTTTGTTGTTTGGGGGGCTCATTGGCAGGTGTAGTGGTTTCTTCGATTATTCGGGCTTGCATCGATGCTTTTGTACGAGTAATGAAACGATAAATCTGTTGATAAGGGCTTTTTCTTACTAATGGAATCAGGGCTTTTAGTGTTACGCAGATGGCATTGAGTTTTGCCAGATATTCTGTATCTTTCTCTTTTTTTCCAAAAAGTGCTTTTGCTTCTTTTTCAAGCTGAATGTATCGTCTTTCCAAAGTAGAAATCTGGTTATTATGGTTTTTTCTTAATGCAGAAATTACGGGTTTGACACTAGTTACAGCCAATTCTATGAATTTGCTTTCCAAGTCTTCTGTTTTTACTGGTATAAATGATCCCTGTTCCTTTCTGGAAAACACGGTGTTCATCGTGAGTTCGTCATTGTCATTAAAATATACGTGAAGACGAAATACCATACCTTTCGAATCAGTAAAATAAGCTGTGTAATGATATTGGCTTAGGCTGGGATTATTTCTTTGCTCAATTTGATAAATACTAATATGGTGCTCTGAGAGGGTATATATTTCATTGCCATTTTTTAATATAACAGGTTTAGTCGATTGATTTAATTCACACCGGTAATAGAGATGTCCATCTTTGTTCTTATCCAACTCTAATTTATTACAATGAATTGCTCCCAGATCTAATGACAGAATGTGTAAGTCAATGAAATTGAAAAGAGTATTTGTAGACATGAATATACCCTGATTAAATTAAAACTGGTCAGAGTATATCGATAATGGAAAAATTGTGCAATTAATGAAAATTATATTTAAAAAATATCATTACTGCATCTTAATTAGGCTTTTTGATGGTTATTAGAATTAATTTCGAGGGGTGTTTTTAAATTTCCTGTTGCCGTATAGACACGAGTCGAGTCGTCTGAAGATTGTCCTGTAATGGTATTAATAATTTCTTGACGAGTATTTATATTGCTTGTAATAACCTGTCCATTAACAGCATTTAATTCACGACAAAGAATTAATTTTTCTGCGAGTTCTTTATTCAGGGCGCTAATTTTCTCTGCCTCCTGCGTTGAGCATTGTGCTAAAAAATCTTCAAAAACTTGTTTGGCACGTTGAGTGTGTGGATCTAAACCTAATAACTCAACTCGCTGTTTTGTGCATTGTTCAAGTTGATTAGATAGTTCCTGTTTTTTTGCAGCAATAGGCTCAAGTTCTTCAAATTCCCGAGCCACTAAGGCGTTCTTCTCATCAGATAGAAGGTTAATAAGTTTTTGAATGAAATTCACTTCTTGTTGCAAAATTTGCATTAAAATTGCTGGTTTTGACTGAGTCATTTTATAAAATCCTTTTGCTTGTCAGCCTAAAAATCAAATTAGACTAGCTCAATATCCCTAAACATGTTTGTTGCAATTTGACTACAACTAATTTGATAATGCCCGTTAGCCAATTGCTCTTTAAAAAATGCCACTCGCTCACTATTTACTTCTGGCGCACTAAGAATCAATTCTTTTAAATTAGCGAGTTGTTTGGAAATATTGCTTAAATTGACATGACTATCCTCATCAGTGTGTGGATCTTTGGCAATAGATTGGGTGCGTTGCAGCCGATTCTCTGAATCTAGAACTTTGAAGGTATTGGAATCATTAATCGGATTTACCATAACATTGCTCTCAATTGCGCTCATAATTGTTATCGGCTCCTGGTGGTGAAATCTTTAGGTGAATGCCCCTAATTTCTACCTATATCATATTTTAAAATCTAAGTCACTATGATTTTTAACGAGTTTTATAGAGGAACCTTTACTTGGCGCGTTGCGCTAACTTGTGCTTCAATTATCTTTTTTGAAGAAAGATTTTTCACACGAATCATTTCGCCTGCTGCACCATCTGTTAAAGCAATCCCTTCCATACTTACAACAAAGCTATCACTTATTGCCTGAATTGCCACTTGTTCACCTTTATGTACTAACACCGCAGCCTGGAGAAGAAGAGGAGTAATTGCACTTCCTTGCGCAACATTCGTTTTACTGACTTGATTTATAACCTGTTCTACTTTATCAAAATAACCTTGTTTTAACTGGCTAATGTCCACTTCCATAATTTCAAGATCATTTTCGGTAATCATGGTTCCTTTCGTTAAGGGACGTTTAGCGACAAGCACAGGTTTTTGCACAGTAACTTTTATAGGAACATATAGTGTCCAACGATTGACAGATTCCTGACACTTAACTCCCATGATAGTGGCACGTAACATGGGGATTGAATAAGGATTGAATACTTCCAGATGATTTTCAGCGCAGGGTTTTAATTTAAGTCTTGAATCAATTCTATCGACAGTAACCTGAATTTTACTGTTTTGTTCAGTAGCCAGTGAAGTAAGTACATAATTTTCAATTTTCTCCTTAAGCAAGTCTAACGACTGAGATTCCTCTGCAAATAAGATCTGACTTACAAAAAACAGTAAAAATCCTGGAATAAGTCGTATCATGGAAGCGCTCACATTAGGTAAAATAGCGAACTTAAGCAAATTGTACGCCAATTTTGGAGAAATAATGCAGTTAATACAATATATTTTTGTTGGTTGGCTAATTAGCTTTCATTCCTATGCTGCAAGTCACCATCCACAAGATTTTCTGAACTCAATTAAAGGTAGCAAGAATGAAGGAGAGCTAATCGTGCAGCACTTCTGTGTTAATTGCCATGGAGTAAAGCCCCTCATTCCGATTGGTGCACCACGCATCGGACAAAAAGAAGATTGGGCACCAAGAATGAATATAGGAATAACCGCGTTATTAAAACATACAACGGAGGGGCTAAATGCAATGCCTCCCAGAGGAGGCTGCTTTGAATGCACGGATGAACAATTAATTTTAGCGATAGTTTCAATGTTACCTAAAGAGCTAAAAAATAGCTTTTTAAACGATCTAAAAGATTATAAAAAAAACAATTAGTTAAAAAAATTATTAAAAAAAGCTAAATTTATGCAAAATCCTCCCGATAACATAAAAAAAAAGAGGGAGGGTTAACCAATGAAAAAACAACTTATCATTGGGCCATTGTGTGTGTTAACTGTAGCATGTTCATCCATGGATAGGGGTGTAGCCGTTGTTGACGATGCAGGTTATACGCACTACACCATGAGTCTTGACTCTGATCGCAAAGGTAGAAATTATTTCCCTGAAAAACGACCGGCAACAGGGAAAAAAGTTTTCATCTTCGATCCGAAAGCCACCGCCTGGGCTGCTTATGATGCCCAGGGTAACCGTATTAAAACTGGTAGTGCATCTGGAGGAAAAGATTTTTGTGAAGATACTGGTAGAGGTTGTCGCACAGTTACTGGTACATTTCGAGTTTACTCCAAGAAAGGTGAAGACTGTACCTCCAGTATCTATCCAATTGAAACAGGAGGAGGGGCTAGAATGCCTTACTGCATGCACTTCAGTGGCGGCTACTCTATTCATGCCGCTTATGAGGTACCTAACTGGAATGCCAGTCATGGTTGCATCAGGGTTCTACCAGGAGCGGCTAAATGGTTGAGCCAGGATTTTATTGATATTGGTACTACCGTTATTGTAAAACCTTACTAATAACGACTCGTTTGATTAAATAACCCGCTTTTGCAGCGGGTTGTTTTTTTACTGATGGAGATGTTTTTTTAGCAGCTGATTGATTTGTTCGGGATTTGCTTGTCCCTTTGTTTCTTTCATCACTTGACCAACAAAAAAGGAAAGGAGTTTTTCTTTTCCTGCTCGATAATCAGCTACTTGCTGGGGATATTGTTGAATAATGTTGCTAATCAATTCTTCCAGTAGATTACTATCGGTGAGTTGGTTAAAACCTTCTTTTTTTATAATTTCATCAATATTTGTTTCACCTTCCCACAGTTTGGCAAAAATTTCTTTAGCAATCTTATTTGAAATAGTTTGTTTTGTCAGTTTATCCAACAATGTTGCTAATGATGTTGCTGACACTGGGGGATTATCGAAACTAAGATTGATTTCGTTAAGAGCAGCCGCATAAGTTCCTTTAAGCCAATTAATAATAGTTTTTTCATCTGCGTGGCTGTTTGTTTTAACTGCTTTAAAGAAGTGATAAGTTGCAGGTGAAGCAAGAAGAAAATTCACATCTTCCTGGTTTAAAATAGGATTTTTCTGGCACTCTTCTTTGATCTGCTCAGGAAGGATAGGCATGTTTTTTCTAATTTTTTCAAGATCAGTTGCTTCAATATGGATAGGCAACAGATCAGGATCAGGGAAATAGCGATAATCATTTTCATTTTCTTTACTTCTTAAAGCATGCGTTGTATTGGTATCAGGGTTATACAATCTTGTTTCTTGATGAATGATTAGACCGCTCTCCAGTAAATCTTGATGGCGGGCTTGTTCGTAAGCAATGGCTTTTTCAATAAAACGAAATGAATTTAAGTTTTTAAGCTCTGTTCTCACACCAAGCTGCTGTGAGCCTTTAGGTTTAAGGGAAATATTCACATCGCAACGAAAAGAGCCTTCTTGCATGTTTCCATCGCAAATGCCTAAAAAGCGAACCAGTTGATGTAATTTTTTTAAATAGCTAACAGCTTCTTCGGCGGAAAAAAGACAAGGTGCAGTAACTATTTCCAGCAGAGGCGTGCCGGCTCGATTCAAATCTATTCCGCTGTATGTCGCGTGATTTTCATGCAGGGATTTGCCGGCATCTTCTTCCAAATGAGCTCGGACAATAGAAACTTCCTTTTCGCTACCGTCGCTTAATTCAATTGTCAAATGACCATTAGAAACTATTGGGGCTTGATATTGACTGATTTGATAACCTTTAGGTAAATCAGGGTAAAAATAATTTTTACGTTCAAAGTAGGAATTATTGTTGATATTTGCGTCAATGGCCAGTCCAAACTGAATCGCCATATGAACCGCTGCTTCATTAAGTACTGGTAAGACACCAGGTAAACCCGCATCGATAAAACTGGTTTGCGAGTTTGGTCGTGCGCCAAATGCAGTAGCTGTGGCGGAAAATAATTTTGATTTTGTCTTTAATTGGGCGTGAACTTCAAGACCAATAACGGTATCCCATGCCATAAATCACCCTTTGTAGGTTGGTCTGGCTTGGTGCCAGTCAGTGCATTGTTGATAGTGATGAGCGATATTTAGTAGTTTGGCTTCACTAAAGTAATTGCCAATTAATTGCATGCCAATAGGCAATCCAGCACTAAACCCTGCGGGAATAGACAGAGCGGGCAATCCTGCTAAATTGACAGCTACTGTAAAAACATCAGCTAAATAGTTTTGAATGGGATCGCCCACTTTTTCGCCTAATTTGAAAGCGCAAGTCGGGGTGGTTGGACCTAAAATAATATCAACTTGCTTCAATGTATCTTGCAGTTCAACTTGAATTAATCGTCTGATTTTTAAAGCTTGTAAATAATAAGCATCAAAATAACCTGAAGAAAGAACATGTGTGCCGGTTAGAATTCGACGCTGCACTTCCGCACCAAAACCCTCACTTCGTGAATTGACAATAAGTTCATGCAGGGTTTCAGCTTTTTTGCTTCGGTGACCAAAACGTATCCCATCGTAACGTGATAAATTTGAGGAGGCTTCGGCACAGGCAATTACATAATAGCAAGGAACCCAAAGAGGCTGCAGGGATAAATCAAGTTCAATAATTTCAGCCCCTTCCTGTGCAAAAATCCTAACTGCATTAGTTATGGCTTCTTGTATTTCTGTATCAACTTCTTTTTGAAAAAAACAGGAAGGCAAGCCAATACGTAATCCTTTAATCGATTGTAATAAATTTAAGGAGTAGTCAGGAACAGGCTGGTTAACTGAGGTTGAGTCATGGCTATCGAAACCTGCCATAGCTTGAAGAACGAAGGCTAAATCTTCAGCTGTATGAGCCATAGGACCTGCCTGATCAAGGCTGGATGCAAAAGCAACCATGCCAAATCTTGAGACCAATCCATAAGTTGGTTTTATACCGGAAATTCCACAAAACGCAGCGGGTTGTCTGATTGAGCCTCCGGTATCAGAACCTGTTGCAAATGGAATAAGCCCAGCTGCTACTGCGGCAGCAGAACCTCCTGAGGAACCACCGGGGACTCTATTGATATCCCATGGATTTTTTACTGGCCCAAAGTAACTATTTTCATTGGATGAACCCATTGCGAATTCATCCATATTTGTTTTACCGACTATTACTGCCCCTTGCTCTTCAAGCCGCCTAACAATTGTGGCCTGATACGGCGCTTGAAAATTTGCCAGCATTTTTGAACCGCAAGTGGTGGGTAATACTTGTGTGCAAAACAAGTCTTTATGGGCCATCGGTATGCCGGTTAAAGGCCTGGCTTTTCCTTCTCGAATCTGTTTATCGGCCAGAGCTGCAGAATTTAAGGCGTTATTTTCATTCACATTAATAAAGGCATTGAGTGATTTGTATCGGTTAATGCGACTTAAAAAGTGCTTGGTTAATTCAACGCTTGAGAATTCACCGCGTAGCAGATTATGAGACAATTCTTTCAAAGAATACTTATGCATAAAATTATTGTCCTGAATCGATTACTTTGGGAACTAAATATAAATCATTTTCAAAAAGCGGTGCTATTTGCTCTAATTGATCCGCACAATCCTCTTCAGAAACTACGTCAGCACGCAGGCGCTGATGTAAATCAAAAGGATGAAAAAGAGGGGCAACCCCCATTGTATCGATTTGCTTTAATTGTTCTACAAAATCAATAATGGCATTGATTTCTTCAGTAAGTTTTTCATTGCTGTTTGATTCAGCATCCAGATAAGCAAGTTGCTTGATATTATTTAAATCGTCTTGAGTGATTGTCATTATACGTCCAATAACTAGCAAACATCTAAGATCATCGGCGTGCAGTCCAAACTTGAATATAGACAATAACGCCAGTGCAAACATGTGAATTGATCGATATCTTCACCATTTTCGCTTAGTAACAATAAATGTCAATAAATCTTGCAGTTTTATAGAGCAAAATCATACTTAATTATATGAAAAATTTGAGGTCCTCCTGCGCAGTCAGGAATTCATTTCTGTAGCAACTTTAAGGCTAAGCGCCCAAACTTTTAATGACAAGCCAGCCGTTACCTGCGAAAATGCAGCAATGTTTTTAGAATCATCAAAATTATGAAATACAAGGGGTACTGTTTTCTGTTAACACTATTGTGTTCCGTAGCTTTTGCCAGGATTCCCGTTATTATAGATACAGATATGGGGTTTGATGATTGGGTAGCAATTCTTTATGTTCTGAAAAATAAAAATTTGGATGTTAAGGCTATTACCGTCGATTGCAATGGATTAACCTACTGTCCTCAAGGTGGTATTAATGCTGCGAAGCTGGCAAGCCTGGTTAATAAAAAAATTCCTGTTTATGTAGGGCGAATCGATAAAAAAAATGCAGCTTATGCGTTCCCCTCCGAATTACGCGAATTTAGTTCGAAGATGGCAATCCCTGGCGTTTCCTCATTAGCTGCCTACCCCATCGCTGAAAAACCAGCTGCTCAGGCAATTGTCGATTTAGCCCGTGAAGCAGCTGCTGGCAATCAACCAATCACCATTATGTCTATCGGGACAGCGGTTAATTTAGCAGACAGCTTCGCTTTTGCAAAAACACAAAATGAATTTGCCGTTGTTAAAAAGGGAATTGCAAGAATATATAAGGCGGGTGGCGCTTTCGGAGAAACAATACTAACAGAGAACAAACAGAGGCAACTGAGTAATTTTAATATTCAGGGAAATCTGGGTATTCCAGATTTTTTTGCAACAAATAATACGATGGCTGAGTGGAATATTTACGCGGCAGTAGGGGCAATGCAAGATGTTTTACAATCAGGTATTCCTATTACCTGGGTCTCAATTAATGCTTCAGATATGGCTCGCATTACACCTGAAGCAATCAATTTTCTCGAAGAATATGCTAAAAAGGATAACGCCTTACAATTTAGTTTAGATGCCGCGAAATACCTTGTTGCCTATCAAGGCGGGTGGGATAAGATTGCTCATAATTTTGATTTTTGGGATACAGCAGCGACGATTGCCGCATTTAACTCTGATGTGGTCAGTGAAGCATATGAAAATGTTCCTGTTTGTTTAAATGACAAAGGTTTCCAATTTAGTTTTCCTGCTAAATTACCGCGTTTGACGGAAGGAAAGACATTGAACTACTATTTTTTTCCAGCGATTCATGGTTTCTACTATGGTGCTGTAATTGTTGATGAGACTCCAGGAAAGAACGATGCAACATCTATTTGTAATTTACTTAAGATGAATGTCAGAAAAACAAATGTGATTAAAGGAATTAATGTATCACGTTTTTATCAGCACTTTGCGCGCATGAATTAAAGCTGAAAAAGAAATTATAATATACCGCCTTGCAGAGGCTTCGTTTTACAGTAGAATGAGGAAACATTGTATTTTTTAGACGAGCTTTGGTGATGTTACAGCAAGTTAAAACGGCAGGTGGTGTTTATATTGAATATGAACAACATAAATTGGCTTATGAAAACGCAATAGATCCTCTTCTTGAGCGTCTTGATACGCAACGCGGCGCTTTATTTGCGTCCAGTTTTGAATACCCTGGTCGTTATACTTGTTGGGATATCGGTTTTTATAATCCTCCTCTGGCGATGGTATGTAAGGCGAATGAGATTCAACTGCAAGCCCTAAATGAACGAGGAGAAATTTTACTCGCTATTCTTTTCCCCGTATTAGATTCCTGTAATGAGTTAATTATTCGCGAACATTCTAAAGATAGTTGCCGAATTGAAGTTAAACGTGGACAAAAAATTTTCAGCGAAGAAGAACGCAGTCACCAGCCCTCTGTATTTACCGTGCTTCGAAAGTTACTCGCTTTTTTCAAATCGGATGAACCTTATTTAGGCTTTTATGGTGCTTTTGGATATGACTTAATATTCCAATTTGAAGCGTTAACCCAGCATAAAACACGAGCAAATGATCAACGCGAAATGGTTTTATATCTTCCTGATGAAATTTATGTCGTCAATCATCGGAAGGAAGAGGCATTTATTCGTCGATATAACTTTCAATTTCAGGGTAAGTCAACACAAGCTTTACCCCGCGAAGGTGAGTTTAAAACTTATGAGCCAACATTGAAGCCTGAAAAACAGTGCGATCATGCCCCAGGGGAGTATGCAAAATTAGTAGAAACCGCAAAGGAACGTTTTGCGTGTGGTGATCTTTTTGAAGTGGTCCCTAGTCAAACTTTCTACGCCCACTGTTCAGAACAGCCTTCAGTAATGTTTAGTCGAATGCGGCGTCTAAATCCGTCTCCTTATGGCTTTTTTATTAATCTGGGAGAAGAGGAATACCTGGTTGGCGCGTCTCCTGAAATGTATGTCCGGGTTCAAGGTAAACGTGTAGAGACTTGCCCTATTTCTGGCACAATAAAACGCGGAGCTGATGCCATTGAAGATGCACACAATATTCAACTTCTCTTAGATTCTGAAAAAGAAGCGTCTGAATTAACAATGTGTACCGATGTTGATAGAAATGATAAATCAAGAATTTGTGAAGCAGGAAGTGTACGAGTTCTTGGTCGTCGCCAGATTGAAATGTATTCGCGTTTAATCCATACCGTAGACCATGTCGAAGGAATGATACGTGAAGGTTTTGATGCTGTTGATGCTTTTTTAACGCATATGTGGGTTGTGACAGTAACCGGTGCTCCTAAACTTTGGGCGATGAACTTTATAGAAGAACATGAAAAATCACCTAGAAGATGGTATGCTGGAGCGGTGGGGTGGTTTGGCTTTAATGGCAATTTAAATACCGGATTGGTATTAAGAACCATGCGAATTCAACAAGGAATTGCTGAGATTCGTGTCGGAGCAACCTTACTCTATGATTCTGAGCCACAAGCAGAGGAACAAGAAACCCGATTAAAAGCATCAGCTTTTTTGGATATGTTACAAAAACAAGAATTAAAGGTAAACATCACTAATCCTGTTTTGGGACCTGGTTTAGGTAAGCGGGTTTTACTTGTTGATCATCAGGATTCTTTTGTTCATACCTTAGCAAATTATGTGCGACAAACGGGGGCCGAAGTACTAACTGTTCGTAGCGAGCATGCGATAGAGTATCTGGAAAAAGAGCATTTTGATCTTGTTCTTTTATCTCCTGGACCTGGTAGACCTGCCGATTTTAAAGTAGCACACACGATTGAGGCTGTCCTGAAATCAAAAACGCCTTTATTTGGAGTTTGCTTGGGCTTACAAGGTATTGTTGAATATTTTGGTGGCAAACTTGATGTATTAAATTATCCTATGCATGGAAAGGCCTCGGATATTGAGGTAAAAGATAGTTCAGGGCTTTTTGCAGGATTTGATGCCTCTTTCACTGCAGGACGTTATCACTCGCTTTATGCTCGCTTGGATGCGATGCCTGAAGATTTGAAAGTAACAGCAACAACTCGAGATGGGGTGGTTATGGCAATTGCGCATAAATCTTTACCGGTCTATGCTGTGCAATTTCATCCGGAAACGATTTTATCGATGCCGAATCAAGCTGGATTAAAAATCATTAATAACCTTATGGACATGTTGGCTACAAATGCGCAATAAAATTTTAACACTCTATTTCATTGCTATTGTACTAGGCATATTAACAGGGGTAGTTGGTTCATTTTTTCAAATCGCTATTTCCTATGGAAATCAGCTTATTGCCAAAATATTAGCCTATCAATCGCATGGAGGTGTTAGCACGTTACTTTCCGTATTGATCTCAATGTGTCTCACATTTTTAGCTTGGCTTTTAGTAAGGGGGTTTGCCCCAGAAGCCTCTGGCAGCGGCGTGCAGGAAATTGAAGGAACGTTATTGCATCAACGACCTATTTTCTGGCGCAGATTATTACCTGTGAAATTTATTGGTGGCGTCATGGCTATTACTGCCAAATTAGTAGTCGGTCGTGAAGGACCAACTATCCAAATGGGAGGTAATCTTGGTGAAATGCTGGGAGAGTTACTGCGCTTACCTTCAAAACGATGCGATGCATTAATTGCTGCTGGTGCTGCAGCAGGGCTTGCTTCTGCATTTAATGCTCCTCTCGCAGGGGTATTGTTTGTACTTGAAGAAATGCGGAGTCAATTTAATTTCTCTTTTACTAACTTTAAAACGGTTGCTATTAGCTGTGTTATGGCAACGATTACTCTGCATTTTATTATTGGGTCGCAACCTGCTATTCCAATGGCTGTTTTTCCTTTACCCAGCCTAGCCTCGCTGTGGATCTTTTTTATTTTTGGAATTTTGATTGGTTTTGTCGGACTGTTCTTTAATATTGTATTGATGAAAACTTTGTCTGCAACGGATAAGTTGTCAACAAGAACACGAATCGTATACGTACTAGGTATTGGAGCGCTGGTGGGGTTTCTGGCACAACATCATCCCGCTATTGTTGGAGGTGGTTATGAAATTATTGAGCGCTCCCTTGTTATTTCACCCTCGATACTGGTTCTATTGCTGTTAATTGTTGCCAGATTTGCAACGACCATGCTTTGTTACTCATCCAGTGTACCAGGAGGAATTTTTGCGCCGATGCTAGCTTTAGGTACTTTATTGGGTATAGCTAGTTCTACTATTGTTTTGTACTTTATCCCAAACATTGGTATTCATCCAGGAATGTTCGCTGTCGCTGGAATGGGGGCTTTATTTTCTGCTGCAGTGCGCGCACCAATAACAGGAATCATTCTGGTGGTTGAGATGACTCATAACTACTTATTAATTTTACCCTTAATGGTAACCTGTTTAACTTCAACAACTATCGTGCAATTAGCGGGTAATAAGCCAATCTACACGCAACTTTTAAAACGTACTTTAAAACGGGCAAATGCAATGGAAGGAGTTAATTCTGGGAATTGAGTAGCTCTTTGCAACGACATCAAAAAGGAGTAAATGTACCCATTAAATCTTAAATCCAAATAAATCAAGCTTCCGTTTTTCCAATTTAAAATAATCAAAAAACAATTTCAGTAATTGCATCTATGCCCAACCTGGCGAAGCATTAGAAGATTTTGTCATTGAATATGAAAATGAAAAAATTTATATCAAGGCAGGTGATTTGTTACACCACATGGGTTGCGAGCCTTAGAGAATGAGGGTCTTTTGCCAATGAATTTAATCCGGAAGAAGATAAACAACATTATCAACAGTTAAATCCGTATCTACGTTTGGTTCTGGTTCACGCGTATGTCGTGGTAAAACCATTACTTTAGCCATCATAGAGTACTTAACTTCGAAAATGCTGGGATAGTTTCGCTGGAAAGCTGACGTTGATGGTCTGGAAAATCATCATTCTACAGAGTTTAATTTTAATAATGGGGTTGGCGGCAATCTGGAATTTGTTTCTCCCAAATCAGCAAATTAAATTTGGTATCTGATAATAAGAATGTTGCCTTGCCAGTTGATTCACAAAGTTTTACTGCGAATAATGATCCCGCTGCTAATGAGCGTAAGCAGCGTTCAACAGGAACACCTAGACAGAATGGCGCTTTTAAATTAAAAAGTACGCTTGTTGTGGAAACTGAGAGTTCTGTCTTTCAGTGTAATTCTAATTGATTGTGCATCTTGATGCTCCCAAAGCAGCATCAAGGCATCAAGGCTAACTCAGCGTAACAACGATTTTTCCAAAATGCTCATTGTTTTGCATCCGTGCATGGGCTTGTTCCATGTCTTCAAAACGAAATTCTGAATCAATAACAGGGGCAATATGTTGATTGAGCAAGGATGTGGCCCATAATTTTTGTGCTGATCTCCAAAGCTCGATTTTTTCGAGAAGAGATTGTGGACGTAAAACAAAACCGTTGATTTGCAGACGTTTTTGCATGACTAGCAATAAATTGGCTTCCACAAGATGTCCTTGCATACAGGCAATTTGAATCAGTTTTCCTTGGGATTTTAAAAGTTTTAAGTGTTTGGGAAAATAAGAGCCCCCAATAAAGTCAACAATAATATCGATGGAACGTTCTTCAAGTACGGTTTCAAAGTCTTCTTTTTTATAATTTATTAAAGTGGTTACTCCTAATTTCTTAGCCTTTAAAATTTTTTCCTCACTACTGGCGGTACTAATGATCTTCGCACCTTTTAATTTAGCCATTTGTATAGCGAGAGAGGTAATTCCGCTTCCTGCCGCATGGATTAGCAAGGTTTGCCCTTGCTGTAATTGACCTAATAAAAAGACAGTTGCATGTGCAGTTACCAAGGCCTCGGGTAAAGCTGCCGCATAAGCATAACTCCAATTATTGGGAATAAGTTCAGCAAGATTTTGATTGACACAACAATACTCAGCATAAGCTCCCGCTGCTACTAATCCATAGATGCGATCCCCTTTTTGGAAGCGAGTTACATCACTGCCTACATCAACAACTTCTCCAGCAACTTCTAAACCGGGGATAATGGATTCACCAACAGGGGGAGGGTATTTTCCTTGTCTTTGTAGTAAATCAGCTCGATTTATTGCCGTTGCTTTGACTTGCACTAAAATTTCCTCTCGTTGGCAAGTGGGGAGAGCTTGCTCGCTTATAGTTAAGCGACTGCTTTGGCCTGGATTATCAATTAGAATGCAGCGCATAGTATTATCAAGTGGAGAGTGAATTAGCTAACTATATCTCAGGTTAGATGGATCGCGTAGCGTAATTTTTTAACGTATTAAAGGTGAAGAGAAGAAATATCAATAGGAGAAAGCCGTGTATCACTATAAAGCTCGCAAAAGGAAAACTGTTCGTTATATACTGCCATGCAATCTGGTTATTTAATCTGTTAATGGCTAAATACACTCAATACAAAAAATTAGCATTGTTTTTTATTTTTCCGCAATTGCTAGTAACACTTTTATTTTTTATTTGGCCTGCACTTAGTGCGTTAACGCAAGCTTTTTTCTTCAGCGATGCCTTTGGTTTACATAGTCAGTTTGCAGGGTTAACGAATTTTTTTGATTTGCTAAAAGATCCTGGTTACCTTAAAGCACTCTATGTAACGCTTATAATTGCTTTTTTTGTAACTTTAGGAACAATGAGCTTAGGGCTGCTTTTAGCTACTCTTGTGCAAGCACGACGCAAAAGTCAATCCGTCTATAAAACTCTGTTTCTTTGGCCCTATGCCGTAGCACCAGCTATTGCCGCCATATTATGGCGTTTCTTATGTCAGCCAACGATTGGATGGCTGGCTCATGGATTACAACACGTAGGGATACATTTTAATTATTTAATTAATGCAAAGCAGGCACTGCTTGTTGTAATAGTAACAGCGTGCTGGCAGCAATTAAGCTACAATTTTCTTTTCTTCTTTGCAGCACTGCAAGCGATACCCAATTCTTTGATTGAGGCTGCAATAATTGATGGCGCTTCCGCATGGCGTCGATTTTGGCAAATCGTTTTTCCATTGTTATCACCCACAAGTTTTTTTCTATTAATTATGAACTTAATTTATGCTTTTTTTGATACTTTTGGCATTATTGATGTGATGACAAATGGGGGCCCTAATAATAGTACGACAACATTAATTTACAAAGTGTATAAAGACGGTTTTGTGGGGTTAGATCCAGGAAGTTCTTCTGCTCAATCCGTCATGTTGATGATTATGGTGATTGTGCTTACTTTATTTCAATTCCGTTACCTTGAGAAAAAAGTGCATTACGAATGAAAATATTCAAGCGAATTCTTAGCCATAGCTTGCTATGCTTTTTTGTTGCATTATTGTTTATTCCTCTTTATTTGGCTTTGGTTGCCGCCAGTCATAATGGTACAGCAATGATGCAGGCGCCACTGCCTGTCTGGCCCGGCACTGTTTTATTTCATAATATTAAAGTGGTATTGACTCAGGGGCTGGTGGCAACAGGTGGGCAACCTGTATGGCAGATGCTACTGAATAGTTTTGCTATGGCAATTCTGATTGCCGGTGGCAAAATAATTTTAGCGTTGTTTTCTGCCTTTGCGCTTGTCTATTTTGACTTTCCAGGTAAACAATTTTTCTTTGCGTTAATTTTTACGACGATGATGTTACCCGTTGAGGTAAGAATTGTGCCAACCTTTCAGGTGATTGCTGCTTTTGGCTGGTTAAATAGTTTTGCTGGTCTTAGTTTTCCTTTAATGGCCTCAGCAACAGCCACCTTTTTATTTCGGCAATTTTTTAAGACAATACCTAAAGAGTTAATTGATGCAGCGACTTTGGATGGGGCAGGACCAGTACGTTTTTTTTGGGATATTCTTTTACCCCTATCTAAAACTCAAATTGCCGCTTTATTTATTATTTTATTTGTATATGGATGGAATCAGTATCTTTGGCCACTGGTAATTACAACAGATAGCAGTATGGCAACGATAGTTATGGGGATTCGTTATTTGGCCGGCGTTGCTGATCAGATTCCCCAATGGCATTACATAATGACTATTGCTTTAATTGCATTGATACCACCGTGTTTGGTGGTCTTAACAATGCAACGATGGTTTGAAAAGGGGTTAACACACTGATGGCCACGGTAAATTTAATCGATGTGGATAAAGTCTACACACAACAACGCATTCTCGACAAAATAAACCTAAACATTGAGAAAGGGGAGTTTGTGGTTGTAATAGGGCCTTCAGGTTGTGGAAAATCAACCTTATTGCGACTTGTTGCAGGTTTGGATACAGTGACGAGCGGAAATATTTTGATTAACAATCAATGTGTCAACAAAATCCCTCCTGCAAAACGCGATATGGCAATGGTGTTCCAGAACTATGCACTTTATCCGCATATGACCGTTTTTGATAATATGGCTTATGGCCTTAAAATGCGAGGTATGAAGGCATCGCTAATCCAACAAAAAACACAAGAGGTAGCGGCCATGTTGCAACTAACCGATTATTTGCAACGTAAGCCACAAGCACTTTCTGGAGGGCAGCGCCAACGAGTTGCTATGGGAAGAGCTATTGTACGTTCGCCTGCGGTCTTTTTATTTGATGAGCCTCTTTCTAATCTCGATGCAAAGTTACGTACGGAAATGCGCTACGAAATCAAAAGAATGCATCAAAAATTACAAACAACATGTTTATATGTTACTCATGATCAAACCGAAGCCATGACTATGGCATCGAGAGTATTAGTTTTAAACAAAGGAAAAATAGAACAAATTGGTTCGCCACAACTTTTATATTCACAACCTGCATCGCTTTTTGTTGCGAGTTTTATTGGTCATTATCCGATTAATTTTTTACCAGCTAAAATTGATCAAAATCAACAAAAGGTCCTGGCTGATTTTGGGGTTGAGTTCCCACTACCGCTGGTAAAAGAATCGCTTATGGATAATGAAGAGGTGGTTATCGGATTTAGACCGGAACATTTAAAAGTCGTTGAGAAAGGTAACCCGTCAGCAATTCCTGTTAAGATTGAATTTGTTGATGACATGGGAGCTGACAAATTGATTCAGGCTGTCACATATTGTGGCAAGGGGCGTTTTTCAGTACGGGTTTCGGCTGACATTGAAATTGTTGATGACAGACTTGCCTTGGAACTTATTATAAATAAAGCTAATCTATTTCGTCAAAAAACTGGTTTACGTCTAGGAGGGTGGCATGACTGAACAAAAAACTTTAAGAAAAATTGATGCACCCTTTTACAACTATTGGCAAGCTTTGCTTCTATCTTTTTTTAGTAGTCGTTTATATGTGGATGTTGGCAAACGCTGGAAAGGTTTAGGCATACTTTATTTATTATTGGTTATATTTTTATTCTCAATCCCATTCTCATTACGTATTGCTGTTGAGTTTAATACTTTTTTTGAACAGCAAATCATTGAACCGCTTAAAAAATTACCGCCTATTTATATTCAAAATGGAAAAGTGTCTTTTGACGAACCAATGCCGTATTTCATCAAAAATGATGCAGGGGAAATTGTCTCAATTATTGATACGACAGGAAAAGTTAAAACCATTGATAAAACCTATCCTAATTTAACGACCTTAATCACCGAAGATAAATTTTTCTATCGTATTCGTTCACCCCAGTTCTTTTTTACGAAGCAGATGGATGAAGAGGCAGATCAAATTTATGTGCAGCCTCTAAGTAAAAATATCAATCAAATATTTGATGGCAGCACTTGGATAAAATCGTCTGGCTTGAAGCGAGTGAAATTGTTTTCACTAATCATTATTTATCCTACTGTAGCATTGTTATTGTTTTTAATTTATTTGGTATTTCTTTTAGCATTTGCACTCATGGGACAGTTTATTTCCAACTTGTTTTTTCGCTTATCAATTAGCTATAAACAATCATCTCGTTTGCTATCGGTTAGTTCAACACCGCAGATACTTATTCTCTTGCTTTTTTTAACAATAGACTGGCTTTTTATCGGCTTTGGATTGATATTAATGATTCTGCCTGCATTCTACTTTTGTTTTGCATTACGTTCGTTGAAACGTGAAAGCCATAAATTGGTGGTTTCGTGAAAGAGTTAATTCATTTTGCTCATGGCAATGGTTTTCCGTCGCCTTGTTATATGCAATTGTTAAAACACTTGGAGACGAGATATGACTATTGTTATATTGATAAAATAGGACACAATCCTCTATTCCCTGTCACGGAAAACTGGCATCTTCTCGTGGATGAGATTATTGCCAGTGTGCAGGCGCAAGCGACACAACCTGTTATTGCAGTAGGACATTCATTAGGGGGAGTTTTAAGTCTTTTGGCTGCAATTGAAAAGCCTGCATTATTTAAAGCGGTGATTATGATTGACTCGCCTCTTTTAGGACGCATGAAGTCAAGTGTAGTGAGACTGGCAAAAGCTCTAGGTATAATTGATAGGATTACTCCGGCATTTAGAGCACGCAGTAGAAGAGAGTACTGGCAAAATAAAGAACAACTTATTAATTACCTGAAAACTCGTGATCTGTTTAAAACATTTACTCAAGAATGTTTAGAAGACTATATTGAGTATGGTATGAGAAAAACCGAAGAAGGTTATGTACTCCGCTTCGATCGCCATATAGAATATTTGATCTTCCGAACTATACCTCACACTTTACACGCATACGAGGGAAAATTAAGAGTTCCAGCCTTATTAATTTATGGAGATAAAAGTACAGTTGTTGATGGATTGGATGTACGTTATATGCAAAAGCATTACAATATCTCAGCGGTTAAAATGAATGGTACTCATATGCTGCCAATGGAGCATCCAATCCAAGTCGCAAAACAAATTTTTGCGGGGCTTGATGCTATACTGAAAGGATGACAAGATTGCTTGAAAATAAAGTTTTACAAGCATACTCTGAACGCATGTATGAAGATCGTTATTCCTAAGGATCGTTTATTAAAAGGAGAAGACAGTGTTGCATACTCTGACTGTATTAGCAGTGGTGGGTGCGGCTATTTTATTGCTCGCTAAACAAGCATCCCTTGTGGTTTGGACTATCAGTTACGCTTTATTTGCTTTGTTAGTTACTAACTATGGTTCGCCAGGGATCGTTGGTCAAGTTTTTCTCTGGGGAATTTTTGCAATTTTTGCGTTAGCTTCTATCAGGCCATTGCGTAAAAATTTATTATCGCGTCATCTATTTGCAACGATTAGCAAGTCAATGCCCGCAATGTCTTCTACAGAACGAGAAGCCCTGGAAGCCGGAACGGTCAGTTGGGAGGGTGACCTTTTTAGTGGCTCACCAGATTTTAATCGTCTCCTTAGTTCACCTGTAGTTAAATTAACTGTTGAAGAGCAGGCTTTCATCGACGGTCCCGTTAATGAATTGTGTCGCATGATTGACGATTGGGATATCACGCACGTTCGAACAGATATGCCACCTGAAATGTGGCAATTTATTAAAGAAAAGGGTTTCTTGGGAATGATCATTCCCAAGCATTATGGTGGACTGGAATTTTCTGCTACGGCACAGTTTTCTATTTTAGCAAAATTATATGGTCGCTCTGTTACCGTTGGGAGCTCAGTGTCAGTTCCTAATTCTTTGGGCCCAGCAGAATTATTATTAAAATATGGTACCAAAGAGCAAAAAGAATATTATTTGCCTCGTTTGGCTGATGGACGGGAGATTCCTTGCTTTGCCTTAACAGGACCTAATGCTGGTTCTGACGCAGCCTCAATTCCTGATAAGGGTGTAGTTTGCTATCAAGAATTCAATGGTCAAGAAGTATTAGGAATCCGTTTAACCTGGAATAAGCGTTATATTACGCTTTGCCCAGTTGCAACCGTTATCGGCTTGGCGTTCCGCCTATTTGATCCTGAGAATATTTTAGGTAAAGGAACCGATGTTGGAATTACCTGCGCCTTAATTCCCGCAAATACGCCTGGCGTTATTAAGGGGCGTCGCCATTTTCCATTAAATACAGGCTTTTTGAATGGCCCAACTCAAGGAAAGGATGTTTTTGTTCCCATTGATTATTTAATTGGTGGTGCTGCCATGGCAGGAGCAGGTTGGCGTATGTTAATGGAATGTTTGAGTGCCGGACGCGCTATTTCTTTGCCATCAAGTGCGACTGGGGGTACACAAGCGGGTGCTCTGGCGAGTGGTGCTTATGCAAGAATACGCAAACAATTCAACCAGTCTATAGCAAACTTTGAAGGCATTGAAGAGCCTTTGGCGCGGATTGCCGGAAATACCTATCTTATTGACGCTGGTTTAACCATGGCTGCTGCAGCTATTGATCATGGTGCCAAACCTTCAGTAGCTGGTGCGATCTTAAAATATCATACGACTGAAAGAGGACGTCAAGTTGCTATTGATGCCATGGACATTCATGGAGGTAAAGGGATTTGTCTTGGCCCAAATAACTATTTAGGACGTGCCTATCAAAATTTACCTATAGGTATTACTGTTGAGGGAGCTAATATTCTCACTCGTAGCTTAATTATTTTTGGCCAAGGCGCAATTCGTTGTCATCCTTATGTATTCCAGGAATTAGAGAGTGTTCGCAAAAATGACCTAAATGCCTTTGATAAAGCATTTTGGGGTCATGCTGGATTTGTATTAGCAAACTTAACCAAATCTTTAATTTATTCGATAACAGATGCTCACTTTATCTCCACACCAAAAAGCAAAGCTAAACGCTATTATCAATTGGCTCAACGTTATAGTGCTCAATTAGCCTTTTTATCTGATTTTTCGATGGCGATACTTGGTGGTGAGCTTAAGCGAAAGGAGAAAATGTCGGCTCGTTTAGGGGATGTTTTAAGCAATTTATATTTGATATCAGCTGTCTTGAAACGCTTTCATGATGATGGTGAGCCAGTTGCTGATTTACCTTTAGTTGAATGGAGTTGTCAGCAATTGCTAAATGAGAGTGAGACTGCTATTCATAATGTTATTGTTAATTTCCCGACACGTTGGGCGCGTATTGTACTGAAATTAATTCTGCAGCCGTTTGGTGGTCAACGTCATGCTCCCTCTGATGAATTGGGTGCTAAATTGGCTCAAATACTTACTGAACCAAATGAAACCAGAACACGACTCACTCGGTTTGTATTTGCAGAAGCCATCCAGAATTGTCCTTTGGGCCGTTTGGAAGATACATTCCATAAAATTTGTGCAATTGAAGAACTTGAGAAAAAAGTTAGTCGTGCTGTGAGAGAAGGAAAATTAACCTCTTTAACCTTGCTAGAACAAATTAATGAAGCAGAACAAAATGGTATTTTAGATACTAATGATGCTATGCGTTTGCGAGAGGCTGAAATCAAAAGACAGGAAATTATTGCTGTGGATGATTTTAGTGATGATGAATTGCGGCGATCATCATTTGATGCCGCATTGAGTAAGGTAAAAAAGAAAGAAATAACTCCGAGCGAAGATAATTTAACAACTGAAGTTGTTTAATTGGTGTTCTCCGAATAAAGGATTTGCGGCAATCCTTTATTCGGATTTTATTGCTTGGAACATTTTATATAAAAACGAATGCCAATGCTATTGGTGGCTTGAATAATAAAGTCCAAATTTATGGTAAAAATTATCCTTACCAATCATAACAAGCAGTCACCTTTTAAAAAGGCTGTCCTTGATGTCTCCTCGAAGATATGCGAGATAGATGAATCTCAGAAGGGCGGATTTCAATTATTACAAAATCTCGATTTTCAACACCCTTTGCTTTCTTATCCATATCTTAAATCGTCTACTACCACGTATCATTACCATTATCATGATATGGCTGGTCTTCTAGAAACGGCAAAATATGTGTATGCCACGTTACTTCACGCCAGCAAACCAGAAGAGTGCCAATTTGTAGTTTCTCCTTCACCACATTTTTTATCTTTAAAAGCTATTTATAAAATTCCTTTTTCTCTTGATGACCATAAAGAAGCAAAGGATTTCATTACTGTTAATCAAATTAACGGTATAATCAGTCAACTAGCAAATCATCAATTCCATTTTCATGATAAATTAATAATTAATGATACGATTTTATTTAAAAATTTACCGGAAACCGTTGATGGTGATGCCTTGTTTGCCTATAACGACAAAGCATACGAACTTTTAAACAAAGAAGAACCGTTTGAATTATGTGAAATACGCTACATTAATCAATTTATTGGTTTTGGCGTTTATGCCAGAAAGGATATAAAGAAGGGGACTAATGTATGCGTATATCAGGGAATGAAAACTAATCCCGAATCAAAGCGATATCATTTTTACCCTCACTTTGATCTTTTAGGTTTAGGAATTGATGCCACAGACTATGGCAACATTGGTCGATTCGTGAATCACGCTCCTTCCTCCAGCCAACCAGATCACTTCCTTCTCGACGTCAATCTTATGGTGGATAGACATATTCTCAATGGTATAGAAATTGTTGCTTTTACAGCCAAAAGAGATATTGCTAAGAATGAACAATTGTTTGTAGATTATGGTGCCGGATATTTTGAAAATGCAGAAGAATATAGGTTTAATAGAGAGGGAAAACTTTTAAATCCTAAAGGTGAAATCCTACTTGATAAACATCATGAAAAATTGAATACCTTAAGGGTAATGGCAAAAAACGGTGTCAGCCAAGCTGCCTATCGTCTTTTAAAAAGACCATTGCTAGCTCTCTTATTGACTGCTTTAGGGTTTATTGCATTGTACAGTATCCAATTTCTTTAGAGAGATAAAATATTTCGCTAAAGTTGGATTTACTATTAAGCCTCTTCTAGAACTTCGTCGGGCATAGTCACATTCAATTCAAGCACTGCGCTATCACCAAGGCGTTCAAGGTTCACACTAACCTGATCACGACTAATGCGGATATATTTCGCAATCACTGCCAGTATTTCCTCTTGAAGCTTTGGCAAATAATCCGGCGTATTTCGCTGAGAACGCTCATGAGAAATAATAATCTGTAAACGCTCTTTAGCTACTGAGGCAGTACTATTTCGCTTTCTTAAATAACTGAATAGGCTCATGCTGGAATATCCTCCTTGTTTTTACTGAACAAGCGGCGCAGCAACCCTTTACGCTCACTAGTAACAAAACGCATGGGCCTACTTTCTCCCAGGAAGCGAGCTATAGCATCCTGATAGGCAAGGCCAGCGTCGCTGGTTTCATCAAGAACAACTGGAGTTCCTGTATTAGACGCTTTTAGTACAGCTTTAGACTCAGGAATTACGCCCATTAGAGGAATGGCAAGAATTTCCTTAACATCTTCTACGGATAACATATCCCCTTTTTCAACACGCTCAGGATCATAGCGAGTGAGAAGTAAATGTTCTTGAACAGGAGGTTGATTTTCTACTGCCCGTTTAGTTTTACTAGCTAAAATGCCCAGGATCCTATCAGAGTCACGGACCGAAGAAACTTCAGGATTGGTTACTACAATAGCATGGTCAGCAAAATACATGGCCATTAAGGCTCCTGTTTCAATACCAGCCGGTGAATCACAAACAATGTATTCAAATTCTTTTGCTAACTCAGCCAAGACTTTTTCAACACCAGCAAGTGTTAAAGCATCCTTATCTCTGGTCTGGGACGCAGGTAAAATACACAAATCCGGTAAACGCTTATCTTTAATAAGCGCTTGATTTAAATTGGCTTCACCGTTAATAACATGAATAAAATCGTACACAACACGGCGTTCACAGCCCATAATGATATCAAGGTTTCTAAGACCAATATCAAAGTCAATGACAACAGTCTTATGCCCACGCATGGCTAAGCCTGAAGAAATTGCTGCTGAGGTAGTAGTTTTTCCTACACCGCCCTTACCTGAAGTGACAACTATAATTTTAGCCAACGTTGAACCTTCCTGTTTAGTCTACGAGTTAAACATTTTCGCTCAGTTTACACGTTAATGTTTGTTCGTTTCAAGCTCAAAGAGTGATATTAGAAAATTAATTTTTCAAATCATAATTTAACTTATTAATTTCGTTTTTTGTAGGCTTATCCTGCTTAAACGATGGCAACTGAATACACTTAAATGAATAATTAAATGTGAAATAAATTGTTTTTTAAGGACTTAAGAAGAAACATGAATTAGTGAATGAGAATTAATAGAATTCACCACGAGTGCTTAGCCTAAATTAAGCGCTTTTTAAAAAAGCCAAAAATCATTAAAATTATAAGCAAGAATTAAGGCAAGAATTAAATATTATTAATAAAAATTTACTGGACTGTGACAAGAGTCCCAGTCCAGTTTTAATTCGAAGATTAATTTTTTTTTGTATATAATTGGCAATTAATACCAGCCATTAGAACCACAGCAAGCAACAGTGTAACTGCCGCAACCGCCGCAAGAAGAGGTCCCACAACACCCACAACTTGAGAGAAGAACAGTAGAGCCAACAATTAACAACAAAAATACTATTTTTTTCATGATAGCATCCTTGCATAGATGATATAAGTTATACAGTTAGTGTTAATATTCAGCATGTTAATAATGATGTCTCACTTTCAGAGTAGTAGGTGAAAGCTATTTATTCAAGTTTTAAGACAATCAAGAAATTATTTTGTCACTATGTAATTACTGGAAACAGCTTTGTTGAATACATTTATATTTAGCTGCCACAATAGAGCTTGCTATAGAAAGAAGGCTCCTGCTGTGAGAATGACCTCACATTTTGCATATAATCCTATGGATAATTTTGCCTGTAATTCTGGGTAAGATTTCTGGATTAATCAGCGTTATATTATATGCTTATCTATAGGTGCTTGCTGTTAAAAGGATTTAAAGATGAAAACATCGCACTTAACTGCAGAGAAAATTATGGATACAGCTCTTTATTTAGCTGAAAGAAGTTCATGGGAGGATTTAAGATTATTCGATATTGCGCAGTTTTTAAATGTTAAATTGACGGATATTTATCCCCACTTTCGCGAAAAGAATGCGTTAATTCCTGCTTTTTTCGAACGTGCAGATAAAGCAATGCTGGAAGTAGCAGCAAAACCTGAAATTCTGAATCTCAGTAGCGAAGATCGCTTGGCACAAGTACTTATTTCATGGTTTAGCAGCATACAGAATCATCACCAGGTTGCGAAGGAGATGATCTGGGGACAATTAGAACCTGGTCATTTGCACGTCCAGCTAAGGGCGCTTTTGCGAGTTAGTAGAACGGTACAGTGGTGGCGAGAAGCAGCACAGCGCTCAACGGTTAATTTTCAACGTGCAATAGAAGAAACAGGCCTAACCGCCATTTATATCGCAACGTTAATGCATTGGTTATACGATAATTCAGAAAAAGCAGTGGAGACTAACCGTTTTCTTGAAAGGCAATTAAAAAGAGCCCATTGGTTTGCAGTATTTTGCAAAAAACTTTGTAAATGCAATAAGGTAGCTTCCTAGGATGTAGTCTAACAGTTCTTACTCGACTCAAAATAGTATAATAATTTTTTTTAACACGGCGGTCCTATCAAAAATGTGACGTCTTTCCGAACGCTGCGAGGAATCTCCTGTCAGTGGCATGATACTATTGGAATGCTACCATTAGGGTCATAGTGAAAGGAGGTGTTTCCGAAAGATAATTTTTTTTATCAATCCTTGGGTCTATAGCATAAAAATCCGGGTGTATCTTCTGACATCAAACTGCTTGTAAAAAACAAAACGTTTAAAGCTAGCGTTAGTCGATGCACTAATAAGGAATCTGCCGCTTAGCGAGAGACTTCTCGCTGCATTTGGAAAGAAGCCCCTTAATAATAGGGAAATTATACATTTTTTAACGTTATCAATTGTGATTTCCTATAATTGTTTGTATAATGTTCGGTTAATTAAATTTCGTAGGGGTGAGGTATGTCACTTTCTGTCGTGCAACAAGCTCTGACTTTCGATGATGTGTTGTTGGTTCCTGCCCACTCGACTGTTTTACCTAAAGAAGTTTCTTTAAAAACCTACCTGACTCGTGAAATAAAATTGAATCTTCCTCTTCTTTCTGCAGCCATGGATACAGTCACTGAGGCTCGCCTTGCCATTGCTTTAGCCCAAGAAGGGGGTATAGGAATTATTCATAAAAATATGAGTATTAGCGCTCAGGCTGAAGAAGTGCGAAAAGTGAAAAAATTTGAAAGTGGTATGGTTAAAGATCCTATTTCAGTTTCACCTCATATTACGGTTAAAGAATTACTTGAAGTCATGGCCAAGCATAACTTCTCTGGTATGCCTGTTGTTGATGGTGATTTGCTAGTGGGTATTGTGACCAGCAGAGACATTCGCTTTGAAACCAATTTTACTTTGCCTGTAAGTGCGGTAATGACACCAAAAGAACGCTTAGTTACTGTGAGGGAGGGGGCTGGAAGAGAAGAAGTCCGCAGCCTGTTGCATAAGCATCGTATTGAAAAACTGCTCGTAGTTAATGAAATGTTTAATTTGCGTGGCTTAATTACTGTTAAAGATATCCAAAAAGCTAAAGAAAATCCTTTTGCCTGTAAAGATGATGCTGAGCAATTACGTGTTGGTGCGGCTGTAGGGGTTGGTGAGGGTACAGATGAACGCGTGGCTGCTTTAGTTGAAGCTGGTGCTGATGTTCTTGTCGTAGATACTGCACATGGCCATTCACAAGGCGTGTTAAATCGTGTCGCCTGGATAAAGAAAAATTTTCCCGATGTACAGATTATTGGTGGTAATATTGCTACAGCTGCTGCAGCACTTGATCTCGTTGAAGCTGGTGTGGATGCGGTTAAAGTGGGAATTGGCCCAGGTTCAATTTGTACTACCCGTATTGTTACCGGAGTTGGCGTACCACAAATCACAGCAATAGCTAATGTGGCTGAAGGACTTAAAGGCCGAGCCCCTCGAATACCTGTGATTGCCGATGGAGGTATTCGATTTTCTGGCGATGTCTGCAAGGCATTAGCTGCTGGCGCTGATACGGTCATGTTGGGTGGAATGTTTGCAGGTACTGAAGAGTCCCCGGGCGAGATTGAACTTTACCAGGGAAGAACTTACAAAAGCTACCGTGGTATGGGTTCTATAGGAGCCATGTCACAAGCCCAAGGTTCAAGCGATCGTTATTTTCAGGATGCCAGTCAAGGCAGCGATAAATTAGTTCCCGAGGGAATAGAAGGGCGTGTGCCTTATAAAGGCCCGGTGCAGACGATTATTCATCAGTTAATGGGAGGATTACGATCCTGCATGGGATATACGGGATGCAATACGATAGAAATGTTGCATGATAAAGCAAAATTCGTCCAAGTCACGAGTGCTGGAATGCATGAGTCCCATGTGCATGATGTGAGTATTACTAAACAAGCTCCCAACTATCAAATTGACAATTAATTATGAGAAATATTAAACAAAAACCTTTAATTATTCTTGATTTCGGTTCGCAATACACGCAATTAATTGCAAGAAGGGTGAGGGAGATTGGGGTTTATTGCGAAATCCATCCTTATAATCTTGACGTTGAAATGCTACAAAGTTTAAATCCTTGTGGGGTTATCTTGTCTGGTGGACCTTCTACCGTAACTCATGAAGCAAATCCCAGAGCACCTGAATGGTTGTTTAAGTCAGGGTTACCGTTACTCGGAATTTGCTATGGCATGCAAACGATGGCTGTGCAGCTTGGTGGTGAAGTGCAGTCGTCTAATATTCGTGAATTTGGTTATGCTGAGTTGCGTTTACATAGCCATAGTCCTTTATTGGAGAATATTGAGGATAGAACAACAGACGCAGGTGAGGCCTTACTTGATGTATGGATGAGTCATGGTGATAAAGTGACTCGTTTACCTCCAGAGTTTGACGTAATTTGTGAAACTCGAAACGCTCCTATTGCAGGAATGGCACATAAATCTCAACATTGGTATGGTTTACAATTTCATCCTGAAGTGACTCATACATTACAAGGACTCCGTATTTTACAACGCTTTGTCGTTGATATTTGTCAGGCGCAAACAAATTGGACTGCAGATAACATCATTGAACAAGCGATTCAAACTATTCGCCAACAAATTGGCGAAGACAAAGTACTGCTTGGGCTTTCTGGTGGTGTGGACTCTTCCGTGGTAGCTGCATTGCTACACAAAGCTATTGGCGACCAACTGATTTGTGTATTTGTTGATACAGGCTTATTACGCTTAAATGAAGCAGAACAAGTCATGACCATGTTTAGTGAGCATATGGGAATACATATTATTACTGTTAACGCAGAGGGGAAATTTTTAAATGCATTAGCAGGTGTGGATTGCCCTGAGAAGAAAAGAAAAATTATTGGTCATACATTTATTGAGATATTTGACGAAGAAGCACTGCGTTTAACCGATATTAAATGGTTGGCGCAAGGAACGATTTATCCTGATGTTATTGAATCAGCAGCCACGCAAAACAACGGTGCTTCAATGGTTATCAAATCACACCATAATGTCGGTGGTCTGCCAGAAACATTGAAATTAAAATTATTAGAACCTATTCGTGAGTTATTTAAAGACGAGGTACGAAAGATTGGTCTTGAACTAGGCTTACCTTATGACATGGTTTATCGCCACCCATTTCCAGGCCCTGGATTGGGAGTGCGCATTTTAGGCGAGGTTAAAAAAGAGTACGCTGATATTTTGCGTCAGGCTGATGCTATTTTTATTGAGGAATTAAAGGAAACGGGTTTATATCATAAGGTAAGCCAGGCTTTTGCTGTTTTTTTACCCATTAAAAGCGTTGGAGTAATGGGAGATGGCCGTCGTTATGATTATGTGATTTGTCTCCGGGCTGTTGAAACTGTTGATTTTATGACAGCTCATTGGGCCCATTTGCCATGGGACTTTTTAGCTAACGTTTCCAATCGCATCATTAATGAGGTTGCTAATGTGTCTCGAGTCACCTATGACATATCTGGAAAACCACCTGCGACGATTGAATGGGAATAAATGACTCTTTTTGGATGGCGAAAGCCTATAAACTTGCATTAATTGCCAAAGAGCAAAATGAGGTTCCTGTTGGTGCTGTTCTAATCGATGCAAATAATAATCTACTAGGTAGTGGATGGAATCAAGTATTACAGAAAAATGACCCTTGCGCGCACGCTGAACTTATAGCAATCCGAGAAGCGGCAAAGAACTGCTGCAATTATCGCTTATTGAATACAACCCTCTATGTTACGCTGGAGCCCTGTGTTATGTGCGCAGGAGCTCTTGTTCATGCACGTGTAAAACGTATTGTTTTTGCAACACGCGATTTTAAAGCTGGAGCCGCAGGGTCAGTTTACAATTTATTACAGGGCTACCCTTTAAACCACCAGATTCACATTGATGAAGGCGTTATGCAGCAAGAATGCGCAAGCTTATTAACGGATTTTTTTAAAGAGAAACGAGAATAAGTATTAGATTACTTCTTCGCTAAATAATTCACAAATCAGCATTTGCTTTAATTTGGCTTTATCTTCTTTATCTAACAGCTGGCCTGTTTTTGTAGTAATAAAAAACATGTCTTCCACACGTTCACCAAAAGTTGCAATTTTAGCATTATGCAGGGTGATATTTAGAGTTAGGAAAACACGGCTGATAGTGGCAAGTAAGCCGGGGCGATCGGTGGTAATAAGAAATAGACGAGTGTGATGAAGTTGACTGTCATCACTAAAACTTATTTGAGGTCTTAAATTAAAATGAGCTTGAGTACGAGAAACTCGACGTCTTGTTATATTAGGTAAGTCTTTCGTATTTGCTAATTGTTTAATAAGTGCTTCTTGAATTGTAACAATGCGTTCTTCATCAAAAAAAGCTTGATGTTGCTCATCAAGAATAATGTAAGTGTCTAAGTCATAATTATTATCACAAGTTAAAATCGTTGCTTCTTGAATAGTTGTATAATAATTACTTAAAACTGTCGTTGTAATAGTAAAACGCTCATCCCTATGAGGCATATAAATAAATACCTCCGTGCCGCCTTGGCTGTGATGAGGCATAATAAGCACCAGGGGATATTTTTTACAATTGAAAATAGCTTTTGTATGCCTTGCGATAACTTCTGCAGGTTCATGTAAAAAATATTTGCTTTTGAAGTTAATCCATAATGCTTCAATATTTTCTTGAGAATAGCCTGCTTTAAGAAGGATGCTCATGGCCTGTTTTTTCCGAGAAATTATAACGGCGGTTTCATCAACCAAATCTTTTTCTTGTAGTGCTAACTTTGTTGCCTGGTATAATTCTTTTAATAGCGAATCTTTCCAGGTATTCCAAAGTTTTTGGTTTGTAGCACAAATGTCTGCAACGGTAAGTAAATAAAGATACTCAAGGTATTCTGCGTGAGGTAAGAGACTACAAAATTGTTGAATAGTTTTAGGATCATAAATGTCTTGTCGTTGTGCAGTCTGTGACATTAATAGATGATTTCGCACGAGCCATACTAATAATTCTCGCTCATGATTATTGAGGTTATGACGATAGGCGAATTGGCTGGCTTCCTCTGCACCTAATTCGGAATGATCGCCTCCTCGTCCTTTAGCTATATCATGGAAAAGTGCAGCTAAATAGAGAATTTCACGTTGTTTGATCGTAGGCATTAATTGTGCTGCCAAGGGGAATTGTTCTGCATATTCCGGTTTAAGGAAGCGAGCAAGGTTACGAATAACAAACAGCGTATGTTGGTCAACGGTATAGACATGAAATAAATCATATTGCATTTGACCGGTTACAGCAGCAAAACAATCCAGATAATGACCTAAAACCCCATAGCGATTCATGTGATGCAATGCTTCATAAGGATCTTCTGCTGTTTTGAAAATGGAAATAAAGCAACTGGTAGCAGTTTTTGAGGTACAAAATCTTTTATTAAATAAATAAAGATTTTGACGTATTAAACGAATTGTACTTGCGCGGACACCTTCAATATGAGGTTGTTTAGCTATCCATAAAAATAGTTCAAGTAAGGTGAGAGGTCTTTGGGAAAATAATTTCGAATGTTTCACCTCAATGTAATTATTTGCCAATTGAAAATTATTATCTAAGGGAGTAATTCGTTGTTTTTGATGGTAAACGATGGCTTCAGCAAACCATTGCAATAACATTTCGTTTAGTTCGCGAATCCGCTTAATAATTTTAAAGTAGGTTTTCATAAATTGTTCAATGGCTAAAGAATGCTCTTTATCCGTAAAACCGAACAATTTGGCTAATTTAACCTGATAATCAAACAATAATCGCTCTTCTTGTTTTTCGGCAAGCATATGCAAGGCAAAACGGACTCGCCAGAGAAAATGCTGACAAAGGATTAGTTCTTCATATTCTTTATCGGTAATAAAACCACTCCCAATTCCCTCGGCTAGTTTATTAATATTGAAATGACGCTTACCAATACTCACTAAAATATGCAGATCACGCAAGCCACCAGGACCATTCTTTACATTGGGCTCCAAATTGTAAGCAGTTTCTCCATATTTGGCATACCGTTGGGTTTGCTCCTCTTTTTTGGCAAAAAAATAAGTGGAACTGGGCCACATGTGTAAAGGATGAGTTTTATATAATAACTCCTCCATTAAAGCTCCGCGGCCGCCAATTAAATGCATATCGAGGATGCTTGAAATGACACTTAAATCGCTACTGGCGAGCTCTGCACACGCATCAACAGTAGTAATTTGGTGGCTAATATCCAGACCAATGTCCCAGCAGTCTTGAATAAAAGCTTGGGCACGTTGAGAGTGCATTTTAGAAATAGATTCTGAATGGAGTAAAAGCAAATCAATGTCTGAATGAAGTTGGAGTTCCCGACGTCCATAACCCCCTAAAGCCAATAGACAAAATTTATTACCAAGATGTAGACTGTTCTGATGAAAGAGAGTGAGAAGTATATTATCAATAAAATTAACCAGTTTATTGGTCACTGTGGTAATGCTGGCGTTCTGACAAAATTCCTTGCACAGATCTTCCTTGAACTGCTTAATTGATTGTTTTAAGGCACGATTATCGTTCTTCATTACGTAAAGTCAAAATTTCCACACCATCATCGGTTACTAATAAAGTATGTTCCCATTGTGCGGAAAGACTATGATCTTTAGTAACTACCGTCCAATTATCGGGAAGTAGTCGAGTATGATGTTTTCCCACATTGATCATAGGTTCAATAGTAAAGGTCATACCTGTTCTTAGAATTTCTCCTGTCCCGGGGACACCATAATGCAAGACTTGAGGATCTTCATGAAAAATCCGACCAATTCCATGTCCACAATATTCGCGAACAACGGAACAACGGTTTTTTTCAGCAAATTGCTGAATGGCATGACCAATATCACCTAAACGAACACCTGGTTTGACCATGTTAATGCCAATCCATAAACATTCATGAGCAACGCTAACTACATGTTTTGCCTTAATTGATGGCGAGCCGACAAAAAACATTTTGCTCGTGTCACCATGATAGTCATCTTTAATCACTGTGACATCAATATTAATAATATCACCATCTTTCAATGCTTTTTTACTGGGAATTCCATGACAAACAACATGATTGATAGAAGTGCAAATCGATTTAGGGAATCCGTTGTAGTTTAAAGGGGCAGGAATAGCTTTTTGTTCATTAACTATGTAGTCATGACAAATTGTATTTAGTTCGTCAGTAGTAACCCCTTCTTTAACGTAGGGGCCTATCATTTCTAGAACTTCAGCCGCAAGTTTGCCTGCGACACGCATTTTTTCAATTTCTTCCGGGGTTTTAATTGTTACTGCCATGGTTTAATCCGCAAAAGTATTAATAGTAACACAAGCGTTCTTAGTCGAACATAATTACAGAGATTCTATTAATTATAAAAGAAAAATAACAACTTCCCCATAAATGCTAAAGCAAATGTGAATTTAAATTTGTAAAACTATTTTAGAAACGCATCAGGAGCACATCAAATAAAAAAAGCCCCCACCAGGGGGCTTAAATATTAGCATTGATGGTGCATGCGTTTTTCTTCCCATTGTTGCATCATTTGCTTAAACTGTGACTTTTGTTGTGTATTAAGAAGGCTATAAATTTGTTGTTTTGCTTTAATTTTAGCTTTCATCATTTGTGCTAAAAGTTCTTTCTTTTGATCTATTAAGCTATTTAATTTTGAATCATCCATGGTATCAGATGTAACCAATTCATGAATTTGGCTGCGAATAGATTTCATTTGATCCCAGTTTGACTTTAAAGTTTCTTTCAATTGGCTTTTGATGGCATTGATTTTAGTTTGTTGAGTAGCATCAAGATTTAAGGAACTCATCATCTTATGCATACGATCAGCACAACCACAACCTGATGCCTTATCAGAAGAGCTTGTAGATGAGGTAGTCTGTGTTGATGTAGCTGAGTCTTGGCTTGTAGCTGTAGCGAAAGCAGCCTGACCCATGACAAATGATAAAACTAATGCGACTAGCGATAATCTTTTCATTTTACTATCCTTAGTTAAGTTATTATTAGAACCTTCCAGCACGATTATAGACACTGATTTTTATTTTTTCCTCAAAATCAGGTGCAAATATAATAAAAAAAAATGAAATAAAGTCAATGTCATTGCTGATTTAGCTGCATTGTGGTATAAATACCGCGCTTTTAACGACACACACGTTTCGTCACATGCGGTGGGGTCCCAAAAGGGTACTGTATGGGAAACGTGGAGGCTTAACCCTGGAGAAATTTATATGAACGTTAGTATGCGTGAACTTTTAGAAGCGGGGGCTCATTTTGGCCACAGAACCCGTTTTTGGAATCCAAAAATGGCTCAATACATCTTTGGATCAAGAAATAAGATTCATATCATCAACTTAGAAAAAACATTACCTATGCTGAATGATGTAGTGAACTACGTAGGTCGCTTAGCATCAAACAAAGCAAAGATTTTATTTGTTGGCACTAAGAGAGCAGCACAAGACAGCATTCGCGAACATGCAACGCGTTGTGGTATGCCTTATGTAGACCATCGCTGGTTGGGTGGTATGTTGACCAACTGGAAAACAGTTCGTCAATCAATTTTCCGTCTGAAAGAATTGAAAGAAATGCGAGATAAAGGCGCATTCAGCTTGATGATTAAAAAAGAAGCTTTAATGCTAACTCGTGAGTTGGAAAAATTAGAGCGTGGTTTAGGTGGTATCGAAGATATGGGCGGATTACCAGATGCCCTTTTTGTAGTTGACGTTGGTTTTGAACACATTGCTGTTGAAGAAGCTCGCCGCTTAAAAATTCCCGTCATTGGTATCGTTGATACAAACAATAGCCCAGATAACATTGATTACGTTATCCCTGGTAATGATGATTCTATGCGTGCAGTCGATATTTATGTTCGTTGTGTTGCAGATGCTATTCTTGATGCAAAACAAGGTAACACAGTCGGTGGTGTGCCATCAGATGCTGAATTTGTTGAAGTCCCTGCTAATAATAAAGAAGAAGAAAAAGCTGCAGGTGAGTAATTAACTTTTAAAGAGGAGGGGGGCGTTGATTTATTAACGTACCCCCTTTTTGCTATATGGAGGGGTAAATATGTCAATTAGTGCTGCATTAGTAATGCAATTACGTGAGCGCACAGGCGCCGGTATGATGGAATGTAAAAAATTCTTGATTGCTACAAACGGCGATATTGAACAGGCTATCATTGAAATGCGTAAAGCTGGACAAGCTAAAGCGGATAAGAAAGCTGATCGCGTAGCTGCAGAAGGTATTATTGTAATTGCTCGTTCCACAGATGGTCGTTCTGCTGTTATGCTGGAAATCAATAGCGAAACTGATTTCGTCGCCCGGGATGAGAACTTTACTAACTTTGCTGGCAAAGTCAGCGAAACAGCATTGGCTTCTTCTGTTAAGAGTATTGAAGAATTGTCAAATCAAAACTTGATTGGCAGCAACATAACGGTTGAACAAGCTAGACAAGAGTTAGTTTCTAAGATTGGTGAAAATATTAAACTTCGTCGTATTGAAAGAATGTCTACTGATGGCGTAGTTGGCCATTATTTGCATGGCACGCGTATTGGTGTCATCGTTAACATGAAAAATGGTGATGAAACATTGGCGAAAGATATCGCTATGCATATCGCTGCCAGCCGTCCAATGGTTGTCAATCGTGACCAGGTTTCAGCTGACGCAATTGAAAATGAGCGTGAAATCTTTACTGCTCAAGCGCGTGAAAGCGGTAAGCCACAAGAAATTATTGATAAAATGATTGAAGGTCGCATCAATAAGTTTGTTGATGAAGTGAGCTTATTAGGGCAACCTTATGTCAAAGATCCTAATAAGAAAGTAAGCCAATTGTTAAAAGAAAAAAATGCTGAAGTAATTTCTTTTACACGCTTTGAAGTTGGCGAAGGTATTGAGAAGAAAGAAGATAATTTCGTTGAAGAAGTAATGGCTCAGGTTCGTGATTAATGATGAATTCCAATCAATCGCAATTAAAATATAAACGTATCCTGCTTAAATACAGTGGTGAGGCGTTGATGGGAACGGCTCAGTCTGGAATAGATCCATCAATTCTTGATCGCATGGCTAAAGATGTAGCCGAACTGATAAGCATGGGTGTTGAAGTCGGTATTGTAATTGGCGGCGGCAATCTGTTTCGCGGTAAAGCTTTGTCGAAAGCAGGTCTTGGTCGCGTAACTGGTGATCATATGGGCATGCTTGCCACTGTTATGAATGCTTTGGCTTTGCGTGATGCTTTAGAGCGTATTGATTTGCCAGCACGCATTATGTCTGCAATCCCTATGTTAGGGGTTGTAGACCCTTACCATAGACGTAAGGCAATTACTCATCTGCGCAACGGACATGTAGTAATTTTTGCTGCTGGTACTGGAAATCCATTCTTCACTACTGATTCTGCTGCTTGTTTAAGAGCAATTGAAGTGGGTGCGGACGTTGTGTTGAAAGCCACTAAAGTGGATGGAATTTACTCAGCAGATCCACTTAAAAATCCAGACGCTATTCGTTATGATTATCTAACTTATAAGCAAGTTTTAAGTGAAGGACTTGAGGTAATGGACTCTACGGCCATTTGCTTATGCCAGGATCATGGTATGCCTTTACAGGTATTCGATATGGCAGCCCCAAATGCGCTAAAGAAAATTGTTCTCGGTGAAAGGGTTGGGACCATAGTAGGAGCAAACCATGATCAATGATATCAAGCAGGACGCTGAAAAGCGGATGAAGAAAACTATTGAAACTTTACAACATGATCTGACTAAAATTCGCACTGGGCGTGCTAATGTTAGTCTTTTAGATCATGTCCATGTTGATTATTACGGTAATTCTACACCATTGAATCAAGTCGCTAATGTTACCGTTAGTGATTCACGTACACTATTGGTAACTCCTTGGGAAAAATCAATGGTTGCTGCTGTCGAAAAGGCGATTCTAACCTCTGATTTAGGGTTAAATCCTGCAACTGCTGGAAATGCCATTCGTGTTCCTATGCCTCCTTTAACAGAAGAGCGACGCAAGGAAATGATTAAAGTTGTAAGGGGTGAAGGTGAGCAGGGACGTGTAGCGATTCGTAATATCCGTCGTGATGCAAATCACCAGCTTAAAGAATTAGTTAAATCTAAAGATATCTCTGAGGATGATGAGCGTCGTGCTGGAGATGTTATTCAAAAATTAACTGATAAATACATCGCTGACGTTGATGCGTTATTAGTTATCAAAGAAAAAGATTTAATGGAAATTTAATAAGTCGTGGAAGTCTTGATAAATCAAGACTTCCAATTTACCCGTAGTTACATCCATATTCCGCCGAGCTTACCTCACTATTTTTTCTTGTAGCCAATTTATCAGGTATTCTTGAGTTTCAGAGGGTGCTTGATCAATACTTTGCATGCAGACGAAGGTGACATTGCGCTTATTCTGTGCATGATTCAAGCGAGATTTTATTTTTTTTAAAGAATGACAAGCGCCATTGACCATTATAGTTTGATGATAATTTGAATCGTAGAGAACATGATTGTTCTTAATATCTAAATGAACCATGAGTGGAATACTGGATACCTGATCGGGATGACGGAAGGGATAGCGAATGTTTTTATGAAATAGTTCAGGATTTTGCGCGATGTAATCATTAAAAGTTTTTTTAATTAGAGGAAATGGGGCGTGAGGTAAAAGATAAAATTGCCTATTGCACCCAGCTAATTTCGCGCTATTTTCTTGCCAGGCTCTGTGGGGATTGTTTTGAGGTTTTTCTACGGTCTTTCCCAGCAAGAAAGATAGACGTTTTTTAATTAAATAGTGCCATTTCTGTTCAAGTTGAACCTTCCATTTTCCGCGCAGAATCATGCGATTATTTTTAAAAAAGTCATCGGGAGTAACATCACGAATGATAAAGAAATCATCGTTTAAATAGAGAAATTGATTAGATAATCCTTTTATCTGCCAGATTAACCATTCGATGCTGAGGCTATTAAATACAGGAGTGGTTGAGCCAAACTCAAGCAGCAAATCATTTTGGTCAATAATTTTAATTTTGCCTCCCAGTGCTGTGCCTTGCAAAGCCGCTACGGTAGGAGGTGTTTGCTGATTAGTGATTATGTAAATAGTTCGTAGCCAGGGAGCAAAGCGTCCTAATGCGTGCAAGCAATAATGAATTTCATTGTGCTGCTGAATACGTGTTGGTTCTACAGCAATATTTTGCTCAATTCCTTGTTGGTTACAGTATGCTTTTAATTTTTGTTGATATACGGGATCATAACCATCAACCCACGAAATAACCGCGTCAATAGGCTCCATTATTTATTCCAGTTAATCAAAAAATCGTTAATACTAGCCCTAAATTGTTTAAAATTAAAGTTAGATGAATATTCTTCTATTTTATGAAATTAAATTCTTAATGGAACATAATCAGGGAAACAAAATAAAATAATGATAATTCCCAATGTCATGGCAAATTTTCATACAACCCCTAGGAATCCTCAACGCAGTGAGGGGCTCTGCAGTGCAAATATTAGAGGTGCTAACTCTGAAAAGGCGGAAAATTTTAATAAAAGGTTAAGGCTATTGCTGTAAAATAATTCAAATATTTATCAGTTCGCCTCTAATATGCCATTCAAATTTTTTAATAAAGACTATCTCAAAACACCTCTTGGCATGAGTGGTACAATTAAAGTCATAAATAATTCTCCACGTATAGTGAAGGCTAATGAAATTCACCAATTACTGCAAGATAAAAATTGTCCATCCAGAAAAGGGGTGAAGGTTCTTCGCTTTTTGCTAAGAACAGATGGCGAGCTTGTGTTTGCTTTTGAAGGCTTTCCGTCCGGACCTGTTCCAGCTCACTGGCAAATGACAGAGGTTAATACTCCATGGGAGGCAAAATGTATAACGGCGGGTAATGCATTTTTTGATGAAAACAATGTTTTACAACGTATCAATCATAAAAGTGGAGATTTTAGGCCACCTTTTGACTCGTTGCAATTTGTTTTTCCGAAGCTGGTTAAAGATAAGCTCCCATTAGCTAACACCCTGGTGATTCAAGAGTTAGACAATGCGGGTGCTACAAAAAATAAGTATAAAGTTTCAAGGGAAGATATTTTCACTTTTTGGGGATTGCAATCGTCAATAGAACAGGAAAATATTGATTTAAAACTTTTAGAAGAGTTTCGTAATAAAAAATTAGCACTTAATAAAAAAAATCAATTTGGTACTGATTATAATGATTCTATTCTGAATTTTTACACAAAAGCAGTTGAAATACGAAAATCAGGCTCCTCCATAAAAGATATATCACAACAGTTAAAGCAGCTTGCACATGACCAGTTTCATCATCGGCACAGTACAAGACGTTTGATTGCGGATACATTAATGATAATTGGCTTTATGTTTGGCGGTTTAGGTTTATTGGTGGGGCTAAGTCGGGTAGCTACAGGTCGTTCTTTCTTTTTTAGTGGCGCAATGACAGCACGAGAAAAAGATTTTGCCCAAAACTGGCTTAATAAGGAGATTGCGCATAAAGGAGATGACGCGCAATTATTCAATTCTCTTATTTTGTCCGGCTCCTTATAATTTATAAAAAATTATACAAGAGGTGTTGGCTTTTTTTGCAAGAAAGAGAAACTTACCCGAAATAATAAAACTTCAAGAATCTTATCTGGCCTTACAAATATTAATTAGGTTCTCAATGTTTAACTTTAGCGACATATCCCCACTTAGCATCCCACAAGAGCTTTTTCAGCTTGTTGTGTTGCTTAAGAATATCTAATAAAGGATTTATTGATTCATGCTTGGTTGCAAATATAATAAGATTCGCTGATTTTTTAACAGGCACAGCTATAATAGAGTTTGGGAAATTTTTTTTAATAAGCTGAAAGATAGGCCACTGTTCATGAAGATTTGCCAAATTAACCGCTAATATCCCATCCGGTAGTAAAATACGCTTACAATGATTAAAAAATTCTTCAGTATTACAATGAGCAGGAAAGGTATCATCGGTAAACAAATCAATGAGAAGATGTTGAAAAAACCGATTGGTTTCCTGAACGAATAGTTGGGCATCTTGATGAATAATTTCGATATTAGATAGTTTATCAAGCATAAAAAAGCGGCGCGCAATATTAATGATATCGATACTGTATTCCACAACAGTAAGTTTAAGCTCTTTCTTGTATGAAAGTGCGTGAGCGGCTCCGGCACCGCCTAATCCAAACATGCAACAGTTAGTGGGCTTAAGCCTCACAAAAAGAGTGAGAGGATCAATATAGTAAAGGCCAGGTCGGTGTGGAAAATAACGATTTAACAGTGTTTGCAAAGCATTGCTATTAAACTTAAGCCAACGAAATAACAAATTTTGAAAGACCCGTATTCCCGTCGGAGACTTATAGATGCATTTACCATGAAACGTTTTCCACATAGCTAACCGCTTGTCTCTCGTTGGAAGGGATAAAGAGAATCTAACGCTAATAAACGGCTTAATTCATCTAAAGCAGTCAAACATTCATTCATAAATAATGGATCAGCTAAGTCATCAACATGAAGTTGGGTACGATAATGACGTGTAACCCAGGCTTCTAGATTAGCTAATAGTTTTTCATTAATCAGGATGCTTTGATGCATTGCCTGTAATTCGATTTCATTTAAAGGAACTCGCAAACGAAGGCATGCAGGACCTCCACCGTTACGCATACTTTGTTTAAGGTCGAGATAATGCACTGTTTTAATGGGGTTAGAATCGTCAGCAATAAGCTTATCAATCACTGATTTTGCATAATAATTTTGTTCGCATTCAGCAGGAGCAATTAACACCATTAATTTTTTACCCCCTTGATTGGGCAATGTGATGAGTTGGGAATTAAAAAGGTAGGTACTAACTGCTTCAGTGATGCTAAGTTGCTCGCGCTTAATTTCAATAATATTCAGAGGGAAATTCGCTTTTTCCTTTAGCTCTTGCAAAATCTCTGCCTGATTAATAAACGCATCCTCATGAATTAGTAATACCGATTCATTAGCAACACCGATGACATCATTATGAAAAACTCCTTGATCAATGGCTATGGGATTTTGACATGCAAAGACTACCTGCTCGGGCTTTAACAAATGATTTCTGGTAATCGCTTGGGATGCTTCCAAAGTTTGGCGTGCAGGATATTTGGATGGTCCGGTGTCATTGTGACCTCCCAAGGCTCGTCGGCCATAAACAAATAGATTAATTGCAGGACTTTCATGATTTGCACATAATCGGTTGTGATTAGCTGCGCCTTCATCGCCAATGATTGTCGTCCTGGGAAGTGGAATATGATGCTGGAAATAGTTGCTATCCTGAAATAAACGTTTTAACAAATAATACGAAAAATCTGCCTCCTGATGGCGATGCAGATTACTAATCAAGTTTGCAGCGGTGAAATGAATACGATTATCAATTGTATCAACACTTGCAGAAACTGTTGCTGCATTCGCAGCCCACATACTTGATGCGGAATAACAAGCGCTAAGTAGTTCGGGAGCATGACGATATACACTCTGGATTTGTTGAGCAGGGCTTCCCTTAAATCCCAACTGATAGAGTAAATGCAAATTAGGTCGTTGATGCGGGGGCAATAAAGCTTGTTTTATCCCTGCTTCATGCAATAGTCGCATTTTAGCAAGTCCTTGAAGCGCTGCGGCTTGTGGATTCGAAAGGCTCAAGGCATTCGTAGTTGAAGCAAGATTACCTGCCGATAAACCTGCATAATGGTGAGTAGGTCCAACTAAACCATCTAAATTTAATTCAAAAACTGCCATAATCTATTCCAATTGAATTCCTGGTACTAATTGCGCTGGTATGGCTAACTGAGACTGTTCCAAACTGGCAATAGGGTAAGCGCAGTAGTCTGCTGCAAAATAGGCGCTTGGGCGATGATTCCCGCTACATCCAACGCCACCAAAAGGCAAATTACTGACAGCACCCGTGGTGGGTCTATTCCAATTAATAAGCCCGGCACGGATTGTATGATAAAATTGCTGATAATTTTTTTCATTATTGCTTAGTAAGCCCGCAGCCAGACCGTAGCGAGTACTATTGGCCAAGGCTAATGCCTCATCGAAACTGTCATAACGATAAACCTGGCAGAGTGGAGCAAAAATTTCATCATCAGGTGCATTAATAACTTCAGTCATATCAATGATGCCCGGAGAGAGAAAACCTGTATTCTTTTCCAGTAGTGTCATCTTTAATAGAGATTGGCCACCCAGTTTAATTAATCCTTCCTGTGCCTTAAGGTGCATGAGAGCATGTTCATGGCTGATGACAGGGCCCATAAAGGGCTCAGGCTGTTGTGTGAAAGGAGCAATTTTAATTTGCTTACAGGCATTAATGAAATGCGCTAAAAAGGTGTCGCCTGCATTATTATTAGGGATAAAAACTCGTCTTGCACAGGTGCATCGCTGGCCAGAGGTTATCATGGTGGATAATAAAGTATGGTAGATTGCTGCATTAAGATTTTGAATTGTGTCAATGACCAATGGATTGTTTCCGCCCATCTCAAGAGCCAATATAACGTCAGGTCTGTCACTAAAGGATTGATGAATTTTTCTCCCGGCATGATAACTGCCGGTAAAATAGACCCCTTGTATATCGGTTGCTAATAAGGCTTGTCCACTGCTCACCCCTCCCTGAACACAATTAAGTACGCCCCGTGGTAAGCCACTCTCATGCCAGCACTGCATAATAAATTGTGCCACGGCAGGGGTTAATTCACTTGGTTTATAAATCACGGTATTGCCAGCTAAAAGAGCAGGTACGATATGACCATTACTTAAATGTGCAGGAAAATTAAAGGCGCCGAGCACTGCTACTACTCCATGAGGTTTGTAACGAAGCCAGGCTTTTGCATCAGCTGTATCAGACTGTTTTTCAGCGTTGCGCTCCTGATAGGCTTGAATAGAGATATTTATTTTGGCAATTACCGAATTAACTTCTGTTTTAGCTTCCCATAATGGTTTTCCTGTTTCTAAAGCAATGAGATAAGCCAGTTCATGCTGTTTGGCTTCGACTTCTTTCGCAAAATTCTGCAAATAAGTTACGCGATCAGCAAAACTTAGTGATGACCACCGAGGAAGAGCAAGATGTGCTGCTTCACAAGCTGCATTAACTTCCTCTATGGTTGCATGATTACCCTGCCAAACAAGACTATCATCCGCTGGATTTTTGGAAAAAAAAGCTTCTCCTTCTCCTTGTATCCAGTTACCGTCAATATAATGAATTGCTGTATTACTTTGATGGCTTTTTCTCATGTTTGGGCTCACTGTAAATGGTTTGTTCTTCAACCTGTAAAGGGGCTATGCGTACACAATCGCCACGTTTCACTTCTAGCAATTCAGCTGTTTTCCTGCTAATGATACAAGATTCCTGTTGTTCATTGAAAATTGCCTGGCTGATAGTGGCGCGAAAATCAAGTTTAGTGTTGGCCAACAGAAAACGTTTGGAACTTACTTCATCACTAATGCTTTTAACCGTCATAATGCGGCTGGTCACGATTGTGCGAATTTGATTACGCGGTGCTTCAATGGTAGGGCCGGCATCAAAAATATCGATATAAGAATTATAGCGAAAGCCTTCCCGCAATAAGATATTCATTGCAGGAACTGTGGATTGATGTGGTTTACCAATAACTGCTTGTGCTTCTGGAGCAAGAAGTTTCACGTAAATAGGATTTCTTGGCATTAAATCAGCAATAAACTGTTTGTTTGTTGAGATAGTTAAACGATCTGCTTCAGCAAAGGGCATATGAAAAAAATGCCTGCCTACATTATCCCAAAACGGTGAATGTCCCCATTCATCTGAGATTCCACGCATTTCTGCAATGACGATAGGTGCAAAACGATTTGGGTAATGTGCCATAAATAGAAACCGTGCACGTGACAATAACAAACCATTGCTACTATGTCGGTAACTGGGCTCTAAGAATAGAGTACAAATCTCACTTCTTCCCTGGTTATCATTGACGAGACTTAATACTTCATAATCACTACGAATATTAAGCGAATGGCTAATGCGCGTACGTTTGGAAACCTTGTAAGAATAAAAAGGTAAGTCGTGACCCGTAGCTGCCTCAATCCCCGATGTACCTACCACTTGGCCAGTTTCCAGATCTTCAAGAACAAATAAATAGTATTCGCTTATGGGATGATTAATCGTTTTTTGAAAAGAAGTGCAAGCCCAATGCAGCCGTTTGCGTAATAGCTCTTTATCCTTAGGTAGAGTAGTCATGCCGATCCCACAGTGTTCGGCTAAATGATGAATTGCATCGAGATCAGTGTCACGCGCACTGCGAAATAACATCATCGTTGTATTTCCTCAAGTCCACCTTGTGCCAAGTCAAAGAGTAGAAGAGCACTAAGTGCTGAACGTTCGACAAGGCTGTCTAATAAAATATATTCGTTGGGACTGTGAATGTTTCCACCCCGAACACCCAGGGTATCGATAACGGCCATGCCATGTTTCGCAAGATTATTGCCATCACAACAACCACCGCTGTCTTTCCAATTAATGGTTAAATTAAGCCGATGTCCTAATTTTTGGATTCGTGAAAATAGCTTTTGTGTTGCTGGGCAAACTCGTTTCACGGGTCGGCCGAAGGTTCCATGCAGGGTTAAAGAGTAATCTTCACGTTTCATTTGATTAATGATGCGATTCAATTGCTCTCTCACCCATGCTTCATCTTCAGGATGACCGATACGGACATCCATTTTAATAACTGCTTTGTCAGGGACGACATTTAATGCCCCGCCACCAGCGATTTTACCTATATTAATAGTCACATCGTCTCGTAATCCATTAAGTGCATGAATAGCAACAATAGCCTCCGCTAAATAAGAAATTGCATTCCGTCCTTGATAAAATGATCGTCCTGCATGTGCTGTTTTACCTGTAGCTACTAACGTTAGTTTGCCACTTCCACGGCGATTTTTTGCCAAAGTACCTTCGGGATCCATTGCTGGTTCATACAGAAGACCCGCTTGATAATTTTTAGCGATTGCCTCGTATAAAATACTGGATGCAGGAGAGCCAATTTCTTCATCCGCATTAATAACAACATCCCAACCTAATTCACGGGCGGCTGGCATTTCTTCAAAAGCTTGCAAAGCATGCAGTACAACGATTAAACCTCCCTTCATATCGGCCACACCAGGCCCATTAATATGGTTTTCATTAACATAAATTAATTGTTGAAAGGGATCGTTGACTGCATAAACTGTATCCATATGTCCTGCCAAGAGAATACGGCGTTTTAACTCGGGGCGTTTGCGAATTAAAAGAGCATCACCACATTGTTGCAATGAGGTTTCTCCTCTCATATTAATAGTATTAATGGTAGGAAATTGGTGGATTTGCATATCGTCAGCCAGAGGCTTAAATGTTTTTTCCAAGACCTTAAGCATAGTAGCTAAGCCTTGTAAATTTTCTGTACCTGAATTGATCTCACAAAATTGGTGTAATTGCTCTATCATGAGCTGTTTATGAGCATTCAAATAAGGTAGTAATCCATTTAAAGCTTGATCCATGTCGATATAACTCTTTTACAAAGCTTATGACATTAACGGAAAATTCCTGCCTTAGCAACCTTGTTACTACACTGGTGCGTAGGATGTTTAACTAATGGATCAAATGATATAAAAGAGAGTTTAATGGAACGCCTCAGCATCAGTTTCACTTTCGTCCTCAACAGGAGATGTTTTTACTTTCAAATGGTGAAGTTGTTCTTTCATATTATTTTGTATTTCTTTTCGTCGTTGAGATTGTGTCCCTGCTTTAAAAGTAGCGATCCCAGAATTTATCAATTCTTTTGAAAATCCTAAAGAGGGTAAAAATAAAATTGCACCAATTAAAGTTTTCATAATCCCAGCTAACATTTGTAGCTTGGGTGAATGAATGACAAGCTTATCTGCCAAAGCAGAATAAGCTTCTATGTTCTCTTCATTAGGGTTTAAGGTTATCTGGGGAGTACGTACCGCTGCCTCAAGTAATAATCGTTTTCCACTGACACCAATGTTTTTTTGTGACTTAATTTGCTCCAGAATATGAAGGCTCTTATTGATTAGCACTGCAGAAGGGTGCACTTCGTCAGGATAGTCAGCATTTGCCTTCCTTAGTTCTTGAATTCCTTGCTCAACCCTTAAATTTAATAAATCTTTAACGCGATGATGAGGGCAGTTAACGTCACGCCATTCAATAAGCCAAGCTTTATTTGTGTTTGTTTTAAGTTCGTCATAATTGGCATTTACATAATTATTAACCGCATTCCAAATAATTTTTAAGTGATGGTTCATACCGCGAGCTTTAACCATTGCAGGGGCTGCATGCAAAGCACATTCAAACTCTTCCCTCGTCATAGGGGCATTTATTTTAGGAGGTGTTTGTTCTTCAAATGATTTTAGTAGGTTGTAATAGGCTGAGGAAACACCGCCGCGGTCAATGGCATCTTTACAGGAAAAATTAATGCTCTGTGGTTGAAGCGCTTTAATAATATGATTAGTTAGCTCGAACTTAATAAAATGAAACCAGATAGCCTGTTTCTGAGCACTAGACATGGGTGTTCCTGGTGTAATACCCATGACCTTAAAACTCTTATCTAATAGTTTTTTGAGTTCGTCTTTTTCAATTTCCTTTGTGTACTCTCCATTGGCATTTTGAAATGCCAATTGCCGTACATTATCACTGATATAAAAATCTTTAATTGTTTGACCAGAGTTTGAATCCTGACTGGCAATCTTGAGAAACTCATCGTATACGACAGCATAGTCATGGCTGTCTCTGACTTTTCTATAGTGACCTCCAGACATTAAACCTTTATCTGCAGGCAAAGTAATAACTGCAATATTAGGATGCCGCTCTTCAAGCTGATGAAGTTTCCTTGTTAGCGCACTTTCTTTCCTGCCTTCTGCGTCTGTTCTGTCTAGACCAAGATTATTAAAATAGATATGAGTTATCTTAGAATCACTTGCTGCCCGCTCTGCTTTAACTTGTAACCATCTTTCAAATAGTGGGCTAACACGCTCAATGCCTTGATCACGCTGTCCTTGAGTACCAAAACGATATTCGCGAGGGCGAGAGTCATCCTGTGTATAACGATATTTACGCAGCGTTGCTAAGCTTGTGGTATGTTGTGGCTTAAAATTATCCGAGATCATGGCTGTAAAACGACCGAACAGTGAGCCGGCTTGTGCAGGAGATTGTGCGTATTTATTTATTTTCGTTCCCCTATCCTTTAATGCATTAGAAATAGAACCTTCAATTGCATTATTAACGGGAGTATGGCTTAGCGGAATATTCTTTATTACTTCAAAGGTTTCACTAAGGATGTCATTATCATTGTCATAGATAGAAAAAATAAAATCGTTCAGTTCTTTTAATTCAGGCAGGGGATCGCCTAAAGACTTTATATAAATTTGTAAAAAGCGCTCTGACTCGGAGATTTCTTGCGTATCAAGTGAAGCAAATTGTTCAATCTGGGCTTGTTTGCGAGCTAGCTCATATTTTGGAATATCATAAATTTTTTCAATATTAGTTTCTACTTCTGTGAAGAAATTCGTATAGACATCGGCATAAGCAAAATCAGGATTATAAGTGGTTTGATATTGTATTGTTTGCAGACTATTTGCTAAAGCAGGAGAGAGATTTGATAACACAATGTTGCTTAATTTTAATTGTTGTAAATAAGAGAAACAATTTTTATTATGTAAACTATCGCTAGTCATTTTTATTGTTTCTTCAATACCACGCGACATTATTGGCCCTCAATTTCTTTGTGTGCTTAATTTATGGTATAAGCCAGAATTTAATTATTGATTTTTAATTACCTATGGACAGACTTGTGCATTCATTAATAAAAAATACTCATCCTCAATGGCACCCTATATTAAGTAGTGCTTTGCAAATGGTCAATAAAGATTATTTGGTTAGTTTGCAGCAAAATCAGGATTGGTTGCCCGGTCTTAATAATTTATTTGCTGCATTTAGCTTGCCATTGCAAGATACGAAATATTTATTACTTGGCGAGTCGCCTTATCCCCGTCCTGAATCAGCCAATGGTTATGCATTTTGGGATAATTCGGTACAAAACTTGTGGAGTAAAACTGGCCTTAGTAAAGAGGTTAATCGGGCCACTTCATTAAGAAACTGGATTAAAATGCTCCTTGTGGCTCGGGGTGATTTAAAAAATGATTTGTCGCAACCAGCTATTGCCGCATTAGATACATCCCTTTTTTGCCAAACAGCGAGCGATTTTTTTACAACTTTAAAGAAAAAAGGTTTTTTATTATTGAATGCTTCTTTGGTTTTTAAAAAAGGGGAAGTACGTTTACACGCTCGTGCATGGAAGCCTTTTATGAATAGTTTGTTAGAGCAATTAGCAGCGCAGAATTCTTCTATAAAATTAATTTTATTTGGCAATATTGCCAAGGAAATTCCTCAGAACAAGATTTTTTCTTGCTTAATTGCAGAGCATCCTTACAATCTAAGTTTTATCAATAACCCACAAGTGTTGGAATTTTTTAAACCTTTGGACTTACTTAATCGCTATGAATAACAAATCAACAGTTGATCTGCAAGAAGTTGCAAAATTTTCGCAACATGCTGCGCATTGGTGGGATAAAGAAGGTCCTCTTAAAACCCTACATGATATTAATCCTTCTCGCCTTGAATTCATCACGCAAACCTGTGATTTAATGGATAAAAATGTTCTTGATGTAGGTTGTGGAGGCGGTGTTTTATCAGAAGCTATGGCAATGAAGGGCGCTCGTGTTACTGGGTTGGATGTAACAGTCGAGACACTAGAAGTCGCAAGAAATCATGCACAAACCAGTCAATTGGCTATTGATTATGTCTGCTGCCCGATTGAGGAGTATGAAATGACAGGGTTTGATGTAATTACTTGCATGGAAATGTTGGAGCACGTACCTGATCCACAGTTAATTATTACGCATTGTGCCCGTTTACTAAAACCTGGTGGTTACCTATTTCTTTCAACAATCAATAGAACACTTAAAGCGTATACAACAGCAATTTTAGCTGCTGAATATTTATTGGGGCTGTTGCCTAGGCAGACTCATGACTTTAACAAATTTATTAAACCAAGTGAATTAGCCAGCATGATAAGAGGTGCTGATATGGATTTATTAAATATTACAGGGATGACCTATAATCCATGGACCCGTACAGCCAAATTACATCACGCAGTTGATGTTAATTATTTGGTTTCTTGTTTTAAGTCTTGATTTTTCTTTTCGGCATAACGCTGTTGGTATCGCTGATGGGCATATTTTGCTTGTTCTTCAGTGACTACATCGACTTCATTACCAAAAAGATCAACGCGAGCAACGTTGGGTTTTTGACAATTTAAATAAGCAGGTGATGAACTGTAATAACTTAGAGCCTCTCTCAGCGCCTTTTTGCTGAAAGGTGGCGTGTCTAAGCGTTCGTAGAAATCAATAATCTCATCAAATATTCCAATTTGCAGTGGTTTAACCTGATTTCCCTTTTTGAAAAAAGCGCTAGGAAAATGCTCTATTAGCCAATCAATAATTTGCAATTTATCTTTTTTGACACTTTCAGGTTGCTGATTCATTGTAATCTCAGAAGGCAAATTAAGTGCAACTAAACTACCATAATTCATAGCTTTGGCAAGCGTGTTTAGTGATTTTAATAGTAAAAATTTAATTCAATAAGCAAAGTCCTTGCAAATATAATATTATTTAAAACAGATAATTGGATGCGCTGATTGTTCAATATGCCAATAGTATCTAGCGATTTAACTTATCTTAAGTAATTTTTGAGGGATTTCGAAATGGCAACTATCTCTAGAATAAGCAGGCGATATTTCATTTTATTTTTCTTTGCAATTAGTTTCAGCCACACTTGTGCTGCTTTGCAGAGTGCGCCGCCAAGATACGCTCCAGAAATTATATCAATCCTGCAATCCCATGCTTATATACAAGAACACAAAGCGCCACTTTATTGGAAGCTAAGTCCTTATTACATCCATCAACGTAATGATAGTTCTTGTTCTTTGGCCACAGCTGCGATGGTAATTAATGCTGCACTTTCCAATCAACTCTTTTCCAAAACAAAATTAGCAACCCAGGATGACATCTTGAATCGTGTAAAAGACAAGGATTGGGAAAAAGGAGTTCAAGTTGATGGAGATGGGGTTACATTAGAACAATTTAAATTGCTTCTAGCAAAAGCTTTTGAAGCTTATGGATTGCATGGTTTCACCATTCAATTGATTCATACACAAGATAGTAGCAAGTCAACCGAATCAGTACTGCATAAACATCTTATAGAGAGTGAAGCAGGACAGTCATTTATAATTGCTAATTTTAATCAGAAATTTTTCACCGGGGATGAAAGTGTCGGACATTTTGCCCCTATCGGTGCCTATGATATGGCAAAAAGACGTATTTTGATTATGGATCCCGACAGGACCTGGTACGAGCCCTATTGGGTTCCAGAAAAAACTCTGTTAGAAGCTATGGCGACTAAGGATATGGATGCTCAGCAGTACCGTGGTTATCTTGTTATTAAATTCAATGAAAATCGAAATCTTAAAGCTAGTCATTTAAGTTCAATTAGAAATCAAATGTCTTCTTACGAGAACAAAAAAGAATATTAGAGGACGATTTGGCTTGGGTTTTATCTTGTAGGAGTCCAAGAAATTTCTCAATCTATAGCGAGAAATTATCATGTTCAAAGTGTCTTAATAACTTGCATCTTTGATTAACTTATTGAAAAATAAGTATTTATTAAAACCGTGTAAGAAAAATATGCTCTCGTATTTAAAATAAGCACTCTTGCAGAGTAAAACGCCAATTGCTAAATTTTAATTATGACTTCAACGGATTTGGGGTCTGCTCAAAAGGATTTGTAATCATATGGAAATGATGGTCAGGGATGAAATATCAGGATAGGATATCTTGATTGGAAGACTGCTAAGCCAGGGCGATGCCCTGGCTTTATTTTTTATACAGTTACATAACCTGAGTGCGAGAGGTAGTAGCTGTCAGGATAATAGGCAAAAACCACGGAACCATTTTTAATGGTATTAATTACAGGTTTTGCCAGTGTTTTAGCGATTGAAGGACAACCCCAGCTTCGACCTGCACGGCCTGATTTTTTGATGAAGTCAGGTTCTACATACCATGCACCATGAATTACTACACGTCTATTATAGGCGTTATCATTAAAACCACGCTCCAAACCTTGTAAATTTAGAGAGTAACCTTTTGAGCCAATATAGGTATTGCGAGTAATATAAGTTCCCAGACTGCTTTCTTTGCTAGAAGTCTTATTGGAAAAATGATGAGGAATATTTCCGCCGGAATTTCTACCGTGGGCTACATAAGTGTTGTACAATAAGCGTTCTTTGCGAACATCAAATACCCACATACGTTGCTTATTTGAAGGCAAAGAATAATCAATAACGGTTAGAACGGGCTTTTTAACGGCACCTTTGTCGGCTGCTTTTTTATAAGCTGTTAGAGCGAGCTTTAAAACCCTTCTATTGAGTTGAGGTGCTTTTTGACTAAGGTGCTGCACCTCTTTGTTGACATCAAATCCAGTTTTAGCTGGAAGGGTTGTATGAGTCATACTGGTTGAAAAAAACGCGGCAGAAAGAAAGCTTAAAATTGTATTCATAACACTCCTTTTTTCTCTGTTTAACGCATGAAACGTGGTCTCAAAAAACTGGTAATTATATTTACAACTAAGGTAAATGTAAAATTAGACGAAAATTACTTGTTCATTTGGGGAAAATATTAATCAATTCAAAAGGTTAAAGATTAATGATAAGTTAATAATTGAATTAAAATTGAACATAAAGTGTAAAATTAGATTCAAAAAAGATGAAATTTAGTCAATTCACTGTTTAAAATTTATTCTTTTGTTACAAAATTAGATCTATTTTAAAGGCTAATTTTTCTAAATCACACGATAAAAAAAGGCTGATTTAAAGCGATTGTAGAGATAATTTTGGTCCTGATAGATTTCAATTCGCTATATTCTGAATTATCATCCTTTGATATTTTTTGACCTGTTACATTGGAGAATAACATGCTTGAGCGGTATTCAATACAACTTCCTCAGGGACCGCGTGCATTAATTAACAAAGCATATCGCGTTGATGAATTAACATTAATGACTGAGTTAATTGAAAAAGCTGCCTTAGACAATAGTCAGGTATCCTCTATAAAAAATAAAGCGACTGGTTTGGTTGAGCAAGTCCGTGCTGAGAGAAAAAAAAGCACAGGAATTGATTCGTTTCTTACGCAATACTCTCTCTCAAGTGATGAAGGTATAGCACTTATGTGTTTGGCGGAGGCATTACTGCGAGTGCCAGACAATGCAACAATTGATAGCTTAATCAAAGATAAGCTTAGCAATGCAGATTGGAAATCTCATCGTGGACAAAGTGAGTCTTTTTTTGTTAATGCCACAACCTGGGCATTAATGTTAACGGGTAAGGTCCTCACGCCTGAAAAAGCTGATTCGACTTTAAGTAAGGCATTATTTAAATTATTTAATCGTAGTGGTGAAGGCGTTGTGCGCAAAGCAGTGGATACTGCCATGCGTATTATGAGTAAACAATTCGTTACTGGTCGTACAATTAATGAAGCATTGTCGCGGGCAAAAAAGAAGGAAGCAAGAGGTTATCGTTATTCCTATGACATGCTTGGGGAAGCGGCCCTGACCGCTGCTGATGCCAATCGTTATTTTATTGCCTATAAGGATGCGATTGATGCAATTGGAGCAAGTGTTGATAAAAATGCTCATATTTATCAAAGACCTGGAATTTCTATTAAATTATCGGCTTTGTATCCACGATACCAAGAATCCCAACATGCGCGGGTTATGGAAGATTTACCTCCTAAATTATTGGAATTAGCACAGCTCGCTAAAAAATACGATATTGGATTGACAATCGATGCTGAAGAATCTGAGCGCCTAGAGCTTTCTCTAGACATTATTGAGCGAGTTTTCTGTGATGATAGCTTACATGGTTGGCACGGTTTTGGGATGGCGGTGCAATCATACCAAAAACGAGCATTTTATTTGCTGGATTGGGTTGCTAATTTGGCAAGAAGCAAACAACGTCGCATGATGGTCCGCCTGATCAAAGGTGCCTATTGGGATAGTGAGATTAAAAAAGCACAAATGCTCGGTTTGTCAGAATATCCTGTGTTTACTCGTAAGGTATTTACAGATGTATCTTTTCAAGCTTGTGCAAAAAAATTAATGACAATGACGGATGCTATTTATCCACAGTTTGCAACTCATAATGCTTATTCAGTTGCCATGATTTTAAATGTAGTGGGTGATTATAGGGATTTCGAATTCCAGTGTTTACATGGTATGGGCAATGAATTATATGAACAAATTGTTCCCGCAAACCGCTTAGGTATCCCTTGTCGTATTTATGCTCCTGTAGGTAGTCATGAGGATTTGTTACCCTATTTGGTACGTCGATTGTTAGAGAATGGTGCTAATTCTTCTTTTGTTAATCGTATTGTCGATGAAAAGGCTCCTATTAGTTCATTGGTCGAAGATCCGGTGAGTAAGGCGAATCATTTATTAGGTAAAATAAATCAGAATATTCCACTTCCAGCGTCTATTTTTTTACCAGAAAGAAAAAATTCAAGCGGTATTGATTTTTCTGATAGAGAGGTGGTTGCGAGACTGCAGCAACAATATAGCGAGATGGATTTGTCACGTTGGCAGGCTAAGCCACTATTAGCTGGTAAACAGGGTGGTGAAGTGGATAGAAGTGTTACTTCTCCGCAAAATTTTGATCGTCCTATTGGTCGGGTTAGTAATGCTACAGTAGAAGATGTTGATTGGGCTTTAATTCAGGCTGAGAAAGCTTTCTCTGCATGGAGTAACACGCCAGTTAGCGAACGCACAGCTTGCATCGAACGTTTTGCAGAGCTCTTAGAAGAGAATATGTCAGAGTTATTGGCCATGACCTGTCTTGAAGCTGGAAAAACCTGGAATGACGGCGTTGCTGAAATTCGTGAGGCCGTTGATTTCTGTCGCTATTATTCAATGATGGCCGATAAACTTATGGCGAAGCCAATGCGTCTCCATGGCTACACAGGTGAGTTAAATGAGCTCAGTTTACATGGCCGAGGGGTTATTGCCTGCATCAGTCCTTGGAATTTTCCTTTAGCAATTTTTACAGGACAAGTAGTTGCAGCCTTAGTGACAGGAAATTGTGTTGTTGCCAAACCTGCTGAGCAAACATCCATTATTGCCACGTTTGCTGTCCAGTTAATGCATCAAGCAGGGATTCCTGCTTCGGTTGTACAATTATTGCCGGGCAGTGGTGAAGTAGTAGGGGCTCACTTAGTTGCTGATCAACGTGTAAAAGGCGTAATTTTTACCGGGTCGACACAAACGGCCGCAAGTATTAATAGCACTTTGGCAACTCGTGGAGGAGAAATTATTCCTTTAATTGCTGAGACAGGTGGTCAGAATGCAATGATTGTGGACTCTTCTGCGTTATTAGAGCAAGTTACCGTAGACGTAATTACTTCCGCCTTTGGTAGCGCAGGTCAACGTTGTTCGGCTCTACGGGTTCTGTTTGTTCAAGAAGAAGTTTATCCTCGTATGATTACCCTGTTAAAAGGGGCAATGGCTGAGCTACAAGTTGGTGATCCTCGATGGTTAGCAACCGATTTAGGGCCTGTTATTGATGCTGATGCTTTGGCAGGATTAAGAGCTCATGTAGATACTATGCAAAAAGAACATGAAATTATCTATCAGTGCAAATTATCTGAAGAATGTAGCAATGGTTATTTCATGCCTCCTACTGCAATAGCTATTAAAAACATGTCTGCTCTTCAAAAAGAAGTGTTTGGTCCAGTTTTGCATGTAATTAGCTATAAGCGAAAAGCTTTAGACAGCGTTATTGAGCAAATTAATAATACGGGTTATGGCCTGACTTTAGGAATTCACAGTCGTATTAATCAAACTGTAGAATACATTCGTTCGCGTATTCATGCAGGAAACTGCTACGTGAATCGGAATATGATTGGTGCGGTGGTTGGATTGCAACCTTTCGGTGGAGAAGGACTTTCTGGAACTGGTCCTAAGGCTGGAGGCCCTTACTATTTATTGCGTCTATGCCATGAGCGTACCTATACCGTGGATACAACTGCAGCAGGTGGCAATGCAAGCTTAATGTCACTTCCTGAGGGTTATTAACCGGTATCATACTCTTGTGTTCCGCGCTTATGCGCGGAACCTACTTATTATTTGGATAGGCGCTTGTGCAGGTAGGAAGAGCTGTTGCTATTGTATCAATTAGGCGCTAAAGAGGCTTACAAGTGCAGAGGATTCGTAAGTCTTAAGCATTTGTCATCTTTTCTGAACAATTTATCGACTTTTTAATAGACATATTGTTTATATATGGTGTCATTCCCGCGTAGGCGGGAATCTATTTATCTATAAATTCTTAACTTGCAGGAGATGAATTCCCGGCTACACGGAATAACATTCAATTAGAAGGGTTAATTAAAGTTATTATTGATTTTGAGGAAGCCAGCATATTAATCTATATAATGATCTGGATGGGTTTTATCAAATACTTCTTCATGCTTTTTGGCAAACCACCAAGGTAAAACTACAAATAAGAATAAACCACCGATTAAAAAGCCTTCAAAGAAATAAATATTATCAATAGGAATTTGTGTTGGTGGAACAAAGCCAATGAGCATGGCTCCGATACAGCATAAGGTCCCAATGCCTGCAACCAGACACATTACTCCGTTTCCACCCGGTATCTTATAACTACGTGGTTGATTAGGTTTACTGTAGCGTAGTTTTATCGCAGCCGAGAACATAAACACATAAACTAATAAAGCCATTTGTGCACTTAAATCGCTAAGAATCCAATAGGCTGCATTAACTGAATCAAATAGAATAAAGACAGAACTTAAAAGGGAAAAGATAATTCCTTGAGTCATTAAGATAGCAACAGGGGCACCATGACGATTAACTTTAGAAAATATTTCTGGCAAAGAACCATCTTGGGCAGAAACCAGGAGACCTTTGGTCGGACCGATAATCCACGCCGATACGCCACTTAACCCACCAAGAATAATGAGAATTGCGATTATTGCAGTCATCCAGGGTGTCTGATAGGCAGCAAAAAATGTTGCATAAGCATCAATTAATCCTGAAACAACACTTAATTGTTGATTAGGGACCACAATAACAATCGCTAATGAACCTAACACAAGCGTTGCAAAGATAAGAATAGCTGAATAAAGAATGGCGCGGGGATAATCCCGTTGCGGATTTTTAACTTCTTCAGCATGCACGGCGGACATTTCCATGCCAAGCAACCCAAATAAAACAGCAGAAAAGAGTGATAAATTGCCAATTGAACTAAAGTCAGGCAGCCAGGTTGACGGCATGTCAACAGAAATCGGACGACCTTGAAGTAACCATATTGCTCCCAGAATACTAATACCAAGCATAGGTAAAATAGTTCCAAGAATCGCACCAATAGTGCTTACAATGCTGGAAACGCGCATACCAAAGCAGTTTAATAAAGTAAATATCCAAAACAGGCTCAGAGCTGTCCCTAATAAGTAAATTTTATTATTTGCTAATTGTGGAGCAAAAAGATAAGAGAGCGTTGCTGCAATAAAAGCGAGTATTGTGGGGTACCAAACTACATTGTAGATCCATTGCAGCCAGATGGTAATAAATCCGGCTCGTCGCCCAAATGCTTCACGAACCCAGACATATAATCCACCTGTGTTAGGGTATGCTGTTGCTAATTCGGCTGCAACCAGTGCCACAGGGATAAAAAAAGTAAAGGCTGCAACCAGGTAATAAGATACCAAGGGTAAACCTAATTTTGCACTCATTGGCAGTGTTCGCAAGCTATCAACGGCAATGACGTTGATCATAACCAGCGAAAAGACTGATAAAACTTTTTTGGGGTGCATGCGAAATCCTTAAGGGATGCTAGAGAAATTGATGGTGAATGACGGAAAGGCTTTATGAAAAATGCTAATTTTTTTACTAAAAATTATTTTTAACTCAGTCATTTACTATGCTTAACCTCTTTCATCATAATTTTAGCTTTTTCATATATCCTTGATGTCAGGCAGGGACAATCAAGCTAAATTGTAAGCGGCAAAATTTAGCAGTTTAACTATATAAAATCAATCAGTCTGGGATGTTGAAGAGAGCAAAATCAATAGCTTCCCAGCTCAAGACTGAGAAGCTATTGCAAGCTTACATTAGGTTGCGAAGTACATACTGTAAAATACCGCCATTACGGTAGTATTCCAGTTCATTCATAGTATCGATGCGGCAAAGCACATCTACTTTTTCCTGACTACCAGTTAATCGCTCAATAAGCATGGTTAATTTAGCACCAGGCCGTAAAGAGTCATTTACTTCAATGCTAATGCGTTCAGTACCGTCCAAGCCTAAAGTTAATCGACTAGTACCCTCCATAAACTGCAGTGGCAATACACCCATACCAATTAAATTAGAACGGTGTATACGTTCAAAGCTTTCAGTAATAACAGCTTTGACTCCCAGTAAATTAGTTCCTTTAGCTGCCCAATCCCGAGAAGAGCCCGTTCCATATTCCTTGCCAGCAATAATAACCAATTGCTCACCTTGTTCTTGATAAAGCATAGAGGCATCATAAATCGGCATCACTTCATTAGAGGGAATATGGCGTGTAATGCCACCCTCAATTCCTGGAGTCATTTCATTGCGAATACGAATGTTAGCGAAAGTACCTCGCATCATGACTTCATGGTTACCACGTCTTGAACCATAGGAGTTAAAATCAGCTTCACTGACTCCTTTTGATTTTAAATACAAACCGGCAGGGGAGTTTGTTTTAATGGAACCTGCAGGTGAAATATGATCCGTAGTAATCGAGTCACCCAACAACGCTAATACATAGGCTCTATTTATTGGTTTAATAGAGTCAGGTTTTCTTGAAAGATTGTCAAAGAAGGGTGGGTGTTGAATATAAGTAGAATCTTTATTCCAGCTGTAAGTTGAGTCGCTACCTGTTTGAATTGCTTGCCAGCTAGCGTCCCCTTTAAAAACTTCAGCATATTCTTTGCGGAACATTGTACCGCTTACTTTGGCCACTTCAAAAGCTACCTCAGCATTCGTTGGCCAGATATCTTTAAGGAATACATCGTTTCCATTGGGATCTTGACCAATAGGCTCCTTACTTAAATCAATGCAAGCAGTGCCGCATAATGCATAAGCGACAACTAATGGGGGTGAGGCTAACCAGTTAGCACGTACTTGGGGATGCACTCTGCCTTCAAAATTGCGGTTTCCAGAAAGTACAGAGCATACAACCAAATCGTTATCATTCACGCAGTCAGAAACGATATCAGGCAGCGGCCCAGAATTACCGATACAAGTCGTACAGCCATAGCCAACCAGATTAAATCCTAATTTATCAAGGTAAGGTTGCAAGCCCGCATGCTTTAAGTAGTCAGTTACTACTTTGGAGCCAGGAGCTAACGACGATTTAACCCAAGGCTTACGACTTAAACCTTTTTCAATTGCTTTTTTGGCAACTAAACCGGCCGCCATAAGAACACTTGGATTAGATGTGTTGGTGCAACTTGTTATCGCAGCAATAACGACATCACCATGACGCATTTCGTACTCATTATTTTTAACCGGGAATCTGTTTTCTTTCTCTAATCCTTTGCCAACGCTTGCTAAAAATGAATCGAAGGCTTCCGGGAGTGTTTGCAAATTCACTTTATCCTGGGGTCGTTTAGGACCTGCTAAAGAAGGTTCAACGGAAGTTAAATCGAGGCTTAATGTATCAGTGAACACAGGGTCCTCAATTGTACTGTCATACCATAAGCCTTGAGCTTTGCAGTAGGCTTCAACTAATGCAATTGTATGGGAATCACGGCCAGTTAATTCCAAGTAACGTAGGGTTTCTTTATCAACTGGAAAGAAACCACAAGTAGCACCGTACTCTGGTGCCATGTTAGAAATGGTAGCACGATCGGCTAATGGTAAATCGGCAAGACCAGGGCCATAAAACTCAACAAATTTACCAACTACACCTTTTTGACGAAGCATCTGCGTTACTGTTAAAACGAGATCCGTAGCGGTAATGCCTTCTCTCAGCTTTCCTGTTAACTTAAATCCGATTACCTCTGGAATTAACATGGAAACAGGTTGCCCTAACATGGCTGCCTCCGCTTCAATACCGCCAACTCCCCAACCTAATACGCCCAAGCCGTTGATCATTGTTGTATGCGAATCTGTACCGACCAGGGTATCTGGGTAAGCATAACGTTTACCGTTGACCTCGTTTGTCCAGACAGTTTTCCCTAAGTATTCTAAGTTGACTTGATGACAGATACCGGTGCCTGGAGGAACAACCTGGAAGTTGGCAAATGCTTTTTGTCCCCAGCGTAAAAATTCATAACGCTCTTTATTGCGTCTAATTTCAATTTCTGTATTAATTTCAAGTGCATCAGGACTGGCAAATTTATCGACCATAACTGAGTGGTCAATGACTAAATCAACAGGGGAAAGTGGAGAAATTTTCTCAGGATTGCCCCCCAGCTTTGCTAAAGCATCGCGCATTGCAGCTAAATCAACTACAGCGGGTACTCCAGTAAAATCCTGCATGAGAACTCGTGCGGGACGATAAGCAATTTCATGCTGCGAGGTTTTAGTCTTTAGCCATTCAGCAATTGCTTTTATATCAGCGGTTGTCACCGTAGTACCATCTTCAAAACGTAACAAATTTTCAAATAGTACTTTCAGAGAGTAGGGTAAACGATTAATTCCAGGGAAGTGATTTTTCTCTGCTTCTTTAAGACTGAAGTAATTATATGCTTTACCATCTACTGATAATTGAGATTCAGTTGAAAGACTGTTTTGACCAACTTTCATATGCACCAACTCCATTGAGTTTCAAAAACGCTAATAATAGCTGAAATAAAATAAGTTTTCATGAGGCGCAAATTCAAAATTTTATAAAAAAAGAAGAGGCACTACATGGAGTACCTCGCGAATGAGAATTATTATCATTTAGTTGGCGGATAACAGGCTTGCTTCTGACTCTATTGAAGGTGAATTTAAATCCTTTTGAGAAGTTAAATTTAAGTAGAGTTGATGAAACAATATATCTTCTTCTTTTTTTATTTTCATCTGATTGGGAAGTGTCTCGGCAGCTGCATAAAATCCAGTAGGAAGGAGAATCGAAATTGCAATTCCAAGGGCTATTAAACTAACGGGAATACTGAAAGGAAGCGTAATAAAACTTAAAACAAGCACGGCTAAACTGGTTTTCAAAAGAGCAGCATTAACTTCATCAAATAGCGTATAAGAGTAGCATCCATTTTCACCACCTACATGACAATAATAGGATGAGGTGTAGTAATGATCAATGAAGTCAGGAATATCACTGGGTGATTTAACGCAATTCATTAGTGTTTTAGCGAAAAGTGCATAACAAAGCAGAATGGATTCCTTTTCTGATGCGTGTTTTGACTGGATAATTTGCTGTTGGAAAATTGACTGTTTTTGCCTTATCAGTGTAATAATTTCTTCATCCGTAAAATAGTTAAGTGCATTTAAAAGTGCAGCATCAATTTGCTGCTTAGTTACTTTAGATTTTTGTCTAAAAAAAGTAAGCATAATCTTCATCCTTGATTAGTGTGCCTCAAATGAGATTATCATGCTCAAAAAAACGGACTATTAGTTTTACATCGGAGTAATAATTTTTAACGAAATAGTTAATCTAAGCGGGAACTAAAATAATATAAATACAGTATAACTGACGATGACAAAAGCAATTTTCTCGACATTTCTAATCTCGAATTCTTGATTAAAAATTTTTTATTTTTCCATTGAGTCATGTTTTTCTTGATTCTTTTTAAGCAAAACTTCTTGCTTTCTATATCATTTTTTTCTAGTTAAGGATAAAAAATTTAAGTGGAAAGGGTTGAGGATTGGGAGCATGAAGCGTATTTTGGAAATATAATCTAAAATTCTAAAAGCATCACAGCTTAATTTTAATTGGTATACATTTTGCAAGAAGCTGTCGATAACCAAGGAGTGTTTGATGCTTGATTTTATTCAATTAATGTCGATACAACAGAGTACGGAGATAAATAAAAAGTTGCAAATCGAGGAAATGGATCCCCAAGACCTTCAAGAAAATGCAACGTTTATAGCGCTCATGGCTGAATTTTTAGCGAATCAATCATCGGAAAATAATATTGAAATTACTCCAGTAGAATCTGCGAGTGAAGAGGTATTAAATAAAGAGTTAGAGAAGTTAGAGCTAGAAGTTCTTCCAATAGATATTTCAAATGAAATCCAGGCATTGCCGCTTGAGGCCCAAATTCAAACAGATGAAGGTACGTTTGCTGAGGAAGAAAAGGTTGATGATGATAGCCTTATCGAGAATAGTATGCCGCTTCTCTGGTTTAGCGCGACTTCTTTTGAACCACCCGCCAATATTACGAATATCACTGAAGCTGCTAATATCGTTGATTCACCTGTTAGTGACACAACAAGTACTGATTCCCTAACCACGAGTAACAAAAATAGTAATCCCGAGGTCAATGTAAATGCAGAGGTAATAATATCAACTCAGATTGACTCCACATTAAAGCAACTCAATATTGAAGATTCGAATGTTGTTGCGTTAGTCAATAAAAATATGAAAGAAAGTGATGCCAGAGTTAGTAATCAAGCTGCCATTAATGAAATAGGCCAAGACTCTCCCAAGTTAAAAATACCTCTGAAAATTATTGATACTTCTTTGGAGTCGCAAACTACTGAAGAAATAACAAGAGTACCTATAAAAGCAACAAACAACTTGCCAGAATCATTTGAAACTAAATCTTTACTTAATCAAATAACGAATGATAAAAATGGTACGACCACTATTAATTCACCCCAAACGCCAATGAACCAGGAGTATAAAGTAGTCACCACAAATGAAATTTCTCCGAAAATACTTAATTTGACGCAAAACATATCTAATCCGGATTGGAGCGATAACTTCAGCCAGCAAATTATGTGGCTTGGACAACAAAAAATTAAAACAGCAATTATAAAATTGAATCCTCAGGAATTAGGGCCTCTGGAGGTAAATATTAAGCTTGTGAAAGAGGCTGCTAGTGTCAATATAACAACTCATTCCAATCAAGTACGTGATTTAATTGAACAAACTATTCCTAGGCTTAAAGATATGTTGTCTGAGCAGGGAGTGAATCTCTCCCAAGTTAATATTGAGTCTAATGATCGTCAACGCTACGCTTCTTGGGAAAATAATGACCAACGGTTTAATAATAAAGAAGTGGGTGAGGAAGACATTGCGATAACACCTATAACCAGTCTTAAAAATAGAGGCATCGTTGATTATTTTGCATAAATTTCTTGACTAAAAATTTTTAACTATTCAATATGAATTAAACTCGTCAACAAGGATTGTTGCGTGTCAAAAAATAAACTTCTTGCCGATTGGATAAAAAAAAACAACTATCTTCTTAACCCTTTGGCCTCGCGTGAATGGGACGACCTTGTTGCTGAGAAAGAAGCGCAAATCGAAATAAAAAAAAGCAAAGGCCCCTTATTGTATTGTTACATTGAACAAAAATTTGCTTCTGATCATGCAAGAATAGTCGATGTTAAATTAAGAGAAGCATTTGCAAAACTTTCGATAGCGGATTTTTCAAATCCTTCTGGATTTGCTGAAAGAAAAAAGGCTAGCACAAGAGTAGAGAATTTTTTCAATGTTCGTAATGCATTAGCGTTTTTTATTAAAGACGATATTAAACAGCATGCTAAAAGAGATTCTCAGCTTAACGCCTTTCGTAGATGGATTACGGTTGCAGACCTCTTAAAAGAAAAGCATTGTTATGAAGGGTATTTTTTAGTCGTTAGTGTTCTGCTGCAGGTAGATATTGATTTTAAATATAACAAGGATTTACCCAAGTATTGCCGTAAAAAATTTGATAAGCAATGTATAACAATTTCTCCTACAAGTAATTTTGCCAATCTACGCCGAGAAATCAGCAACAATAATTCGGATAAAAAATTTACTCCAATTTGCATAAGATCTAAGGATATTACAGCATTAAATACTGTAATAAATGATAGTGATGATAGTGCGGTGAAACATTCCAAATATTCTTCTTATCAATTAAAACAAAAAATTTTAGTAGATATTCTTTGTGAACGAGAAAAACCTTTAACTAAGTTACCTCAAAATTTAAGTCAAAAATATGAAGGCATTGAAGAGCAATATAAGAAAGATATGGCTAAACAAAGTGAAGTGGAAGTTCCTGACGTTGTTAATGTTGCAGCAAAAGTTACAGGGGTTGCAAATGTCAAAGACAGTAAAACCGATAACGAGAATGTTGGCAGTGTATCAAATACAAGCAAAACGCCAACGGATTCAAATCTTTATCGTGACCTATTACCTTCATTTTGGCATCGTAAATGTTCTAAAAGAGAGTATTGGAAAAAGGCATTTGCTGCTCCTCATGACAGTCCTGCCGTGTCTAAACCTTGATAGAGATATAGAGTTACATAGCATACGCTTGTAAAATTTAGGTGAGATAGAAGTTAAGAAGAGACTAATAGCTTAATCCACAAGAAGTAAATAATACAGCTATTCAAGCAATGTTTGATAATCATGGGCCTATATACAACGTTTTACGCAACGAATGACCATACCATTCCAGGTGTTAACTAAACAGTTTCTTTGACATATGGTTCGATGCCCTAGATAAATGGTATTCCATCCAGTCCAATAAGCTCTAGGACGATGATAGTGTCTCCAAGGCCCCCAATAGCGACCTGGATATGTATCATAGACATAAAAATAAGCCAACTGAGTGGGTTGAAAATTTTTACTTACTGTGGATGGTTGTACTGTGGCTGCTTGCGCTGTGGTTGTATACCCTATAGCTATAAAAATCAGAAAAAAAGCAGTTAAAATGGGTAGTAGCTTAAATTCTTTAACGGAATAATTGTTCATATCCTTTGTACTCAGTGTAGTTTGTCCTTATATAAATTATAGGATATTGAGCAATTTTAAAACAAATCCTCATGGTTGCTGAATAGCAAAAAAATGATAAATTGGAAGCAACCAATAATAATCAAGACTCATATGAATCAGAAATTGCAAAAATTTGTTTTGATAACGACGCTTATCTATAATTCTCAATTATTTTCGGCATCTATTGATTTGCCTGCTTGCCCAGCTAAGATTAATGTTAAGGAAAATTTGACTAGTCTTCCTACAGATTGGGAGTTATTGCCTGCCACCTCTAATCATTTCCTCGTCGCTATTTCTATCTATTCTGGTCATCCAGATGAGTTGGCAAGTCTTAAGCCTGATTTTATAAGCAAGAAAAAAGCAAAATGGTCATTTTCTGCCAATGAGAGCGTTTATATAGTATGTGAATACAATAAAACCAGCATTCGACTGACTAGTCGATTACCAGCAAATTTGAGTTCATGTGAAGTCAATTTTGACCCATCGACTAGAAGTGAAAGCGGGTTTCTTCCTAAACAAGTTAATTGCTATAAGAGACATTAATGAATATACGCATGAAATGAGTTCATGCGTATAAGATTTATCCTGCTGCTATGACAAGTTCTGCCTTTCTACTTTCTTCAACAAACTCAGTGCCTCTGGTTTGTCGATTAAAAAAGTAGGGAAGAGTATTTCCTGAATATTTTGAATAAGCAAACAAGGCAATGACACCGGGGATAACACCCGTAGCTACAATAGCAATGACTGTTAAACTGGCACGTAAAAATCTCTTCCAAGGGGCATCACGGTGGAAATTAAGATCGTCCTCAATAGCAGCAAGAGACTCTTTAAACTTCTCCAGGCGCTGGCTTGCTAAAGGCACATTTTCTGTGTCAGCTAAGCCTTGTTTAAGTTGATGAACAGCATTAAATTTGCTTGTTATTCTTGTATACGCTACCTGAGTTTTTTCGTCCGCAAAAGTATGATTAGGCAGTGGATCATTGGGGTTATGTGTTTTTAATTCAGGCAGTAGAATTTTGGCCCCTGCTAGCAAATAGTCTAAATACTCATCTGTTAAAGGAATGAGTCGTTTATTGATTACCCAGGCTTTTTCCACCTCTGTAAGCGATTGCAGATTACTCACCAAATCCTTTTGATTTTCAGTTTCCGCCTCTAACGTTTGTACCTTTTCTTTTAACTCTTTATTGTCATCTGTAGCTTGTTTAAGTTGGCCACGTAGCTTTTCTTCTTTCCCTTTTAATTCTGCAATTTCACTCGCCTGTTCTTGAGAGTTGTTAGTTAAATCATCTAGTTCAGGTGAGGAGGCGCCAAGAGCTATGGCTTCGTTTTTAATCAGTGCAAAAAAAGAAGCACTTATATTATGAGGCTTATTGCGTAAATCAACTTGCTTTTCTTTAAGCAATTTTGCACCCATCTTGATGAGAGCTTCGCAGCGAAAGCCAAGCTGCTGGCTATCAATTTGCAATTTTTGTGGGAAAATAAGTTCAGTTATTTTTATGTAATCATTCTGTAAATTGACTGCTAAATTATAAAGCTGCTCAATATCATTTAGATAGGTCTCAACAGATAATTGTTGAGCTTCAAAGAAATCTTGTAGTCGTGATGTTTTTTCACTCGCGATAATACCATTGATTTGCTCTTTTTGTTCGAGTGATAAACTATCATTCGCTCCCACTTGTAGAAGCTCATGAACTAATGCTTCTTTTACTTTTTCAACAGTGACCGGCATAACTTTTCTTAAATTTTCTCTTACTGTGGTCAGTGTGCCAGTAGGATCATTTTCAACCTCTAAATTTTCCAAAAACTTTTGAAAAATAGCCTGTTCAAAGTATTCTGGAGAGGCTAAGAAAAATTCTATTTGCATATTCAAGCTGATAAATTGCTCTAGAATGGATTGATAATGAGTTTCTGCGGTACGTTTTAAACCATTTTGTAGAAAAGTATTGCATTTTTCGAGGATTGCACGGTTGCCTTTTGAAATTTTTTCGTCGCCAAGATTAACGGCGTCCTTTAATATGCTAAAAGGTTTTGTAATGACTTCCCGCAATTTCTGAGTTTCTTCAGCGGATAAATGATTTCTCAAGTATTTTTGACTAATCTGATCAACGAGTATAGATAAGCCCTCAAAAAAGATATCTTGGCCTTTGGTTTGTTTTAGTAACTCTAATAGCTTCGATTCCGAGGTGTCGCTGGACATCATTTGAGAGATTAATTCTTCAAGCGCCTTTGCTATTGCAGTGACTAAAACATCAGGGGTTGCGTCAGCAAGATTATCAAATTGTACATACTCTCTTAAGTAAAGCATTGCATGCTCAGGATTAATAAATCCACCTTGCATTTCTGGAGAAACATCTTTCATGCTTTTATGGTTATGACCGCGAAAATGCACAAATCGAGTGCGATCTTCTGCGTACTGTGCCCCTAAATAAGCATACGAACCATTTGAAAAAGAGCGATAAGCCGCATCGTTTTCTTTTATAATAAGATACTTTTGTAATAAAAGTTGATATCTTTTAGGTTCTTCTGCCGCTAAAAATTCATTTAAAGCCGGATCAAGGCTATTATGTCCCAGGTCAAGATCGTAATTGTTGCTGGGAAAGATGCCTGATGTACGATGGAGAAAATGAAATAATTTATATAAGACAAGGTCTTGGACTGCTGTGGTATCGCGGTTTTCAATTTCCTTAGAAACTTCTACTAACTGTTGATTATAACGATTACCACTACCTGTACCATGATGACCGGGTATTACAATAGGTTGCAGGCCTTCAGGAACAATTGGGGTAAAGCAGCGGGTGCGTTCATCACGATATAATAATAACTCATAATCATTGCAAGAAGGTTGTTCAAAGAATCGCTCGTCATACCAACCCACAGGCAGTTTCAGAAAGCCGCCACCGGGCACAGGATCAATTAAGAATGGATTAATTTTCATCTCGTTCAAGCGATTTAATAATTCTTTTCTTAAAGCCAGGGTGTCTTCAGCCGCTTGATTTTTAAAAAAAGTCTGGGCTGCTTTGCAAGTATAGCTGCATGGACTTGCTGCAAGGATTTCGTGTAAGGGTTTGTTAGGCTCCTCCTGCAGTGCTTTCTTAATACGAGCTAATTCACTCATCACTAATATTGTTTCAACAGCACCTCTACTGTGGGCAGGAATTTGCAATGTTTTTTTGCCATTTGCTGCAGCGCGTAAGGCTAAAAAAACGCCTTGAGCAATACGTTCACCCACTTCAGATCCCAGGGTCGTAGGACCATTTAACACATCAACTGATGGCGAAGAGTAGGATAGCGGTTCACCCGGTTTTCCAGTCTCTGCTTCCTCGCCTAAAATGTTTACAACAACTTGCGCGGCATAAGAAAGTGTTTCTCCACGTTCGTAGGATTTCTGTTCTGTTAGATTGGGTAGCGTAATGGTGGGTTTTGCGGTAAAGACCGTATCCGTGCCTAAAAAAAATAAAAAGTGATTTTCTTGAGCAGCTTTTTCTTTCCCAAGGAGCGAAAAAATCTCGTTTAAATCATTTGGCTTAGGCATGTGTACTCCAATAGGCTTTTAGTTAAATCAGTCCTTTGGAATTAAGCACAATCCTTCGTTTTGTGTGGTCGCCGTATTTAGATAAATTGCTTATGCTAAAAAATAGCGATTAAATGTACCGATTGTACTTAAATTGATCTTAAATGTCAATGAATATGTGCCTCTAAAACTAGTAAAAATCTATAAATTAACGGTAATTAGAGTTTTACCTTACGCAAAAAAATCTTAATCTGTATACTAATGATTATCATTTCTCATTTCCTATAATCTATGAACTCACTTCATATAACGAATGGTGATTTTTCTGCAGAATTAATAAAGACGGCTTGTAAAACGGAAGACGTTATTGCCTGGCGCGATATTCTTTACGAAGGACCTGTTCGGGGTGATTTAAGTTTTTCTGTATTAGGTGAAGAACGTGCAAAATACCTTGCCACAGCAGGTTATGGCGACGTGGAAAGTAATCTTTACTCTTTTCAAGAGCTGGAAGCGCAGTTATTAAATTTAAAAAATTTTAAAGAAATTATCCTTTGGTTTGAACATGATACCTATGATCAATTGCAATTGCTGCAGGTATTGACATACCTTGCAGATACTAAAGTGAGGGCTGAGCTTTCTTTAATTTGTATTAATCATTATCCAGGAGTGAGTCCTTTTTTAGGGTTAGGGCAATTGGATGAACAACAGATCCATGCGTTATTTCCATGTCGCCAAAAAATAACCAATATACAATTGCAACTGGCGCAAAAATTATGGAATGGATTTACTGCTAATGAGCCCACACAGTTGGTGCAACTGGTAAAAGGCGATTTATCTGCGTTAACTTTCATGAAAAATGCATTGCTAAGATATTTTAGGGAATTTCCCTCAAACCACAATGGTTTAACCTGGACTGAGCAATATATTCTGGATTCCATTATTGCTGGTGTTGACAATGTTGCTGAATTATTTCGACGACTTCCTTTAGTAGAAAAAGAATATTTCCTCGGCATGGGGGATATTACATTCAAACATGTAGTTCGCAATTTGGCAGAAGCTGTAAATCCTTTAGTGGTAATAAAACAAACAGTTGCCGAGTTTGAAGAGTCCGAACTTGAATTAAGTAATCTGGGGGAGCGTGTCGCTAATGGCGACGCGGATTGGATTATACTTAATGGTATTGATTGTTGGCGTGGTGGAGTTCATTTAACTTTGGAGAATGTCTGGCGCTATTCTTTAGCGACTAATGAAATGATTGGCCCATTCAATCTTAAATCCTGATTTGTACTTATAAGGATACCTATAGATAGATGGGCAAATAAGTTAACTATTTAGTCAACATACTGATGTTGTTCTACTTGAAAAGCAGGTCTACATGAAATGGAGAGTTCCATAGTGCCTTCCCAAAAATATTTTTCACCTGCTTCGATTAAGACAACATCACCCGCATTAAAAGAATATTCTTGATCTTCAACAACAACTTTGCCACTGCCTGCCTGGATATAAACGATTTCCTGGCAAATTAAATTAGTTGCTCTTCGTGTTTCAGGATAGCGGCCGTTGATTTTAACAACCGCGAAGTCAATGGTTTGATCTTCAATAGGATATTCAGTCACTATACAATTTGAGCTGTTTTTTCGTTCTATTGTTTGATGTTTTCGAGCAATTTTCATTGTTTTCCTTATTATGGTCGCCTTAATTATTTTTCTAGCAATAAGCTGTATTTAGCTAAAGAGGGAATATGGCTCATCAGAATTTTGATCATCATCAAAAAAGGAATAGAAAGTAATGCTCCACCGATGCCCCATAGCCATGCCCAAAAAACGATGCTAAAAAAAACAATGAGCGGATTTAAATTTAAGCGATTACCCAGCAAAATGGGGGTAATAATTTGTCCTTCTATATTCACGGTTATCCAATATAGAAATGGCGGTAACATAATTTGCAAAAGTGAATCAAAAGTAATTAATGAAACAAAAAAGACCACACCAATACCTATTGCTGGACCAATATAGGGAATAAAATTAAGGAAGGCAGCCATGACACCCCAAAGTATTGCATTGGGGACAGACAAGAGCCATAAAATCAAAGCGATTACCCCGCCCAGGCAGATACAAATCATGGTGAATGTAAATAAATAGATTGAGAGATCTTGTTCAATACTGGAAAGAAAATTAGTTGCGATTTTTTTCTGGCGAGTTGTGATAATTTTTTGCAAGTTTTCAAAAATTACATCAGCATAAATTAATAAAAAGAATAAGTATGCCAATACCAGAAAAATTAATAAAATTGCATTGGTAGTAAGATCAAATAATGAATAGCCAATATTGCCCACTTCAGCTTTTACTTCAACTTTTTTTTCGGGGTTCGCTTCAGTAATCGTTTGGGCTGTTTTCAAAGCATTACTAAGTTTTATAAGGGGTTTTTTAATAGATGAAAATTTTTTTTCGATAACAGACATATTTTCAGGCGCTTTATCTATCCAATGTGCAGCCGGTGCAGCAAGAAAAGAAACGCCAAAGCTGATAATACCTAAAATTACAGTTGTAATCAGAATTGAAGCAAGAAATTTTGGGAATTTTAACTTTTGAAGAAAAACTCTGAATGGCCTTAATAATAAGTAGAGAAAAAAAGAAAGCATTAAGGGAAACAAAATAAATTGCCCAATATAAGCCACACAAAGAATGGCAAGTAAAGCCAAAACTTTTAATTCCCACATTGACTGAGCGTGATTATTCATTGGTTGATTCATGACTTAATACTTTTGACTCCATGATATTTTATAAAATAAAAAATTACGAGGTATAGCAAATATAATAAATTAAGTCATTTTGAGCGAAGTCCTTTGTTCTTGCTGTTCTAATTTCAAAGCTCGTTTTCTAATGGCTTCTTGTAATTCAATAAAAAATTTAGTTTGACCTGTAGTGTTTAGGGGGGCGGATGTCCTTTCTTCATCGTCTATTTCTTCATCCAGCGATTCATCTGCATCGTAAGCCCCTTCTACAAGAAAATTCAGGGAATTTGTTTTCTTTTCATAACGTTTTAAAAATTCTTTTAAGCAGGTAGCAAAATGTGGATTATCATGCATAAAAACAATAGCGGAACTAGATAGTCTGACTATAAGTTCTTGATCATTATATAGTTCAGGTTGTGTGCTGATTTCCTTGGAAATGGCAATTAATTTAGGGTAAATTTGATGGTGTGCTTTGTCACTTGAAATTTTGTAGGATTGAATTAACTTTTCAAAAAGTGAGTGACATTCCTTGCTAATAGACATTCGCATCCCTTACTTATCTTTTTGATTTATTAGATATCAATTAGAGTGAATTGGCAACAAGTAAATTTTAAAAGTTTAACAGTCGCAATTAGGTACTAGCTTTGTTTTGACTGACTAGTTATGATTAATTGCGAAAATTTGTATGCTTTGTAAAATGGTCAAAACATCATTTTGCTATAGTTATATTAATGAAGGGAAATTAAGGAGAAAAGTCATGGCTGATAGAAATGATAATGGAGTCGGTATTATAACGATTATAGTTATAATAATTTTAGCAGGTATTGCGTTATGGTATTTCTTTGGCGCGCCACGCATGGGAACAACACCAGCAAATACCAATGTCACGGTAGAAACACCTGCAACCCCAAGTAGCACAACGGTTACACCTGCTAATAATACTGGGACACCTGGTGCAGCAGGAACTACTAATACAACAACACCGACTAATACAACTACCACTACCACACCAGATAATAGTGGAACAACTACTAATCCAAGCAATAATAAAACTACCGATTAATTAGTAGGTATAATTTGCTCAGCTCAACTGATAATTCAGTTGAGCTATTTTCAATATAATATGTAATTTCATATCATTCTTGATGATGCGGCACGCTAGCTATGGGGCGACCATGTTGCTAATCATGGTTGATATAAGTTACTTAAAGGCGACATTTCAAAATGTACAGGAAGACAAATTCTGCCAGAGAGCTTGTAATTAAGCTTTTAGATTTGGCGGGAATTACTATCAATGGAAATGCACTGTGGGATTTACAAATTCATAATGACCAATTTTATGCACGCGTGTTACGTGATGCTGACTTGGGACTTGGTGAGTCCTATATGGATGGGTGGTGGGATTGCAAACGTATTGATATGTTAATTGAACATATAGTGAATGCTAATATCGAAAGCAAAGTAAAATTAAATCCCAAACTCGCATTGCGTTTATTACTTTCCCGGGTTTTTAATTTTCAGTCAAAAAAACGCGCCTTACAAGTTGGACAACGCCACTATGATCTGGGAAATGAACTTTTCCAGGCAATGTTAGATAGCAATATGAATTATACCTGCGGCTATTGGAAAGAGGCATTGACTTTAGATGAGGCACAACTTGCTAAATTGGATTTAACATGCAGAAAATTATTACTAAAACCAGGTATGCGTCTTTTAGATATTGGCTGTGGTTGGGGTAGTTTGGCTAAATATGCTGCGGAAAACTATGGGGTGAATGTTGTTGGTATTACAATTTCAAAACAACAATATGAACTCGCTAAAGAACGTTGTAAAAATTTACCAATCGAAATTCGCTTTCAGGATTATCGAGAGGTTAATGAAAAATTCGATCGTATTGCCTCTCTGGGAATGTTTGAACATGTTGGCTATCTAAATTATCGAAAATATATGCAAGTTGCCCATCGGTGTTTAGCTGATGATGGTTTATTTTTATTACACACGATAGGAAATAATGAAAGTACAACTCAGGCAATGCCCTGGATTGCCAAATATATTTTTCCTAATGGGATGTTGCCTTCTATTGCTCAACTGGGCAAAGCTACAGAAAAGCTATTTATCATGGAGGATTGGCAAAATTTTGGTATGGACTATCAAAAAACATTGATAGCCTGGCATCAAAATTTTAATGCCAACTGGAATCAACTAAAAACAATGTATGATGAACGATTTTTTCGTATGTGGAATTACTATTTGTTAAGTTGTGCGGGTGGTTTTAACACAAGAATGCTACAGTTATGGCAAATTGTTTTTTCAAAAGGGCTTAAATCAAGATACGATGCACCAAGATAAGCCTGTATGAAAATGAATTAGGCATAAGGATGTCAATTTGATTTAACTGTCATCTTTGATACTTAGGAAATTGGTCTTTCCCGCGTAGCGGAATCCATTTCTACAGCAAATTCTATTGTGTCTTGCCTAATAGATTCCCGCCTACGCGGAATGACACAAATTTTACCAATTAAGGTATGATTTTGTCTTGTTATAATTAATCATTGCGCGCCTGTAAAAGCTCTCTTAATTCAACCGGTAATATTGATTGAGCTTTTTCCGTTAGGGTCGCTTCATGTTTTTGCCATAATGTTCCCAAGTAAATAATTACTAAGCCAATTAAAGCCAGAGCAATTGGGAATAAGATGCTATTTTTAAATACCTCGGCCGCAAGATGACCAAGATAAAAAGCACAGCCAATAGCACCAAAGATTACAAAGACTTTTCTTGTTAGCAAAACCCCAATACCAATCATTAATAAATTAATGCATAAATAAAAGAATTTTGATAATTCGCTTTCAGAATGCTGGCAAGTCAATCCCCCCCAAAAAGCTATCACACCAAATAAGTATAACCAAAATGCATAATCTAAGGTTTTTCTTGAACGTAAATCTACCCAAAAGGCGATTAAGGTTATAATCAGTCCAAAATACATAGAAATCATGGCGCTAAGTTGAAAAGTTGCGTATTGATCAGTCAGCATATAAGTGACATCCATCGATAGATACCATAATGTGACAGCTATTGGCATGATCATGAAGGGATAGCGGTAAATCCATGCCAGAATGATTCCCACAATGAGAGTGCCTAACTCCATGAAAATCCAGTGCCACTGGGCATAGTAATGATATTCTTGATACTTGGTATCATCATCTGGCCACCAACCCATCGCCAATTGTAAACCATAAATAGCCAAAGGTGTCAGGGCAATGACGAAGGTGGCGCATATTCCGGCAGGAATAGTATAATCATGTTTGTCAAATAGATGAGTCAAGTAAAGGCCAATGGCTGCATAAAGTAGACAAAGATAAAAAATTCCCCATCCACCAAATTTTTCCCAGCCCAAATTCATAAATAGAGTCATGGCACCGATAGCAATTAAACCACCAAAATAATATAAAACATTGGTGAGATTAAAGTTAGGCGTTTGTTCTGGTTGGCTTTTAAGAAATTTAAGTAACTGATCCGCCTGTTGAGAATTAATAATATTAGCATCCACAGCCTTATCAAGAGTAGCGCGAGAAATCTTCATTGTGTTTCTCCCAAATATTCCTACAATTGGATTCAGTGGTACTTTTCTAAAGTATAGAATTATTGCGATAAATTTGTTTGGTATTTGATCGACTGTTGGGCTAAAAAATTTGCCAGGATAAATTTTTAATAGTCACATAACTGGTGTGGAATTTGGTGCTTGGTTTTTGTACCGCCACACCAAACTCTTCGTCTGGATTAATTTTGATAAAGTTTAATAAAATCATTAAGTTGAGCTATGCGTTTTTTATTAAGCGAAGTATAGCATTCAAGCAATGAGAGTGGTTGCAGGGTTCCTTCCTCATTCTGCAAGCTTTCAAAATCACATTCTTTTTTACGATAAACCAGCCAGGCTTTTTGTGTATCAATTAGTAAATTTTGTTTAGTTTGCGATAATAGACCCAGTAAGGTGTTGTATCGCTTATTTAACATATTGTCATAAAAAGTATATTCATTATTTGCGCAAGTTCTTAGTTCGGCAGGTGATGCTACTTTGTCATAACATGCTTTTATTCTTTCTAATGCTTCATTAGAGTTGGAATTTAGATTTACGCCACCTCTAGATGCTCTTTTGTTTACTGAAGGAATATCCCCTGGGAAAAATTCTCTGTTGTCAGGGTCTAGAGGAATTTTCAAATCTTCTAACTCTTGTGGAGTAATTTGAGAAACAGGTTGATGGTTGCAGGAGAAATAGGAAACAAAATTTGCATCCTTTAATACAATTAATCCATTAACCTCCCACCCTTTGCCAATACCAGTGTATAAAATATAGTCATAGTCATTTTTATTAAAGCGTAAATAAGTACCGCCACCGCCACTAAACATCTGCGCACGTCCCGTAAACGCTTTATTGGCAGGCACTTTACTGGAGGGATAAGACATTTCGATATTATCCTTTTGACCAAAACGGTATTGCATGTAACCAGAAGTCGCTGACAGGTTTTTAGAAGCACAAACAGAAATGGTTTTATTGTTTTTGGTAAGACAAGTAAATAAAATTTGCTCATCGTTTTGACACAGAGAATTATTTTCTGCAAAACTCACTAATGGAAGAAAAAACGCGAGGAAAGTTGAGAGTAGTGTATTTTTCTTATTCATAATACCTAGTCCTTAAGAGATATATTCCAATGAATTGTCATTTCATGGAGAAAATATTTGAACTATTTTGACAGCAAAATTCTAATAGATAACAGACCTTATTTGCTAGAAAGATTATAAAATTTCTAACATCAATGGGTTGGGTTATATCCTAGATGTTCATAAATGATGAGAAGTGAGTAATAACATGGTTAATTTTAAAGAGTTTAGTGTACAAAAATTTTTAACCGATTATTGGCAAAAAAAGCCGGTGATAATTCGGCAAGCATTACCTTCTTTTAAGAATCCGCTCAGTCCTGATGAACTTGCTGGATTGGCAATGGAGGAAGAGGTTGAAAGTCGAATAGTATTAGAAACACCCGAAAAAAGTCCCTACTGGCATTTAAAACGTGGACCATTCTCTCCCAAGGATTTCAAAAGTTTACCCAGAACACACTGGACTTTATTGGTACAAGCAGTTGACCGTTTTATCCCTGAGGTGGCTCTTATGCTTAACGACTTTAACTTTCTTCCCCAGTGGCGAGTTGATGATGTAATGATAAGTTATGCGGTAAATAAAGGAAGTGTAGGACCTCATTATGATAATTATGATGTTTTTCTATATCAGGCAATAGGCTCTAGGAAATGGTCATTAACCACCAAAAATTGCTGCGTCGAAAATAGCCTATCTGGAATTGAATTAAGAATTATGGAGGATTTTCAGGTAGAAGAAGAATATATTCTTGAAGAAGGCGATATGCTTTATTTACCTCCTCATGTGGGTCATTATGGGATAGCTATTTCAAAGGACTGCATGACCTATTCTTTTGGCTATCGCAGCTATCAGGGACAAGAATTATGGGATAGTTTTGGTGAGTATTTAGCTGAAAAAAAACAAGCAGTCACTCTTTATAAAGATCCAAATTGGGGTTTAATAAATGCTACCTCTGAATTACCACAACAGGCTTGGGAAAATGCTCGTGAATTAATGCAGGAATTACTTTCGAATGAATCGCAATTTAAATCATGGTTCGGTTGTTTTGCAACAAACCTTGATCAACACGCACAAGAACTTTTGCCTGAGCCAATGCCACAAGATGTTCGCCAAGAATTTTTTTTACAAGCGTTACGTGGTAGTAGAGGATTGATGCGTAATTCTCTCTGTCGTTTTGCTTATCAAGAGTCTGATGATAATGCTATCTTTTTATTCATTAATGGCTATGAGTGGAATGTCAAAGGAGTTTCCATTGCTTTAGTTAAATTGATTGCTAATTGTCGTCTACTGCTAACAGAGGAATTGAATGCTTTTTTAGAGAGAGAGGAAGATCGTTTCTTTCTTTTTGAATTATGGAAACTACAATGGCTTGAGATAGTGGAAGAGTTATTTTCCTAGATTCGCATTTATAAATACTCATTAAATTTGGTATAAAATTTGCTGATTGAAAGTATTCATTTCTAGCAGAATTATTTGATGAGGGATTGTCAAATGTTAAAAAAATATCTTCTCTGTCTTGTTTTGGGCCTCTTTTTTGCAAGTTTAGCCTTTGCGCAAGATCGCGAAATTGCAATCACAATTGATGATTTGCCCTTCGTGGGATCGAGTAATAATAATCCTGCAAAATTGCAACGCGAACATGATCGCTTTATGAAAATTTTGCAGACTTTAATTGAAAAGAATGTCCCAGCAACAGGATTTGTCATTGCAGGTTCTATAGAGAAAGGTCAATGGGAGCTTCTGGAGCAATTTCGCCAAGCTGGTTTCATTTTGGGGAATCATACCTACTCCCACAGAAGTTTAAATAGTGTTACAGCAGAAAAATATATCGATGATGTAGATAGAGCTGATAAAGTTTTGACCCCATTATTCCCTGATCGAAAATATTTTCGTTATCCTTATTTAGCTGAAAGTTCAGGACAGAAAAAGCAAACAGTGTACGATTATTTGGCAGCACACAATTATATTGTTGCTCCAGTAACCATCGATAGTAAAGATTTTGTGTTTAATCAACAGCTTTTTGCTATTCCTTATCGCTTGCGTGAGAAAAATTTAAATCAATTAAGAAAGCGATACCTTGCTTTTATTTGGAATCAGACATTGAAGGCAGAAAGCAAAGCTGCCAAAGCTAATCCTGATAAACCAGTAAAACAAATTTTATTAATTCATGCCAATTTGCTAAATAGCCATTTTTTGGGGGATATTATTGATCTTTATAGACAAAATGGTTATCGCTTTATCAGCTTAGATGAGGCTTTAACGGCGCCGGCTGAAACTATAACCACGGATGCCGGAGAAAATGAACGTTATGAAATGTTTTTTGATGATAAAGTGCTTAGAACACTCTTTAATCAAAAAAGTTAAGCACGTCTGAAAAAACTAGATAATCCTTAAGATTATCTAGTTTTTTTATTGTCAGCGATGGTTAATTCCTGACTTGCGAATTCTTTTTGCAGGCGTTCGACAGCATGTTGAGGCAGTAATAGCCAATAATGTCCTTCATTTTTCATATGACCTGCTATATAAGTTGCCTTTTTACCTGCTCCCCAAAAGACATCTCCTCGGACCAGCCCACGAATTGCGCCACCGGTATCTTGAGCAATCATTAAACGCTGAAAAGGACGTTGATTATCACTGTGCGCATCTGGCCTTGTTGTTGTTAACCAAAGTGGAGTGCCGATTGGAATCCATTTTAAATCAACAGCTAAGGAATAACCTGGGGTCAAAGCCACGCCTTGTGTACCTAGAGCTGCAGTTTGTGGAAGTTTATCAAAGAAGACAAAAGACTTATTTTGATTTAAAACTTTATCCATTTCCTTGGGGTGCTCAGTTAAATAGCGTTTAATACCTTGCATTGAAGCTGTGTGCTTTGTCATCACGCCTTTATCAATGAGTACTTTTGCAATTGCTGTGTAAGGGGCACCATTCTGGGCTGCATATCCAAGGTAAACTAATTCACCATCCGGCAGTTCAACAATACCAGAACCTTGGATCTCTAAAAAAACGCGATCAATTGGATTATCAATCCATACCAGAACCTTGGCTTTGTTCTTAATCGCTCCCTTATTAATTTCTGCGCGTGTATAATAGGGCACAACACGATGTCCCGTCACACGGCCTACTAATTTTCGATGTTTAAAAGAAGGATCAAATTGACCGAGATTAATCGTTACCAAGTCCGAAGGTGTAGCATATATAGGGACATTGTATTTATTTGTTTTAGTGCGGCTCCCATAGAGAAGTGGCATATAGTAGCCTGTGAAAAGACCGCGAACGGGCTGATTGTCATAAAATTCTACCGGAGAGAACCATTTTTCAAAAAATTCTCTTGCCTGTTTATTAGTGCCAGGGGAAATTGCCAGTGCTATTTGACAAGCTGGTTGCCAATCTTTAGCTTTCAACTCTAAGAGATGGCTTCCTACTGATTTCTCAGGATCTTGTCTTAAAAAAGTTTTGCATGAAACTTTAAATGCTTCTAATGATTGTTGCAAATCAGCCGTCTTCCAGCCGGGAAGCTGAGAAAAAGAGCCTTGTCTTAAAGTTAGGGGTTTGATTTTTGGTCTCTGCCACCACCACCAGGCATAATAACCGGAGGCAATTAGAACAGCGACAAGAAATAAATAAAGTAATTTTCTTTTCATTGGGCAAATTTTACACTAATTTGGATTTAATGCAACTTTAAGTAAAGGGTAGCCAGTTATGTCCTATATAAATTTATCAGAGAATGGCAAAACGTCTTTTGAAAAAATTTTAGAGTATGTTCCTGAAATTTCTTACAATGGGGCCAACTTGAAAATGTTTTTTTGCAAGCAAAACATTTACTCCAGAGTTTCTTGAGGCAAATTAGACGAGCATTAGCTTTTGACAATCAGTGTTACCAGTGTATGGCAAAAGCTGGGAGCCCTGATGAACAACCGCGCACAGCAAAGCTTGCGCAAGCGTTAAGATTTGCCAACCATTTTGCTATTAACCATCATACAATTGATGCAAAAATATATTGAAACACTGAATCAATATTTTGCGGTGGCGGAATTGGTAGGAACTGATTGCTTTTTGGAGTTTTATTTCAGCATCGCAAAAAATAGGTGCTTCTTAGGGTTTAAAGCCTCGTGAATATTATGTGGGGATGCCAAGGGTTTAATTGACTTTAGAACTGGAGGCGCAAAATTTAGCGATAGATATGAGCTATTACAATTTGTAGCCCTGCAGCTGTCAAATTTAGAAAATTATAGCCAGGATCAATCGTTGTGCGCTCCAGCCATTCATTTGCTATGCAGATATCTGTTAATTTATGCAATTGCTCAAGAGTAATGGTACGCCCATATTTTTTTGTCAATTGCTCAACAGCATTTTCATCCATGTTTAAAAAGACTTTATCTCGGCTCGTTCCTTGAGCTTTCATTTCGTCATAAAAAAGTAATAAAACATCCAATTCATTCATAATAATAAATCCTTTATTGATCCTCTGTTAAATATAGCTAAGTATTTTGTTTAATTTCTTTTCTTTTAAAAAATTGATTAGATTTTACGGCGTAATAAATCGTGGGTAAAATGAAAAGAGTTAATAGCGTTCCCATACTTAAACCACCTAAAAGAACAAAGCCAATGGCGTGTCGGGATTCTGCACCGGCGTCATGTGAAAGTATAAGTGGAATAATCCCAAAAATCATGGCTCCAGTGGTCATTAAAATAGGGCGTAGGCGTAAAACGGCCGCTTTTTGAATAGCCTCTAGTATAGAGAATCCTTGTTCTCTTAATTGATTGGCGAATTCGACAATTAAGATACCGTGTTTGCTAATTAGACCAATTAACGTTATTAAACCCACCTGTGTATAAATATTAAATGATTGTTTAAATAAATAAGCAAAAAACAGGGCACCGCAGCTCGCTAAAGGAACTGTAAACATGATGATCAATGGGTCAATGAAATTTTCAAACTGAATTGATAAGATAGCAAAAATAAAGAAAAGGGATAAAACAAATAAAATCAGCATAATATTGGAAGATTGAGTATAGGCTTTCGCAGCACCTTCCCAGGTCATTTTGTAGTGCTTAGGTAATTCATTTTTGGCTATATCCCCAAGCATGCCCATTCCCTTTTTAATTGAGTCACCAGAACGTAATTTAACGTGCAGAGTAGTTGAGCGCATTTGGTTATGATGATCCAGCGTTGGCGGTTGCGCTTTGGTTTTCATGGTAGTTATTGCGCCTAAGGAAACGTGTTTGCCCACAGGTGTCGTGAGATATAATTCATTTAAAGTCCAGGGGGAATTTATTCCTTTGAGGGTTAAATTATAAATTATGCCATCTTTTTGGAAATTCAGTGATTTATCACCGCTGAAAAATACTTCAATTGTTTTTGCCACCTGTTTGGGCGATAGCCCAAGTTGCGAAAGTGCGTTATTGTCAACATCGATGCTATAACCCATGGAGTCCAGCCGTAAGTCGTAGTGGCTAGATTCAAATTGTTTATTTTCATCTAGCGACGCTTTTAATTTTTCTACTTCATTGAGTAATTGACGAAAATTATCAGTTGTTGAAATAACCAAGGTTAATTCTGAACCGCTTCCTGCATCATCAATTCCCGGTAATGCGGTGTCCCAGCTCCAAACATAGGAATCCATTGACGGAAAACTATTCATTTGTGGCTGTAAATTTGTAACTAACTGCTCAGCTGAGTGTGTTCTTTGGGCATGAGGCTTTAAAGGAAGGACAATACTAGCCCCCCAATCACCAATAAATGTGAGTTGATTATTGATTTCTGGCAAATTTTTTACCTTATTCTCAATTGGCGGGATTTTGCTATCCAGCGTTTGAACATTATCGCCGACAAGTAAAGGCGTGTAGATACCAATTAATCCACGGTCTTCTTTGGGTGCAGTTTCTCTAGGCAATAAATGATAAAAAAATAGGCTACAACCTATAAAGCAAGCTACACCTGCAAAAAGATATTTTTTCTTTCCAATCCCTCTGTTTAAAATTTTGGCATATTGTTGGTCAAGTTTATGTAAAAACGTATCAACGGCTGGCCATAATTGTTTGTTATTCCTATTTAAAAATTTGGCACACATTAAAGGGGATAATGTTAAAGAGACAATTCCAGAAATAACAACACTTCCTGCCAAAGCAACAGCGAATTCAATAAAGATTTGTCCAAGCATTCCTGGAATAAAAGCGACAGGTGCATAAACGCTAGCTAAGGTAAGAGTCATTGCGACAATTGCAAAACCAATTTCTCTTGAGCCTTTCATTGCAGCATCAATTGACGACATACCTTCTTCAATGTGACGCCAAATATTTTCTAAAACAATAATGGCATCATCCACTACTAAGCCAACGGCAAGAACCATAGCTAAAAGCGTCATAAGGTTAATAGAAAAGCCAAATACTTTTAAAAAAATTAATGCCCCTAGTAAAGAGACGGGGATAGTAATTAATGGAATAAAAGTGGCACGTCCATTTCTCAGAAATAGAAAGACGATGATAAGTACCAGGATAATTGCCTCTAAAATAGAAGACTGAATATTTTTTAGAGAGGCATTAATAAAATCGGATTGATCGATGATAGTTTTGACTTTTATATCTTCAGGCAAATTTTGTTTTATCGAATTAAGTTCATGACGAACGAGTTTGGACACCTCAAGTGGATTCGCATCGTCTGCACGATTAATGGATAAAACAAGACCAGGATGACCGTTTACTCTTACTCGCATACGATCATTATCTGTTGTTAATTTTACAGCGGCTATGGATTTTAAGAAAATAGGGTGATAGTTGTTGCTTTTAATTAATAGATTTTCATAGTCTGCGACTGTTTTTAATTCAAAATTTAGGGTGCTGGGAATTTTATTCTGAAAGTTACCAGCAGGAAGAGAGATGCTACTTTTCGCAATAGCATCGAATACTTCATCTACATTAATACCAAAAGAAAATAATTTTTTAGGATCAAGTCGAATCTCATAGGTATAGGGTTGTCCCCAAACCTCCACAGATGAAACACCTTTTAAGCTACGAAAGGAATTTTTTAAATTAAGATTGGCAAAATGAGTTAACTCACCAAAACCAAGGGAAGATGATTCTAAAGAAATCCCTACAAAAGGAAGGCCACTTGATTTTTTTTGTCTTTCAATGGCTGGGGCTCTGACGTCAATAGGTAATAAGGGTTTTGCTAAAGCAACCGCATCTTGGGTTGCACTCAAGGCCCTGTCCATCGATGAGCCTGAACGGAAAGATAAGGTGATGTAAGAGGAGCCTGAGCTTGATTGTGAGGTAATAGTTTCCAGGCCCTCAACCCCAGCCAAGCGTTCTTCCAGAATATTTGTAACGGCTGATTCGACCAGTTCTGAGCTGGCATTGGGATAAGATGTTGTAACAGTAATTGTAGGGAAGCTAATATTTGGATACTCTCGAATAGGTAATGAATGCAAGCAGAGCAAGCCTAAGACGACAAGCACGCAGTTAAAGATAACGGTGATAACTGGGTGTTTAATAAAATAATTGGGTAGTTTCATAGTATTAGCTATCAGAGGTAGGAAGTGATTTATAAATCCCAACTGACATACCTGGATATAATCGCTCTTGTCCCTTGGTTACTAGTATTTGCCCTGGCTTTAAGCCGGAAATCACTTCAATATGTGATTTATTTTGTAGTCCAGTCTGAATAGGAGTCAAAACGATTTTATGATCGTCAACGACATAGACACAACGATTACCATTTTTAAGAAAAACAGCCTGATAGGGAATAACGACTACTTTTTTCTTTTCTTGCATAACAAGTTCAACATCGACACTAGCGCCCATAATACAATCTTCACAGACAATATCGACATCCGCGGGACACATGTGTGTTTCTTCATCAATCATTTTTTGAATGTGAGAGATACGGTATTCAGTGCCTAAAACCCGAACGAATTGACCCTCCCTGATGGTTTTAAGGTTGGTGCATGGAACATCAAAATCGATGGTTAGGGAGGTCGGATCATAAATGGTGACGACAGGATCACCAATGTTAATTTGTGTGCCCTCGCGTTTTTTATAGGCTCCGATAATACCGTCAAAAGGAGCATAGAAACGCATTGTATCCAATTCAATTTTGGTTTGAGAGAGATTTTTCGAAGCCTCTATCCAAGCCTGCTTTTTCTCTTCAACTTCCTTTGTACTTACATAACCTGTTTTAAGTAACGTTGATAATCTTTCATATTGAGTTCTTGCGATTCGTTCTGCGGTTTCGGAAAGCTGGTGGTTTTTTTCCATATCCGGATTATCAATTTTGGCGATTAACGTCCCTTTTTTTATATTTTGGCCTGTTGCTAATAATGAATCTAACATGCCATTTGCTTTGGCAATTAATACGGTGGTGTGTTTGGGGTGAATTGTCCCTATTAATTCTGCCGTTTGTTGGATATTTTGGAGTTTAATCTCTTCTACTTCAACGATTTTTAGGGTGTCGTTATTGACTTGGCTTTTGGAACCCCAAAAAAAATAATAAGCAAAAGTAAGTAAACAACAGGCAAAAAGAAACAAAACACACTTTATAAAAGTTTGTCTTCGAAGTACGCGATGAAAAGGGAACTTACTTTTCACAAGGCCTCACTTTAAGGAGTTCAGTAGTTATTTATATCATAAGGAACTTTATCATATAGCTGAAAAAAAACTAGCCAGCTTATGCGCTTGTATTCCAGTTTAAGTCTTGGATTTAAAATTAAGTTTTTGCGAGCATTCGAATGGTTCAAAACAAATCTAATTGCAATCTGGATTAAATATATCTCCAGCAGGAAGCTCTTTTTTGAAAAATTCCAATTGTTGTTTAAGTTCCGGGACATATTTCTCATCGGTTGCATAAAAATTCACTGTTTTATCTGCTACAGAAACTCGAGGTCCTACAAAAGATAAACAGCCCAGCGATACCCAATTAGAGGGTACAGTATAAAACCACTCTTTGTAGAGCATAACCAGTTTTACATGTGATTTTTTAATCGTTTTATCCATCCATAACGTATTTTTATGAGCGCTTCTTTTTTTATAAATATCATAACTTCCCAGTCCCCAAAGATCTAAAACGTAATAGGGATTATTAAAAGAAACCCAGCCTATATCATTGACTGCAACAGGAGACTTCACCCAATTGATAACAAATTTTCGCATCTGATATTGTTGTAGGTAAACATTGTTTGTGGCTTGGGGTAAGGTAATTAATACCGTGAAGTAAGGATAACCCGCTAAAAAAGTACCTATTAACAGCAAGACATACCATGTATTGGGCGTTTTAGATTGATAATAACTATCAAAATATAAATAAAAAATGAGAAGTAAGATTGCCGCATACAAATAAAGTTCATAGCGATGAAACCAATTAAATTTTCCAAGAAATAAATGCAGGAGAAGACTAATACTAACTACGCTTAATAATTGCTTTTTAATGAGTGTTAGTTTGGAAAAAGAAATCACGACCGTAAAGATAAATAAAAGAATTAGAAAAATAAGCCCTTGTCTCTGCGTTAAATTTAGATTGAATTGTTCGAATAATTCTTCACGAAATGAAGGATACTGTGCAAAACCAATTTTATTCAAAATCGATGCAGGCAAGATGGGTTGACCAAGATAAAGAAGAAAGATGGAAAATAGACTTAAAAGTACAAGCAAACCAATGCTAGTATAAATCACTTCCTTTCTATGTCCTCTATAAAACAAAAAAAACAATGCAGGTAGTAGTAACGATAAATTTTCATAGCGTATTAAAGGGCCTATCACTATGACTACTGCCAGCCATCGAGGAAAATATTGAGTGCGACTTTCACGGATAAGCCCAGATATTAAAAGTACACTAAAAAGCATCTGTAAGGAGTGTTCCATTCCAGAAAATATCAGGCCGACCAAATTTATTGCTGGTATTAAGATGCAAAATAAAAATACATGTTTCCATTGAATTTGAGAATTTTTAGGGTCGACAGATAAACAAAGTAAAATAAAAACTGACAATATTAAAAGAGAAAATAAGCTGTTGAGAAACAACGGCATAAACTCATAAAAAGACAAATGAGAAAAGAGGGATAATAAAAAAGGCCATAGAACACTGGAAGAAGGGCTAGAGACTTCACTATGATTAAAGCCATACTCGCCATTTGCGATGTGCTTGGCAAGAGATAAATGAATATAGGGGTCGTCAAGCGTATAGCTAAAGACACCATTATTAAGATGAAGTATTTCTAACCATTCAATGACCACCAGTGAAATAAGGAATAGGCAGGGAAATAGATAATAATGAATGCGCCCAGGAAATGAAGTCATTTCAGTTTATTTATCCCTAATGTGAAGGTTAAGAAATTTCACATGAAAAATAATATAAATTTTGTAAAAAATTCCCTTATACTGCGTGATAAGCTTTTTGTAGTCAACAGAATATCCAACTCTGAGCCCTTATAATGCAGCAGCTTGGCTTCGACATTATTGCTGGTATTTTTCTCCATGTTTGAAAATAGTTTCTGTCTCTTCATGAGGACACATATCATAAAGAACAGCACCAACGTCATCAGGTACTGGTTGTAGCCAAAGCGATTTTTTTAAAGCATTCGCTGCTTGTTCATAACCCATTTGTATCCCGTTATCGATAGATTTTGATGAGAAAGCATAATCTTTTGAAGATAAGTCGGTATTTAAGCCATGTCGATGAAATCGCACTAAGGTCATAATTGTTTTGCAACCCATTGCCCTTATTTTTTGCGCTTTAGGATTATTTTTCATATTCTCGGGGAGCATATTGTAAAGTTCAGTAATGGCGTGTCGCATATCATGTGCTTCGCAAAAACTTTTTAGAACACGCTTATAATGACTCGCATAAGTCATGTCTTTCTGCTTCAATAACACCTCATCCAAGGTTGTCGGATCCTTACTCTCAGGATCGAAAAGTTGCACCATAAAACATAAAGTACTGACACGAGGTAAGTCATTTAAAATAACCTCAATAGGGGTATTATTAACAATACCTCCATCCCAATAATAAAGCCCATCGATTTTAACTGCTGGAAATCCAGGAGGTAATGCTCCGCTTGCCATAATGTGTTCGGAATAAACCTTTTGATGCAAGGTATCAAAAAGAACTTGTTGACCATCTACCAGGCGTACTGCAGATAAGGTCAAACGTGTCTTGCCACTATTAAGAATATCAAAATCAATTAAATGCTCAAGCGTGTCCTTGAGCATGGAGGTATCATAAAAACTAAGTTCATCTGGTGTTGAGTTAGATGCAAAATGCGGATTGAATAGCCTTGGTTTAAAAAATCCTGGTTGTCCAAAAAGAAGGGTGGTATGTGCATGCAATTGATTATACCAGCGATGCATATCCACGTTTTCCAGGTATTGTTCCCACCAGGAAAAATAGGAGGGGGTTGCAATAATCTTCCAAAATTCCTTCAATTTCTCCACACGATGTTCTGGCTTATTACCAGCAACAATGGCAGCATTGATTGCGCCAATAGAAATGCCACTTACCCAATCTAATTGGTAACCGGCATTATGGAGTGCCTCATAGATTCCCACTTGAAAAGCTCCTAGAGCTCCACCCCCTTGGAATATAAATGCAACTCGATTCCAGGTAGGTTTTTCAAGAAATTTTTTCTTCACGCTGCCCCCTCCCTGAGTATGTTTCAATAGCGCTGTTTTAATTTTTGCTAAAGTGCAACTTTAACCGTGGTCTTGTTTTTATAAGCAATTTTTTTGCCTTTCTTACCGTACAGGCGCCAAAAAAGCCATATAATGACGATAAATGCATAAAATACAATGAACGATAAACGTATTGTGCTATTTTGCCACCGATAAAATGTTGTATTTTATGGAAGCCTATATTTCCAAATGTGTCATAGCAACTTAAGGTAACCAACGATCCTCGATCGTGATATTTAAAATCAATCAATGGCTTATTATTGAGTCGATTTTTAAGTGATTTCGCTAGGATACAAGCCTGTTGATGAGCAGATTGGGCTCTAGGTGGGACGGGGATGCCAAGCTTTGGATCAATAAAATTAGCACAATCACCCAGAGCAAAGATATTTTCATCTCGAGTTGTTTGCAGTGTTGAATTAACAATTAAGCGGTTAATTTGATCTGTTTCTAAGCCATTGAGGCTGGCTAAAAAATCAGGCGCCTTAATGCCAGCAGCCCAAACACACAAATCAGAAGGATGAAATTGCCCGCTCTTGGTATAGATGCCGTGTTCAGTCGCACGAGTAACTGTTTCATTCGTGTAGACAGCAATATCAAGAGACTTTAAGCGTTGGGTAACTGCTGTGGCTATAGCCTCAGGTAAAGGTGATAAAATTCGAGGGGCACTTTCAATTAAAGTAATTTGAGCTAATCGAATCGTCTCATGATCTAAACCATAAGTTTCAGCTTGTCGTAAACTGTTATGAAGTTCCGCAGCTAACTCAACTCCCGTAGCGCCACCACCGACAATTACAATATTAAAAGTGGGGTGTAGTGATGGAGGTCCATACTGCGTGCAGAGAAGTTTGTTGAGGTATTTTCTTTGAAATAAATTTGCCTGGTCAAGATTATCAAGCGATAAACAATGTTGCCTAACCCCAGGAACATTGAAATCATTGCTTAAGCTACCCACCGCTAATACCAATGTATCGTAGCTTAAGAAGCGTTTAGGAACTAGTTCTTCGCCATTTTCATCTACCAGTGCCGCTAGCAAGATTCGTTTTTTATCTCTTTCCAGACCTTCCATTGTGCCGGGTTGGTAATGATAATAATTGTCTGCAGCATGGGCATAATAATTGACTTGATCAATATTGGAATCAAGAGAACCTGCAGCAACTTCATGAAGTAGGGGTTTCCACAGATGAATAGGCTGCTCGTCAATCAAAGTAATTCTGGCTTTTCCTTGCTTGCCTAAGTTTTGTCCTAGTTTGGTGACTAGTTCAAGCCCTCCAGCCCCTCCACCGACAACAAGAATATGATGTTGTGTTCGGACACTCATAGCCATTTCCAAAAATATTAATTTTAAATAGTCGCAATAATAGGCTCAAGTTAAAAAATTTTATTTCTATGCAAGTGATGCTTTGAGCCAATTAGCAATTTGTTCCTGTTCCTTATTTTCAAATAGCATCGGGGCATGTCCGGCATTTTCCACCTCGATAACGTCGACATGCGGATGGGCTCTTTGCATGCGTTTGATGTATTCTGGCAAAAGCATGTCTGAATTTTTACCGCGAATTACCAAAACTGGGCATTTGACATTTTGCCATAGGTACCAAAGATCAATATCGAAGAAAATACCTTCCAGGGCTCGATGAGGGTTTGTGAAAAACTCTTTTACTAATTGGCCACTTGGTTTGGATCCTTTAATATGAGGGTCTAATTTAGAGACATAAATGCCCGGAGCTTGCTCTTTGATACTATGGATTGTTAGATAATTCCACTGTTCATCGCTTAAATTACCAAAGCTTTCATAAATAATTTTGAAATATTTTTTTGCTTCTTCTACATTACTAAATTCAGGATGTTTACTAACATATTGGCTTAATCGCCATAAAGCCTGAACGGGAATTTGTGGTCCAATATCATTTAAAACCAATGAACGAATAGGTGTGTCAGGCAAAGAGGCGAGTGCCATGCCAATCAGCCCTCCCATAGAGGTGCCAATCCAATCTATTTTTTCTGCCCCCGTTCTTGCAATAAGCGTGGTCATATCTGCAATATATTGTTGATAATTATAATGTTTTGGATTTTTAAACCAGCTGCTGTCTCCGCGACCGACAACATCAGGACAAAATACATGACGGCCTTGTGCACTTAAAAATTGTGCGAGATGATCGAAATCACAGCGATTGCGCGTTAAACCATGAACGCAAATAATCGCTGAATTGTCTAATTCAGCATGCCCCCATTCGGAATAAGCAATTTTATGAAATCCCTCTTGTGATGTGCAGGCAACATAATTTAGCTTCATCAGATTCTTATCCTTTTGAGCTCTTTATTCAGAATAGTATAGAAAATAAATAGCAAGGATAAAATTATCATGCTATTTGGCGGCTAACATCCAGTGGTATCACAGCATTTGTCTTATCAAAATGAATAATCGAATCAAATTGATAGGTTAGGTGAGTAAAAAAATAATGGCTAAGACGTTCAGTTTCAGGACGGTAAATAACACCAATTGCGCGTTGTAATCGAGGAATTTTTAAATAATGTTCCAAATGTTCATTGTTTTTTAAATCCAGCAAAAAATCATCGAATTTTAATTGATGAAATAACTCTTCATAGCTGCTTTCAAAGCCTGGAATTATTTTTTTACGTTTAGGAGGATCATCCCATTCGGAAGCTGCAGTTACAAACCCTTCATAAGTAGAAAAACCAATGGAATAACTATTTCTGTCATGTTGTTCGCGCACTAGTTGACCAAGATTGATTTCGCCTTGTTCGCTCATTTCTGTCGCCCGAGCATCACCAATATGGGAGTTATGAGCCCAAATTATGATTTTTGCAGGCCTATCAAAGCGGTTTTCTAAATGATCAGCAAGAGTATTTAAGGTTTCATACATATGCCTGTCGCGAATATTCCAGGAGGATGCGCGCCCTTCGAACATGGAACGGTAATAAACCTCAGCGTCCTTAATTACTCGAGCATTTTGAGTGGCGAAAAAATATTCATCTTCTGCAGTAATTCCATCTTGGCGAATATACTCAAAAGCGTGATGCTGTAGCTCCACTAAAACAGCGATTGCTTCGTCAATGCAGGATTTTTTAATACCGATATTGGTTAAATAGCCATAGGTTTGTGGATCAATATTGCTGTGATCAAAACAAGCATAACGTTTTCTTGCTCGCTGAGCAGCAGCGGGATCAATGCTCATTAGATAACTAATTACAGCTTGCATGGAGGCATTTAGACTATATAAGTCAAGGCCGTAGAAACCAATTTGGCCAGTGAGCGGCAGATTTCTATTGTAGTTATGCAGCCATTTCAAAAAAGGAGGCATGGTCTTATTGCGCCACATCCATGTAGGAAATCGGCGAAAGTCTGCTAAAGCTTGCTCTGGCTGAGTAAAGTCAGTTTTTCTCTGTATGTAGCGATGAACGGTATAGGCATCAGGCCAGTCACCCTCGATGGCTACGGCCATAAAATCCTTTTCTTCAATAAGGCGGCGGGTGATGTTGATTCTTGTTTGATAGAATTCACTAGTCCCATGAGTGGCCTCACCAATCATTACAAACCGTGCATCATCAATTTTATCTAAAATAGTCGCATCATTATCCGTAGTAGAATCTAAAGGTTCTATCGCTTCATTGAGTACATCAATTAGTTTCTGCTTATTGTGATTCAACATAGAACCTCCTACACTCAGGAAAATGACAAAGATCAAGAATTATGAAGATATTGAACAAACCAATCTTTTGCCAATCTAGCTACTTCACCAAGTGTTCCTGGCTCTTCAAATAAATGAGTTGCTCCAGAAACTATTTCTAATTGTTTGATACATTTTAATTCAGAAAACGCGGATTCATTCATCGTAATGACGATTTCATCATGACTACCGACTATCAATAATGTTGGCGCCTTGACATCTGCTAACGATTCTTGTGCTAAATCGGGTCTCCCCCCTCGTGAAACAACTGCTTTTATAAGTTCTTTTTTGTTAGCGGCAGCAATCAGTGCAGCAGCAGCTCCTGTACTTGCTCCGAAATACCCCAAATGCAAATTAAAATTTTGCTCACTGCACCAATTGGTTGCATCAATTAATCTATTGGCCAAAAAATGAATATTAAAACGAAACTCGCGTGTGCGAAGATCAAGCGCCTCTTCTTCAGGTGTTAATAAATCAAATAATAAAGTGGCTAATTGGGCTTTATTTAATGCATGAGCAACAAATTGATTTCGAACACTAAAGCGACTACTACCACTGCCGTGCGCAAAGAGGACAATACCTACAGCATTTTGAGGGATATATAAAATTCCATTAAGAATAATACCATCATTTTCAATAGTAATGGCGTGTTCTACCTCAATGGAAAATCTCATAGAGCCTCCCTGGTACTACAAAACTGGCGATTTAAACGTGTTGCTAGTTTTATTGGCCAGTAACGCAGACACTTCATTATCGCTGGTTTGAGCAAAATCTTCATACCATAAGCCCACTGCATAAAAATGTAGTGGTTGTAATGGACAGATGATCTCATCAACGAGTTTTGCCATTTCCTGGTAAGTCGAATAGGCTGCAACTGGAATGGCCATAACAAGACGCGCAGGATTCTGTTTTCTTAGTGATTTAATGGCTGCACGCATGGTAGCGCCTGTAGCAACGCCATCATCTACTAAAATAACGATTTTATTTTTAAGACTCGGATAGGGCTGATTGTGACGGTACATGTTTTCACGACGAGCCAGTTCTTGTTCTTCAGAGTGAATAACGCTATCGATTGCCTCTTTGGAGACATGTAAAGCGTCAATTATCTCTTCATTAAAAATTACTGTGGAGCCAGAAGCAATCGCTCCCATGGCTAATTCCTCATGCCCTGGTACGCCAAGTTTACGCACAATAAACACATCAAGAGGTGCAGAGAGAGCCTTGGCTATCTCATAACCTACAGGGGCACCGCCACGAGGTAAGGCTAAAACAATGACATCAGGATTATTCGCGTAAGATTTAAGTTGATCAGCTAAAATTCTTCCTGCCTCGTGTCGATTAATAAACTTATCCATACAATGACTCCGATTATCGGGTTTTTCTTCCTATTTTTATTCATTTTTACAAAGATTTTAATTTGTTATCTTACCTATAATTTTAGCATATGGACCTAGGGTTAATTGAGTAAACAATCTATAGAAAATCTATACTAAGAGGTTTGGAAAAGTAAATTTGATGAGAACACGTGGTTGTTGTTCACAAGCAGACAAGCTAATCGAGTAGAGATGAAAATGTGTGAATTTCCTTGTTATTTCGCATTTAAATAACAAGGAGCTTATGAAAAATTACATGTGTAACAAGCCAAAGAGAATAGCGGAGATCGCAACGAGACCAATAAAGCTTATAAATAGATTGACCAGGGGATTTCTAAATTTTTGCATTGCAGGGACCTTGGCAATCGCATACATCGGCATTAAAAATAGAATAACGGCAATAACAGGGCCACCCAAGGTTTCAATCATACCCAAAATACTAGGATTTAATGTGGCAACTATCCAACATGTCAAAATCATAAATCCTTCGATAAGCCGATTTATTTTTTTCGAGCATAAACTCTTGCCGCGGCTTTCAAGTCCTTTAACGATTAACCCTTGCAGACCCTCACTGGCACCAAGATAGTGGCCAAGAAAAGATTTAGCAATGGCAATGAAAGCAATTAATGGCGCAATATAAGCCATTATTGGCGTATGAAAATGATTTGCTAAATAAGATAAAATAGAAATGTTTTGTTTTTTTGCTAGTGCAAGATCTTGAGGTGAAAGACTTAAAACACAGCTAAACACAAAAAACATAACCGTAGTAACCATCAAAATGTGGCTATATTTTAGAATCCACGAGCTTTTTTCATCAGCATCTTTGCCATATTGCTGCTTTTGCGCAACTGCGAAAGAAGAAATGATGGGGGAGTGATTAAAAGAGAAAACCATTACCGGAATAATTAACCACAAAGTCATTAATAACCCTTGAGCTCCATTGCCAGGAAAGGTATTTGTCTGTTGAAAAATGGCATCGTTCCAGTGTGGTATCAAATAAAGTGATAACATAAGAAGAATAGCTACAAAGGGATACACAAGCATACTCATTGATTTCACAATGATTTGTTGACCAAAACGCACAATCGCCATGAGTACAAAAATAAGCAGAATAGCTAAAAGAGCTCGCGGAGGGGCTTGCAAACCCATTTGATTAACAATAAAACTTTCAGTCGTATTAGTTATAGCGACACTATACATCAATAAGATAGGGTAAATCGCAAAGAAATAAAGAAACGTTAATATTTTTCCAGCCGCACGTCCAAAGTGTTCATCAACAACCGTCGTGATATCTCCTTTAGCTAAAGAACCTGAGAGCACAAATCGACATAGAGCCTGGTGGGAAAAATAAGTCATCGGAAATGCGAGTAACGCCATAATAATTAACGGCCAAATACCGTTTAGTCCTGCGTTAATGGGTAAAAAAAGTGTACCTGCACCAATTGCTGTACCATATAGACTTAGCATCCATACTGTATCTTGCTTTCGCCACTTTGAAAGTTCGTTCTGTGTTTCGGGCACACTGACTGCAATCTCATTCAGAGACATATAACATCCTCGTTTCTTATTTGAGTTGAAATTAACTCACGCTAGAGTTTGGCCTTTCAGTTGTTCTTTTTTTATGCAACATGTAACCATCTTAACGAAACCTAAAATACAAATCAAGAGCGGTGTTCTTTTAGTAAAGCGAAGGCAGGAAGGTATTTCGCACTAACAATAAATATGCTTTTGATTTTAATGGAAAAAATAAACGATTAACCGATTAAGGTTAAGTAAACTATTTTATCATCAAAAACACTTACTAAAGAATAATCAAAGTAAAAAAGCAGTGATTTATTTATGATCTAATTAAATAATTATTTATCTCTAAATAAAGTAAATGTACAATTAGCGCAATTTAATAAACAAATCACTTCGAATTATTATGGCTGTAGCAATTTTAGGAGCGGGTCCTAGCGGTCTTTACTTAGCGGCTAAATTATGGAAAGCCGGGGTAAAGGATATTGTTTTAATAGATCCACGAGCTAACGAATATGTTAGGCCTGGACATATCCTTAACACAGTTTTTGAGAAAGCAGAGAAAGGTGTTGGACAAAAATTACGCTCAAATACAAACACGGCACATATCAAAGACCTTGAACGGGCACTTTATAAATACGTTGAATCATCAGGCATTTCTATCCAACGAGGTACATTTCTTCGTTTCTCAGAAGAGAAAAAAGGAATCATTATTACATTAGAAACTGGTGAGGAAAAATTTATAGCTTGTGAGTATGCTTTTGATTGTACAGGAGCAAAACGAGCACTAGTTCATGCTGTCAATGCCAGAGTAAAACCAGAAGATCCCAAACCATTTGAAATTGTTCCTGTGACAAAAGATGTCACCGTTAAAAATCATTTGTTGGCTTATGTCAAAATGAATTCTTTAGAAATGACAGAGGTTAATTACATTGATCATGCAGGTTTTAAACTTGGCTCTAAAACATCGTTGGATTTTGCTCATGCAATGGAGGCCTTTCGGAAATTAGGTTGGCGTGAAATGGGCTACCCCCGTTGCTACGGTATGGAATTTGGTAAATCTAAAATATGTCTTTACCTAGAGGCTCCAGATAACCTTCCTGAAAATAAAAAAGCAGAGTGGTTGCAAGCAGTGCTTGCCTATGAAACGGAAAATCCAGATATCAGTTTTCAGTTTGTAAAAGACTCTCAAAAATATAAATATAAACCAAGATTTACGACTTTCGAAATTGATCCAAAGCAACTGAAGCAGTTTTGTTATCAGAAAACAGGATTACCTTGCGTTATTACTCAAGGTGATACTCAAATCGATCCAAATTATTTTCTTGCGCATGGTATTGAAGATTCATTCGAACGAATTGATAAAACGATTAGTTGCTTGCTTATAGATGATGGAAAAATAATCTATTTCGATAAAGAAACCTTTGAAAAACAAATGGTAAAAAGCTTAATCAAACATCGCAATGCTCTTATTGAACATTATGAAGAGCGACAGGAATATTTTCTGGGATGGTTATTGAACTCCAGGCTTTACTATGAGAAGGCTATTAAGGTTACCTTAAACCCAGAGACAAGAGTTCTTTTTAAAACTCGCTTAGCAGAAATTTGTGCTCGTCTAGCTTATCATGATGCTGTCGATATTATTGATAAACTAAAAGGATTCAACGGCGGTATTAGTTTTACTTCTTATCCTCCCGCAGAAGTAATGGCTCAGCTAGTAAAAGCAAGAAAATTATTTGAGCAGGCCAATAGAGAGTTGCCGCCAATGTTTAAGAACGAGCAAGAGGATACTAAATTGCAATTGGCTCGTCTGGCAGGCTATTTTAAAGAATTTGGTAATCATTTGTATTCCCAAGCTGCATTTGTTAAAGCATTAGAAGCTTATCAACATGTGATAGATATATCTAAAATGGGGTTTGTGGACATGCAAACGCTCATCAGTCTCTATTCAAGCATGATTTTTACTCATCGCAAATTAAATCAGCCTTTAGTTGCTATCCGGATGGCTTGCAAAATTCTTGGTGAAAAAGAAGTTAATGAAATGATGAGAAAAAAGATTTTATTTAATGCTATTTGTGCTGCGATTGATGCGATAGAAGGGATGGATGGTAATAATATCAAAGATGTATGCAGGGAAATCGAGCAACTTCAAGAACTTTGTTCCAGGAATGAGGATTTTATTGAGGAGCCATTGCAAGTTGAGTTCTCGAAGGGGCTTGAGAAGGTTAAGTATTTTCTAAGAGATCTTGCAAAGCAATTTTTGGAGCGCGGCGATTTTGCTGCTGCTGCAGAATATAATGAAAAAGTGTTAATGATTGCAAATAAAGAGACTAAAAAATCTCAAATTACTTCCGTAGCAGGTGCAGTTGACGATTTAATAGCTAGTGGTAAAACCCATTTAGCTTCTGGCAAATTCGCATTAGCCTTAGTAGCCTACGAAGATGCACTTTTAATGCATCGCTCCTCAACTAAGTCTAATGATAGAGAACTTGAAGGAAACCTGGTTGCTGAGATTGTTTGTATTTATCGCAAGTTAAATCGGACAGTGGAAGCATTTCCTGTAGCAATTCCGCTTCTTGAGTTAGCGTTATCAACCGATATTAAAAAGAAAATATTATTTACTCTTATTAAAGGGGCTGCTGAAGTAATTAAAAGTACTTCTAATCCGCCTCAAAATATTTCTAAACAGATTGAAAAATTGTGCTTAAAGCATGGTGATTTTATCGAACAAAATCTAGAGAAAAGTTTAAGAGCGGAGCTGGAATGCATTACTGCTAGTATAACTTCTGAGAATAATAAGGCGCCTAAACCTTTATTTTAATTAAACGAGGCGTTCATGAATCCAGGTATAAACCGCGCTACGTAGTCATTTGAGGGAATAAAGCAAACACAGGAGATTCTTAAGTCAACAATTCTGGTAATTATAACTAGAACCTGGCTATATTTTGATCTGTGAAAAAAAGTATATTAAATTTTCAGTTTGGTTAATATTTTCTTAATCTCCCTCTATTAAAGTAGCATACCTTTGTAATGCCGAATTATTAAACTTATGAGTACTGTCATTATTGGCGCTGGGCCTAGTGGTCTTTATACAGCCATAAAATTAAAGTTAGCGGGTGTTAAAGACATCGTCGTTATTGATCCACGTGCCGGAGAATATGTTAGACCAGGACACATTAATCATTCCGTTTTTAAAAAAGCTGAAAAAGGACTTGGTGTACCTTTAATCTTCGATGAGAAAAAAACAACGCATATTAAAGATATTGAACGAACACTTTACTCGTATGCGAAATCATTGGGTATTACCTTTGAAAATGCTTCATTTCTTCGTTTTGACAACAAGTCAAAAGCTGTTGTCATTAGTAAAGGAAATAATGTCCAAACACTCACTTGTGATTATGTTTTTGATTGTACTGGTTCAAAGAGAGAATTAGTTAACAAAATCAATGAAGAAGCAAAAGATACAACAATGAAACCGTTTCAACTGTCTCCTATCTCTAGTGAAGTAGTTGTCAAAAATCATTTACTCGCTTATGTGAAAATGGATGCCAAGAATGCAAAAAAAGCGGATCTAATTGAGTTTAACGATGAGTTTGGGCTTAGTGGAAAAACACCCTTAGAGTTTGCAAAGGCGATGGAGCGCTTACGTGGATATGGTTGGCGTGAACTGGGATTTCCCTGTTGTTATAACATTCATTTTGAAAAAGATAAGGTATGTTTTTATACTGAGGCCCCAGATAATCTCTTAGCGGAACAGAGGGCTGAGTGGCTGCAAACAGTGCTTGAATGTCTTACAGGTGATTCTGCTATTAGCTTTGAATTATTGCCACCTTCAAAAAAATATAAATCCAAGCCTAGACTAACTAGCTTTCAGGTCGATCCAAAGCAACTTGATCATTTTTTTTATAAAGTAGGCGATGATTTTTGTTTGATTGCGCTGGGTGATGCGCAAATTGAACCTAATTATTTTCTCGCTCATGGCTTAGAAGGTGGATTTAAGCGCATTGATATCCTAATGAATTTTTTAACGATTTCTAATGGAGAGATTGTACAATTTGATGGGGTAGGCTATGAAGAAAATATGGGGAAAGCTCTAGAGAAGCATCGAAGTGCTATTGCTGAGCATTATCACGAACGAAAAAAATATTTTCGCCGATGGTTACGTGATGCAAAAACTTATTATGAATTGGCTTGTTCTATGCAGCCAGAGCTTGCTGTGCTGCAAGAGCGATTAAAAGAAATTAATATCCTTATTGCTTATCAAGATGCTGTAGACACTCTTCAGAACTCCTTGTTGGAAGGAAACTTCACAGCTGCCGCATTCCGTGAGACTTTACGAAAAGTAAAAGAGGCGTTTAGCACAGCTAAAAGGGAGTTGTCTTCCACCTACGAACTGGAACAACTAGATGCTCAGTCAAGGTTAACAAATCTACCACTTTATTTTAAAGCCTTAGGGAATCAACGTTATCAAAAAAATGAATTTGATTTAGCCTTAGTCGCTTATAAAGAAGCATTGAATCTGTATGAACATGAAGCTAGAGATAGGCAAGAGATCATCAAACTTTATTCAAACATGATTTTGACCTATCGGAAATTACATCAAGGAAAAGAGGCACTTGAATTAGCGGAACAGGTATTAATTACAGATTTAGACTCTTCATTGAAATTTAAAAAGAAAATAATCTTCAATACGCTGAAAACATTTATTGCGAGTTTAAGCGCTATGAGTGGTGCCGACGGAAAAAAATTTACCAGAAAAGCCGCTATTTTTTATTTAAAACATAAAGAATTTATTGATAAAAATTTATCTCCTCACTTAAAGGCGGAGCTTAAAAAAATCCGAGATACCCTAGGTGGTTATAACGAGTTAAGACAAGAAGGCATAAGTTATTTTTCAAAGGGCGAATCGACGATGGCTTTAAAAAAATATAAGGATGCTTTATTGGCACATTCTCTCTCTAGCCCCTCTCCTGATAACCCCATCGCAGCAGAGCTAATTGCTAACATAGTAGTGCTTTATCGTAAATTAGATCGAATATCAAAAGCGTTTTTTATTGCAACACCAGTACTAATGAATAGTCAATTAGCAACTGTGTCTAAAAAGAAAATATTGTTTAACCTTATTAAAGGTGCTGTAAATAAAATACAAGAAAATTACGCAGATGCGGCGACTTTAATCAAAGAAACTAAAGCTGTTTGTGATTCACACCATGCATTTATTGAGAAAGAGTTGGCAACAGGCTTAAAAGACGAGCTGGCCTTTATTGATTCTCTTACACAAAAAAATATGAAGTTGATTACTCAAAACCTATATTAAAAAAAATGTAATAAGCATACTTAAGTAATAATCATTCAGACTACTTTTAGTTGTCTAGCTTCAGTGCCTGTTTTTGCTATTATTAGCTCAGGTATGTTACTTTTTTTTAGAATTAGGACGCCTCATGACAACTGAATTGATTTTTCAAACTTTACAAAAACAAAGTTATGTACAGGTACCTTTTTTAATGGAAACAAGCGTCCTGACCAATGCCGTCACTGCTTTTTTTAAATTTTTAGAGGAGCCTGATTCTGTTAAAAATCACATTGATTTTTCGATTGCCCCATTGCATCGACGAGGAGATGTAGGATTTAAGCATCGTAATGCTGGTGAGCATATTTATAATGATTCAAAAGATTTTTTTCACTTTCATCCTGCATTATTTGAGAAATATAGAGATTTTCTTAATGAAAACGCTGTCGTTTTTGATTTTGTCTCCAAGGCTAAACCAATATGGGATTTAGCGTATAAGACCGTGTACAATATTTTACACACACTAGAGGAAAAATTTCCTGGGGTGGTTAAAAAGGTATTTGATACTGAGCATGCACATCTTCTTTTAAGGTTCTTAAAATATGACTGGCAAGAGTCGGGAAAATATCTTGCAAAGCCGCATTTTGATGCAGGTTCCTTTACGTTGGCTATTGCTGAAAGCTCACCAGGCTTGAGGATTGGGAGCTGTCCTGATAACTTAAAACTCGTTGAGCATAGAGAGGGACATGCAATTTTCATGCTTTCAAGTAATTTTGCACAGGTAATTGAAACCGAGGAATTGTCAGCAGGATGGCACGATGTAATTCAGTTGGATGAAACCCTGATTGGTAAACCCTACGCAAGATGGGCGATTGTCGCGTTCATTGATGGTCATGGGGTGAAAGCTTTACCAAGAAGTGAAACACATAAATGGTATACTGGTGAAGTCGCATAGTAATTTAGCATAAAAATAAGTGATAAGGATTCATAATTTATTATGAATAAAACAAAAATATGAGGGCACTTAAAAGAACTCTGCTTTTTATTTATTTGTATTTAGCAAAGCAGACGGAAGAAGCAAGCCATCAAATTACTTTATTTGCCATCGTTATGATGATCAATTTCCCTTTATTTGGTGTACTGTGGAAATTTGAGATATTTCAAGTCAGCGAAGAGTTTGTGCTTCGAATCATAGCAACTGCTCTTTGTGCGCTATTGGCAACACACCAATTTTGGCCTGGACGAATACTTAAAATATTGCCATTTCTTTGGTATATCACTTTATTATTTTGTTTGCCGTTTTTTTTCACCTACTTAACCTTGCTTAATCATGGTTCAACTTTATGGTTAATGAATTGTGTCTCTGCCATTTTCTTTTTGCTTTTAGTAACCAGCGCTCTTAATGCTCTGATTCTCTTATTTTTAGGAGTAGGGTTAGCGTTTATCAGTTATTTTTATTTAATGGGCAATACAGTGGTTTATCTGCCCGGAAATGTCTCAATTTATAGTCTGATTATTACCTTTGCTGCTGCAGCAATTATTGGTGCCTTGTTTGCACGAGACAGGGAGTTAATTCAGGAAGGAAAAATTTCAGGAATGCGTTTATTAGCCGGTAGTATCGCCCACGACCTGCGCACACCACTAGCGAGTATTCATTTGCAGGCAGAATTACAGGAAATGTTTGTTGAAAAACTTAAAAATCCTAAAGTACGTAAGCATCTGAAGGAAAGTCTTCATAAGATCACTCGTGGTATTGAAATGAGTAATCAATTAATTAGCATGCAATTAAATAATATTCAGCGTGATAAATTCGATACTAAAGATTTTTTAATCTTACCGATTAAAGAGTTATTGGAAAGAGCTTTGGAGGAATATCCTTTAAAAAAAGGACAAAAAGAATTAATTCATTTGAATTTGGAAACAAATTTTTCCATATGGATTGAGGAAGTAGCCTTCAAAAATTTAATCTGGAATCTATTAAAAAATAGCTTGGATTTTATCGATGAAATTGGAAAAGGCGAGATTACTATTTGGCTCGTTACTGGTGAGGAAAAGGATGATTTTAATTATTTGCATATTAAGGATACGGCTAAGGGCATTAAAAATCCCGAAAAAATTTTTGAAAGTTTTTATTCAAGTCGTAAGGGAGGAACAGGGGTAGGACTAGCATATTGCAAATTATTGATGACTGCTGCGGGCGGCGATATATTTTGTAAGGGAAAGCCTAATGAGTATGCGCATTTTATTTTGAAATTTCCTAAAGTTGATTAGGCTTGCCCTCAAATGTAAACAACACTCTTTATGCAAAAATAATATCAGAAAAGTCCTCCCACATTTTTAATTGATGCGAGTAAATAAAATTAAACGAGTTTTTAACCTTATCTTCAGAATGTTCCCAAATAGGTGCTAATTTCCCTATTGTTGATTCAAAATGTTCAACATGCATATGTACATGAAAAAAAGCAGAGGCGGATGAAGAGAGATTCAAAGACTGTGCAAATCCTGTTAAGTAATGATAATCAATATTATCTAATCGCTCATAAGCAGCAAAGGTAGCAAGACGTTCATCTGCATCATGTGTGGCAAGCCAACGTAAATGCCCTTTATTAAATTCTTTAGCAAACGGTAGATAGTGAGTTTCATTTACAATCTCATCATGAATATCTACTTGGCATTCTTTAGCAAAATTTTCATAGAGTTTTTCATGAGAAAAACGCGTGCCAGGGCCCAATTCTTCATGAATATTTTCAAGAATAATTTTCTTTGTATACTCATCATTAGAAAAGTTTGCCACATACCACATAAACTCAATAAAGTGACCGCGAAGATGGTAAAAAACCCCCGCAAAGAAATTTTTTTTACCGTCACTAAGCTTGCTCGTTCGCGTTTTGTCAAATAAAGAAATCATGTGCATACGTTGACGATAACTATCATCTATTTTTTCGAGAAATTTAGCAAAGGTTGATGGTATTTTTCTGACGTTGGTATTTGACATTGTTTCTGCAGCCAAGTTAATTATTTTCTGTTAAGAATAGGTGGTAATTCTATCTTTTAAAAGCTAAATTTAGCCCTATATTATTTCAAAATATTCTTGTTAATGATATAGACAAAATCATTTACTTTTCTAGCATGAGTATATATTTTTCAAGCGCTAATAAATCTTTCTTTGAACGTAATTCAATAAAATTAACATGAGTGTACTGTTCACGTAATTTTTTTAATATGGAGCTAACCCTGGTTTCATAATTCCACAGGTATTTTAATAGAGACCAACGGATTGTATTGTTACAGCCAGAAGGCCTGTCATCAATGCTGACGTTTCTTTTAAAGAATCGCTTGAAAATACGCCAATAACATAGCCAACGAGGAAAATTAAAGTAGAGACATAAATCGGTTTCACGATAGCGTAATTCAAAAGATTGAGTTGAATTACCATCGATAATCCAGAATGTTTTGGCAATCAATGCCTTTTGGATAGATAGGAACTCATCATGATTTCTCTCAACCCAATTGGCAGTAAAGAAAAATTTATCTAAGTGAAACACTGGTAATCCAAGTTTTCTTTTTAAAGTAAGGGCAAAGGTTGATTTGCCGCTTCCAGGTTTGCCAATAATCATAATTCGGTTAGGGTGCTCCATTTGACGCTCAAGAGCCATTAATTGATATTTCTTTTTATTCGCGGTGATTTCTACAAGATTCTGAAAACCAAGGCGATGATAGCTGCGGATTGCTTTAAAATTGGTTGTTTCAGGATCAACGATAATCTCTGCAGCCATAGCACAATATTGCTTGATGAAACAACTGAGAATCTTTGATGACCATCCTTTACCTAGGAAAGTTAAGTTTCCAATAAATAAATCAATACCCATACTGGGAAAGCATTGAGTGTATTTCCAGAAGGGATGGTTTTTTTCGACAGGATATCGCTGTATATAGCCTACGGGTTCTCCGCCAATCATCACAATAAAACGTATAACATTATCATATTTTAAATAATGTTGTTTGACTTGCCTCAATTTACGATGACCGTCATCCCAGAACTCTTGAACATGTGGAAGCTGAAGCCAGGCGTGCAAAATGGATATATCTTGGTTAGTTAAGGGCTTAAAAAATATCATTTAAATTCTGGTAATTAAAAAGCATGATTATAGTCTGCTTAGCGGTGAGATGATATCGTTACTGGCCCTTTTTATGCATTGTTTTACACGAACGTGTTACTCATCTATGTACTATACTTTAGAAGCATATGCGTAAACTTGGGAGAGTGAGAGTTATGTCACACGCACTAAACAAGGATGAGCCTAAAATTATCTATCAATATTTTAAAGATATTCTTGAGGCCATGCCAAATCTTCTTTACATTGTAGACAAAAATTGCACATTTGTGGGCGCTAATAATAATTTTTTAAAACTTTTGGGTTTTAATCGGCTTGAGGATTTAGTCGACAAAACTTATAAAGAAATCACTCATCATTTTCCATGGTCTGAAGAGCGTACTCAGCTGTTTAAGCGCGATGATATCAATGCGTTGCTCTCCAGCGAACCCAGCTATAACGTTGAAGAAGCTCCAGTTATTAATGGCGAAGAGGTGACTTATTATTTATCAACAAGAATACCACTCTTGGATAAAAATAAGACCATTGAGGGCTTGCTGGTAATATTAACTGATGTCACAGAGCATAAGCGCTTAGAGGAACAATTAAGCAAAGTAAAACAACAGTTGCAAGGGGAGAATGTAAAACTCCAATCTTCACCCAAAATTACAAATTTTGCTAATGAAAAAAAAATTCCTAAAATTTTAATGGTAGAAGATAATTCTATTGCACAAAAAGCCACTCAAGCACTATTGATGCAATTGGATTGCCATGTTGATGTAGCTGATTCGGGTGATAGAGCGATTAACTTGTTTGAACCCGGAAAATATGACCTTATCTTCATGGATATAGGCTTAGAAGGTACTTCTGGCTATGTTGTATCAAAGGAAATCAGAAAAAAGGAAAAAGATTCCGGTTATCGTGTGCCCATTATTGCATTAACGGGATTTGAAGCAGACATTGTGAAATACGATTGTGTCGATTATTTCATGGAGGGGGCGCTCACCAAACCCTTAACCAGCGAGCAGGCAAAGCAAATTATTCAACACTATATTTATGATATTGATATTCCTGTTCGGGGGCTAAGAAGTATTAAGGAAGCAGGAAATTAATCTGTTGGAGAATAATTTTCTCTATTAGATATTAGCCATTGTGTAAGGTAGCGTTCCGTTTCGTCCATGACATACATTAACTGTTGATAGAGTTTTTCTAATAAGATGGATTGACCAGATTTTTGATACCGTTCAAGATAGAGACATGCGTATTGGAGGCGTACTGTGCCACAATAAATAGTGCCAGATTTCATTTTGTGTGCTAATTCTTCAATTTTGTGCCAATTTTTATTTTTATAGGCTTGCTGAATGTAGCTGCGGTCTTCTGGGATAGCTTTCTGTGCCATCACTTGCAGTAACTCTTTTAATATTTGTTTATTTCCTATATTTTTTATGCCTTGATTAATATCAAGCAATAAAAATTCATCTAATTGAAATAACTCAGCTTCTTTTAGCGGCAAACCAGCCTCTAAAATACTTCTCGATTCTTCACTAAACGCTTCTTTGCTGCCAGCTGGTGGTAGTAAATCAGCTAATAGCGCATGAAATGTTTCTGAATAAATAGGCTTACTTAAGATCTTATCCATACCAGAATTGAAACATTTTTCTTCAGCTTGAGAAAGAGGAAGTGCAGTCAGGCCCACTATAGGTATATGTTTAGGAGACGAAGAGTTTTTTTCCCATTCGCGTATAGAGCGACTTAAATCATCACCTGACATGCCAGGCAAGCCAATATCAGTGATTAACAAATCAAAATTATTTGTTTTTATTAATTCTAATGCTTGTTCGCCATTTGCAGCTGCTTCTGTCTGGCAACCCGCTTTCCGGGCAATCGTTTCAATAAGATGTAAAGCAATGGAATTATCTTCCACAAGGAGAACATGGGGGGCATTTTTAATAGGGACATTTGACGAAATTTTAGCAATTTCTATCTGGTTTTCGATAGGGGATTTTACCATATTACTAATCTTGAAATACTTTGGATTTAATTTTTTTGAATGACAATCTAAAATCATACCACTCTTATTAATTGAGTAAATACTATGTGACGCATTTTTAAATAATTTTTTATCACTAGTTTCTTCATTGTAACCATTTTTCTCAAATCCAGGACTAGATAAAAACAATAAGATTTCATCTTTAACTTTAAGTGAAGAAATGGTCCAGATGATATTTTTATTGCCCATCATCATGTTGAATTTTAAAGGGTGGCAGGCGATATATTGCATGCGAATTTGCATGTCGAGAAAAGTCTTTAGATCTTCATTTTTCCAGACGGAAAAAAGGTGTTTCCCTAACATGTTTTTTTCAGGAAAACTGAATAATTTCTCGGCTTTTGAGTTAAATATTAATACATGAAAATTGCCATCCAAAACGATGTGAATTTCTTTGGCTTGAGAAAGTACCAATTTTAATAGAGGGAGATAAAATTTAGCCTGCGAAGTATATAAACCAATCTTGTGAAAGTGCCTGTTTTCCATTGTAAAAATTCCAATCCATTCATATTAATAGTTTTCATAAAAATTTTATTTTCCTCCTTTATTAGTTAATAGATCAGATTAGAGAATTATTCCAATTTGTCTCAAAAAATATTGGTTTTAAGAGATAATACTGGTTTTATTAAGTACTAATTAATCGATACATTAAAAGGGCAGCGCGCTGAGTTTGCATCGTCAAAGAATTCAAATCGAGAGTTTCTTTAATGGAGTGCGCACCAACCCCAACGGGACCTAAGCCCGCTAAGCATGCAGATACAATACTTGCAATATGAGAGATATCTCCAGCACCTCTTAATCCTGGATCGAGTATCTTAACGATTCCATATCCTAAATCATTACTAACGCTGCTGTATTTTTTTAATAGTTGTAAATTTGCTTCTGTAGGCGGCATGGCCGGGATGCCATCATTAAATATAACCGACGCGGTGGTATTAGGGAGATGCTGATTAACAATGGCTATTATTTTCTTCTCTGCATTAGATTTTTGTTGCTGTGAAATGAAACGTAAATCTCCCATGACAATTGCTGTTTTTGCAATGACATTTGTTTTTCCAGAAGCTGTACCTTGCGCATTATTCTCAGCATTATTGACAGTATTTCCACCTAAGATAACACCAGGATTGAATGATAAATAAGGCTCACGAGAAAGTGTGCCTCGCATGGTATTTAAAATGCGGGCTAGTTCAAAGATAGCACCATCACCTACTTGGTGTTTAAAAATTTCTGATGAGTGTGCTTCTTTTCCTTGTGTTTTTACTGTCCAGTTGGTTATTCCTCGACGAGCAATTGTTGCAGTATCCGGTGTAAATGACCATTCAAAATCTAAAGCAATATCACTATGCTGAGCTGCATCAATTAATGGTTTTCTCGAAACAGAGGTAGGTTTTCCTGAGTCTTCTTCGTCGCCAGTTAGTACTACTGTGATAGTAGCATCGTCTAAGAGATGAGCTTCGTTCAAAGCCTTTAAGGCGTAAAGAATGACGACATCACCACCTTTGTCATCAATAACGCCGGGGCCTGTTGCTGTACTGCCATGGTGCTCAAAATGCTGAAAAGAACTATCGGACGGGAATACTGTATCAAGATGACCAATTAAAAGCAGCCTTTTTCCTTTATGACCTATCCGTTTTGCAACCAATGTTCCTGCTCGGTGCATCGAATGTGGTTCTTCAATCCAATAAGTTTTAAAACCCAATTGTTCAAATTGATGGCGTAAAATTTCACCGACTTTTTGTACCCCAACCATATTGGTTGTGCCGCTATTTAAATTAACCAGTTCTTCGAGTAATGAAAGTTGTGAATTTGCTTGCGTAGTTATGTAATGAGAAAGGTATTCTTCTGTTTGATTTAATCCTGTTGCCTCTACAATCTGCGTCAGTAAACAGGAAAGAAAAATAGCAGCGAATTTTTTCATGGTAACTTATTTAGATTATCGGAGATTATGCGTATTTAAGGGTATAGATGTGAAGATGTAAAGTAGGTTAATGCAAAAACAAAAGAGCAAATAATTGATTATAATTTGCTCTTTTTTTTTTAGTATACTTATCTGAGATTAGGGTGAGAGAAAACCTCTACTTGTTTAAAGTCTTCAGAAAAATTCTCCAGTTTTTGATATGAATCTGTTGGAACCGGCGCTAAAAAGCGGTATCGTTGGTTAACAAGTCTATTCACAACAAGTGCGATACCGAAAGTTGCAATTGATATAACGTAGAATCCTATATCACGCAGCAAATTTTTACATCCTCGATGGTTGTCTAATTCGCCGTGAGCAAGTCGAACTGCATCCTCACATTTTTTTCTGAATTCAATAGGACCTATGTTTTTATCCTCAAAGTAGCCTTTACGTGCAGCTTGTAATTCATCGTATAAAATGGTTGCGGCATCACTCGCTTTTTTATAATTCTTATCTTTTTTTGCTTTTGTATGCAATTCATTTAATTTGTCGGCTAACGTGGCTACTGCAGCTTCAAAATTTATTTTTGCCTCACCTTCATTAAGTATTGCTTGAGCATCTCTTAAATGTTCTTTAACAGCGACCTGAATCTCTTTATATTCTTCTAACGCTTTGGCAAAATCAGCCTCTACCATACGTAATTCTGCAAAACGCCTTCTTAGATAATCTTTTTGTGGTTCCATAAGACTTGGCTTGTCGTCTAAGGGTAAAAACTGTTCAAGACACGTGAATAAGGCACCAGTCAGTGCATAGTGCAAGCTAAAATTTAAGCGTCTTGAAAATTCAACACGATAAAGGTGGCTGAGGAAGAGATGAAATTCAGCAATACTTGTGATCTGTTTAGGTGTTTTGCTGAAATACTCAGCATGAGATGTTTGGTTTAAAGCTACTACTTCATAATTAAGCTTCTCTAATAACTTTTCCAGCAGAGGCATTGCCTCTGCGTGTTTATTTTTCCGAGTAAGTTCCAGAATTGAATCTTTAATCCCGTCAACCTCGGCACAAGCCGCTTTATCTGCAGCGATAGCAATATTGGGGCTATTTAATTCAAACTCTTTTTGTTTTAGGGGAAATGGTGGGCAAACAAAATTTAGAGGGTTTAATTTTGAGAAATTACCAAGCAAATTATTATGGGTTGTTTTTAGCTTATTATGAGAGGCAATCAACTGTTTTAATTCTTCAGGAGTCATACTAATACGATGGCTAGTTTAAAAATGGAGCATGATGATCGCATAATGGACACAAAAAGGCAAGAAAAAGAAGGCCTGCAGAGAAAATAAATGCTCATTTTTAAGCTTTTTGAGTGGAATAAATGCAAATTTTATTCGCAAGAGTGTAATAATATAACTTTTCGGATTGAAAGTTAACTTTGTGTTTTGATATTGAATGGAATAAAGTTAAAGAGAGGATGTAAAAAACTAAGGAGGGTATGATGTTAAATCTTAACTCAGGAATAATCTGCGATATTTTGCTTAAGGTCAAACAATTTCAAGCAAAAGAAAATGTCAGTTTTCCGGAAGTGACGGATGACATGGATGCATCCTACGTCCTTGCTGATTATGAAGATGATCTTGTTTATCAAGAGGTTGTTACGGCAATTAATAATTTGCGACCAGATCAACAAGCAACGCTTGTGGCTCTTATGTATGTTGGTCGAGGAGATTATGACAAGAGTGAATGGGAAGATGCCATGCTTACCGCCAAAGAGGAATGGACCACCCATACAGGTCAATATTTGCTATCAAGACCTATGATGGCTGATGATATAGAGCGTGGATTAGAGCTTTTAGGGATATCTTGTAATGAGTAAGTTTTAGTTTATAAAAAGAAAGTTATTGGATATGCTCTAGATTTGCTTTATCGCTTAGAAATTAATAAGTATATGATTGACACAGAAAAAAAAACCTCCCGCTTGCTTTCACTTGATGTGTTTCGCGGACTAACTATCGCATTAATGATTTTGGTAAATAGTCCTGGAAATTCTACCGTCTACGGATTTCTTGAGCATTCAGAATGGAACGGCTGTACCTTGGCAGATGTTGTTTTTCCTTTTTTTATTTTCATCGTAGGTGTTTCACTTGTTCTTTCTTTGACTAAATCCAAAGCGGTGGGTTTAACATTCAAAGAATTACTCCCTAAGATTCTGCGTCGTACCTTCATTATTTTTTTACTGGGTTTGTTTCTTAATGCATTTCCTTATCATTTTGATTTCGAAACATTGCGATTCTTTGGTGTTTTACAACGAATTGCAATTTGTTATCTAGTGTGTGCTTTACTGTTTCTCACCACTCGGATCACGACCCAATTTATTATTTTAATAACCTTACTTGTGGGATATTGGCTGTTAATGACATTTATTCCTGTTCCTGGCTACGGTACTAATAATCTAACTCCTCAAGGAAATTTAGCTGCCTATGTGGATCGTCTAATTTTTTCATCAGCGCATTTATACGGTAAATTTTATGATCCGGAAGGTCTTTTAAGTACTTTACCTGCTATTGCAACCGGCTTAATTGGAAATTTAGCAGGATTTTGGTTAATTTCTAGGCGAAAACCTTCAGTGCAAATAACAGGGATGGTCATTGCAGGCGTGTTATGTTCAATTGCAGGAATACTATGGGGCTTGTGGTTTCCAATTAATAAATCACTTTGGACCAGCTCTTATGTGTTATGGACAGGGGGATTAGCCCTCTTAATTTTAGGCTTCTGTTATTGGTTGATTGATATAAAAGGTTGGAAAAAGTGGTCAAAGCCATTTGAAATTTTTGGAGTTAACGCTTTGACTGCTTATTTTCTGCATGTTTTTTTTATAAAAATTCAAATTATGGTTGTCATTCCCCCTGGTAACCTACGATCATATCTTACTGAGCATCTTTTTGGTTGGGCATCCTCGGTGAATGCATCACTACTTTATGCATTAAGCTATACACTGTTCTGGCTTCTGATTCTAACCGTGCTTTACCGTAATAAAATTTTTATTAAAATTTAATAAGCTGCCTAGTTTTTTTCATATTGTGACTGTTTCATGCTTTGTTCATTTCCTTATAACTCGCACAATGAATGATCACGTGATATCTTATGGGCACTTTGGTGAAGTACCTGCCAGGTAGTCAATTATGAAAAATAAACAGCCAACCAAAAATCGCGGTGCTCTTAGTAATCCTGAAGGCCGATTTGAAACGCTAAGCTACGATGATTTTGATGATGGATGGGGTCTTGAAGAAGAGATGTTGCCACCATTAGAAACGTTCCTCTTGCCTGAAATATCCAAATCAGTCATTTCCCGGAACGACTCTCCAGATCTTGGATTTGAACAATCAATTAATCCTTATCGGGGTTGTGAACATGGTTGCATATATTGCTATGCCAGACCTAGCCATGCTTATATGAATTTATCACCAGGACTCGATTTTGAAACAAAAATTTTTTACAAAATGGATGCGGCCAGCTTGTTAATTAAAGAACTGAATAAGCCGCGATATATTTGTAAGCCCATTGTTTTAGGAGCAAATACGGATCCGTATCAACCGGCGGAATCCAAACTAAAAATTACTCGTAGTATTTTGGAAGTATTAAGAGAACACCAACATCCGGTAATTATTATCACCAAAAATTCGCTGATTGAACGTGATAGTGACATTTTGGCTGATATGGCGAAAGATAATTTAATAAGAGTAGCTGTAAGCATTACTTCACTTTCCTCCAAACTTAAGTACATTATGGAGCCAAGAACGTCAGCACCTTCTGCAAGGATTCGTATGGTGAAGCATTTATCTGCAATGAATATTCCTGTGCGGGTTATGGTAGCGCCGGTTATCCCAATGATTAATGATGTTGAAATAGAAAAAATTTTGCAGGCAGCAAGTGATGCAGGGGCACAACATGCAAGTTATGTTTTAATTCGGTTGCCTCATGAGGTAAAAACGCTTTTTAAAGAGTGGCTTGCTACCCATTTCCCACAAAGAGCCGAGCATATTATGAGTTTGATACGTCAAATGCGCGGAGGAAAAGAATATGACTCCACTTTTGGGACACGTATGCGAGGTGAAGGAGAATTTGCCAATTTAATAGAAACGCGTTTTCGCCTGGCTTGTAAGCGATTTCAGTTAAATGTAAAACCTGCTTCTGAGTTAGCTACCCAAAAATTTAAGAGAGTGAAAGAAAATTCAGTATATAAACAATTGAGTTTATGGGAAGAGGAATTGGAATAATGAGGGTGCAGCTTAATTTTCGTTTGAATAATTTAATTGACGCTAACCTTTAGTATTGTAGAATTAACCTCTTTCTAAATGTTAAGTCGCTGATTTTCAAAAACTCAATCTTAGTAAATTAATTTGGATGAGAACAGAGTCATTATGAGAAGAAGAATTAGAGTCAAGGATTAGACATGACCAGAATGGATAGTAGTAACAAAGCTTGTGACTTAATTTTGTTTGGCACATTAGGAGATCTGGCTAGTCGCAAACTATTGCCTGCTCTCTATCAATTAGAAAAATCGGGTCTATTACACTCTGAAACCCAAATTATCGGTGCTGCTCGTGAAGAGTTAACTAATCAAGCTTTTGCTGAACATATTAAAACCAATTTAGAAAAATTTGTCACCGCACCTATTGAGACCGAAGTATGGCAGCGCTTACAACAAAGGTTGCAATATGTAAAAATCGATTTATTGCAGGCGACTGATTATGAAAAATTAGCTTTAGTGACGAAACCTGCATCGCATGTGCCAGTAAGTTATTTTGCTACGCCACCCTCTTTGTTTGGGCAGATTAGTCAGGGGTTATCCACGATAGGGTTGGCAAATGAGCCTGCACGAGTTGTATTAGAAAAGCCCATAGGCCATGACTTGGCTTCTTCAATAGTCATTAATGATCAGGTGTCACGTTATTTTAAAGAAAAACAAATTTATCGCATCGACCATTATTTGGGTAAAGAGACAGTTCTAAATTTGTTAGTTTTGCGTTTTGCAAACGCAATTTTTGCATCAAATTGGGACAATACTGCAATTGATCACGTGCAAATTACTGTCGCAGAAGAGGTCGGTGTTGAAGGGCGCTGGGGATATTATGATGATGCTGGGCAGACACGTGATATGGTACAAAATCATTTACTCCAAATTTTGTCTTTAGTTGCGATGGAACCACCAAGGAATCTGGATGCAGACAGTATTCGCGATGAAAAACTTAAAGTTCTAAAAGCATTGCGTCCTATTAATTTATCGAATGTTCAGGAAAATACCGTTCGCGGGCAATACCATCATGGTTTTGTCAATGGGAAGGCTGTACCGGGCTATCTTCAGGAGGCAGATGCAAGACAGAATAGTAAAACAGAAACTTTTGTAGCGCTTAAGGTTGATATCGATAATTGGCGCTGGGCGGGAGTCCCTTTCTATTTACGTACTGGTAAGCGTATGCCTAAAAAGCATAGTGAGGTTGCTATTTGCTTTAAACCACAGCCTCACAATATTTTTCAAACAATCTATAAACATTTAACACCTAACAAATTAATTATTCGTTTACAACCTGATGAAGGGGTAGAGATTCAAATTATGAATAAGATCCCAGGGTTGGGCGAAACAATGCAATTACAACAATCAAAATTGGATTTAAGTTTTGATGAGACCTTCAAGTCACAACGAATTGCCGATGCTTATGAACGGTTATTATTAGAAGTCATGTTAGGTAATCAATACTTATTTGTTCGTCGCGATGAAATTGAACAAGCCTGGAAGTGGGTTGATGGTATTTTGGATGCCTGGCGTAATTTCAATGAACCGCCAGCTCCGTATCAGGCGGGTACTTGGGGACCCATTGCTGCTACCTCATTGCTTGCTCGTGGCGGGCGAAATTGGGACGAATAAAATGCAAATACACCATTTTGATAAGCCTGAACAACTTAATCAGCATTTTGCACAGACAATAGTATCTCTTTTAGCTAATGCAATTGCAGAAAGAGGTCAGGCTTTTTTAGTTGTCTCCGGAGGCAAGACACCGTTAGGTTTGTTCCAGATGCTTGCCAAAACAAATTTAAGTTGGGAAAAGGTAGTCATTACACTGGCGGATGAGCGTTGTCTAAGTCCTGCTGAAAATGATAGTAATGAGCGTATGGTGAGAAATCATTTATTGCAACATAATGCGGCGAAAGCAACATTTATTAGTTTATATAATGAAGATAACAGTTTTGACATCGAAGCACGCCTTTCATTATTACCAACATTTGATGTGGTAATCCTTGGTATGGGAGAAGATGGTCATACAGCCTCATTATTTCCTTGTAGTGATGAAATAGAAAATGGATTAGCTGATGAAGCAAGCACAACATTAATGGTTAATCCAAAGACAGCATCCCATAAGCGAATTTCCTTAAGTAAGACCCGCCTATTAAAAAGCCGCGCAATTTTTTTACATCTTGTGGGTAAGAAAAAATTGGAAGTTCTTAATAAAGCACTTGATGGCAAAGATCCCCTGGAAATGCCGATAAGAGCGTTTTTACATCATCCGGCTACTAATGTTCAAGTTATGTTTGCCCCCTAGGACGAGGTAAGTGATGCAACCTATTATCAAGAAAGTCACAGAAAGAATTAGAATTCGAAGCGAAAAAAGTCGGGCTCATTACTTAGAGCAAACTGAAAAAGCACGATTAAAGGGGCCTTATCGCAGCACTTTACAATGTGGAAATTTAGCTCATGGTTTTGCTGCATGCCCTGCTCGAGATAAAGCTGACCTTCGAGCGATGACTAAACCCAATATAGCTATTGTATCTGCTTATAATGATATGTTATCAGCGCATCAGCCTTATGAAAATTATCCAGCCATTTTAAAGCAGGCCATTAGTGAGTTAGGTTGTGTTGCTCAATTTGCAGGTGGTGTACCTGCTATGTGTGATGGTGTGACACAAGGTCAACCGGGAATGGAACTTAGCCTTATGAGTCGTGATGTGATTGCAATGTCCGCTGCCATTGCCTTGTCTCATAACATGTTTGATGGCGGCTTAATGCTTGGTATTTGCGATAAAATTGTTCCCGGATTATTAATTGCCGCCTTAAGTTTCGGGCATCTACCTTTTGTGTTTGTACCTGCAGGCCCTATGCCCTCAGGGATTGCAAATAAAGAAAAAGCACGAATTCGTCAATTATTTACTGAGGGGAAAGTTGGGAAAGAGGCTTTGCTTGATGTGGAGGCTGCATCTTACCACTCTCCTGGTACTTGTACATTTTATGGTACAGCTAATTCAAATCAATTGATCGTTGAGGCAATGGGATTGCATTTACCTGGTGCTTCCTTTATTAATCCGCAAACAAAGTTGCGTGAAGAGCTAACAAAAGCAGCAGCTCGCCAAGTCACTTATCTTACGCACTTAAGTGATAATTACTTACCCATTGCTAAACTGGTAGATGAGAAGGCAATGGTAAATGGCATGATTGCTTTACTAGCAACGGGAGGCTCTACAAATCATACAATGCATTTAGTTGCGATCGCTCGTGCTGCTGGATTAATCATCAATTGGGATGATTTTGCTGAATTATCAGATGTTATTCCGTTAGTGACAAGAATTTATCCTAATGGACATGCGGATATTAATCAATTTCAACAAGCAGGTGGGATGTCTTATTTAATTCATAGCTTATTGGAGGCAGAATTATTACATGAAGATGTACATACCATCATGGGATTTGGCTTAAGACATTATACCCAGCAACCGATCCTGCAGGAAAATCAACTCATTTGGGTCGAAGGCGTTAAAGAGTCAGCAGATTTGAATGTATTAAGAGCGCCTGCAGAGCCTTTTAAATCACAAGGTGGTTTGCAAGTTTTATCGGGAAATATTGGACGCGGAATCATAAAAACATCTTCTTTGGCAGAAGGTACCGAAATAATTGAAGCACCGGCCGTTGTATTTTCAAATCAAAATGATTTGGAGAATGCTTTTAAAGCAGGTGAATTAAATAAAGATTGTATTGTTGTCGTTCGTTTTCAAGGACCTAAATCCTGTGGTATGCCTGAATTACATAAACTGACACCACCACTGGGTGTACTTCAAGATAGGGGTTTTCGTGTTGCTTTAGTTACTGATGGACGTATGTCTGGAGCATCTGGCAAAGTGCCTGCTGCAATTCATGTAACACCCGAGGCTGCAGAAGGAGGAATGATTGCCAAAATTCAAACAGGTGACACTATAAAAATTGATAGTAAAAATGGTGTCTTACAAGTTTTGGTTTCTGATGCCGAGTTAGCTCAGCGACAACCTGCCAAAATTGAAAATTTTGAGCCAGTTTATGGTATGGGTCGAGAAATTTTTGGCCATTTACGTGCTCAGCTAACCGGCGCTGAGCAAGGGGCATCCTGCTTATTTGCAACCGAGAACTGGAATGATTAATCCACAACATTGGAATGTTAGCAATAATCTGAATACCCACGCTATTGTTGCGGATATTGGTGGAACTAACGCTCGATTTAGTCGTGTTGATTTGAATAATTGGCTAGTTGATAAGGTCGCAGTATATCCTTGCAATGATTTTTCAAGCTTAACGGCTGCACTGAATTTTTACCAAGAAAATCAAGAGCTTTCTGCAATAAAACATATAGCAATTGCCATTGCATGCCCAGTGACTAGCGATTTTATTCGTATGACTAATTTTCATTGGCAATTTTCTATCAATGATGTGAAACAACAGTTGAATATTGCTCAATTGCAAGTAATGAATGATTTCGCAGCTGCTGCAATGAGTTTACCTCTATTAAGAGCAAGCGAAAAAATTCAAATTGGTGATGGAACTGCCGATAGTAATAAGCCGATGGTTGTCCTTGGGGCTGGAACCGGGCTCGGTGTTGCGCACTTAATCCCAACGGCCAATGGTTTTGTTCCATTAGCTGGTGAGGGTGGCCATGCAACCTGGGCTGCACAAACAGAACAAGAATGGTTTATTCAACGTTATTTAACTGAGCAGTATGGGCATGTGTCTTGTGAACGATTGCTATCAGGGCCTGGTTTGGAGAGTATCTATCTGGCATTGGCTGCTTATCAACAAAAGCAAGTCACAGCGCTTTCGGCTGCCAAGATTACCATGTTAGCTTTATCTCAACAATGTGAGTTAGCGTCAGCAACCGTTGCGCAATTTTTTGCCAGCTTAGGCAGTTATGCAGGTGATTTAGCGTTATCTCTGGGGGCTTTTGGTGGTGTATATATTGCCGGTGGTATAGTTCCAAAATTATTACCCTTAATAGAAGGTAGCGAATTTAGATCTCGCTTTGAAGCGAAAGGTAGATCGAGCGTTTTCAATCGTCAAATTCCTACTTACGTGATAGTGGCTGAACAGCCTGGTTTGTTGGGAGCGGCTGCTTACCTCAAACAAATGATGGAGAAAGAATCTTATGATAGGTGATAATTGGTCGTTAAGTCCCCAAGCGTTATTCTCGCTTAGTCCTATAATGCCTGTCATTGTCCTTAAGGAACTGGAGAATGCTATTCCGATGGCCAATTCTTTGCTAGCAGGGGGTATTAAGGTTTTGGAGGTCACTTTAAGAACGCCTATAGCCTTGGATGCAATTCGCCTGTTAAGGGAGTCTGTGCCAACTGCAATTGTTGGGGCTGGGACAATCACAACAGTAAAACAATTGCATGAAGCCATTGAGGCCGGGGCTCAATTTATTATTACTCCCGGACTAACTCAAGAGTTACTTCAGGCAGGTCGAGATGCACACGTGCCCTTAATTCCTGGTGCAAGTAGCATTTCTGAATTAATGGAGGGGATACGGTGGGGGTATACCCATTTCAAATTTTTCCCCGCCGAAGTCGTTGGTGGTTTAGCAATGCTAAAAGCTATTCATGGCCCATTCCCGGATTTACGATTTTGTGCCACAGGCGGTATTAACGAAAAAAACTTTCTGGACTATTTAAGTTTGGCTAATGTAGAGTGTGTGGGCGGAAGTTGGGTGTTGCCTGTTAATGAAGTTAAAGAGAAACGTTGGGAGCAAATTACAAAATTAGCCTCTGCTGCCGTGGAGCAAGCTGCTGTATCTTAATTGGATTGAACTATTTTAAGGATAAAAAATGGCTTGGTTGGTAGCAATTATTGGATCAGTAACAGGTTTTTTGTTCGGTTATGACGAAGGAATCATCGCTGGATCTTTGGATTTGGTACGTAATTATTTCAATTTGACCCACACAGATGTGGGGGTTGTTGCCTCTGCTTTACCATTCGGGGCGTTGATTGGCTCGATGCTCATAGGAATTTTACTCGCATCCCGCCTTGTCAAGCGTTTTGGTCGACGCACTATTTTATTCTTTGCAGGTCTCCTCTTTTTAATGGGTGCATTAGGAACTGCTGTGGCAGCGGAAGAATGGATATTAATTGTTGCACGTTTTATTCTTGGAGTTGCTATTGGAACTGCTGCTGTAACCACTCCTTTATATCTGGCGGAAACAGCTCCGATGCATCAGCGAGGGGCGATCGTAGCTATTTACCAATTAGCAATTACTATAGGGATTGTTTGTGCTTATTCAGTAAATTATTTACTCATTGAACATCACGCTTGGCGAACGATGTTTGCATCCAGTGCCATGCCAGCGCTTATTCTGGTGTTTGGTATTTTCTTTTTACCCGAATCCCCCCGTTGGCTAGTCAGTATTGGCAAAGAAAGGGAAGCAGCAAAGGCACTAACGCGTTTGCGAGGCAATCAATCAATAAATAATGAATTGTTAGATATTCAAGCGACGTTAGCAAGCGAACCGCAAAAACATAATTGGGCAATGATGTTTAAAAAACCATTGCTCCCTGCATTGTTATTAGGAATGACATTGTTCTGTTTACAGCAATTGAGTGGCATTAATGTCATTATATATTTTGCACCAGAAATTTTTAAAAATTTAGGTTTCACTAATGCTGTTGGACAAATTTTAGCGACAATGGGAATTGGTATCGTTAATCTTCTTGTTACTGTTTTAGCTATATGCTGGATTGACAGGGTAGGAAGACGCAAACTGTTATTAATTGGATTTGCAGGGGCTTGTATAAGTTTGGCTTCGTTAAGTATGTTTTCCTTTTATCAAGCATCATTACTTTCTTATCTTTCCGTTCTATGCTTAACGCTGTATATTTTCTCATTTGCAATTAGTATTGGTCCAGTTCCACACATTGCCATGGCAGAAATCTTTCCTCTTCATGTGCGAGGAATGGGAATGGGATTATCTTCTATAAGTAACTGGGGCTTTAACACGTTAACAGTCTTCAGTTTTCCTATTTTACATAACCAATTTGGCATAGAGTTTACTTTTGCGATTTACGCCGTAATTTGTTTATTGGGCCTTTTCTATACCTATTACTTTATGCCAGAAACCAAGAATCTAAGTCTTGAAACGATTGAAAATTATTTAATGAAAGGACAAGCGCTTCGTTACTTAGGCCGGGATGATGATAAGCAATCTAGCCATCAAGAAAATGAAAAAATTGCCTTGGCTTACGAATAACGTGTGTAATGATTTGATGCGGCGAATAATCTAGCCTGGTGAAATAAGTTCTTGAATCTGTTGGGCCATTTGACCCAACAAAACTCAATACAACCTTATAGAACAGCCCCAAGATGTTTAATTATGCTTTTAGCGTTGCTTGACGGGCAATTAATTTTTCCCTCAAATCAATAGCTCTAAGAACAGCAACATAACTCCACGTTAAAGAAACTGCACCTTGCTGAATACCTGTATTCAGATTTATTTGTTCACTCATATTGAGATCATTAGGAGCATAATGCTTAATTAATTTTAAGAAATTATCTCCCTGCTTGATATAAGTCCGAATCTCAGCTTGATGCTGCTTCTCAACCGGAAGCATGGCTGCAAGTGAATAATAATATTCGGCCATTGTTGCGGTTAAAATAAACCAGGGGTTACCCAAGCCATCATTGCGATATCCATCATAAGTGTCACCAGGATAGCGGCCAAACAATAAGGCATCATGATGGTTGTCATTGATTGGATAAAGCGATCTATATTGCTCCTTTAGAGCAGTTACTGTTTTTTTCACGTAGTAATTATCAGGGGCAAAAGGAGTATTATCGGTATAGCCTAATAAAACACCAAGTATGACAGCAGAATCTAATTCTTTTGTTTTTTGGGGACCTGGATGAGGAGCCAGACTTGCCTGAATTATTGCATTGTCATTATCAATATGTTGCTTTAAGCGCTGCTCTATTAGGCTGGCCTGAGCCTCATAAAAAGTTGCTGCCGGTAAATCATTTAATTCTCGCGCCAATTTAGCTCCTTCAATGAGTGCTTTTCTTTGCACCATAGCTGTGAAGAAATGATCGCCGTAGACCTCTTCCCAAAGATCATAGTTTTTATCTTGCCAATGATGGGCGGTATATTCCAAATCCATTTTAATGGCACCCATGGATTTTGGATCCAACCCGCCTCCATAAAGATGCGAATGCACATAATTGTTTTCTTTATTCTGTAAAAGTTTATTGGCAAAACGTATTAATGTAAGTGCTCGTAGAGCAGGACCATCATTTTGAGGACGCCCCCAAACACCATCAAAAGCATAACCATCCAGATAAAACTTAGGTTCTCCCAGAATATCCTGACCAGGAAGCGTGTCAATTTGATGTTGAGCTTGTTCTACCCAGTGCACGTAATTATATAGTTTCGTTTTATACTCGGGCTGCTCACCATTTTCATACCATGTTTCAATCAAACCCATAGTAATGGCAGCATCACGGACCCAATCATAATAATAATCTGGATAATATCTGGAGGGCGAAGCGATAACAGCGCCTGTATCAGTAATGTTAGCCAAAAAATGCTGTTTTAAAGTTAGAACTTCAGTTGGTGAAAATACTGCAGCAGAGGCAGTTGAGATGAAAAAATAAAGGGGCAAAATCAACATCCGTTTCATTAATATTCTCCTGAAACAATATTTTAAAAAGCACTCCATCTTACCGGAAAGGTTTTAGGCATGCTATAACACTTTGACAAGATAAATTTAATAAGGCAGTAGTATAAAATTATTGTTCTAATTCATTTCTTGCAATTTAATAGCTTGTCATATAATAGTATGTTATAATAGCTGTTTGCTACCTATGCCATGATGGTTTATCAATATGTACCAGGAAACGCCGTTAATCTATTCTCAATACCTTAAGAATACTTTGAGTAAAGATATTTTTTTTAAGCTTGAAGCGCTACAGCCAACAGGCTCATTTAAAATTCGCGGAATTGGCAAATTATGTCAGGAGTACAAAAAGCAAAATTTCAATCAATTTGTTGCATCTTCAGGAGGAAATGCAGGTATAGCCGTAGCTTATGCAGGAATGAAGCTGCACACTCCTACGACGGTTTTTATCCCCGAGACAAGTCATAAGATTTATATTAATGAAATTAAATCTTATGGCGCAAAAGTTGTTGTTGCCGGCAAGGTTTGGGATGAAGCACATCAGGCTGCACTTAACTTTGCAAGCGAACAAAACGCCGCTTATATACCGCCATTTGATCATCCTCTTATTTGGTCGGGGCATGCAACGATAGTTGATGAAATAATTGCTACGGGTGTACAGCCCGATGCAATTGTAGTCGCAGTAGGTGGAGGTGGCCTTGCTTGTGGGATTCTTGAAGGAATGCACCAAAACAATTGGTCTAATATTCCTTTAATCGCTGTCGAAACCCAAGGGGCTGATGCATTTTATCAGTCAGTAAAAGCTGGTAAACAAGTGACTTTAAAAAAAATTACCTCGAAAGCAACAAGTCTCGGAGCAAAGCAAATCGCTGCAGAATTATTTCAATGGTCATCTAATCATGACATAAAGAATATTGTAGTTACTGACGGAGAAGCTGAATCAGGATGCAGAGCCTTTGCCAAAGATAAGCGTATTCTAGTTGAACTATCAGCGGGTGCCTCTCTTTCTTTGGTTTATAATAATCATGCAATTCTTCGTGATTACCGATCAATTATTGTTATTGTTTGTGGCGGGGTTAATACAACATTTTTCAATAATTAAAATACTAATTGCTATGGATAATCTGCTTATCGGGTTCCTCTTGATTGCGTTCGCAGGTCTCATTTAATGCAGATTTAAATTTATTTTGTATGTGTTGAGCTTGATTAGCGTTGGGAAAGATCTTCTCAAGTATTGCAGCATTTACACTCTCAAATTTTTCCTGGCAGAATTTATAAAGACCAATGACATCCTCTACTTTAGCGTCTTTCGCATATTCTTGTAGTTTCTTCTCAATTACAGGTAATAATTGTTTGATTTGTTGTGAGGTTAACTTATCCAAAAACTCTATGACATCTCTGCTAGATTTGTTAGTGACCGCATTGAATGAGACAGATTCCAACAGCTCTTTAGCTTGAGCATGTGGGATATGTGGTATTAATCGGCCTAGTTGTTCAAAATTTAAGTCCATCTTGCCAATATTATTTTTAATGGAGGAAAAAAGTTGTTTTTTCTGATCTGAAGTAAATAATTTTTCCATAATTAAATTAACATTATCCATATTGGTAATTAACTGTTTCATTTCCGGAATTTTTAATGCTTTCTCCATTTTATCTGGAGGTAAGAATCGAATAATATTTGCCAATTCCTCCGTACTTTTTACTATGTGGGGTAAATTAGCAGCAAAACTCTCATAAGATGCAGCCCGTGCCCTGTCTGACATGTGGTATAGCCTATGAGCAAGCTCTGCAGGATCGGTAATATTCCTAATACTAACAAGTGGCGTGGCTTGATAAGAGGAAGCTGGTTTGGAGTTATAAGTTTCTGTTTCGTCAATGTATTGTGTTAAATCAGGATGAAATAGAACATTCTCTTTAAGAAATTCTTTAACGAGCTTATTAAGCTCATTATAATTGTTGCTTGATATTCTTCCTTTTAAAGCCTTTACTCTGGCTAAAATATCTTCTTGTAGTGCCTGTTTCTCATGAAGTGAAGCATCCGTTATTGAATAATCTACTAGTAATTGATAGACATCCCTTCTGAAGTCTTTGAGAGCATCGGGCTCATTTTTTTCTTTGCGAAAGACATAAGAGTTAATGTTTTCAAATTCAACAATAAACTCTCGCAATACTTTGGCTTCAATAGTACTTTTTCGTACCGCAATATTTAACGTTTTTCTATCTGCGAAATCAGAGGCAAGTTGTAGTGCGTAAAGTGCTTGTCCTATTTTGACAGGATCAGAACGACTTACAAGCGGATAGAAAAAAGCAACTGTATCAATCAGTTTTTCTTTAAAGCGAGCTGATAACCCCGTTCGCCCTTCGACTCCTATATGAGTTTTTTGTTGTAAAATTTTAGGAACAAAGAATAAAGGTGCTGTATCTTCTGAATAATATCGTTCATTTTTGGCTATTCCTCTATTATAGAGAAACTGTTGTTCTTCATTCTCTGCCATAGGATTCCATCTAAGGTGATGAGTTTTAGGAACGGTGTAGATTGCATGATCACAATTAGCTTGAAATAGCGGGGCCATTTGCCTAAAAAATTTATTATGCAGTGGGCTTACATTTTTTTTGTAAGCACCTAAAACTACCGTTGCATGCTGCAAGTTTTTGCAGCCACTTAAATCATGATTTTTATAAAACTCAGAAGATTGTTTTTGGGCATTTTGTTTACTATTACCTGGTACTGGATCACTGGCATAAAGAGATATAGGTATGTCAAGATCGTCTAAATGACGAGCAACGGCAAATGTTGTCACTCCTCCGCGACTAAAACCAGTTAAGGTGATATCATCAATCTGAATTGAATCGTCGTCATCATTAGCGCCTTTAATAATGATGGCGCTGCCAAATTTTTGCTTTAATTTAGCTAAAGATAGCTCGCCTGTGTCATTAAAACATTCACGTAGTTTGCTGCTAACAACATCAAGATTAGGGCTAATATAACCTATTCCAGGTGTTTTACCACCAATCGCATAGTCTTGGCAGCCGCTGAAATAGACTCTCACGACATCATCATTAAAATCTAACTTTTTTTGATAGCTTTCGCTTAATCTCTCTGCTTTGTCTCCTGTTCCGCCAAAAGCAAAGAGAATTTTTTTGCCCATTTTAAATCTCGTTAAATTATTTACAAAAAGCTCTATAATTATCATAATAGATCATAAGTAAGTCAAAGAGAAGTTAATATGGCCGAAACGATAAAAGTTAAAAGAGATGATGAATTTTTCCTTGCAATAGCCAAAGAGGGAATTCATAGCTTTGTTATGTTAGGTGTGGTACAGGATAACAAGCCACTAATTTTGGCTCGTGTAGGCAAAACTAATGATATTGACTCTGATGTGAGAAGTCCTCTGAAATTAGGAGTGAAATATATAACTACGGGAACATTAGGTCGACTAGCTGATGAAGGCATTGAACAAGACGATGGAGAAATAAATTATCAGGCCTATGCTATTAATTACGAGCAATATAAAGAATTTTTGGCACTTATATGGACTATGGAGCAAGAACAGAAGAAAAATCCAACAATTCTAAATGAGCTTAATACGAATTACTACGTTGTTGAACGTGCTAAGAATGCAGCTATATCTTGTTATGTACCTCACGAACCAACAGAGGGTGGTGAGATTGAATTAATTCATGAAGAACTCGGCACAAATACATTTGTACCTAAAGAAGGGAAAGAAGAACAATTTAATAAAGCAGCTACAAATACGCAAAAAATACAGATTATTAATAATTCTTGCCGCACCACAGCTTTAAATATTCTTGATATCGTTTTAGGTTTTAAGGCCAATGTTTCGAAACACTTTTTTGTCGCTCCTGCTTATAAAACGCAATTCATTGATAAGAAGTTGGATGCAGACAGCTTTTATATTTTTCCTCCGCCCCCTACAGCTTATAAAGACTTGGGAAAAACGCAACGTGCTGTTCTTGAGAAACTTTATAAACGATTAGAAGAAATTCCCCATAAAGACACTAGAGAGCAGGCAACACGAGATAAATTTGCCGCATTGAAAACTATGTATAACAGTATCGCCGGTAAAAATAATTTAAGTGCAAGTGATCTGCTGCAATGCATCAGCGAACATGAAAAAGGGAAGGAGGAAGTCCTCTATGCAAAACGATCACCAAGCAAATTAAGTACCTTTTTTAATTTATCTTCATCTACCAAAAAAATGGTCGATAGTATGAAAGAAAAACTTAATAAAGAAAAAAACTCTGAGGGGACAACAGAACCACCGAAATCTTCAATGTAACTGCTCAGGGAAATAAAATCCTCGTTAAGAGCTCCAATGCTGTTTGTTATTCATAATCGTTAGTAGGATTATTATCATATAATTCAATCGCAAGAAATTTTATTGCTTTTAAAATTCAAATTTTAATAGTAAGCTGCTAACGTTTTTACGGGAAGCCAAGGAGAAGGTTGTGACAATCAGTAAAAAAAATAGCCCTAATCAAAGCAAGTTTTTCAAGAATATACCTGAAGGTCTTTTACAAGATACACTCCCTACCATGAGAAGTGTGATTGTCCTTTTGAACGAACAGGAAGAACAAGAAGAAAGAAATAACGAAGATAATTCTATAACGATACCTTCTTTATAGGATTCAAAATGAAAAATTCTCCTGTACCCTTAGATCAAGTCTCTGCTGTACCAAAAGCACATATAGCAGAGACGTTGTATAAAGCATACAAACAAAGATTTATTCACAGTTTTATTCAGCTGATAAAATATGCCCAGCAGGTATTACACAAGGATTTCAATTGGATTGTTTCTGAATTGGGTCAGCTGGAATTATATTCTGCAAGTTTTATTTCTCCTTGGCTTTATAGTCAATATTTTAAGCTTCTAGAATCAATGAAAAAGGATGACATCTTTAGCGTCGAGCAAACAATTCAAGACTTAGCTGATACTAACTGCTGGTTGATCCATGAAAGGTTAATCGCTTTAGGGCTTAAGAAAGAATGGGAAAAAAAGGTTTTTGTTGAAGAAGTCAGTATTGCATTTGGTTCGGATCACTTAAAGGCGTTTTCCCCGCCTGAAAAAGAATTAGAGAAATTTGAAATTGCAGTTTCTGATGCTTTAAAGTTAATCACTGAGGCCGATAATCATTTTATTAATGAAATAAATTCCTTTGTCTCCACAATTAATTTGGTAAAAAGTAATCTAAATGTAGGGGCTACTTCTCCTAAATTCTTTGGAGCAATCTATTTATCCTTACCGGATAATTTATTGCCATTCCACCGTCTTTTTTTAGTCGAGCATTTAGTTCATGAAACGTCTCATTTATATCTAAATGCAGTAATTGCCTATGATCCTTTAGTTTTAAATGAGGTTGATGAACGATTCATTTCTCCTATTAGAACTGATTTGCGTCCTATGTTGGGTGTTTATCATGCTGCCTTTGTCTTAAGTAGGGTATTGAGAATTTTTAAACAAATACAGCAATTAAAGTTATTTGATAATAGACAAATTCTTAATCAATCTATTGCCAATTTAACAAAAAAATATAAGGCTGCTTTTGATACCGCTCATAATCTGGGCATTCTCACCACACTTGGGCAACAAATTTTGCTGTCAACCAAAGAGTGCGCCTTGATGTAGTAAGATTGGTTCATTATCTAGCATGTGTGATTAAGAAATGTTGGCTACTAAAAAAGGAGGCTATCAGGAAACAGAGAGTGGCCATGATACCTAGTAAACTACGAATTGCATGCAAAAAGCCCCATCGTGTAATTAAATTTCGTGTTTGTTCATTTGCTTCATTTTCAGAGGTGGCCATAATTTTTTGATTAACAGGTAAGATCGCCATTAATGTATAAGGCCAGTTGGCGAGAATAAAAAAGGACCCCATTAGGCACCACCAGTTAAAGTCTTTCAAAAAGCTGATAATCCCGCAGATGCTAGCTAATAAAGCAAGAGAAACTTGCATTACAGCCCCTTTTTTGTAGGCTACTTTCCACTGTTTTAACAATGCAGCATTTTCAAGACGCAGACGAGCGGGCTGTTCAACGCAATTAATATAGATTGCAGCTCCACTAAAAACAGCCGCAATCAATAATGAAAGCTAGCCTGTGAACATGATTTATATCTCCCGTAAAATGGATTTCCTTTTAAATAAGGGAAATCCGGGCGGTATTTTATTCAGTAAGGAATTGAGTCAAGCAATCGCTCGTACAACCCCGCCATCAACTCGTAATGCAGCACCATTGGTTGCAGAGGATAGAGGACTGCATATATAAGCAACCATTACAGCGACTTCATTCGGTGTTGCAAAGCGCTTGAGCAATGAGGTAGGACGTACTGAGGTAAAAAGTTCTTTCTCTATCTCTTCAGGTTTTTTATTTTGTTCTTTGGCTAGATTTTTAATGAAATCATTTACACCTTCGCTGCTTGTTGGCCCAGGCAGCACGGAGTTAACCGTTACATTTGTTCCTACTGTGGTTTCAGCAAGCCCTCTGGCAACTGCGATTTGAGCTGTTTTCGTCATTCCATAATGAATCATTTCTATAGGAATTTGTAATCCTGATTCACTAGAGATAAAAACAATTCTTCCCCAATCGTTTTCTAACATGTGCGGAAGATAATGGCGACTAAGACGTATGCCACTCATGACATTGGCTTCAAAAAACCGTAACCAATCGTTATCAGAAATATCATTAAAGAATTTTACTTCATAAATACCAAAATTATTTACAAGAATATCGGTTGTTGGAACATATTGAAAAATGGCATCGCAACCTTTTTGATCACTAAGATCTGCTGGTGCAGGAATAAGTTTTGCTGAGGGGCAGACGGATTTTATTTTGTTCATTGCCTCAGTTACTCGTTTTTCGCTGCGTCCATTAATTGCAACGGTTGCTCCTTCTTCAGCAAGTAGTTGTGCAATCGCAAACCCAATTCCTGCAGTAGATCCTGTAACAAGCGCTGTTTTGTCGCTTAACTTATAATCCATAATAAAATCCTTATATTAAAAAGATACTTCCTGTGTTAATCCATGTTATGGATTACGTTCTATCATACGAAAAAAATTCGCGGTTCTACAACTAATAGTATGGATATAAAGGTTCAAGATTTATTTAAAAGCTGGCGTTTAGACATTGCTTGAAATAATCCTTCTTGTTGCATTAATTGTGCATAAGTTCCAGACTGAATAATTTTTCCCTGATCCATAACCAGAATTAAGTCAGCTTTTTCAATTGTTGTTAGACGATGAGCAATAACAATGCGTGTGGTGTTTAGTTTTTCCAGGCTTTTAATCACAATCGCTTGAGTAAGATTATCAAGAGCGCTGGTTGCTTCATCAAAGAATAAAAGTCGTGGTTTTTTAGCTAGGGCTCTTGCAATGAGTACGCGTTGGCGCTGACCTCCGGATAGGGTGCCGCCGCGCTCTGAAATAATCGTGTGCATGCCCATGGGCATTTTTCGAATATCATCCGCAAGGCCTGCCATCTCTGCTGCTTCCCATGCATCATCCTGGGTTAATGGAGCAGAGCCAACAATATTTTCAAATAAAGTGCTTGAAATTAATAAGCTATTTTGTAATACAACACCGCATTGTTCACGAACTCTTTGGACGTTTAATTGCTTAATATCATGGTCGTCAAAAAAGATATTACCTTGTATAGGCTTTTCAAAACCCAGTAATAGACGTAATAGAGTTGATTTCCCCGAACCGGAAGGTCCTGTAATTGCCACATACTGTCCTGGATTAATAACAAAAGAAACATCATTAATGATCAATTCTTCTTTAGATGAATAAGAAAACCGAAGGCGATCTACTTCAATTTTGCCATTTAATATACCAGGATCATGTTTACCGGCGTGAACTTCAGGTGTATTTTCAAGAATAGGAGAAAGGCGTTTGATTAACGGAATACTATTGATGATGGCGCTAACGGCATCTGTCATTCCAAGCATGCCTGCAGTAAATTGTCCCAATGCAGCAGTAAATGCTAAGAATATTCCTAAACTGAGAGGATCATCCCGATTTAAAAACTGGATAAAAATGATGACATACAGCAAAGGAAGGCATAATGCATTTAAGCTAGACAAAAGAGCGTTATACCAATTTGCCTTGTAAAGCTCATTTTTTATTTGACTATTTTTTATTGACCATAGAGAAAAAGCGGTTTTTTCGCGACCCGTGGTTTGAATTTTACTTATGCCACTCAGTAATTGCACGGTCATGCCAGAGAGCTCCCCACTAACCGTCGTCATGGCTTTATAATAGGAAAGTTGTCTTATGCTAATTAGAAAGGTATAAGCACAAATTATTAAAGTAGCAATAGCAGCAGTGAATGCTAATTTAACATCATAATAGAATAATAAACCTAAACTGAATAACGAAAAGATGCCACTTAATAAGGAGCTAATAATTACACCAGCCATAATTCGGCGTACATTACTAACAGCCATAGCTCTTTTGGTTAAATCTCCGGTCGTAAATTGGCGGAAAAATGTAACAGGAAGACGAATTAGGCGATCCCAAATAGAAATTTCAAGATTAAGATTTAATTTGCTACCTATTCGAAGCACCGTAATCGCCCGGACAAGTTCAAAAAAACCTGCTGAAAAGGCCGCTACTAATAAGGCATATACTATTTGCTGCAATTGAGTAATGTTACCAGCAGGGACTACTTGCTCAAATAAAACACCTGTAAACCATGGAGTAACAAGAGTAAGCATGGCGGCAATGGAACCGACAACTAACAAACGTGCTAAATCACGCTGACAGCCACGAAAAGCAACGGGAATTAAATCTCTAATTTTTAGTTTTTTCTGAGGGAGGGGAGAATAAACCTGCCAAGCTGTAGATAAGAAATCCTTCGCATCTTTGGATGTGAGTTTTTTCTGTATTCCTTGGATCGGATCAATTAACGTTAGTCCGCGACTGATTCTGGGGAGCGCCAAACAAAATCCTTCCCCCTCCATTTTTTGTAGAAGTACAGGGTGAGTTACGGCATGCCACCATTTTCCGTTAAGTTGCACTTGACGCACCTGCATTCCAGTCTTTTGCACAATATCGTCCATAGCTTCTATTTTAATATGTTCGGCTATTGGTTCCTGATAAAACTGAGCAATATATTGTATGCAAAAAGTTAAGGTATCATTCTGGCCAATTTTACCAATCGGGTTATAGGAATGAAGAATCGAAAACATTTGTATATAAGCACGTTTAAGAAAATTGTTTTCCATCTTTCTTCTTTCATTCGCATCGTGTCTCTCCAAATAGCGAATTGATTCGATGGTGCTAAATAATTGCTGCTTAATCGCGTTATAAAAATTTGAAATTGCCTCAGGCAATTCTTCTAGAGAAATTTCTCTATTTAATAGAGATTCATTAGGATAGTCTTTTTTATGTTTTTGTAGATAAGCAATGAAATGCTGTTGCCAATTTAATAAAGACTCTAACCGAGACGAACTTGCTAAATCATGCCAATCCAGGCGATTAAGCGTTGCGTTAGTTGAGCAGGAGGCAATTAATTGCCAATTTTGTTGGTTATGCTTCTCTTTCAAACCAATTAATAGTTCTCCTGTTTGCCATCTTCCCAAAAAATAACGCTTACCCTGTTTATTTTTATCAAAAGGGACCAGAAACACATCTACGACGCCTGTGACGATTTCATAATGATTATGACTTTGCAATAAATCAAATTCTGAAGGGAAGTTGTTATGTTTTTTTAAACTATCACTCATTGCTAAGCCTCACTGGCTAATAAATGACAATAAGCGCCTTGAAGCGCTAACAATTCTTGATGGGTTCCTCGCTCAACAACTCTGCCTTGATCAAGCATAATAATTTCATCGGCATCTCGAATGGTACTTAAGCGGTGGGAAATAATAAGGAGAGTACACCCTAGCTGGCGTAAATGACTATCAATGATTTGCTCCATTTGAGCATCGAGGGATGAAGTTGCCTCATCTAATATAAGAATGCTGGGCTTTTGGAGTAGGGCGCGTGCTATTTCCAATCGCTGGCGTTGTCCCCCACTAAAGTTAGAGCCTCCTTCATCCATCATACTTTCATAACCATATTCACGACTTCCAGCTATCACATCATGCATAAGTACAGCCTTACAGGCATTAAGTATCTCCTCGTCCTTAACTGTTTGATCCCATAGGGTTAAATTATCTTTTAATGTAGCATGAAACAAATTAATGTCCTGATCCACACTAGCGATGGAAAGAACTTTGACTTCGTTAGGAATGTCCTGCAGCAACATATCATCAATTAAAATATTACCTGACCAGGGTTGATAATAACTTAGCAAAAGTTTACCTATGGTTGATTTCCCACTGCCTGAACTACCAACCAAGGCGACGCGCTTACCGGGTTTAATTTCTAAAGAAAAATTACTGAGCAATGGTTCTGCAAGGGGGTTATACCCAAACGTAACATTTTCAAAGACTACATGTCCTGTTAATTTATGATTTGCGATAGGAGTTTTAGTGGCAGGCTCAAGATAACGATGCGCCAGTTTATGAGAAGTAATATCTTCTATTGTAAACAAATCAGCAGAAATTTCCTGAATTTTCCCTGAAAGCATTACTAGCATTTTGATTGGATAAATGAAGCTTCGATACAAGAGTTGAAAACCAATGACCGTACCGATGGTCATTTCACCTTGAATAGTCAACCAGGCACCAAAGCCTAAGATTGCAGTATTTGTTATTAATTCTAATGCTGTAGGCACGACGGAAGAGCAATCTCTTGTCCATCCTAATTGCTGTTCTGCAATTAAATAGTTGGCATGTTTGCCAGTAAAGTTTCGAAAAAAATCCCCTTCAGCCCCAGATGCTTTGTAAGTTTCTATCATTTGTAGGCCACTTACAGCAGCGCTTGTTAAATTATTTAAGGCCTTCGTAGTTCGCTGGCTCTCGCTAGTTCTGCGTTGGGCAATAAAAAATAAAATTAAAACATTAAGCGTTGTGGATGCAAGAACTAATAAGGTTAAAGGAATACTCAGTAAGAACAAAATGACTAAATAAATGAAGGCCAATAACAAATTAACCATATTCGTACCGAATTGTTGCGATACTAAACTGGCAACAGAATCACTTGATTGTAGACGATTAAGAATATCACCCAGATAACGCTGGCTAAAAAAAGACATGGGTAAGCGTAATAAATGCCAGAAAAAAGAGGAGCCACTCACTAATGCTATTTTGGTTTCTAAACGCCCCAATATGATTCGTTGATACCAGGTTAATAAAGCATTAAAAAGAGCAGCAATAATTAAACCTGCTAAAATAGGTCTTTGCCAACTGGTAATTTGTTGAATTAGTACTTCGTCAATGAAAATCTTATTCAGTCCTGCAACAGCAATTCCAGGAATTGCTAAAGCTAAAGTTGCAAGAACAATAAAAAAAACGGCAAATTTAGAATGACTTAATCGACTAAGTAAGCTAGGAAGAATCTTAGGTTTATGACCCGCTTTAACAAAATCAGGGCCTGGGATTAATTCAAGCAAGATACCTGTGAATGCTTCATCAAATTCATCCCAACTCAGAATACGTTTTCCATAAGCTGGATCATTGATGTAGACATGCCGTCTGCTGACGCCTTCCAGCACCACAAAATGATTAAATTCCCAGTGAATAATTGCAGGTAAATGAAACTCATGGACCTCATCGGGTTCAACACTATAGGCACTCGCTTCCAAACCATGTTTCTCTGCGGCTCGAAATATATTATCAGCTCGGCTTCCATCTCTGGAAACACCACAGTCGGTACGTAAAATATCCAGGGGAATCCATCTGCCATAATAGGCAAGAACAATTGCAAGTGCAACGGAACCACACTCCACAGCTTCTATTTGTAAAATAGTTGGAGTTTTTTTTATCTGATTAAACAATCGAGTAGTTATCATAGCATCTCTTAGTCTATCCCTAAAAATTGTTTAAGCACAGGGATGAGTAACGTAATGGGAGGTTGTGTTTTTGTTATGATCTCCGCTTTACACAACGTACCATTAGTTACAAGCATATTAGGTCCTTTGGAGGTGGTCCACTTATAATGACTGGGTGTATTGGCTTTGATTAAACTGATGCGCACATAAAGCTGAGGACCGTCTTTGGTAAAATCTTGTACTAATTTTTCATTTGACAGTACGGCCATCATACTCGTTTCACTGCTAGGGAAACCTGCCACATCATCAACAACCCCAACGATACTGCCATACTCTTGTTTTTTAATAGTACTCGGTATGACTTGAGCTGGCATTCCTTTTAAAATCACTTTTCCCATTCCTGCAGGGACATAAATAACAGCATCTACTGTTTCAGCTAAGGGTTCAATATCCATAACTTTAAATCCTGAGCGAATAATTTCTCCGGGTTTGCCAATGATGTTAATAACTTCACCATCAATGGGGCTTACAATGATACTATGGACTTTAATTTTTTTTTGAAGAAAGGTGACCTCATGTTGAGCGTGTAAAATTCGATTTTTAAGTTCGACTAATCGCTGTTGGTTGGCTTCCGAACGACGCTTAAATTCAATAATGTTGTCTGCGATTTTTTTGCTAATTTCATCACGGAGTTGTATTTCTTTAAAGTAATTACTTTTAAGTTCCGCTAAGGCTTGACGAGATATTACTTTGTCTACAAGTTTTTCACGCTCATCTAAAGCCTTTTTTAAATATTGCAAATGAAGATTGGCATTTTCTAAATCTTTTGCCCAGTTTTTACGGAGTGTTAAATTATTTTGTTGCTCGAGTTTAAAATCCTTTTGGATAAAGCTCTGTAAGTTATCCAATTGTTGTTGTAATGTCGCTAAACTCTGCTGTTTATTTTCCAATTCAATAAGGAGAAGTGGAAGTTTAATGGTGGCTAATTTCTGCCCTTTTTTCACTTGCTCACCTACTTCCACTTCAATCGTTAGTAGACGACCTGAATCTTCAGCTATAGCATCATATATTTTCTGCCCTCCACTAATCAAAATACCATTGCCGGATATTTTTGTATCTATACTCCCCCAAATAGACCAGATAACAATCATGGTCAGAAGTAGTATCAATATTAATAAGATAATCCAGTTTAAAGGAGGAACAATCCGAAAGAGAGTGTCTAATTTTTCAGGACTGTTTAGACGTTGAAGGCTTTTTTTGCGAAACAATTTTGTCATATATTTCGGGCCTGTGATTCTTTAATAGTTTTAGATGCTTGTTTTGAATAACTTCTTTGTTTTAACTATAGAATAGTTGTGGACTAATGCGTACTTTCCCGGTTATTTCCTGTTTCAAATCTCTTGATAGCGACTTCATTATCTTTCTAGATTAGGCACGCATTTTGAAAAGAGCTCCCATGAGCTAGGGACAGCTGTAACTGCTTTTTTTAAGGTTATTATTGAGTTTGACTCAAACCTTGGCTGTTGTAGAGACTACTTTCAATTGTGATGGTACTCCGATATACCCCCTGTTTAGTGCAAGAATTTATGCCGACGAGATAAGTTTTGAAGAGAGATTTGGCTCGTCATGCTGCAGTCCCACCTTTTTATAATTTGGTGACCATCGTTAGAAACGATCCAGATCTGGCACCTTTCTATGTGGTGCGCTTAAAATTTTTACTGCAATTTTATTATTGTGAGCAAACTTTATTGCAACGCATAAAAAATCTTGGTCTGAATGGAAAAATACTGGTACCCATAAATAATATTGCTTTATTATTTAAAATATTAGCTATACTTTGAAGCGCAAGGTAAATGCATCTAATGTGTGAAATTAAATTGTCTATGCGCCGTTTTCCACGTCTTTATATGAAGATTGTATAGCTGCTGAGTATAAAGCACGACAAGGGCAAATGAGGCATTTTATGAGCAAATTTAAAATGTGTTTACTCTAAATTGAATCGTACAATCAACAAGGAAGATAATAATGAAAAAATTAATTGCTATTCTATTCGTAGCAACAACTTTGAGCACTGTAGGCTATGCTAGCTCTGGCACTAGCACAAGCACAGATAGTGGTACTAGCACAAGCACAGATAGTGGTACTAGCACAAGCACAGATAGTGGTACTAGCACAAGCACAGATAGTGGTACTAGCACAAGCACAGATAGTGGTACTAGCACAAGCACAGATAGTGGTACTAGCACAAGCACTGATAGCGGCACTAGCACTGGTACAGATAGTGGCACTAGCACTGGTATGGATACCAACACTAGTAGCGACACAGACTCTAGTACAACTCATTAATAGTTTTGTTTATCATATTGTTTTACTTAAAGCCCCCCATTGTTTTGTGTAATGAGGGGCTAAACTCATATTGCTTGATAAGAAACCAGAGGCAGATCACTTTATTGAGTATTAGAGGGACTTGCTAACACGGTTTGAATTGGAGAAACAAATTCTCTGTTATTTAGTGCAACATTACAAAAACCAGCTACCACTTTACCCACATAAAATCGTTCATTTAGTTTAATCTGACAAGCATATAAAATTCGAATTCCTTCTTGTGTCGGCTCAGCTCCAAGACCAAGCATGGGAAATTTACTGGGATAAGCTGTCCAAAATGCGGGTGTTTTATCATGGGTTGCAAGAATCTGATAATTGTCGCTTGAAAATGATTGTCCTGCATAAGTAATAACACATTGATTATCAAAAAATAAGCCAATTTGATAGCCGTTATTATATTGTGCGCGACAAATATAGAGGGTCTTGTCATTACGATAGCCGGCAACAAAATTTTTTTGCCCTTGTTCTTTTGTCCAGAATAAATTTAATTTTGCTAGTTGTTTATCAATGTCTGTAATTACTTGATCAATCGTTAATCCCGCTGAGGCCATTGCAGGTGCTACAGGAGGTATAATTGGTCCTGACTGAAAAAGAGTCTGTTGGTGTGTGGTTTTTGCAAAACCTATTTTGGTATGAATAGGATAAAAGGGGTTGTTTAATAATAGCATTGCAAGTAAGAAAAATAATGCAATAATTTTATTGCCAGAGGTTATCCAACGTCGTTGAATATCTGCTGGCATAAATGCAGCATTGGCGTAAGAGGCACAATAGAGCAAAGCAACGAGCAGACATAAGCCAAAATTGATAGGGAGACTATAAAATTGGATAAGACGATAGCTAAGAATTGCGCAAAGACAGAACAAAACTACGCGATAAACTTTGAGTAATAGAGATAACCAAAGCGAAGGGTGAATTTGCTCATTCCCTGTTTGAAAATGTGCATTAAAAAAGATAATTCCTATTATTACCAGGCTGGCTAATAGATATTCGGGTGCTATCAGGGTGTTTTGTACAGGCTGTGCTATTGCATTTAGATATAAAAGAAAATAGATAATTGAAATTACAGCTAGGAGCGGTAGCAAAAAATGCATCATTCGCAAGAGTAAAAAGCGTAAACTATGAATGGTTTTTTTGTGTTGATGAGCAATCCCTAAACCTATGAAAAAGAGTACTGTATTAATGAGAACATACACATTAAAATTGTTATAATATAAATTCCATAAAAGATCATTACCTACTGTTTTAAACATACCCGCGGCTAAAATAAGCAACAATTTTGCAATGCCAGAAAAGATACTTGCCGCAATCAGTAGAATAAAACTATCCCATACTGCAGAAAAGAGGGTTGGATACCTCATACGCCAGCTATTATCATGATGATAAGCATAATGAAAAGAATGACCTACATAAGCCACCAAAGGAAATAAAATCAGAAAAGAGATGATTTGTTCGAGATTATTGGCTAGTTCTGATAGGGTAGGTTTTAAGGAAAGATGGAGCGGTATAAACGGCGATGCCAGTAATATTGCTAAACCAAGGCTAGTTAGTATTAACCGAAAATTATTTTTTTCATTGTAACTTAAACCATAAAATAAACAGAAAAGCAGGATTGTGCTATAAAAGAAACTATTTGTATTATTAAAGTAATGTAAAATATCAGTCACGCTACCTAATAACAATCCTAGAACTAGAAAAATTAACATTCCTTTTTTTGTCTCAGTCATGATTTTAAAAGATTATATTGGTTATTACTGACAATAAACGATTTCCTTTCTTAATACCATATCCCAATATCTATGTTCTGCCCTCTATACGCAGAATCTAAAAGTCATCAAAGTTAGATGAGGAAGAGATTTTGTATCAAAAAATTAAAAGGGATTATCGTGATCAATGATTTTGCGAAATGACCTTAATATTTATTTAATAATAATAAAATAAAATTAAAAGAATATTGTTTTATTTGGAAGGCAAAATGCCTATTTCTGAATTCCATACCTATGAAGAATATGAAAAATTAAAAGATGATATTCGGGCCAAAATATGCGTCGAAAATGTAGAGGATATTCTTCAAAATTCTAAAAATGAGCTCTTTATACGACTTGTAAATCTTAATATTGAGGACATAAAAGAAATTGAGGAATTTTATTTGATTGCTTTTAAAATTACTACTGCTTTATCTTTAATTTGGGCCAAAGATACAGCGCATATACAAAGAATTCCAGTGGAAATAGCTCTAGAAAAATTTAGTACAGATGAGATGTTAGCCTGTATGAAGAAAGCTTTTGAAAAGGAAATAGGCCAATCTTATTTGGTCAAAATAATGGAAATTGACAAACTACATCTGCCTGCAAAAGAAAGCTGGGCACCGATTCATGCTCGATTTGAAGCGCTTGCCAGGATATTAATGCAAAATGAGAAGATTTTTAATCTCACAACAATTGTTAATAATAAGATTGCTTTTCTAGAGAAAAAGGAGAGGGAGTTTAATAACGAGGATGAGTATGATTGTAGTGACTCTGTAAAGAATTTAATAGACGGTATTAAACAAAGTACTTTTCAATATTTGGCTGACAACAATGGAAAGATTTTTCAAGAAAATTTGAAGAAAGTCTTTTCTGCAGCCTACCTTGTTTTGGAGCCCAAAGGATGGAGAAAAATTCTAGATAAAATTGCCCAAGCAATTATTACTGCAGTTACAAGGCAGGAAACTCATTTTTCCTTCTTTAATAACTCTATTAAAGACAATATGAACAAGCTTAAAAATGATATTAAAAAGAATGTTGAAGAGAACGACTCAAATGAGCCTGGGACAAGCGATTTAGATGAACCCGTAGATAATCCCGAAACAGGTGGTGTGGATGAGTCTAACTTAAATTCGCTAGATAAACACTTATAAAATCTTACCTAAGGGGTGAATTCGGTCAATACTAAAGTCTGCTCTGCTTGCTCAATGTTCTCATTGGAAACTGACTTTTTAAGGGTAAAGAAGGAGCTACGAGTCACTGCATTAACTAACGCTTTTAATAGATTTTGTAGATAAGGCCCCCAATCCAGATCCTTTTCAAGCTCCGATTTTGCTTCGGTGATTGCTTTTTCACAAGCTCTTCTAAATTCTTTCCCTGCATTTGCTACGTCAATACCAGGTGTTGATTTTCTTAAAGCTTCATAATACTTGATTTTGGCTGCCTGTAATTTTAATAACAGCGCTCGTGCTTTTATAGTCGCATCCAAGGAATAATGCTGGTCAATTTTACCAATTTTACTTGTAAGTGTTGCTAATGCATTATCAATTCTGGATTTCGTTGATTCAATAAATAATTGATGTTGTTTTTTACTCTGTTCTTCAAGTGCTTTTTCTAAATGGGGTTGCTTATTAGATGCTGTCTCAAATTTACTCTCTGAGAAATCTGATTGTTGTCTATGCGCTGTATAATCTTCTAGGTCATGTTTTGCTATATGTGCCACTTTGTCACTAAAGTCAGATGGCTTTTTATCTGCTGTTTTCCTACCTAGACCAGATTCCTTGGCAGTCGTTGTTTCAGCTTCTACTTTGGATTGTTTGGTAGTAGTTGTTTCAGCTTCTACTTTGGATTGTTTGGTAGTGGTTGTTTCAGCTTCTACTTTGGATTGCTTGGTAGTGGTTGTTTCAGCTTCTACTTTGGATTGTTTGGTAGTGGTTGTTTCAGCTTCTACTTTGGATTGTTTGGTAGTGGTTGTTTCAGCTTCTACTTTGGATTGCTTGGTAGTGGTTGTTTCGACTCCTACATCAGATTGTTTGGTAGCCGTTGTTTCAGCTCCTACATCAGATGCTTTTTTATCTGTAGCTTCAGTTCCGAGATCAGATTGCATTTTATCTGCTTCTTGGAGGGAGGTGAGATCCAGTGAAAAAGCTTGTTCAAGTGCGAACTGTTCTTCCCAATGTAGAAAAGACCTTAAGAAAGGTAATTGTGCTTTTGTCTCACTAGATAATTTAAAACAAAAGGGGCTGTCATTAGCCTGAATTTTTATAAAATTAAAAAAAGAAACTAAATCATATCTAGACACAATAGTTTGTTTATCTTTAGTTGAAAAGGGAATGCCTTTCAAACGAAAATAATCTTGAATTTTTGAGTCGGCTGAAAAAGCAGGAACAAGAGCATCATTATGAATAATTAGATTAATCATACATTCTTGCTGGACCTGATTACTTTTTTTAGCTTTGGTTTCAGGCTGAAATATTGTTTCCGGAATCTTGGAAGTCCAATGATTCCCATAATGATTAATAATTATTTCAGGCTCGCCCTCTTGGAAAAAAGGACTGGCGTTATTTCTATGGAGATGTAACACAATAATTGTGTCATAGAAGGTATCAATACTTCCACCCTTATTGCGCTCCATGCATTCTCCTTGAATGGCACGGTGCAAAACCATCAATGTTTCTTCTGTACCCCAAACAAACTCTTCTTTTAAGTGCTCTTTATACTTATTAAGATAGCGATCATCATCTTCTAGAAAAAAAGCAATAGTCTTTTCTCTGAGAATATTGTCTAGAATATGGGCCTGATGAAATTTGATATCAGATTCAGTGAGCTTAGCAGGAGGTTTAGTTTGCTCTTTAAGCTCTTCTTCCTTTAGTCCCCATTGTTGTTCAAGTTTCTTTACAACATCAGGCATTATTGTTGCAGCAAATTTTTCCAATGCCACTTTCATATCAGGAACTCGATATATCTCAGCCTCAGTAAAATTTCTATTATTGAATTCATGAGTGATAAGGTCAGAAAAATCTGATTTAATAGCTTTCAATGATTGCTTAATGTAATATTCCAGACCATATTTGGTGGCTGTAAATAATGAAGTGGCAGGGGGATCTGCCTTAAATTCAACTTTTGTATGTTCTGCTGCCAAATCTCTTGTTGCTCTTCCAAGAATAGGCTCAATAATTGTTTCAATTTCTGTTTTTGTGAACTGTTGGCGGGGATCTTTAGATAATAATTTGTTTAGTTCAGCTTTCTGACTTTCATTAAGTTTTAGTTTAGTCAGAATATCTTCAACTATTTCTTTACTTTTTTGGGCGCGCAAAAAATACATTAATGAAATGCTATACGCGTAATACATACAATTGCCACGACCGCTGTTATCGACAGATAACATACCTTTACCTATAAGAAATGATTAAGAAGAGTTCTGATTAATAATAAATCATCAAGCTTAAGGAAATATTATGTGTGAGGAGAGTTTTTATCAAAATAAATGTCATAAATTTGTTTACCTAATACTTCATAACTTCTTATATTTCATATCCTAATCTATAAATAATAGAGCCCGGCCTAGAGGTATAGTGGGTAAAATTACGTAAGACAATTAACATAACAAAAAAGAATAAATATTATACTGTCTGTGTATTATTTCATATGGGGGAATTATGAAAGCGCCGAATAAAAAATCAAAGATTACAGCTCAAAAAACAGGAGTGGGTGTTGGCATTATTGCTGTAATCATAGCAGGGATCTCGGCTGCCGGGGCTACTATAGGAACAGCCTTGGGCTCATTGGTTTTTCCAGAGCTCGGTACAGCTGCTGGTGCCGCGCTGGGTACAATGTTCGGTACCATATGGAATGTTTTGTTTTGGAGTGAGTAATAGCCTTCGGGCGCACTGAAGTGCGTCCAAAATGCTTCGCCGCGCTTTGCGCTCTTCGCTTCGCATTTTGTCGAACCTCTTTCGATTCGAACACTTCCGGGCCAAGGACTTCCGTGCTTTGGCCTGTATTTCGGAGTGATTTGGATTCTTTTGATTCTAAAGATGGCGCGCCCGGAAGGATTCGAACCTCCGACCCCCTGGTTCGTAGCCAGATACTCTATCCAACTGAGCTACGGGCGCGTGTTCTATTGGCGGAGAGAGAGGGATTCGAACCCTCGATGGGATTTCTCCCATACTCCCTTAGCAGGGGAGCGCCTTCGACCTCTCGGCCATCTCTCCATTCAATGGAGGCGAAGTATAGCAGGTATTTAGGACACGTCAACTCTATAAAAAATCTTTTTTATTATCAAATCTATAAAAGCTTACAAAACAGCAGGATAACTGCTATCTTTTATAAGATAATTTGAACGATTGTCAGCTGCATTGACAACTATCAGGAGGAGTAATGAAGCTCAAATCGAATTTAAGCGGTAGAGACGTATATGTAGTAGATGGCAGTCGGACTCCATTTCTAAAAGCAAAAGGAGTAGGTCCTTTTACAGGCTCTGATTTGGCGGTGGCAGCTGGAATGCCACTATTAAATCGTCAACCTTTTTCGCCTACGGAACTGGATGAAGTCATCATTGGGTCTGCTATGCCCGGTCCTGACGAAGCAAATATTGCAAGAGTTATTGCTTTACGATTGGGATGTGGCGAAGGTGTACCTGCCTTTACCGTAATGAGAAATTGTGCTTCTGGCATGCAAGCTCTTGATAATGCAGCAATGCAAATTGCTAACGGTCGTAGTGATCTTGTCCTTGCTGGGGGAACAGAGGCAATGAGTCACGCCCCATTGTTATTTAACCAAAAAATGGCTTCCTGGTTGGCCAGTTGGTTTGCTGCTAAAACGATGGGCCAACGGGCTGTGCTAATGACTAAGTTTAGACCTTCATTTCTTGCGCCCGTTATTGCTTTATTAAGAGGGTTAACCGATCCGATTGTTGGTTTAAATATGGGACAAACTGCTGAAAAGGTAGCTTATCGGTTTAATCTTACCCGCGAACAAATGGATAGCTTTGCCAGTGAAAGTCATCGCCGTTTATCGCTAGCCTATGCTGAAGGACGTATGGAAGAGGTTATACCAATTATTGATTACAAAGGACGCGTCTATCCTCAAGACGATGGAATACGTCCTGATTCTACAGTCGAAAAATTAGCGAAATTGAAGCCTTATTTTGACAAAAAATATGGCATGGTTACTCCTGGTAATAGTTCACAAGTAACTGATGGTGCTTGTCTATTGTTACTGGCGAGCGCTGACGCGATAAAAAAATATAACTTACCAGTTCTTGGACGCATTGTTGATTCGCAATGGGCAGCTCTGGATCCATCACAGATGGGATTGGGTCCTGTTCATGCTGCAACACCAATTATGCAGCGTCATAATCTAAAACCTGCTGATTTTGATTGTTGGGAAATTAATGAGGCGTTTGCAGCGCAGGTTCTTGGATGTTTAGCTGCTTGGGATGATGAAGAGTATTGCCGTACACAGTTAGGTTTAAAACAAGCTATGGGAGCTCCTTCATTGGGGCGATTGAATAAAGACGGTGGGGCAATCGCTGCTGGTCATCCGATTGGCGCAAGCGGAGCACGCATTGTGTTACATGTACTTCAGTCACTCAAACAGCAAAATGGAAGTCGAGGTATGGCAGCCATTTGTATTGGTGGTGGACAAGGAGGCGCAATGTATCTGGAACGTGTAACAGAGGTGAAAGGACATGAGTAACTATAAACACTGGGAATTACAAACGGATGCAGATCACATCGCTTGGTTAGCTATCAATCGACAAGATACTGCTGTTAACGCGATTAACAACGATGTTTTAGATGAATTAAATAGCCTGCTACAAGAAATCGGCCAACGCTCTAATCTAAAAGGATTAATCATTTATTCTGGTAAGAATAAAGGTTTTATCGCTGGAGCAGATGTTAATGCATTTTCACAATTTACAGCCCCAGCGGAAGCAGTCGATTTTTTAAGAAAAGGCCAAGCTGTTTTTTCTCGCTTAGAAGCATTATCAATTCCTACTGTAGCGATGATAGATGGTTTTTGTATGGGTGGAGGATTGGAACTAGCGCTTGCCTGCAATTATCGTGTAGCTAGTGATGACAAAGATACCCGTATAGGCTTACCTGAAATTATGTTGGGTATTCATCCAGGGTGGGGTGGGACTGTTCGTTTACCAAGATTGATTGGTGGTTTTAATGCCTTATCCAAAGTAATTTTAACTGGTGCACCACTTAGTGCAGAAAAGGCCAAATATCTGGGCGTGGTTGATGATGTGGTTCCTTTAAGACAATTAAAGCGGGCAGCAGTTTATTTTATAAAAAATAAACCACCGAAACATAGACCAAGCTTTGCACAATCAATAACTAACTATTCTTGGATACGTGCTTTACTTGCATTGGTGTTGCGTTATAACGTCGCCAAACGGGTATCAAAGGAACATTACCCAGCACCTTTTGCGGTGATTGATCTTTGGGAAAAAGAAGGTGGAATAGGCGAACGAGCTTATCTTAAGGAAGCAGATTCTGTTGAGCAGCTTGTCAGCCAAGGTGATACTTCTCGCAATCTAATACGGGCATTTTTACTGCGAGAGCGCATGAAAGCATTTGCCAAAGATAGTGATTTCAAAGCCCAACATGTACATGTTATTGGTGCTGGTGTCATGGGTGGTGATATAGCAGCTTGGTGTGCGTTAAGAGGAATGCGTGTTACTTTACAGGATAAATCTCATTTACAAATCGCTCCTGCAATTGGGCGTGCCTATGCTTTATTTAAAAAGAAATTACGGAAGCCTCGCCTTATCCAGGCCGCAATGGATCGTTTGATTGTTGATTCTGAGGGGCACGGTATTGCTCGTGCTGACGTGATTATTGAAGCTGTTTTTGAAAATTTAGAAGTTAAACAAGCAATTATGCAACAAGTTGAAGCCAAAGCTAAAAAAGATGCAATTATTGCTACTAATACGTCAAGTATTCCCCTTGATGAAATAAGTCAGGTAATGAAAAATCCTGAGCGTTTGGTTGGGATTCATTTCTTTAATCCTGTTGCGAAAATGGAACTCGTTGAAGTCGTGAGTAGCTCTAAAACCACCAAAAAGGTTTGCAAAGATTCTTGTGCATTTGTTAACCAAATTGGACGCTTGCCTTTGCCTGTAAAATCCAGTCCTGGGTTTTTAATCAATCGTGTACTAATGCCTTACCTCATGGAGTGTGTTCAGCTGCTTGAGGAAGGATACAGCGGTGAAGAAATTGATGAGGCAGCAAAAGATTTTGGTATGGTAATGGGACCAGTTGAATTAGCTGATACAGTAGGGATGGATGTTTGTTTGGCTGTGGCTGAAAATTTAACCAGTCATTTTGGTGGCACCGTTCCTCAAAGATTGCGTGATATGGTCAAAGAGGGCAAGCTTGGTCGTAAAACAGGTCAAGGATTTTATCGTTATAAAAATGGCAAACCTGTTAAGCAAAAGGTAACAAGTACTAAATCAGCTAAGGATATTGCTAATCGACTGATCTTGCGCATGGTTAATGAAGCTGCTACTTGTCTCCGAGAAGGAGTTGTTGCAGACAGCGATTTATTGGATGGTGGAATGATTTTCGCTACAGGTTTTGCACCTTTCCGTGGCGGTCCAATGAACTATGCCAAACACTTCGGCCACGATAAGTTAAATGAGCTTTTTGCAAAATTAGAAGCTCAATATGGCGAGCGTTTTAAGGCTGATGCCAGCTTATAATTTGATGGCAATTTAGCTATTTATCTTACTAAACGGCAAGGTATTTACCTTGCCGTTTCTTTTAAAAGTAGCAATCTATGAAAACATCAAAGCTTTTAGGCGCTTTATGCCTTAGTATGGCAACGTTAAATCCTCTGTGGGCTATTACTTTTGTTCTGCCTGAGCAAGGTGATATGGTCGGTGAGGTACAATATGCTAATCCAGAAGCTGGAGAAACATTAAGCGAAATTGGGATTCGTTTTGATATTGGTTACTATGAAATGGTTCGAGCTAATCCCCATGTCGATCCTGCTAGTCCTCTACCTGCTAATATCACAGTACTTATTCCATCCCAATTTATTCTTCCACCAGTATCACGAAGAGGCATAGTTATTAATTTAGCTGAATACCGTTTGTATTACTTTCCTCCAAATGACAATGTGGTGGTAACAATGCCTGTCGGTATTGGTCGTGAAGGTTGGACAACGCCATCGGGAATAACCAAAGTTATAGGCAAGGAAAGAGATCCTATTTGGCGACCAACAGCAAATGTAAAAGCTGAAGCAGCTAAGCAGGGAGTGCCTATTCCTAATGAATTTCCTGCAGGTTTTGCTAATCCTTTGGGAAGGCATGTTTTACGTTTAGGTTGGCCTACTTACCTCATTCATGGCACAAATCGACGTGATGGCGTGGGAGCAAGGGTGAGTGCTGGTTGTATGAGAATGATGCCTGAAGACATTGAATATTTATTTAGTCTTGTTGCAGTGGGAACTCCGGTGCATGTGCTTAATGAGCCCGTAAAATTTGGATATTCTGACGGAAGCTTATATATGCAGCTCCATCCGTTACTGGCTGAGCAGAAAAATCATAATCTAGATTCATTAGTGTATAGGCAATTAGTGCGAATGGCTGTAGTCAATAAAGTGAATAAGAAAATAGTGCAGTTAGAATTAAGACACCCTAGTGGAGTTCCTAAAAAAATAAGTTAATTCTTTTTTAGCGCAGTGGGAGCACAGGCTATAAGTGAGCAATAAAACGAGTCCGCTGCCCACCAAATCGAGGGGATAATGCCAACCTAACAAGACACACGATGCGATAAGTAATAAATTAATTGGCAGAAATAAATAGAAAAGCAAGCGTGACCAACGAACAAGATAGAGACAAAGCCAAGCCCAGATTGCATGAAAAGAAGGAAAAGCAATCATGCCCCCCTCCATGGTGGACGGTGGGAGATGTTGGTGGATTTCTTTAAATTTAATGCCTGTTGCATATTGTTCTGGAGTAAACAATGGGCTGTTAATAACACTGGCAGGAGCCACAGTAGGATAAAAATAATAAAGTGCAAATCCAATTAGTGCACTTATAAGTAATAAACAATAGTATTCTCGCATATAGAAAAACTTGCGCATGAATATTGTCACTACGGGCAAAATACTCATTTGATAAGGTAAGCTATCATAAATATGAACAAGCAGGGTGGTTAGCCAAGAATGGCTTACTGTCCAGGCGACAATGCTATTTACATTGATGTGTAAAGAGTTTTCTAATTCAATTAGTTGATTATCAATGGGGGCAAAAGGTGTATATTGAATGGCATTGGTGGCTAAAGCAATCACAGACATCACAAGAAAATAATAAATTAATTCTTTCGTTATTTTGACAGCAATACTGCCTCTACCGAATTGCAAGTAGCTACCTATCAATGCCAAAAAAAGAAGAACGGCTATTAAAAACACATCTGGTGGGAAATAATTGTTGCCGGGGTATTTAAAGACTGAAGTGTTAATATAAAGTGCTATGAGGGCTAATAAGCATAGAACAAGGGCGGCGAATAAAGAGCAAGTCTGAGTGTTTCGCTGCATTATTAATAATTATTCAGTGTCATTGTTTTGTCGTTTTTGTTTAATGGCATTATAAATTTCCTCCCGATGAACCTCCACCGCACGTGGGGCCTCGACACCAAATTTAATATTGCCATGCTCTAAGGTTTTGAATGCCACTACCTGAACGACGGTGCCTTTAATATTAACAGTTAACGGTTCTTCAAACGGGATAGTTACGATATTCATAAAAACCTCTTTACTTTTTAATACGTTATATATCATGACCTTATGAAAAGCAATGTTTTCATTATTATCTATCTACGAATGGTATATGACAAAAATTTTCATTTCAGTGAAGTTAGGGGACAGCAACTATTTGAAAAGAGGGTTCACTAAGCCTACGTTTGGGATTTCCCACCGTTTCTGGTTTTGACCTTATTAATACTCACTTTAATTACACCGCTAAGATTCTTGACTCAGGGGTATATGAGCCGAATAGATGATTTAATCGGCTTGATGAGTGAGCCGAATATAAGCTATATTTAAATCATTTGATGAGCCAAATAAATTTCTTAATGGGCTCAAAATGGGATAATTTATGAGCGACACGCAAAAAAATTGGATTTGGCAACAATTAGATTGGCCAAAGTTTCATTGGGATGAAGCAGTAATTCAACCCTTATTACGTGCAGTCAGGTTAAAACAGGGTGTACTTTTGGGAAGAACTGGAGCAGTGAACGATAATATCACACTTGAAGCTTCTCTAGATACATTGCTGCAAAATATCATTGCTTCATCGGCAATTGAAGGGGAACAGTTGAATGCTCAATCTGTTCGGTCGTCACTGGCAAAACGCATTGGTCTGCATCTAAACCAATCCTATCCTACAACAGAACGTTCAGAAGGCTTGGCGCAAATGATGCTGGATGCTATTTGTAATTTGGATTCACCCTTATCATTGGGACGGTTGCTCCAATGGCATGAGTGGCTTTTCCCCAATGAATCAATGTCTCTTTATTCAGTCAGAGCGGGACAGTTGCGAGGTGAAGAGCCTATGCAGGTTGTCTCAGGACGTATTGATAAACCCACAGTGCATTATGAAGCGCCTCCGAGAGACCGGTTAGAATCAGAGTTAGTCAAATTTATAACTTGGTTTAACCAAAGTTTGAAAGAGCCGACTATAGATCCTTTGTTACGAGCAGCTATCTGCCATTTTTGGTTTGTAACTCTCCATCCTTTTGAGGATGGAAACGGACGAATAACACGTGCTCTAACTGATCTGGCATTAGCTCAGGATGATAAGCAGAGTATTCGTTTATACGCCATGTCAACTACTATTCTAGCTAATCGTAATGAGTATTATTTAAAACTAGAAAAAAGTCAGCGCAACACAACAAATATAACCTCATGGTTGTGTTGGTTTTTGCAAACAATGGAAAATAGTCTGCAAACTGCCATTCATAAAATTGACCAAACACTTGCTAAAAGTCGTTTTTGGCAGTCTTTTCAGGATGCGGAACTCACTAAGGAACAATGCAAAATTCTTAATCTAATGTTTGATGAAGGTCACAAAGATTTTGCAAATGGTATCAGTGCATCACAATATAAAAAAATTGCCAAGGTAAGTAAGGCTACAGCTACTAGGCATTTGGCTGATTTACTTGAAAAGGGTTGCATCGAAAAATTACCAGGTGGTGGACGAAGCACGCGATATCAAATTGCCTCGAAATTTATAAAAATAAACTTTGCAATACCAACTAATGTGTAGCACGAGCATTTTTAATTTGATAAGGGCATTAGAAATTTTTTGCGAGGATACATCCTGTATCTTTTTGTTGAGAATGATTGATTTAGTTTAACTTGATTTTTGTAATTGCTGGCACGAACGGCTAAATAGTAATAAATATGTTGTAATATTTGTCGCATGAATGATTTAAAATTGCATTATATAGTCAAAACATGATTTTGCCTGATTCAAACCCAATAAATTTGCTCAAGAGCTAAAAATCAGTTAACATTGTGCGTTTTTTTAACCTTGCCTTACTTTATATTCATGAAGAAGGCTATATCCATAAGGAGAAGTCAGTGAGACATTATGAAGTAGTGTTTCTCGTGCACCCCGATCAAAGCGAACAAGTACCTGCAATGGTTGAGCGTTATGAGGGGATTATTACCAAGCATGATGGAAAAATTCATCGTAAGGAAGACTGGGGTCGTAGACAGCTTGCTTACACCATCAAAGAAGTTCATAAAGCACATTACATATTAATGAATATTGAATGTAATCAGGCTGCACTTGATGAGCTAAAAAATGCATTTAAATTTAACGATGCCATTTTGAGAAATTTAATCATCAAGCGTAAACACGCGATTACTGGTCAATCCGTGTTAATGAAGAAAGAAAAAGACGAAAGAGCAGCCTAAGGAGAATAGTCTATGTCAAATGCATATTTTCGACGTAAAAAAATGCGCTTAAGCACAGAAGGTGCTACTGAAATTGATTATAAAGATATCATCGCTTTAAAAAACTACATTACTGAAACAGGCAAAATTGTACCAAGCCGCATTACTGGTACTCCAACTCGCCCCCAACGTCAGTTGGCACAAGCTATAAAATGGGCGCGCTTTTTGGGATTGTTGCCTTATTGTGACAGCCACCGTTAAAAATGACACGTTTGGGCGAGTTATTGCGTAAACAGGGTCGTTTTCTGTTGGAAAATGATGCCTATGCTTTGTTATACATCGCAATTTTAGCCTTAGTACCCTTTGCGGCATGGTTATCAGTTGCAATTGTAGCACTAATCACATTGCGCAAAGGGGGTAATGCTGGATTTATAGGAGTTTTGGTTGGGATGGTTTCAATGACTGTCTCATCAATATGGTCTATAACTTGGTCTGCAAGCATCATTAACGCCACGTTGGCCTTTATACCTTGCTATTTGACAGCAAGCGTATTGCGTGCCAGTGCAAGTTGGCGAATTGCTGTAGGCTTTATTGTTTTGCAAGCTTTAGTTGTTATTACCTTAGTACATTGGTTAGCTCCAGCGTTCATTAATGAACAATACCAATTTGTTCAAGAGGTGATAAAAGAATTAGAACATGAAGGTGCGATTAAAGATTTGCTTAACAATCAAGATGGATTTAATCCAGTAGTGATTGCCAACTATATTGTAGGAATACAGGCCGTCAGTACAGTGATGTCAGCAATTGCTTCGCTGATGTTGGCACGCTCTGTTCAGGCAAGCTTATTTTATCCTGGTGGATTTCGTCAGGAAATGATTGGGTTTCGTGCCAGCACGTTAGGTGTGATTTTACTGGTAGTTGCCGCACTGGGCGCATACCAGTACAGCCCGCTTGGAATAAGCTGCTTACCAATATTAGTTGTGTATTATGTTAGCGCAGGAATAAGTTTAAGTTTTAATATTTTGACTAAGGGAAAAAAGGGAATCGGCGCATTCCTTTTATTGTTACTTCCATTGGTAATTTTACCCTTTGTCATGTTGCCCATTTATGTCGTTTTAGGTGCTTTAGATAGTTTGTTTAATTTTAGGTTACATTTGCCCGCTAAGTCGGGTGGAAAATAGAATAAGGGGTTTTCAGATGGAAGTTATTTTATTAGAAAAAATTAGGAACTTAGGAAATTTAGGCGATAAAGTAAATGTAAAAGCAGGTTATGGTCGAAATTACCTAATTCCACAAAGCAAAGCTGTATTTGCTACTGAAGAAAATGTTAAGCGCTTTGAAGAGCGTCGTGCCGATCTTGAGAAAAAAGCACAGCAATCTTTGGCAAATGCCGAGCAACGTGCTGCCAAATTAAACGATGTAACTATCGTTATTTCGGCAATGGCAAGCGATGAGGGTAAACTTTACGGCTCCGTTGGTCCGAATGAAGTTAAAGATGCCCTAAAGGCTAAATCAATTGAAGTAAGCAAGCGTGAAATCGTTATGCCAGAAGGTCCTATTCACTCTATTGGTGATTACGTGGTTGAAATTCACGTTCATAGCGATGTTATTGCAAATCTGCAAATTCAAATTGTTCCTGCAAAATAAAAACCCAAAGAGAACCTGCATCATGCAGGTTCTTTTTAATAACTTTCCAAACGCACCACATCAAATGCCGGCTCTTCATAAGGATGACTTGACTTAAGGGCTTGAACTACTTTTGCAATATGCTTGGCAGAGCACAGCATTTCCACTTTATACTCAGAGACAAACGTTAAGATATTAGGTGTGCCAATTGTAGGATTTGCTTCTGTAAGAGGTTTAAATTGACCCTGACCTAAGCATTGCCAGCAACAATGCTCATAATTACCGAGCCTTCCAGCGCCAGCATCAAATACAGCTTGTTTAACTTGTTCGATGTGGCTTTCTGGAACATAAAAAGTTAATTTATACTGAGCTAATTTTTCCACTTAATGTTGCATCCCAAGCTAGGTTTTTGTTCAACAGTGACAGGTTGATCTGACAATAAACTATCTAAGGCGCTGCGGACATGCTCACCTGTGACGGCGGTAGTATTTCCTGGTCGAGAGTCATCAAATTGCCCTCTGTAAACCAAACTAAGGTTGGCGTCAAAAATATAGAAATCAGGCGTACAAGCAGCTTGATATGCTCTGGCAACTTCTTGCGTCTCATCATAGAGATAAGGAAAGGAATAATTTTGCTCGATCGCTGTTTTTTTCATATTCTCTGGTGAATCGTCAGGATAAGCTTCTACGTCGTTTGAATTAATGGCGAGAAAACTTACACCTTTTGCACTGTAGTCTCGTGCTAATTTTGCCAATTCCTTATTTATATGTTTAACGTAGGGACAATGGTTACAAATAAACATAATTACGGTTGCTTTACTATTCCAGGTATTATTTAAACTCACCTTGGTTCCGCTTACGACATCTAATAGAGAGAATTGTCTAGCCTGAGTGCCTAAGGGAATCATATTAGAGGGGGTTTTAGCCATAATTTTAACCTTGTGAAAAAATCAATTTCAAAATAGCGATTAGTGCAAAAAGCGAGTTAAGAACTGCCCATAATAAGGTAATTGTCTTTCCTTTGTAAGCTGTATAAAAAGCATAAATAGCTATAGAAAAACTGCCAATGAAAAACACCCATTGGTTTTCATAGGAAAAACCTACGGAAAGTACAGCAATACCCGCAATGCCGATAAGAAGGAAAATATTATTCAATTGCCCGCTCATAAAATAAAAAGACAACAATTGAATGCAAAGAAGAATAGGTAATGCTAGCTGGAGGGTGGTGCCAATCCCTAATAGAATAGCACCATGACCAGCCATAAGAATCATTTCAAGCGCTATAAAATAGATTAACTTGAAATGAATGGAGGTCAGCAATAACAATGCTGAACCAATGACATAGTATTTCTGCGCGGGGGTATTAGTAAGTCCAAGCAACAGTATGCAAGAACCAATAATACCTATTAGAAGAAATAATTGATCTTGTCTTTTTATATTCACCTATAATCACCAGCGTAAGTAAATTCCTTTTTTGGTTGCATCAGTAATGACCTCATTCTGACCTTTATTTGTAGAAACCCAATAGTTTCCCATATTGCTTAAAGCAAATTTAACGCGCGGATATTGGCAAACATCTAAAACATCGCGACAATCCAAAGTTTTTATTGTTTCATTTTCCTTGATGAAACATTGAAAATGTAAGTTTTCAATGTCTGAAGCAAAAGCCGCCCAATTCAAAGGATCTAATTTTACGTTTAGTGACGGACTCATAAACACTTCACGAGTTTCAATACGCTGTAACTCAATGGGTTGGTTGCTGCGATTTTGAATTAAATAAAAAGATTGTAAACCGTTGTCATTAACGATTAAATGATTTTGGCCAAAGCCAAAACCACTAACTTCACAGCCATGAGGGAATGGTGTTGGTGTGGCGGCTACACTATTTAAGGAAACAGTAATCATTGCTACTGACATGATTGCTTTAAAAAATGACATGAAAATCCTCACAAAAATTTTGGAAGTGCGTATTTTAATGATAACTACTTTAAAAGTGAATCAGCTAATCTATTTACTGTCAGTAATCACTTCAGAATGCGTCATCGGAGAATAAGTTCGATACATGCTTAGGCTTAAATACATCACTACATAGCCTACGGATAAAAACAGCCACGTATAATTAATGTTGGGATAATTCCAAAGAACAAGAGCAGAACTAAGTCCATAAATTAAAGAGAAAGTATGCATAACAATTTTTAGATAACGATATTGGGTTAAGTAATCCAGGCGAGAAGGATAAACGTACTTGATGGGAACAAAAATTAATATACACAAAATCGATAGTATCCATGCATTAGTGTACATTGACGTATTAAAGATGAACATATAAAAAACGGCAATATTCCAATAACAAGGAAAACCTTTAAAGAAATGATCAGGTGTTTTAGCATCAATCTGACAAAATTGATAGGAGGACGTTATTGTAATTGCAGTAATAATGAATAATAAATAACTGGATGGCAACATGTCCGGTTTTACATAAAGGAAAAAACAAGGGGTGATGACGTAGTTTAGGTAATCTACAATGTTATCAAGCAAGGTTCCATCAACATTGGGTAATACTGATTTTACACGCACTAATCTTGCAAGCGTGCCATCGACCGCATCGATTACTACCGTAATTGCCATAAACCATAATGCTTGGACGTAGTTATGCTGGTAAATTTTAATAAGGGTAAGAACACCAAAGAATGCGGCGCTTGCTGTAAAGGCATGCACAGCCCAGGCAACCAAATAATGAGCGGGGTGGTAGCCTAGTTTTTTATTTGTCATTGATTATCCTAGTTCTGTATTAGTTACTCTATCGCACTGCTTTTTGTTTATTTTTTCGACTAGCAGAGTCAATACAATGAAATTATCAAAATAGTAACAACAATCAAAAGGGGTGTGCAAGAAACTAAGAGTGGAATTCAGCATTTTTATACAGATAATCCTCCGTAGATACACTATATTGAGCTATTTGTGCTTTTTATGTCCCCATGCGTTAATGCCTTATAGGGGTTAAATTTTAAGATGAAATTAAATTGGGAAGAAGTCTTGATGAAGATTTTTATATTCTGGGTCTCTATATTTTGAGATTACAGGACTCGTCCGAAAATAATGACGAGTGATAGTTGCGTCTTGACTTGCATAAGCTAAACTGAGAAAAAATACCAGGAGTAATAGCGATGATAATTCGTACTATAAATCCCAGCACGGAAGAGGTCTTAAAAGAGTATAAAATTCTAAGTGAAAAGCAATTATCTGCCTGTATTGATGCTGGACATCTAAGTTTCGATGTCTGGAAAAAAACGCCTTTTTCCCATCGTAAGCAATTGATGCTAAAAATGGCAAAATTGCTCAGAGAAAAAAAAGATGAGCTTGCTTTACTCATGGCTCATGAGATGGGTAAGCCAATTACTGCTGGACGAGCAGAAATTGAAAAATGCGCATGGGTTTGTGAGCATTATGCTGAAAACGCAGAAAGTTATCTACAACCTCGCATTGTTCAAACCGAGATGAGCAAAGCAATGGTATGTTACCAACCATTAGGCATTATTTTTGCGATTATGCCCTGGAATTTTCCTTTTTGGCAGGTATTTCGTTTTGCTGTACCCACGCTAATGGCTGGTAATGCGGCAATTTTAAAGCACGCCCCTATTTCAACAGGTACTGGCAATCGTATTGCTGAGTTATTTGCTGAGGCTGGTTTCCCTGAACATTTATTTCAACATTTTATTTTAGATAATGATTTGGCAGCGCAAGTTATTGCAAATGAGAAAATTAGAGCTGTGACGCTAACGGGTAGTGAAACAGCGGGAGCAACCGTGTCAGCGAATGCCGCTAGTCATTTAAAAAAGGCCGTGCTGGAGTTAGGTGGTAGTGATCCTTATTTAATCCTTCACGATGCAGATCTTGATCTAGCTGCTAAAGCCGTTGTGACTTCGCGGCTTAATAATACCGGACAAGTTTGTATTGCTGCAAAACGTGTCATTGCTGTTGAATCGATACATAATTCGCTTGTGGAGAAAATCCAAAATTTAATGAAAAATTATCATATGGGTGATCCTCTGGATGAAAAAACCAATATAGGACCTATGGCACGTGATGATTTACGAAAAACAGTTCATGAACAAGTTGAAAAGAGTATAAAATCCGGCGCTAAATTAATTGAAGGAGGGGAAATACCCAAGTGCAAAGGGTTTTATTATCCGCCTACTTTATTAGTAAATGTGAAAAAAGGCATGGTTGCTTTTGATGAGGAGATATTTGGTCCAGTGATTTCTATTATTGAGGCAAAAGATGAATCAGAGGCAATTCAGCTTGCGAATCAAACCCAATTTGGATTAGGTGCCGCAGTTTTTACCCAGGATTTAGCACGAGGAGAACATATTGCAAGATATGAAATAGAAGCAGGAGCCTGTTTTGTAAATGCTTTTGTTGCTTCTGACCCTAGATTGCCCTTCGGCGGTATAAAACGTTCTGGGTTTGGGCGAGAATTATCGAAAGAAGGTATTTTAGAGTTTGTAAATACAAAAACAATTGCAATTAATGATAATGCAAAAAAACACTAATCAATTTATTTATATTTCTGCCAAGCAGCAAATGATGCATTGTTTTGAAAATGACAACGCATATAGGATATATTTGGTCTCGACTGGTAAAAATGGTTTAGGGGAACAAAATGGAAGTGGGTGCACTCCTAGAGGCTGGCATGTGATCTATTCGCGTATTGGTCTTAATAAGCCAATTAATACTGTGTTTGTATCGCGCAAGCCTACAGGAGAAACGTATAGTTCGGAGTTGGCTTTGCGATATCCGAAACGAGATTGGATATTAACACGCATTCTTCAGCTTGATGGACTGGAAGAAGGAAGAAATCGAGGAGGGGAAGTCGATAGTTTGCGGCGTTATATTTATATTCACGGTACCCCGGACACAAAAGAACTGGGAAAGCCTGCTTCTCATGGTTGTATTCGCATGCGAAATGAAGATGTCATCGAGTTGACGGACTGGATTATTCCTGGAGCCCGAGTTTATATTGAATAAAATTTAAGAATGAATGCCTGGGAAATTATAAAAAGTGAATTGTTTGATTAAATAAATGCAACACTGGCGTGTAAGTTGTCGTATAGAAGTATATAATTTGCGGCAATTTTATTTTCATGCCTAAAAGAGGTGAATGAATGTCCTATAAATTTGAAGAGGGTAAAGATTTAATTATCGATGCTGTGGTTGAACGAGTCAAAGAGAAAATGGAAGAAGAACAGTCTTCCTTTTGCGCTGAATTTGTTCGCCAGTTCTACGGCACCGTCGCACTCGAAGATTTACGAGAATGGGATACGGAAGATCTTTATGGCGCTGCAGTTAATTTCTGGTCTCTTATTCAGCAACGTGCTCCTGATGAAACGAAAATTCGCATTTATAACCCTGATTTTGAGCGTCATGGATGGCAAACAACCCATACAGTGGTAGAGATTATTACCGAAGATATGCCGTTTTTAGTAGATTCTTTGCGGATGGTAATTAATCGTCTAGGGTTGGTTTCGCATTTAATTATGCATATGGGGGGGTTGCGGTTACAACGTGATAAAAATAATCATGTGACAGCGATTTTTCCACGCAAAAAGGAAGATGATGAGGATCTTGAAGGGGTTAGTACTGAAGCTGCTATCTTTATTGAAATTGACAGACAAACTGATCCCTCAATCCTAGAAGATCTGCATAGCAATTTTGAACGCGTTCTTGAAGATAATCGTATTGTAGTGAAAGATTGGATTCCAATGCGTAAAAAAGTTCGTGAGGCAATTGCAGAGCTCGACCAAGTCAGTTCCGTTCTCGACAAGAATGAAGCAGAGGAAACAAAAGCATTCTTAAATTGGATAGAAGATCATCATTTTACTTTTTTAGGTATTCGTGACTATGAGTTGATACAGAAGGGTCAAGAAACTATTTTGCAACCACTTCCTGAAACAGGTTTAGGTGTACTCAGACAAAGTATGAGTAAATCAAGTGCTCGCAGCATTTCAGCAATGACCCCTGAAGCGAGAGAGTTGACTCTATCAACTCGTATTCTGGTTATGTCTAAAACCAATACAGAGGCAACAGTACACCGTCGAGCGTATACCGATTATATAGGTATTAAACGTTTTAATAAAAAAGGACAGGTTATTGGCGAACGCCGTATTATTGGTTTGTATACCTCAGCGGCTTACAACACAAATCCGAAGCATATTCCGTTTTTGCGTCACAAAGTCGCATTAATTATGAAAAATTCCAATGTAAGTCCTCGTGGACATGCTGGAAAAGTGTTATTAAATATTCTTGAAACGTTACCACGCGATGATTTAATTCAAGCTTCTGAAGATGAAATTTTAGAAATTGCAATGGGCATTTATTATATGCAGGAACGTCGTCGTATCCGCATGTTTGCTCGTGCTGATGTATATCGTCGTTTTATTTCTTGCCTGGTATATGTGCCCAAAGAACGCTTTAATACCGAGTTGCGCCAGGAAATGCAAAAAATTCTCGCAGAAAGTTTTAACTCTCATGAAATTACCTTTTCTACCTGGTTCTCTGAATCAGTACTGGCTCGCATTCATTTCTTGATTCGTACCAATCCTCAAGATACGACCCAGTGGGATTTTAAAGAGATTGAACAACGATTGATTGAAGTTGGGCGTACGTGGACTGATGATTTACAGCATTTTCTTTTTGAAGCCTTTGGTGAAGAAACTGCTAACAGATTGTACAGTCGCTATAAGGGCGCGTTTCCCGTTGCTTATTCAGCAAATTTCTCACCAAGAACGGCTGTTTATGATATCAAGCATATAGAGACATTATCTGCAAAAAATCCTTTAGTGATGAATTTTTACAAATTAATGGATGAAAAAACAGAAAGTTTCCGTTTAAAAATTTATCAACATGATAATACCATTCCTCTTTCTGATGTTCTTCCTATTGTAGAAAGATTAGGAATGAGGGCAATTAGCGAGAGACCTTATGTATTGAAATTTGACGATGGGAAAGAAACCTGGATTAATGATTTTGCTCTACAGTACACTCGTGGAATGCAGTTTGAAATTGATGATATTAAAGATCTATTTCAAAATGCTTTTGCCAGTGTCTGGTTTGGTGAGGCAGAAAATGATGGATTCAATCAACTTGTACTGGCAGCAGAGTTAGATTGGCGCCAAGTAGCTGTACTGCGAACCTATGCAAAATATTTTAAACAAATTGGGTTTACTTTCAGTCAAGAATACATCGAATCGGCTTTGAATAATAATGCCCATATTGCTAAAAAATTGGTTGAATTATTTGACGCACGGTTTAATCCCCGTGCTAATGGAAATAGAGACGAAGATTGCAACCGAATTGCCGAAGAAATTTTTACGGCTCTTGATGATGTGGCTAATCTTGATGAAGACAAAATTATTAGACAGTACGTACAAACAATACGGTCAACGCTACGTACAAACTATTATCAAACTGACAGTAAAGGCAATCATAAGAGTTACATTTCAATTAAATTAAATAGTAAAGAGATTCCGGGGGTACCAAAGCCCTATCCCATGTTTGAAATTTTTGTTTATTCTCCAAAATTCGAAGGCGTTCACTTAAGAGGCGGACGGGTTGCACGTGGAGGTTTACGCTGGTCAGATCGTCGAGAAGATTTTCGTACGGAAATCTTAGGGCTTATGAAAGCGCAGCAAGTTAAAAATGCTGTTATTGTTCCCAGTGGAGCAAAGGGTGGATTTGTTCCTAAACAAATGCCAGTTAATGGAACAAGAGAAGAAATTTTAGCAGAAGGAATTCGATGCTACCAAATGTTTATTCGTGGATTACTGGATATTACGGATAACTATAGCCAAGGCGGTGTTATTAAGCCTGCGAATGTTATTTGCTTTGATGAAGATGACCCCTATCTGGTGGTGGCGGCAGATAAAGGGACTGCTACATTTTCAGATATTGCTAATGAAATTTCCCTCGAATATGGCTTCTGGCTAGGCGATGCATTTGCTTCAGGTGGTTCTGTTGGTTATGACCACAAGAAAATGGGGATTACTGCAAGAGGCGCCTGGGAATCAGTAAAACGTCATTTCTACGAAATGAATCGAGATATTCAAACCAGTGATTTTACTGTGGTTGGCATCGGTGATATGGCTGGAGATGTTTTTGGAAATGGGATGTTGCTATCAAGACATATTAAATTGCTTGGGGCGTTTAACCACGTTCACATTTTCGTTGATCCAGATCCAGATCCGGAAGTTAGCTTCAAAGAGCGTGAGCGATTATTTAATTTACCCCGCTCTAGCTGGACTGATTATGATAAAAAACTGATTTCCAAAGGTGGTGGTGTATTCAATCGTAGTGCCAAATCAATCACTGTTAGTAAGGAAATGAAAGAAGTATTTGGTATTAAGCAAACAGCAATTGAACCTAATGAATTAATCCGGGTTCTTTTAAGAGCGAAGGTGGATTTATTGTGGAGTGCTGGTATTGGAACATTTGTTAAGGCGCAAACAGAAGCCCATACTGATGTTGGCGATAGAACAAACGATGCTATTCGTATTAACGGCAAACAGCTTCGCTGTAAAGTTGTAGGTGAGGGCGGTAATTTAGGTCTAACCCAATTAGCCCGTGTGGAATATGCGGTAAATGGAGGACTTATTTATACCGACTTTATCGACAACTCTGCTGGTGTAAACTGTTCGGATAAAGAAGTTAATATTAAAATTCTTCTTAATAGCATTGTGTCATCTGGCGACTTAACTGAGAAACAACGTAATGAACTACTCAGTGAAATGACAGATGAAGTGGCTGCTTTAGTATTACGAGATAACTTTGCACAGCCACGAGCAATTAGTCTTACCGCAACTCAAGCAGCCGGCTCTGTCGAACTGCATAGCCGCTACATGAATGAATTGGAGCGCAGTGGTAAATTAGATAGAGAGCTGGAATTCCTGCCTAATGAAAAAGTATTAATGGAGCGCAAATTATTGGGCAAGGGTTTAACTCGCCCAGGAATTGCAGTACTGCTTTGCTACACTAAAACGATTCTGAAAGAACAAATATTAGCTTCAAACGTTCCGGAAGATCCTTATCTGAAGGAAACATTGATTGGTTGTTTTCCAAAACCCTTGCAGGAACGTTTCAGCAAGCAAATGCAAGAGCATCCATTGAAGCGCGAAATTATTGCAACGCGATTAAGTAATCTTATTGTCAATGAAATGGGCTTTACCTTTGTTTATCGTTTGCAAGATGAAACAGGCGCTCCCGTTTCAGCAATCGTTCGCGCTTACATGATCGCAAGAAGTGTGCTCGATTTGGAAACTATTTGGAATGAAATTGCAGCCTTGGGAACAACAATTACTGCAGATAAACAAAATGAATTGATGATGCTGTATGTGCGTTTATTAAGACGAATTACTCGTTGGTTCTTGCGTAGTCAACGAATGCGTTTAAACATCAGCAAGGCAGTGAAACACTATGGACCCGGCGTAAAAGCGTTTAAAAAAGCGTTTCCTGCTGTTCTGACTGAAGGCAATCGTGCTCAATATGATAGGCATTTCGCCGAATATGTTGAGTTAGGAATACCAACAGGTTTGGCACATGAACTAACCATCACTCGGGCATTATTCTCGGCTTTAGATGTTATAGAAGTGAGTCACCAAATTGGAATCGACGTTGCTAAAATAGCAGAAGTTTATTTTGGAATTGGTGAATTCCTGGATTTAGCCTGGATTCGTACCCAGGTTATTTCTCACCCAACGGAAAATCACTGGGAATCTTTGTCAAGAGAAGCATTACGTGATGATTTAGATTGGCAGCAAAGACAGTTAACAGCCGCTATTATAAGTATTGCTGATAATAAAAACGACTTCATGCAATGCCTTGGTGTTTGGTCTGAAAACCATGTGAGCCTTATTGAGCGATGGCGCCACGTGCTTGCTGATCTGCGTTCCAGTACAACACTTAATTACACAATGTTCTTTGTAGCTATCAGAGAGTTATTGGATTTAACTCAAACAACGGTGCAAACGTCTACAAAAGAAATTGCGTAAGCCTACTTTCAATTACTAAACGCTGGATGCCTCGGCTTGCTCGAGGGATCCAGTGAATACACAAACTTTATTTGCCATATCAAATAAGCTTGATTGTATTTTCGCTGTCAGTAAAATATTTTCGTTAAATTTAAAGAAAGGAATTTGAATGTTAAAGAATTACACGGATTATTCAAAAAGTAGTAAGTTTCTTCATTGGCTTATTGCTCTGCTGGTTATTATCATGCTAAGTGTAAGTTTTTTTCTTGAGGACTTGCCTGAACAATACATTTCTACAGCCTTCTTGATTCATAAGTCTACCGGGCTTACGATTCTATTTCTTATGATTTTGCGTTTAGTTTTAATTGCTTTTAGAGGAAGACCACCCTTACCTGAATCAGTCGCTACCTGGGAAAAAATATTTTCAAGAGTAGTGCAATATAGTTTTTATATTCTTCTGATATTGATGCCATTAAGTGGTTGGATAATGTCAGTGGCGGCGAATAGAGTACCATCCTATTTTGGCTTATTTTCATTACCCCTACCTGGGATAGAGCCTGATAAGCAGCTGGCACATTCTATGGAGGAGGTGCATGAAATCATCGCATTGATATTGATTGCTTTAATCATTCTGCACATTGCCGGGGCATTGAAACATCATTTTTATGATAAAGATAACGTTTTGCTGCGCATGCTACCTGGCAGACGAAATAAAAATACGGACGTCCCTGTCAACTTAATACAGAAATAGGCGCGTATTTTTATTACTACCTTCTATCTGGATTAAACCATAATCCAGATAACCGATGCTCGTTTCGTACGGGACAAAAGTTTCTCATGCCTGGGCGAGCAAACTGTCCAACGCTTTACACTTAATGCATAATTTTCAGGTTTTTTGTAATAGTAGGCATAGTCTGCTGGAGATCAATCCTGTTTAAAAAATATTTTTTAAACAGAGCTGATCCCCTGACAGTGACATAATCTTTAAAGAGTGATAGATACAAATCGGCTCGGTAATATTTAGAACAGGCTCCTCTTCGTAAAAATGTCCTTCCTGCAAAGCAATAACCATTTAAGTTGCGTTTGTTAACGCAACTGTATTCGTTTGATCCTCAATACGTATTTCCCATGGATGTTCAAAAAGAATACTTGCCGCGATGAGATAGTGATTATTGTCAAGAGGACTAAAATCAATTAATTCGCCAATTTCTGCATTTCCTGATGCATCAAATATTTTTTTACCTGCGAGTACGGGTTCCTTAGTCTCAATAAAAAATAAACGCAAACCGTGCTTTAATTTTGCTCGGTAATGGGTTCTTGCAATAATTTCCTGTCCTTTATAACAACCTTTATCAAAGCTTATATAATTTGATAAATGTAAATCGAGACGATGAGGTAAAAATAAACCTCGTGTTGTAGGATAAATTTGTAGGTATTTATTACAAAGTTGTAGATAATGCCAACCCAATGAGCCACGATATTGTTGATTTTGACAAAATGGCTCTATAAATGTGTTCACCAAATTATCCCTAACCAGGAAAATATAAAGATTATTACCCAGATAATAACTACAATAGTCATCTGTTTGTAATACCTCAAAGCATTCAGAAGTTAATTGCACATTAGTCGGTAGATGATCATCAGGGTTATTTAAATAAAAACCATAAATTTGGTAAGTATTCGCTGGTTCAAGCGTTACTCTTGAGAGCATTGCTGTTTTGGATAGGGAGTTTTGAGTATCGACAAGCAGATCGTTAGGGAGAATCAACTGGAAATCATTCCAGCAAATTACATCCAATAACGCCAGAATACGCCCCTTTAAATTGCATTGAGCACCTTGACGCATCGCTGTCGATGTTACCTTTTTTACATCACAGGTAAGTTGTCCTTGGAGAAATTCTTGAGCACGCTCCCCCTTAACACAAACTCCACCAAGATGAGACAACTCAAAAAGATAGTTTTTATTCTTTTGAAAAGTGAATTCATTCTGAAAAGATAAAGTATACGTATAAGGACGTTGATTGATTAAGTATATTGATGTCATTTTAATTATTATAAGATTGCGATAGCTGTGAAGTTTAGTGTAACATTGCGTCGGCTGACAATCAGGTAAAATAATGATTAACCCCTCTAGAAAAGCAAAACTCATATGGCATTGCAGGCGAGGAATGCTTGAATTGGATTTGATCCTGAATCGATTTGCCAATAATCATTTGGATAATATCACTGAAGAGCAAATCGAACAATTTGATAAATTGTTAACTTGTATTGACCCTGAACTATATAGTTGGTTAATGGGGTATGAGCAACCTACAGACAAGGATTTAGTCGAAATTGTTGAGTTCATCAAACTGCACGATAAAGTTCGGTAAGTCTTCTTATTTCTTACGTATTGCTTTGTTGATCTATTTCTGTGCTTTTCTATTAATCGTTTATAGTGAATGGGCGCTTTGGTTAAAACTCTTAACTTGCATTCCATTAAGTTTAGAATTTCTCTATATTATTAAAAATCCAGTGCCTTATACTAACTATTTACAACTATCCCATAACAACCAAAAATGGTTCTTGCATACAAATAATACAACAATAATGAGCTATGATAGAATCCGCATTATCATTAATGCAGGTCTATTTTTTCTCCTCGAACTTGAAAACATAACATCCCGCAAAATGCTCGTTATTTTTACTGATCAGGTGTCAGCTGATACCTATAGACACTTGAAAATAAAAGAAAAGTATGTTCAAAATTAAAGCAATTGATTGGCGGGTCGACATATAGAATAAGCTTCGTCATGATGAGCACCTATGGATTGTCGGAAATTAACGGATTGCCATTTAATTGATTTAGCCCTCGCTGGAGACTCGCTTGCAGTAAACCATTTAATTCTTAGACATCGGACAAAAATATTTTTGCAAATCCATTCTCAGATTGATGATTTTTCATTAGTAAATGATTTAGCCCAAGAGGTTTGCTTAAAAGTTTTTCGTTATTTACCTTCATTTAAACAGCAATCAAGCTTTACAACCTGGTTGTATCGAATTACTCAAAATACAGTTTTAAATCATTTCAGAGCATTAAAAGCTCAAATGAGTGAAGATATTTACCTTGCCAGAATTGAAAACACAAATCATTCCCCAGAATCTTATGCAGTTGGTATGCAACTTCGAGAAAAGATTAATCAAGTTTTATTAAGCATGCCGAAAGAGCTTAAGCACTGTTTTCATTTACATGTAATAAAAGGCCTAAGTTATAAGGCTATTGCAAAACGTCTTCACGTTCCGATAGGGACGGTGCGTTCACGTATTCATCGTGCACGTTGTTTACTTAGAGAACAAATCGATTTTATCTAAAAATAAGAATTTAAAAATTTATGCTATATGCCTTTTGAATACTATGCAGCTTGCAATAAAAGCTGTGTTAGAATGCACGAATTATGGCAAACCCAAAACTTTTATGCTTGAAAGTGATCGTTTGATAAGTGCTACTTCGACTGTCTCGGAAGAAGCATTTGACCGTGCTATTCGACCTTTGAGTCTGGATGAGTATATTGGCCAGGATGCAGTTTGTTCGCAGATGCGTATTTTTATTGATGCCGCTAAAAATCGCCGGGATGCGCTTGATCATGTGCTTATTTTTGGTCCTCCAGGTCTTGGAAAAACAACTCTTGCCAATATTATTGCTCACGAAATGGCTGTGAACCTACGGCAAACCTCAGGACCTGTATTGGAGCGAGCAGGGGACATTGCGGCTATTCTCACGAATCTTCAAGAAAATGATGTGTTATTTATTGATGAAATTCATCGTTTGAGTCCTGTCATCGAAGAAATTCTCTATCCGGCGATGGAGGATTATAAACTCGATATTATGATAGGTGAGGGACCTGCTGCCCGTTCAATTAAGTTAGAATTACCCCCTTTTACTTTAGTAGGTGCCACAACGAGAGCTGGTTTGCTTACTTCGCCACTGCGTGATCGATTTGGTATTGTCCAACGACTTGAATTTTACTCGATTGATGCTTTGTGTCACATTGTTTCCAGATCAGCAAAACTGCTGGGTGTAAAAGCTGAGGATAAAGGCGCTAGAGAAATAGCCATGCGTTCACGCGGTACACCAAGAATTGCTAATCGACTTTTACGTCGTGTTAGAGATTATGCTGAAGTTAAGGGAAAAGGTATTATCACATTGGATATCGCAAAGCGTGCTTTAGAAATGTTAGATGTTGATCAACATGGTTTTGACATGATGGATAGGAAATTAATGTTGGCGGTTATCGAGCGTTTTGCCGGCGGACCCGTAGGGGTTGATAGTATTGCTGCGGCGATAGGAGAAGAAAAAGGTACCATTGAAGATGTTCTTGAGCCCTATTTAATTCAGCAAGGCTTTTTAATGCGAACACCACGCGGTCGAATCGCTTCGCAATTGGCCTATCAACATTTTGGAATTCCGATGGTTGAGCAGGAATAAATATGTCATGGCTTGATTTAAATCGTTTAGATATTCGTGTTTATGCTGAAGACGTTGATCACATGGGAATTGTCTACCATGCGAATTATTTGCGCTTTTTTGAGCGAGCAAGAACTGAAATGATTCGCAGTGCTGGCTTGTCTTTAACCACACTTGCAACGTATGATTGCCACTTTGCAATTCATGATGTAAAACTGCGTTATTTATTGCCAGCACGCTTGGATGATTTGTTGACTGTTGTGTCAAGAATAGAGAGCAAAAAAACTTGCAGTTTGGTTTTTGAACAATGTATCTATAGTCAGGATAATAAATTACTGTGTGATGCTATGGTAAAAGTGGTGTGTGTGGATGGGGCTATGAAGCCTAGACGTATACCAGAGAATTTATTTGAATAATTGATTAAATGTTGTTGACATTTTGGAGGAAAAAACGTGGGTAGCCATGCTAGTGTATTGGGTTATTTTATGCAGGCCGGTTTGGTTGTTAAGACTGTGATGTTAATTTTGCTTGCTGCATCCATCATATCATGGACTCTTATTTTGCAAAGGGCATGGTACTTTAAGCAAAAAAAACAAGAATGTGATGCATTCTCAAGACGCTTTTGGGCTAGTAGCGACTTAAGTAAATTATATGCAGATATTGACAGTAATGTTGATAGTAGACAAGGGTTAGCCGCAATTTTTCATGCAGGTTTTAAGGAGTATGTTCGTTCTCGCAAGTTGGGAAGCATTCTTCTTGAACCAATCCAACGGGCCATGCAGATTAAACACGCAAAAGAAGCAACACAACTTGAGCAACATCTTCCCTTTTTTGCTTCAGTGGGTTCTATCGCCCCTTATGTCGGTTTATTTGGTACCGTGTGGGGGATTATGACTTCCTTTCAGGCATTGGGCCATGCTCAGCAAGCAACAATCGCCATGGTTGCACCAGGAATTTCAGAAGCCTTAGTTGCCACAGCACTAGGCTTATTTACCGCCATTCCAGCAGTTATTGCTTTCAACCGTTATTCAACACGTGCTAATGACTTGCTAGATCGCTATGACTTGTTTCAGGAAGAATTAGTCTCACTTATTGAGCAACAGACAGCAGCGCCAGTAAGAGGATAAAATTGTTATGTCAAGAAAGAAGAAGGCAAGATCCAGTAGTCCAATTGCTGAGATAAACGTAGTGCCTTACATTGATGTTATGTTGGTTTTGTTAGTTATTTTTATGATTACTGCCCCCATGCTTACGCAGGGAGTTACTGTTGATTTGCCTAAAGCGGCAAGTCAAACATTAAAGCCTACTGAACGAGAACCAATTATTGTTTCAGTGAATCAGCAAGGTGATTACTTTCTTAACATTAATGCAGCACCTGAGAGTCCAATTGAAGCAAAAGCTTTGATGGTTCGTGTTGCTGCTGAATTAGAGTTAGCACATCAAAATAATCAACCCATTAATGTTTTGGTCAAAGGGGATCAAGGTGTCGCTTACGGTAAGGTAGTAGCTGCAATGAGCTTGTTAAAACAGGCTGGTGCTGAGCAGGTAGGCTTATTAACTGATTCATCTGATTCACCACAGGAGAGTCAGGGATGATAAATGATCAAAGTTACCGTAAATCTTTTTATGTGGCTATTTTTCTCCATCTATCTCTAGCCTTATTATTGTTGATTGAATCAACCAGCCAACGTCCGGTGATGACTATGGCAAAAAATGAGCCTAGTCAGGCTTTACCAATTGAAGCACAGCAAACTAAGGAGGTTGTTAAAGCAGTAAGTGTAGACAACCGAGAAGTTATGGAAACTGTAAATCGCTTAAAGCAAGAGCGAAATGAACAACTAAAAGCGGAACAAGCCAGGCAACAAGCTTTAGCACGCCAAGCAGAAATGGCTCGTAAAGCACGTGTACAAGAGCAACAACGCTTGGCTAAATTGAAGGAAGAAGCCGAAAAAGTGGCCATTGCACGAAAAAAACAAATAGAAGAAGAGCAAAAACGCCTAAAGCAATTAGCGCTACAAAAGGAACAGGAGGCCAAGCGACTTGCAGAGCTGAAGAAAAAACAGGAACAGCTTAAGAAAAAACAGCAAGAAGAGGCGGAAAAACTTGCGCAATTGAAAAAGAAGCAAGCTGAAGAAAAAATTAAAGCTGAAAAAGAGAAAGCTGAAAAAGCCAAGGAAGAGCTTGCACGTGCAGAGAAAGAAAAGGCAGAAAAAGCTAAAGAAGCATTGGCGCGTGCAGAAAAAGCCAGAGCGGAACAAGCTGAAAAGAATCGCCAAGCCGCAGCGCAGCAAGCAGCAGATGATGCCGCTAAAAGAGCTCACATTGCAGGTGAAGTTGATAAGTATAAGGCGATGATTGTCAATGCAATTGGTCGCCAATGGATATTACCTGAAAATGTAAATAATGGCTTATCAAGTCAATTTAGGATTCGTTTAGCTCCGGATGGTGCCGTGCTAGAGGTTACTTTAACACGTAGCAGTGGCGATCCTGTTTTAGATCGCTCAGCACAAACTGCTATTTATAAGGCATCACCACTTCCAGTGCCTACCGATCCAGAAACTTTCGATATATTCCGTGATATCAGTCTAACTGTACGTCCAGAAAACGTTAGGGGGTAATTGTGTCTATTAAACGTTTAATAACACCGCTATTGTTATTATTTTCGACCACGCTTTTTGCTGTGGATCTTGAGTTAACCCAAGGAATTAGTTCAGCGCTACCCATTGGTATTAATTCTTTCGGCTCCGAGTCAGTAGGACAGCAAATGTCCGGGATTGTAAATAATGATTTACAGTTTTCAGGGCAATTTAAAATAATTGCTGCACCAGGCTTTGAAACACCATCGATTACAGCTTGGCGACAAGCAGGAGCTGATAGCATCTTATCTGCAAATGTGAGACGTGTTGGCTACAATCGCTATGAAGTGAGTTATGAGTTAGTGGATGCAGTAGCTCAAGGCAGAGTGTTACTATCCAAAAGTTACCAAATCAGTCCAAATGAACTCCGTGCATTAGCGCATCATATTAGTGATGAGGTTTATCAAAAATTAACAGGTGAACGCGGCATTTTTTCAACGCGAATTGCTTATATACTCGTCCAGCGCAGTGGCGAGAACGCCAGATATTCTTTAGAGGTAGCGGACGTTGATGGCTATAATCCTCAAAGTTTACTTGTTTCATCCGAACCAATCATGTCACCCTCGTGGTCACCAGACGGCAGTCAAATTGCGTATGTTTCTTTTGAGAAGAAAAAGGCACAAATCTTTACTGTAGATGTTGCCACTGGTCGACGTCGACTGGTAACTGATTTTACCGGAATTAATGGCGCACCTGCCTGGTCTGCTGATGGGCGCCAATTAGCGGTTGTATTATCAAAAGGTGGCTCACCCAAAATTTATACTGTTGATTTAAGTAGTGGCAGTATGAAGCAATTAACTTTTGGTGATGCGATTGACACAGAGCCACGTTATTCACCTGATGGGCGTTCTTTACTCTTTACTTCTGGCCGTGGCGGTGCGCCCCAGGTTTATCGTTTATCATTAGCTGATGGCGGTATCAGCAGAATGACCTACGAAGGCAACTATAATGCTCGGGCGTCTTATACTCCTGATCAGAAACATATTGTCATGCTACATCGCGAAGACAAAAGTTTTAACATCGCTGTGCAGGATGATGGTGGCCATGTAACGCAATTAACCTTTGCACCAATGGATGAATCTCCATCAGTAGCTCCTAATGGTCGTTTAATTCTTTATGCTACTCGTTATAATGACCAAGGTGTTTTAGGAATGGTTTCCATTGATGGGCGTGTTAAAATTCGCTTGCCTGCCAAGCAAGGTGATGTCCAGGAGCCAGCTTGGTCACCTTATTTAGGATAATTAAAAGTGGTAAAAAAATGGAATGTAATTGTTTTAATTGTAGGCTTGTTTGTAGGAAACGCTAGTTATTGTTGGAATGCTTTGGGTCATCGATTGGTGGCCCAAATTGCTTATCACCATCTTACGCCTCATGCAAAGCGAGTCCTTAACCACTATAATCATGCCTTGGATAAAGTCTATCGTCCGCAAAATCTGGTGAATGCTGCTGTATGGCTCGATAGTTTACGCTATCAGAAGGATTTATGGCTTGGTTCTAAGCATTACATCGATATTCCTTTTTCTTTTGATGGAACTGACTTAATAAAAGAGGATAACGTTAACGCAGTTTCCGCGATTAACACAGCTAAAGAGTTGATGCAGGATAATTCAGCAAATGATTTTGAAAAAGGATTTACACTGCGGATATTGTTGCATGTTGTTGGCGACATTCATCAGCCTCTTCATGCTGCTAATCAATTTAGTGTAAAAAATCCTCAAGGTGATCAAGGTGGAAATCTGTTTTATTTAAAGGCAAATCCAGTTGCCAACAATTTGCATGCATACTGGGATAGAGGCGGTGGTTTATTAAATTATAAACGCTATACTTCTGCCCAACTTAGTAGGAAGGCTTATTCAATAGAAAAACGCTGGCCTTGTCATCTTGAAAACATGGTTCTCGTTCCGCAAATTTGGGCTGAAGAATCTCATCAATTAGCAGTTCACAACGCCTATCAAATTAAAATGGGTGAAAAACCTTCAAAACTATATCAGCAGATGGTCAAAAAAACAGTAGAACAACGTATTGCCATCGCGGGTTGTCGCTTAGCCGCATTATTAAATCAGATAAGTTGAAAGTTCCGTATTAACTTAAAGGGATCACCTACCAGATGTATTGAAACAATGATTTGATGGAATAGACTCTATAGTTTCCATTCGATGCTTTTATAGAGTGACTCATCAAGTGCAAAATAAAGTTAAAATATTAACCCATTCGACTTTATTTTTAAAAACAACCTTTTGAGACGCGAGATTCCTATCTGAATTAGGTTGCGCTTTTCTGTGAGTTCATTGAGTAGGAGGGGTTCTAAACACTAACCCAGCAATTTCACTATTTATGCAAGTCTTGTTTGATTATGAATGACGGAAGGAATTAAAATCTGGCAGGCCTCTCTTATCTGACAAGAGGCTGTAATTTTAGAGAATGTTTAATATTTGCTTAAGATTAATTCAGTAAAATAGTGTCAATATTTTGATCGATGTGTCGAGGAAATAATGGGGCGAAGAGTTAAAGAAGGTAAATATACTTCAATTGCTGATAGTGCTGTAGACAAGCTCCTAAATAGACTGAAACCAATCCTGGCAGATTTGCAAAAAAAACTTGATACTCGGCCAGAGTATAAAAAGAGAACAATTGAAAACGAATTTACAAAAAACCAATTTGCCGCATTAGCAAGAATTATTAAAGTTTACGATGACATTTCAAGTAATTTTGCTAATGGGAATCAGCCAAATATGGCGTGGCTATTGCTTAAAAATCCTGGATTGCTAAGTGATATGACCAGTGTGACAAATGATTTAAGCTCCACTCATCAAACCATATACAACTTATTGAAAAAGGATCTGGCCAGCATAACTGAAACTGCTTATAAAGCAGCGCAAAAAAGTGATTCTTCTGTAATAATCGAAAGTTTTAAAGAGGAACTAAAGAAAGCCATCAGAAAAAAATTGGCTAATTTAGGTACAATTATCCCTTGCACCAATTTAGAAAAATATTTACTAGAGTTGGATCGTGTCATTGATGAGTATGACATTAAGAACCATTTGTCTAATAAAAGTGAATTTATAGAGAATTTAAAGCTAGTTATTTCAAGAAATTTTGTAAAAGATCATAAAAAAATGGATTTTAAAGTAGTTCACCCCATTTCCTATGAGTTAATCGCCAAAATCTTTCCATTCCTACATGAGATTCCTGCTGAATTAGAGGATCTAGCGTCCTTTTTTCATCCAGGAGCTGGTAATATTCCTAAGAAAGTATCTCATGTTACAGAGAAGGCCCCCAGCGATTATACCTATCTGGTGAAAGGGGAAGTCATTGATGCTGAAGAAGCATACAGAAAATATAGAGTTCTTCTTCCTTCAATTTTGTCAGGTAAATTAATTGACTATTTTGAAGACTATAAAGATACACTTCATGTGCGAAGTGAGCTTGCAAAAATGAATATGATACGAGAATTTATTCATGCTGAGAATAAATTACTTGAAGAGAAAACAGAACAATTCTTAAAAGATTTCTCTACAGGAGCTGTAGAATCTCCGCATAGTGAGGCATTATCATCGATTGATCCCAAGGTTGCCGCAGATGGAGCTGAGGGCAGACTTGAAGAAGAACTAGCAGTCTTTAAAGAAAATGAGTTTCATATTAAAGCACTAATTGATGAACTGACTCAAAAATTAATGGACTACAAAGGAAAAAGTTTACGTAAATTATTAGACTCTCATTCGGAATTAGCAGAGAGATTAGTAAGTGAAGCTAGCAATCATGATGTCACCTATGCCAATGAAATTCTTCCTGATCTACTTCTTGTGAAAAAGACGGATGCTAGTTTTGGTCTCCTGGCGGTTCAAGAGAATCTTGCCAGAAATTTGCAGATGCAAAAAATGAAACTAGAGGGCGTGCTTGAGCACTTGCAGGAAAATAGAAATAGATTAGTTTTGAACTATCACCAAAAAAGAAATGCCGATATTTCACAACAATTAGAAAAATTGGATAAGGCTATTGCAGGGTTTGAAAATTTTGCAGAGTCCAGTGCTAATGATTTGGAAGCCCTCGAACGCCAATTTTCCATGCTGGAAATGCATTATTCCAATGTCTTATCCATTCAGGATGAATTGAATAAGTTACTGCAAATTTGGGAGCATCCATTTTATTGCCCGTCCTATTTAAAGCAAGGACTTTATCCAGCAATTATTAACATTTATTCAGCCAATAAAATGGCGCTTACGGGACATCAGCATACGGTTGTAAAAATATTAGGATTTCTGGAATCACAAAAACTTGAATTAATCCAGCGATTAGAAAAAGAAAGAGCTGCCCAATCGATGAAATCAGCTAATCGCGAAGCTTTTACCGAATTGCAATTTACAAAGAAAGAGTTGCTTGCAAAAAAACAGGAAGAAGAAAAGAGTATTACAAGAGTACTTGAGGATCTTAATGAAAAGACAATTCAAGCTACTAAACTAGAAAATGATGATGAATTGCAACAGAGCAAATCTAAACGTTCATTAATGGCGCAATCAGTTTGGGGTGAGGTAACGAAACATAAAGAAACATTATCCCAATTGGGCTCCCTGGATGAGCAAAAATTTGATCGTTTATTTGCTCTATCTACACTAGAATCTGATCAAACTGAAAAAACTTTACTGTGGTTAGAAGAGTTAATTTCTACTGAAGAAAAAAAGGACAAACAATCCACCGGTAATAAAGATTATTTTGAGAGTAAAAGACAAATCCAGACAGCCTTAATGGCTGTTTCTCAGGCTATTACAGCAAAAAAGAGTCCACTGGTTGATGTTTTAAAAAATCTTGATGAGCTAACCACATTTTCAATAAAAAAATTCTATGGCATATCGATTTTTAAAAGAGGAGCTGGTATTGAAGTTTTAGCAAAAATTCTTCAGCAAGAAAAAGAAGAAATCGAGAGAAGACTTGCATGTGATGAATTATCAGAGAGTATTGATGAAGCTAAGGATTTAGTCACTAACCAAATCAAATGGGCTCAGCAATCACAAGATAATCTACTGCTTTATAAAAGTCGCAGTGTTGAGCTTTTAAATATTAAAAAAGCACTAGAGCCACTAGTCACAGTAAACAAAACAATTGCCAAAAAAGAGCAAGAAATTGCGTTAGTGAAGAGTGATCTTGAACAAGAAATTAATAAAAACAAAGAAGCGTTAGCGCAGACTAAGACAGATATTTCTAATATTAATCTTGAGATACGAATTCTAGAAAAGATTGATATTTTACTTTTAGATGTACAAAAATTAAATGATTACCTAAGTACAACCAGCGAAAATCCAGACCAAAAATGTAATGAAGCTGAAAAGCAATTTGAACCTCTCATACAGGCTTCAGAGGAGATAAAAAAATTAATCGATGAAGTTAAAAGCAGTGAGTATGAAGTAAGCATCACAGCGATTCATTCCGTTCTAAAAACAGCCGTAAAACGGATTGCAAATTTGAAAATTGCGAGTTTCAATGAAAAATTTAATACTATCTCGGTGGCTTTGGATTCGCTTCCTGAAATGTCTGACCTAAAACTAACCCTCTTAAAAGAGCAACTAATAAACTTTAATATTTATTCACAAGCCATTCAGCCTGCTTTTCAGAATATTGAATTGCTTCAAAGGAGATTAAGTAAGACCTTTTCTGAGCAGGACAATGATGGTAATGCAAAAACTTCAGTGTCAACAGAAAGCGGGGCAGAAGGTTTAGTCCCTATCTGCCGCGGAAAGCAGGAGCTTTTACTGCAAGAAATAACGACCTGCTTAGAACAATATAAAACACAGATTGAAACTCAAAAACAAACCCTGGGGATGACCTTTAATGAAACTTGCGAAAATAAAAAGGTTCACGCAGAGGCTATCCTTGCTCTCAAAGCTTATTTACCAAGTATTAAAGAAGAAGAACTGAGCCATTTAAGTGATGAGTTAGAAAAGTTACAGCCAGCAAGCAAGGGCACTCTAGGGACATTAAATGAGGTAATAAATGCAATTAATTTGCTTAAGAAACAAGTCGAAAAACATGAAGTTATTCTTAATGGCCAAAAAGATCGAATAATGCAAAGAAGGGAATTGGTTCAGAAATTTTCTGGAATTTTTAAGGAGTACTTGCAAAAGCGTCACGGTAAATATGCATTCAAAGATTTTTTTAATAATGCTGATGCACTTAAGCGAGAAAGTTTTATTCAGAAACTATCAGAGGAAATGAAGGGGTATGAAGAGACCGGTGACGGGAAAAAAGTTATTGATTATATTTTTCAAAATAGAAATCAATTTCATGGTCTTACTTTGCAGCCTATTCTAAGTAGACTGATAATTGATATGACTGATTTAGGTAAAAAGATTCCAACTTCTCAAGAAAACTACATTTTTGCCGTAGATCCTGTTTCTACTGATGTACACGAAGATGCTTTAATAATTTTAAAAAATCATGAGGAAGCTCACCCCAAATTAAGTAATGCACTTTCTCATCTTTATAACGCGATTGAAGTGCTTGAGCAGCATGGGGTGAAGATTGGTAAAGATGGCCAAATGGTTCAAGATTTAGCAATTCGCTTGCGCAAAAAAGTAGATGCGCTAATTTATGAGCATCCAGATAATTTACCGACGCCTGATGAATATAATGCCTTCCATGCTGATTTTATGGAGCATTTACATAGCCACGATGATGTAATGTCTAAGCATCGTTCGTTCTGGAAACCGTTCATTGTTAACCTTGCTTTAGCATTAGTGTCTGTAGGTATTGCTCTTGGAGTTAAATTACTCACTTCCAAACGAACTGACGGTTATGCTTCTTTCTTTGTTGAAACGAAACGCTTTCAGCATGTAAAAGAGTTGGATATGTCGCTTGAGGATGTCGCCAAAGCAGCGGCAGCTGCATAGAAATTCGGTTCTTCTCAAAAATTATCCCCTCCAGATCGTTATCCTGAAAACGGCTGACCGTTTTCAGGGCAGGGGATTTAAAATTAGGTTGCCATAGCGCTGACAAGGCGATTTACGACAATCCTTTTGAGATTATGGTTGTTGCAACGATTCAATAACAGCGCCTAAAAATCGAGTTGCTTCACCACCCGTGACAGCTCGATGATCAAAGCTTAGGGATAAAGGTAATAGACGGTGTTTTTCAATGTTATCTTTCTGAACCACGGCTCCTTCGTATAAACGACCAACCGCTAAAATTGCAACCATCGGTGGCACAATAATTGGACTGGCAAAACGTCCGGCAAATTTTCCAAAGTTTGACAAAGTGATCGTTGCTCCTTTTAAATTTTCAGCAGCAACAGTTCGATTTTGCACGTCTTTTTTATAATCATTAATCATTTGTCTTAATTTGGAGTCACTTTGCCTGGCTGCATCATGAATGACAGGAACAAATAAACCATCACTGCTATCCATTGCTAATCCTAAATTAACCTCTGTAAAACATTTTCTTGCACTATGCGCTGTATTAAACCAAGCATTCAATGCAGGCTCTTTTTTGCAAGCGTAGACAATAGCTTTGATAAGACGGACCGTTATATCATTTTGAGGTTCCCAGCACTGAATATCTGCCTCATCAAAAATACTTACAGGAACGACTTCTTGGTGGGATTGAACCATACTAGCCAACATAGCGCGGCGTACACCTCGCAGGGCTTCAAAGCCTTCTGGAAGCTCGGTCTTTTTACTGGCAGCTGACTGAACATCATCACGAGTAATAACACCATGCTCGCCTGTACCAGTTAATGATTTGAGGTCAACACCAAGTTTTTTTGCCAATAACCGAATTGCCGGAGTAGTCTTAACTCGTTGGGATGCTGTATGACTTGAACCAATTGTAAAATTGTCTTCACTAATGTCGGTACTTTCTTCTAAGTTACCAACGACGGTTCCTTTGTCGACTCGCGCTGTTTCTGCAGCTTCAAAGCCAACCAAAGGTTCGCCTGTTTTAATCACATCACCTGGTTTACCAAACAATTTGACAATTTTCCCGCCTTGAGGACAGGGAACATCAACAACAGCTTTGGCTGTCTCCATTGAAACCAAGGGCTGATCCGCTTGAACAATATCGCCTTCTTTTACAAACCACTCATGAATTTCAGCATCAGGCAAACCTTCGCCCAAATCAGGTAAATTGAATATATTCATTATCACTCCATTATGCTCATGACACTGTCTTTAATCCGGGAAATGCTCGGTATATAGTTTTTTTCTAGTTGGAAATAGGGCATGACTACATCATAACCTGTTACTCGTTGCACAGGTGCTAACAGATCTGCTAATGAGTTTTCCATTAATTGAGCAGTAATTTCAGCCCCAACACCACATGTTTTGGCCCCTTCATGGATAATAACGCAACGGCCAGTCTTCTCAACAGAGTTGATAATTGTTTCTATATCGAGTGGTTTGATTGTTGCCACATCGATAACCTCACAGGAGATGCCTTCTTCCGCTAATTGTTTAGAAGCCTGCAATGTTTCATGCATACTAGCTCCCCAACTGACCAAAGTAACATCGTCTCCTTCCTGTAATGTAAAACACTTACCCAGAGGTAATGCCTGGCCATTATCTTCTACAGGCTGTTTAACCAGTCTATAAATTCGTTTAGGCTCCAAAAAAATAACGGGATCGGGATTTCTAATTGCAGCTAATAAGAGACCATAGGCTCTCTTGGGAGAGGAAGGAATAACGACCTGTAATCCAGGAATATGTGCAAACAAGGCTTCAGTGCTTTCTGAATGATGTTCGGGTGCTCGAATTCCTCCACCAAAGGGAGCACGAAATACAAGTGGGCAGTGTAATCTACCTCGTGTTCTATTACGCATTCGTGCTGCATGAGAAATAATTTGATTCATTGCAGGGTAAATAAAACCCATAAATTGAAACTCGGCAACAGGTTTCAATCCTTGAACGGACATGCCAACTGCAAGCCCAGCAATCATGGATTCTGCCAAAGGTGAATCGAATACACGATGTTCACCAAAGCGATCTTGCAAACCTATTGTTGCTCGGAATACGCCGCCATTTTTCCCAACATCCTCACCAAACACCACCACATTTTCATCATTGGCTAATTCATAGGCTAATGCCTGGGTAACAGCTTCAATTAGAGTTATATCAGGCATGAGCGGCATCCTCCATGGCAATTGCACGCTGCTCAATCAGGTAATCTGGCAATTCAGCGTAATGATAATCAAATAGGCTACTAACTGGTTGAGGAGCACGAGTCAAATATTCATTAACTGCTTCCTCAATCACTTCACTGCATTGGTTTAATAACTCTTTTTCTTGAGTTTCATCCCAAATATGTTGCTGTTCTAAATAATTTTTGAATCGACTAATAGGTTCCTTTAATTTCGCATGCTCAACTTCTTCACAAGGTTGGTAGCGAGTTGCATCATCAGCAGTAGTGTGATCGCAAAGTCTATAGGTTAATGCTTCAATTAATGTCGGCCCCTCACCACGACGAGCTTTTTCAATGGCATCGCCAATTACCTGGCGGCAAGCAAGAACATCATTGCCATCTATTTGAATACCATCAAATCCTGCCGCAATTGCTTTTTGAGCGACTGTTTGGGAGGCCGTTTGTTTTGATAATGGGACGGAAATAGCCCACTGATTATTGTTAACAACAAAAACAACAGGCAATCTCCAGGTACCCGCAACGTTCATTGCTTCATAGAAATCGCCTTCAGAAGTACCACCTTCTCCAATACAAACCACCGCAACTCGAGATTGTTTGCGATACTTAAATGCAAAAGCGACTCCTGCAGCATGTAGGCATTGAGAAGCGATAGGTACGCAGATAGGAAGATCTTCTGAATTACAGGCGAATTGGCTTCCTCGTTCGTCACCACCCCAATAGGCCAGAATTTCCGACATTTTTACCCCACGTTGAAATTGCGCTGCATAATCACGGTAGTAAGGTACAAAAACATCTTCTTTTCGCATGGCATGACCAATAGCTGTTGAAATAGCTTCTTGACCATTAATTGGTGCATAGGTTCCCATTTTTCCTGTACGTTGGAGAGCAATGGCTTTTTTATCAAAGGCTCGAGTACGAACCATAACACGGTATAATTCCTTCATAACATTTTTATCAGATGTGAAGGATGGTAAACTGCTCGAAGGTTTACCTTGTTCATTAAGATACTGAATATAAGGTATTTCAAAATGGGCGACTGTTGTCACGGCTGTCTCCTTGTTAACAACGCCGCCATAGAATACTCACAATTCTTTCTAAAAACTAGGGACTTCATTAAATCCGTGTTTAAATCAAACCAAAATTACTAGTTGTTTGTACATCTTGATCACTAGGAGTATGACTAGCAAGATGGCGTTTCAAATGTTCCTTAACAAATTCCATAACACAATTTTTAGTGGTTATAACTAAATCTTTCTTCTTTATTTTTGGCGGAATATTTGTGCTTAGATAAGTTGATAAACTTTCATCCCAGGCTTTAGATAAATAAAAGTCTTCATCACAGGTTAGAGGTTGTCCAATATGAGATTTAGCATCGGTATCATTTGAATAGGTTTCTCTAAGAGCGACAATCGTTGCATCAACTGTCTTTTCAGTGAGTTCATCAACAACTTTGTCTTTTTCATCCAAAATAGATTTGAAAGTTTTTTGAATTAAGCAGTAGAAAGAGTGCAATGGCCCAATGCATGCAGCTTTTGCATCCATTTGTCTTCTCATCTCTACCATGCGGAGATCAAACTCATATTCTAAATGCCCAACTTCAACGGTTAGCTCCCTTAAAAGATTTAGTTTTTCAATAAAAACTGCTTTGTCTTTTATGCTAAGTCTTTGTCTTAGTAATTCCATTTGTTTCACACTAAATGAATCGCTTGTTAGTTTCTGTGCCTGCATGTCGGGTGTGACAAAGAAAAGCAGGTCTCTTAACATAATGTTAACGCGGGCAATTCGCCCTTGTTGAACTGCAAATTCAAATTCATTGGGATCTGGAAATAATTTATCTCTCTCTTCTTGAGATAATTTTTCATAATAGGTGGGGCCGTAATTAAGCCTCTGATTTAGCATGATTTTTTCGACAAGATCACGTAAATAATTGCTGAATTTTGTGGATAGAGGCTGATCGTTTATCTCATCATATAAAGGCGCTAAAATTTTATTAAAAAGCATGCAAATAATTTCCATTTGCCCTTTTTTTATAGGGTAGATACTTTCATTTTTTAGGTATTGAAGGGCTTTGACCATATCTGCTTGCGAGTGAATTAAGTCTACCTGGCGAGAACTGGAGTCCGCTTTATTTTTACCGCCAAAATAGTCCAGGCAACTTAGAGTATTACCCCAAACACCCGGCGAAGTCTCACGGCTGATAAAGGCCTCCACTCGAATACCTTTGGGTTGATTTTCAGTTGCACTGGAGCTGGCTTTTTCTAATATCTCTGGTGGGGTTGTAATAGAGTCTTTTCTGGTTTTAGAGCCAAAAAAAGTCCCTTTTGACCTTGAGTGTGTTCTTCGCAATTTTTTAGCCGTATCAATTTCATGAATTTCCATCATAGGATGTGATGCGAGAAAAGTTTTCATATCGGTAATGACAACTTCTTCTTCATGGCTAACAGTTATGCCTTTAATCTCCTGTAGCGATTTAAGCAAAGCAGATTTATTATAAGCTTCATTGCAACCGGCCAACTCCATGGTACATACCGCTTTATTGTTTTCTGGATCATAATTCCAAATCACCGGGTGTTCTATAAAAGTAATAGAAGGGAAACAGATTTTCATAATTATCCTACTTTGGAAAAAACAGCTCGAACTGTACAATTATCTTGCCATATGTGTAAAGGTTTTTAGAAAAAAAGTGTACAAAAAGGTTAATGATGACGAAATTTACAATATTAAACTTAAGCTATTCGAACAATTTACTTAAACATTATCAAAAATTGACAAAACTGCCGGGTTTTGTTCTTCTTGAAAGCAGCGATAAGACAAATGGTCGTTATGATATTCTAAGCGCTTATCCGTACCAGCAAATTAAACTCGAAAAAGATTCTTGTACAAATACTATTTTTGAACAGTTACAGGAATTAATCCCCGGCACAGAAAAAAGTATTGGGGATCTGCCATTTCAGGGAGGGGCAATTGGCTATTTTTCCTATGATTTAGGAGCAAAACTTTTTGGTATCCCCTCAAAACCTCAAGCGAGCTTGTCTGGCATGCCTTTAATGAATATAGGCCTATATGATTGGGCAATTATTACCGATCATCATTTAAGAAAAGTTATTTTATTTTCAGCGAATCAGCGCTCTGAGACGGCGGCAATTATCAAAGAGATGTTAATACTATGGAATTCTAAACACTCTACGGATGATTTTTTCGAACTTAAAGAAACATTCAAACCGCTTATTTCCAAATCGGATTATCGCGAAGAATTTAATGCCATTCATAAAAATATAGAGGAGGGGCGCTGTTATCAGGTGAACTACACACAACCTTTTAATGCTGCTTATTGTGGTGATGCTTGGGAAATGTATAAACAAGTCAGCCTCAAAAATCCTGTACCCTATGCTGCATTCCTTCGTTATGAAGAAGAAGATATTCTAAGTTTTTCTCCCGAACGTTTTGTTATGCATGATAATGGGTTGTTATTGACCTCTCCTATTAAAGGGTCTGCAAAACGTTCTATTGATCCATTGGTTGACGAGCAATTACGCCAGAGCTTACTTAGGAGTAGTAAAAATCGCGCTGAAAACGTCATGATTACTGATTTATTGCGAAATGATTTAGGAAAAATTGCGCATGCAGGCTCTGTTGTTGTGCGTGCGCTCTGTGAGCTTCAAAGTTTCTCGGCGGTTCACCATTTGGTAAGTCATATTGAAGCACGACGCAGAGAAGATATTTCACCTGTAGAGGCATTTAAAGCTTGCTTTCCAGGTGGCTCTATCACTGGTGCCCCTAAATTGGAATCTATGCGTGTTATAGCAGAGCGTGAACCGCATGCACGAGGAATTTACTGCGGTAGTATTGCTTATTTTTCAAACCATGGGCGTTTTGACAGCAACATTGCTATACGTACGGTCATTGCGCGTAATGAAATTCTACATCTTGCTGCTGGAGGGGGAATAGTTATTGACTCTAACTGGGAAGATGAATACTGTGAATGTTTTACTAAAATAGCTGCCATTTTAAATGGACTTCACAACGCTAACTAACTCCGCTTTGAAAAAAACGGCCTCAGTTCTTGTATTGCATGATTTGTCGAATAATTCATTAATCTTGACAAGACGCAGTCTAAAATTACGGCATCATCCAGGGGAAGTTTGTTTTCCAGGTGGTCGATGGCAGAAAAATGACAAGGATCTTTATGCAACAGCATTGCGAGAATTGCAGGAAGAGCTTGGGATTCCTTCAGAGCGTGTAAAATCACCGACTGCAATGATACCTGAACAGACACTGACAGGTTTTCTTATTTACCCTTGGTATGCCTCCATTGAATCATTAACTCCTTATATTCTTGATCCACGCGAAGTTCTTGATGTTTTTACCTTACCCTTAAATGAAGTGAGGGATTTAAAGCACTATCAAAAAATATTAGTTACAAAAAATGGATTTCATTTTAAAAGCTGGCAATATACAGCAAGCCCTCATTTTCTTTGGGGGGCAACTGCACGTATTATGAAACAGCTTTGCTTTATGAAAGATTAGGGGGCGGTCTGAGCAAATACGTTTTTGGTGATGTAAAGAATGAGCCACAAAGTAGCTCATTCTTTAAGACTTCTTCTGGGTACTTAAAGTCTAATTAATTAGGCAACAGAGGCTTCTTCTGTTTTTAAAGCGCGGCGCAAAACTTTGCCTACATTGGTTTTGGGGAGTTCGCTATAGAATTCAATAATTTTAGGAATTTTATAAGCTGTTAAATGTTCGCGACAATAGGCGGTAATTTCTTCTGCTGTTAAATTCGGATCACGTTTAACAATGCAAGCTTTAACTCGTTCGCCTGTTTCTTCATCCAAAACGCCAACAACCCCTACTTCAAGTACTCCAGGATGCATACTAATTATTTGTTCGACTTCATTGGGATAAACATTAAAACCAGAAACATCAATCATGTCTTTTTTCCTATCGACAAGATATACATACCCTTCTTCATCAATGCGAGCAATATCACCAGTTTTTAAAAAGCCATCTACGGTAAATACCAAGGCAGTTTCATCGGGTCGTTGCCAATAACCGGCCATTACTTGTGGACCTTTGACACATAATTCACCTGCCTGTCCTGGTTGAACATCTTTGTTATCATCGTCTCGAATTGCAATATCTGTCGAGGGTAAAGGTAAACCAATACTACCGTTATAATCTTCAAGATACATGGGATTAATTGTAACTGCTGGACTTGTTTCAGTTAGGCCATACGCCTCGAGCACTCGCGTTTTTGTTTTTTCTTTCCACTTTAAGGCAACGCTTTTTTGTAATGACATGCCTCCTGAAAGAGCGAGTTTAACTTTTGAAAAATCAATTTCATGAAATTTGGGGTGATTTAACAGCGCATTGAATAGAGTATTTACGCCGGTGATGGCTGTAAAGCCACTATTTTTAATTTCTGAAATGAAATGAGAGATATCTCGAGGGTTGGTAATTAAAATGTTTTTTGCACCGACTTTTAAAAAAGTCAGGCAATTCGCAGTTAGTGAAAAAATATGGTACAACGGAAGGGCAGTTATAATAATATCCTGACCATCTATTGCTAAGGGGGATATCCAGGAGGATGCTTGTAGAACATTAGCCACCATATTGCCATGCGTTAGAATCGCTCCTTTAGCAACACCCGTTGTGCCTCCTGTATATTGTAAAAAGGCAATGGATTGGTGATCGAGCTGAGCTGGCTCTAAATGACCGGATTCGCCTTGTTGCAAAGCGTCATTAAAACTAATGGCATGGGGAATATTGTAATCAGGCACCATTTTTTTTATGTATTTAACCACAGAATTGACGATTATTTTCTTAATAACAGGAAAAAGATCACCGATTTGAGTAATAACTACATGCTTAAGATCCGTGTGAGGGAGGGCTTTTTCTAGCGTTTTAGCAAAATTGGCGAGAACAACAATTGCTTCAGCACCAGAGTCTTTCATCTGATGAGCAACTTCATCAGCGGTATAAAGTGGATTAGTATTAACGACAGTATAGCCAGCTCTTAAAATACCAAATAAAGCAATAGGATATTGCAGTAAATTTGGCATCATGATGGCTACACGAGCACCTTTTTTTAATCCTAATTGCTGCAGATAAGTGGCAAATTGGGCACTTTTTTTATCTAATTCTGCATAGGTTATGGGACTACCCAAGTTAACGTATGCAATTTGAGATGAATATTTACGGCAAGATTCTTCAAATAATGCAACGATGGATGCATATTCATTAATATCAATTGTATGAGGAACGCCCTTTTGGTAATGTTCAAGCCAAACTTTATCCACGGTTATATCCTTCTGTTATTTATCCCCTCATGATAGTATAAACAAAAAACAGGGTGATGGATATCGTGATTATGGTGGATAATATATTGAAATCACAAGCATTTAAGCTCAAAGGTAGATTGTATACATTTACAGTTTTGCAATTACTGAGTCGTGACTGCTTGCTGTTTAAACAGCAACTAATTGAAATTATTGCAAAAGCGCCCCGTCTTTTTGATAAAACGCCGGTTGTTTTAGATTGCAGCGTTCTGGAAGATGGTGAGATTGATCTACAAGCATTTTGTCAGTGTTTGCGTGAACATCATTTGCTGCCCGTTGCAATTCAGGGAGCAAATCCCTTGCTGTCTACTTTAGCTCAATGTCAAGGCTTGGCCGTATTAAATGCTTCATCCACTCATGATAAACCTCTTCTGGAGGAGTTCTCACAAGAAGCTGCGCCCGCTGAACCTATTAAAACAAAGTTACTGACAACGCCAGTTCGATCTGGACAGCAGGTTGTGAGCAAGGGAAGTGATTTAATCATCACTGCCTCAGTAAGCCATGGTGCAGAATTACTTGCTGATGGAAATATTCACGTATACGGTGCTTTGCGTGGTAGAGCGTTAGCGGGAATTTCTGGTGATACGAGTGCGCGAATTTTTTGCCATTCTCTGGAAGCTGAATTGGTTTCTATTGCTGGTTTCTATCGTTTAAGTGATGCAATAGAGCCGCAGACTGGCCCTTGTCAAATTTATCTACAAGATGAACATATCCATATAGAGCCTTTATGTTAGATGCTGTTTTTATATCCGATTTACATTTGCATCCTCATGAAGATGGGATAATTGCGCGCTTTAATGCATTTATTGATTGGGCTGCAACAAATACAAAAGCTGTTTATATTCTTGGTGATTTTTTCCATGTTTGGCCAGGTGATGATGGACTTGAGCCTTGGAGTGAAGAAATTGCCCAGCGATTACATTGGTTATCACAACAGAACGTTCAGATTTATTATCTACACGGAAATCGTGATTTTTTACTTGGTGAGCAATTTGCTAAAGTAGCTAACATAAAAATACTATCAGAGCCGGCAATCATTTTGTTTGGATTGCCAGTCATGTTAGTTCACGGCGATAGATATTGTACGTTAGACAGGGCGCACGTCTGGTTCAGGCGTCTTACAAGAAATCGATGGTTTGCAAAATTTTTTTTAAAGTTACCATTATCTTTTCGAAATAAACTAGTCAATAAGGTGCGAGAGCATAGCCAAATGAATAAAAACAAAGCAACGGCAGAAATGGACGTTGTTGTTGAATCCATGCTAAAGCATATGCAAAAATACCAGACAAATATTTTAATCCGCGGGCATACACATAAGCCAGGCTTAATAAATTACCCGTATAATGATAATCAATATAGCGAGTATGTGTTAAGTGACTGGGATGACAGTCCTCATCTGCTGTGTTATGATAAGACTAATGGCTTTAAATTTGAACAGTTCTTTTAATGGAGAATGAAATGGTCGATTTTCCAAAGATTAAAAACCCTTTTAGAGATGCGCCACGTGGTCCAGATCAAGATGCATTTACCAAAGCAGTTACTGATCCGCTACAGCAAGAAATGATTGAAAATCAAAAAAAAATAAAAGAAAGAAACAGTGCTCAGAAAAACGAGAAAATCAATAAGGAAATTGGAGAGCTACAAAAGCAAGTAGACGAAAATATCCAACGATGTCTTAAAGGTGAGTCTGAGGCATTTGTGGAATGGACTACTGGTATGAACAAGCTGATGAATTACCTGAAGGTTTTTAGTGAGTTAATTAATAAATGGCTAGGAAATATGGCTATGGCAAACCCAAATTGGGATAAAATCGACCAAGACAAGCTAAATATATCTCCAGAAATCAAATACAGTGTGACTATGGATGAAACCACTGGTCATGTTAAATCTGATGTATCGGTTAACGGTAAACCGGTTACTGAGGAGCAAAAACGATTATTTGATATGGCACTTTTTGATTGGGCTAAAAAGAATGGTCATACACTGCAAGTTGATGCTAATGATCCAGATAAGCGTTTTACCTTAACCAATGATACAACTGGACAACGTCTGACTGATAAAAGCGCTTTTGATGATCTAAAAAAGGATACTTCAAACGGTTTACAAAAAACCATGCACAATTACCTAAGTGAGCGTTTCGCACTAAAAATGGAAGATCAGAGCGATTATCAGCCTAGTACTCCAAGCGGTCCCTAGCATTACTTTGGAGGTATTCCGCTATGAAAGCGGAATACCGTATCTTGTGAACAAATCAACTTGTTTTCAATTTGTAAGAACAAATCAATCCTCTTATCGATCTCCCCACCGTAAAGCTTTGCTAAATGCAAATAGTCTTGAAAATGTCGTGCTTCAGATTTAACAAGTGAAGCATAAAATTTTCTTAATTGTTGATCTTCAAGCATAGAAACAAGCGCATTAAATCGTTCACATGAACGAGCTTCTATAATGGCACCAACGATGAGCTGATCACTTAAGCGCTCTTTGCATCCACCTTTTGTAACATGTTTATGCATTTGCTGAGCATAGTTTGAAGGTGGTAGTGGGGCAAATTCAATTCCTCGCTCACTCATTAAATGAATCACTTTTTCAAAATGTAATAATTCTTCCCGAGCTAAAGGCGACATTACTTCTACTAATTCAGGCTTTTCTGGATATTTACTAATAAAGTTTACGGCCGTAGCTGCTGCTTTTCGCTCGCAATGGGCATGATCAATTAAAAGAGTAGGAAGATTTTCTACGGCAGCTTCAAGCCAAGCATCAGGCGTAGAAACGCAAAGAAAATCAATTAAAATTTGCAAATCGTTATTTAGTAGGCTTAGCATGATAAATTACACTATACTCTTTTTAAAAATAGAGCGTTATATCACAGACTGTTGCAAAATCATATTGGATGAATAATGACCGAAGAACATGTAGAAAATGATTTGGCGGAGTGGTTGTCAACTTATGGCTTAATCACCGTTGAGCGAATTTTGGAGAGATATAAAATTCGTCTTCAACAACAAGATCTTATCAGTGCAATAAAAAGTCCCAATACCTTTTACCATCGGCTGATGCGAGTTCCCTTAAAAAATGTATTAAATGGCATTATTTTACAGCAAGCCCACGATTATCAAGTTTATGCCCAAAAATTGTTTATTGACTATCTGTTATCAGGTGAAACCAGTAAAAGCGAAGGGTCGCCGGGAGAATATACTCGCGAAGATCTTGAAAAGGAACGCCAGGAGCTTATAAAAATTGGCGAAGAATTTCATGCGCAAGAGCTTGCTCATGGCCATCTTATTGCTGATAGTCAAAAAAGCCTGATTAAGCTTGCTAATGATTGGCAGGAAGCATTAGTAACTGCTGCCAAAAACATTAAAAAATCCTTACAAACTCGGCAGATTTCGCTGAGTGAAGAGATTATTATACAAGCTATCAATATTTTGTTGATTTCGCAGGATTTTACAAAGGAAGCCAATTTAAGTTTTAAAGGGGAAAATTGGGCGCGTGTTGAAAAAATAACCAATCAAAGTTTTACAGACGATATTAAAGAGATATTTCTTGAACAAATTACCAAGCTTCGAGAGTTTATGTCAGAAGTTGAAACCACATTAATAACATTTATTCATAAAATATCAGATATGGCCGTTAGTCTCCGGGAGTTTCGCACTAAATTTTATAATTTAATCTTGAAAGCTAATGATCTAATTAAACTTCTTCCAGAATATCGTATTGACCAGGCACAAATCGATGAAAACCGCGAATCTCTTTATTTTGATACTGCAATCGGTGAGGAAAGTTAATTGTCTATAATTACTTAGGTTACAAGCGAGCTAAAAAGGACAGAACACAATCAAGTCGGTAAGATTTAACGTAAATTCATGAGACATGTAGAATTTAATTGGCCAGCAAACCCCGATATCGTGTATAATGCAGCGCTTTTAATCTCAGTTATTGGAGTACAATATGGCAAATGAGTTAACTCTATCGATTATTAAACCCGATGCAGTTGCAAAATCTGTGATTGGTCAAATCTATTCTCGTTTTGAAAATGCGGGTTTGAAAGTTGTTGCTGCAAAAATGGCTCATCTTTCTCGCGCTGAAGCTGAAGGCTTCTATGCTGTTCATAAGGCTCGTCCATTTTTTAATGACCTTGTTTCATTTATGATCTCTGGTCCTGTAATGATTCAGGTGCTTCAAGGTGAAAATGCTATTGCTAAAAATCGTGAATTAATGGGTGCAACCAATCCTAAAGAAGCTGCTCCGGGAACTATCCGTGCTGATTTTGCTGAAAGCATTGATGCAAATGCTGTTCATGGTTCTGATAGTGCAGAAACAGCTGCTCAAGAAATTGCGTTTTTCTTTGAACCCCATCAAATTTGCAAGAGATAATTGGTTGTAGATTGTAGAGGTAGTAATGAGTCAGAAAATTAACCTATTGAATTTCAATTATCAGCAGATGCGCGATTTTTTTCGTGATATTGGCGACAAGCCGTATCGTGCGCAACAAGTGATGCAATGGGTTCATCAGGCTGGTTTTCATGACTTTTCTCAAATGAGCAATCTGGGTAAGACCTTACGTGAAAAGCTTACCCAGATTGCTGAAATTCGTTTGCCCGAGATTGTAACTTGTCAGAAGTCGAGTGATGGCACTCATAAATGGCTATTAAAATTAGACTGCGGCAATTGCATTGAAACCGTGTTTATACCCGAAGCAAATCGCGGAACATTGTGTGTTTCTTCACAAGTAGGGTGTGGACTAAACTGTAGTTTCTGTTCTACAGCAAAACAAGGATTTAATCGTAATCTCAGTACAGCAGAAATTATTGGTCAAGTTTGGCTGGCAGTTAGAGAGTTATCACAGCAGCAAGGAGCGCACGATAAGCGAATTACCAATGTTGTCATGATGGGTATGGGAGAACCCTTGCTTAATTTTGATAATGTCGTCGCTGCCATGGATATTATGATGGATGATTTCGCTTATGGCTTATCGAAACGCCGAGTTACTTTGAGTACCTCCGGAGTTTTGCCTGAGCTTCGTAGACTTCGAGAAGTCAGTCCCGTCGCATTAGCTGTTTCTTTGCATGCGCCGAATGATACGCTTCGTAATGAATTAGTACCAATCAATAAAAAATACCCTTTAGTGGAATTAATGGCTCTATGCAAGACCTATTTCAAAAATGAACCTAAAAGGCGCGTCACTTTTGAATATGTTATGTTAAAAGACGTTAATGATCAGCCCGAGCATGCTGAGCAATTGATAAAATTACTTAGAGATGTTCCAGCAAAGGTTAACTTGATTCCATTTAATCCTTTCCCTCTTACCCAATATCAACGTTCTTCACAAGCAGCTATTGATGCTTTTCGTGATAAGTTGATTGCGAAGGGAATTAATACCATCACCAGAAAGACACGAGGCGATGATATTGATGCAGCTTGTGGTCAACTCGCTGGTGAGGTAAAAGATAGAACAAGTCGTTCTGCAAGATGGCAGAAATTGCACTTTGTACCCTTAAAGGAATCATCTGAGGAAAAATAGAAGTGCTGTAGGACTGTTTTTAGGTCGCCATTGCATTTTTTTTTTGACTTCTTTCAATGAAAAAAATACATAACTCTTTTTAAATTCGTATGTTCACGGTTATAATAATCCATCTTTTTTGCGCTATGTGAAGAATGTGTTGAATTTATTGCGCTTTTTATCTTTTTTTAGTCTGACATTACTAGCAGCGTGCCAACACAATGTAGGAACGAAAACCGACCAAACTGCCCAGAGTCGCCAAAAGAACAGCGAAGCAGCAGTTTACAATATGCAATTAGGTGTCGCTTATTTGAAACAGGGTGATATGCCGCGAGCGAAAAGAAAGTTATTAACTGCATTGGATTTGGCGCCAAATTCAGCTGATGCAAATGTTGCAATGGCTTATTATCTTGAAAAAACAAGAGATATTAAGAACGCCAGAATATATTATCAAAAAGCATTGGCGTTAGCCCCAAATAATGGCGCTCAATTAAATAATTACGGCACTTTTTTATGTCGACTTGGTAAGTATACTGAGGCAGAAAGCTATTTCTTAAAGGCTGCCAATGATGTTCGCTACATTCATACTGCTGCTGCCTATGAGAATGCAGGATTATGCGCTGCTGCTATTCCAGATTACGTGAAAGCTAAGCAATATTTTGTGAAGGCTTTGCAACAAGACCCAAGAAGGAAGCAATCTCTCTATGAGTTAGCTTCTTTGGAGCTTAAGCAAAAACATGCAAATGATGCTTTGATGTATTTGCAAAAATATGCAAATCTTTCCACCAGTGATCCAATTTTACTTGCAATGGTAATTGATTCTGCACATCAAGCCGGCAAAACCAATATTGAGTTAGATTACAAACGTCGTCTAAGTCATTTAAATCATTTTACGGACTATCCTGGAGCAAAAAATGAATACAACAATAGCAATGGATGAGATTCACAAGGACAGCCATGAAAAACCTGGTGCGCAATTAGCTCGTATACGTGAAAAAAAGGGATACAGTCAGGAATATGTGGCAGGTAAGTTACATTTAAGAGTTAGAATTATTGAACTATTAGAATTGGATAATTATCAACAAATGCCTGAACCTGTATTTATTAAAGGATATTTGCGTGCTTATGCTAAATTACTTGGTGTTTCACCAGAACCTTTGCTGACTACTTTTAATAGTATGAACATGTCTGAAAGAAAACTTGAAAAAGCTCTCTGGCAAAGCAAGCGTGAATCAAACAAAGGAGAGCGCTTTGTTCGCTGGTTAACTGGTCTGATTGCCATTGGTGCTCTTGTGGCGGTGGGTATATGGTGGCAAAAAAATAGAGATACCCAGCAGATTGAAACTGCAAAAAATACACAGAGTGAAGTTACTGCAAGTAAAAATGATCCGGATATTCGTTTAACTGATCTTTCAAAAATGCAAGCTATATTCTCAACCAACAGTAATGCGGCGCAATTGACGCCCTTGGAGACACATGGTGGTTGATAGAATTCAGGCAATTAGGGGTATGAATGATGTTTTGCCCCATGAATCACCGGTGTGGCGACAATTAGAAACGATTTTTATTAGCTGTATGTTGCAATATGGTTATCAGGAAATTCGTTTTCCCTTCCTGGAGAGCACGCAGCTATTCAAACGTTCTATTGGTGAAGTTACCGATATCGTTGAAAAAGAAATGTATACTTTTATCGATTTAAACGGTGAGAGCATTACACTAAGACCCGAGGGTACAGCAGGGTGCTTACGTGCGTGCCTGGAGCATGGTTTATTGCATAATCAGCAACAAAAGCTATGGTACATAGGGCCTATGTTTCGCCATGAAAAACCGCAAAAGGGCCGATACAGACAATTTAACCAATTTGGGGTTGAGGCACTGGGAATTAGTGGGGCAGCAATCGAAGTTGAATTAATTGCATTATGTAGACGTCTTTGGAAGCAATTAAAAATCGAACAGCATGTGCAGTTGCAAATAAATACTTTAGGTGAGTTAAGTGAGCGCCATAATTATCGTATTAAGCTTATCGATTATTTTAAAACTCACTATGACCAGTTAGACGAAGATTGTAAACGCCGTTTGGATAGAAATCCCTTGCGAATCTTAGATAGCAAAAACCCTGAAATGCAGGATTTATTAAAAGAAGCGCCACAGTTAATCGATTCGTTAGGACCCGAAAGTAAAAAGCGTTTTGCTGATCTCTGTGATGGTTTAACAAAGCTTGGCATTCCTTACATTATCAATCCTTTTCTGGTGCGGGGCCTGGATTATTATGGCCATACTGTATTTGAATGGGTCACTGATAAACTAGGTAGTCAAGCAACTGTTTGTGCTGGTGGGCGATATGATGTTTTGGTTGAACAATTAGGTGGGAATCCAACGCCTGCTGTAGGCTTTGCGATGGGTGCGGAACGTTTACTCCTATTGCTTGAAACATTAAAGACTACTCTGGAACAGCCTAAAATGCCTTCAGTATTTATTATTGCTACTGGTGAGGAAGCAATGCAGCAAGCTTTATTACTAGCTGAGGTTTTACGCGATGCTAATATCGACTGGGAAATTCTCGTGAACACTGCTGGTGGTGGCTTTAAGAGTCAATTTAAGAAAGCGGATAAAAGCAACGCAGAGTTTGCATTAATACTTGGGGAAGATGAGATAAGCACGAATAAAATAGGTATAAAAAATTTGCGTAAACAAGAAGAACAAGTAACTATTCCTCAACAGGAATTAGTCCAGTTTTTACAGAATTCTCTAGGAAGGTAGTAGGAGATTAATATGTCAGTGTATATGACAGAAGAAGAGCAATTAGAAGCGATAAAAAAATGGTGGCAGCGATACAGTACTCCGATTACTGTCGTACTTTCTGTACTATTGCTTGTTGTAGCTGGCTATAAATATTGGACCTGGCATCAGTACAAGGTCAGCATGCAAGCATCTAATGCCTATGAGCATTTAATGGTTGCCTTTTCTAATCAAGATAATAAAAGCGTACGCTCTTATGCGAACCAATTGATTAATGACTACGGTGACACTGTCTATGCTGATGCTGCGCGTTTAACATTGGCTAAGCTTTATGTTGGCTATGATAAATATGAAAAAGCGAAAGAAAATTTGGACTATGTTGCTAATAATTCAAAAATGCTTGCCTTAAAACAGGTCGCTAAAATTCGTATTGCTCGACTATTAGCTGCTGAAAAAGACTATGATAAAGCACTTGCTCAGCTAACTAAAGTTGATGATGCCGCTTACATGCCTGTGGTCAATGAGTTGAAAGGCGATATTTATGCGGCAACAGGGAAGTACCAACAGGCAATTAATTTTTACAAGGAAGCCATTACTGAAGTGCGTACTAATGGTATGGGGAATCTTTTCCTTGAAATGAAAACTAATGAATTGGCTGCTCTTACTCAATCCATGAAAAGAGAAGACGGTAATCTTCAAGCTGCTTAAGAGGTCTATGTTACAAATGAATAAGAAATTTTTAATCCTCCTTGTGTCTATTTTTTTGCAAAACTGTACCCATATTGATAACTACATGTTGGGTAAAGATAATACACCTGCACCAAGTGAATTAGAGCCTATTAAGCCGAAAGTTGCTTTACAAGAAAAATGGTCAGTACCCGTTAGCTCAAAAGCGACTGCTAACCTTAAACTAAAGCCTCAAATCGTTGCGAATATAATCTATACCGCCGATGCCAATGGGTTAGTACAAGCAGTTGATAAATCAAATGGCAAATTGCTTTGGTCAAAGAAATTGGCTAATGGTATTGTTAGTGGTCCTAGTGTTTCCGCAGGTGTGGTCGCATTAGGAACTGATTCTTCAAATGTTATCTTGTTAAAACAAGTCGATGGTAGTGAGTTATGGCGAGCGAAGGTTTCAAGCGAAGTTTTATCTAAACCTATTATTTCTAACAGCAAAGTCATAGCAAAAACTATTGATGGTAATTTGTATGCCTTGGATCTGGTTTCTGGAAAACAGCTTTGGATTTCAGAACATGGGGCTCCCAGCTTAATTTTAAAGGCTAGTTCATCGCCAGTAGTACTCGCTAACAAACTTGTCCTGGTTGGCTACTCCGATGGAAAAATGGATGCAGTCGACTTGGAAACAGGGCGTTTAGTCTGGCAGCGGAGTATCGCCTATGCAAGTGGTGCCAGTGATGTTGAGCGTTTAGTTGATATTGATGCTGATCCGATTGTCCGTGGAGATGTAGCTTATCTCGCAAGTTATCAAGGTTATGTTGGTGCTTTATCTCTTGTTGATGGTCAGTTCATATGGCGTAAACCTGCCTCTGTTTATAAAAACATGGCTATTGACGGTAATACGCTATATTTCACAGACAGTGAAGATGTGGTTTGGGCTATTAATAGACAAAATGGACAAGTTAACTGGAAGCAGGTTGCATTGAAGGCTAGAGGTTTAACAGAACCTGTCGTGATGGGAAATCGTATTATTGTTGGCGATAAAACAGGACTTCTTCATGTACTTGCTAAAAGCAGTGGGGATTTGATTTCTCGAGCTCAGCTTAGCGGTTCTATAACGACAGCTCCGTCTATCTCGAGTAACAGTATTTATGTCATGACAAGTAATGGCAAGTTAAACCGATTTTCTGTGAGTTAATTAATGATTCCTGTTATTGCCTTAGTTGGCCGCCCTAATGTGGGAAAATCAACCTTATTTAATCGGTTAACCCGTACTCAGGATGCCTTGGTTGCGGATTTTCCAGGGCTAACTCGAGATAGACAATATGGGCAAGCGCATTTTAATGACAAGCCTTTTATTGTTATTGATACGGGTGGTGTAGGTGTTGATGATTTGGCTGTAGATGCTTTGATGTCAAAGCAGTCCGCCGTGGCCTTAGAAGAGGCTAATGTTGTTTTCTTTTTAGTTGATGGCAGAGCAGGGTTAACCGGTGTCGATGAAAACATTGCGCTGCAATTACGAAAGAGCAATAAAACAGTTTATTTGATTGTTAATAAAACAGACGGTTTAGATGAAGAAGTTGCTTGTGCTGAATTTCAATCCTTAGGTTTTAGTGAGATGCATGCTATTTCGGCCGCTCACGGTCGAGGAATGCACTCACTCCTTAGTAAGTTAACGGATACGTTTGAACCTGTTATCGAAGAAGAGGCTGATAATAAGGCTATTAAGATCGCATTTATTGGCAGGCCAAATGTAGGAAAATCCACCTTAATTAATCGTATTTTGGGTGAGGAACGTGTAGTGGTTTATGATATGCCAGGAACTACGCGTGATAGCATTGCTATTCCTTTTACTAGAGAGGAAAAGCCCTATGTCCTTATCGACACCGCAGGTATTCGTAGACGTGCTCGTGTGGAAGAGAAAATTGAAAAATTTTCAGTGATCAAAACGCTGCAGTCAATTAAAGAATCTCATGTTTGTATGATGCTGTTAGATGCTAAGGAAGGCCTAACCGAGCAAGATATGCATCTTTTAGGTTTTATTATCGAAGCAGGCAAGGCGCTGGTTATCGCTGTTAACAAATGGGATGGTTTGGATGAGGAACATAAAGAACATGTCCGGGAAGAATTATCTCGTCGACTGCATTTCGTCCACTTTGCCAAAATCAGATTTATATCTGCCTTACATGGTAGCGGAGTAGGCTTATTATTTAAGGATATAGAACAGGCTTATGCATCAGCAATGCAAGCATTCTCGACTCCGAAATTGACAAGACTCTTGCAAGACGTCGTTAATCAACATACACCGCCCATGGTACAAGGGCGCAGAATTAAATTAAGATATGCCCATGCTGGCGGTCATAATCCACCAATTATAGTGATTCACGGTAATCAGCTTGATGCATTGCCAGATAGCTATAAACGTTATTTAACTAAAGCCTTTGTTTCGCATCTTGGTCTTATAGGAACACCTTTGAAATTAGAGTTTAAGGGTGGTAGTAATCCCTTTAAAGACAAAAAAAATAAACTAACTGCTCGACAAATTAAGAAGAAAAAACGCTTAATGAAACGAGTAAAAAAAGGCTAAAAAAGTTTTCCTCTAAACATGCCACATAATCCCGAAAGAACCTGTTGTCATCCCAAGCACAGCGAGGGCTCTCCCGGCAGTGGCACAATCTTTAAAGTATCGATGATCTAAATCTTTCCTTTTAGTAATCAGCTCTTGTTTATTTTCTTGAGCAATCCTTAATTTTTTTCGAGCCACATTGCAGGAGCTTTCTCGCTGTGTTCGGAATGACAGAAGCAAGATTGAGATGACGTGGGTAAAGCTATCGTTTATGGCATTGACTGTAGTTCAGAGAAACTGTAATTTTTGCAGATTGTTCATACTTCGGATGTCGTGCGCAAAGTGAGTACATCGCAAGGCGCATGATGAAGCATTGCATAAGCTGTGCTACCAAGAAATGCTGGTACAGCACTAGGAGCATGGCTTCCTAAAATAATAAGACCACAATCTAGAATTTTTACCTTCTCTAGAATATGCATTTTTAAAGAGCCTATTTCGACATGTTGTTGTTCAGGTGGAATATTAAGAGCCTCTCCTAATAAGCTCATTACCGTCTGGGCATCATCCTTCACAGGATTTACCAACTCAGCAAATCCCAGACTCTGAGCTAATTGAAGACTGGCGGGGGGCTCAATCACATGAAGCAAATGAATTTTGACGTCGAATTTTTTAGCAATTTCAATAGCTTTTTTACAAATATCAAAATGATTTTCGCTCAAATCCGTGGCGTGTAATATTGACTTGTACACGATTCCCTCGCTTAACAACAGTCTTTACGCATAAGTGTAGTTGATCCTAACTTTTCAGCAAGTTTGCCATTCTGATAAAGCTTTCAACTCTGATCCTGTTTGATTATTTAGAAGGTGGTGATTTTTAGAATAAAAAAATAGCAGAAAAAAATTTTCCTATAATTAGTATAAATAACTAAGTATCAAGAATGTCATGGATAGTAAAATATCATCAAATACGGAGAGTCGATGCTTTGAATTATTGTTTAAAAATTCTTTAAAATCAATACCGTTTAATTTTGTTTTAGCATCTATACTTTCCTTTTATTTTTGGTTTAGTGGCGTTTCACTTCGCTGGATTGCCCCCTGGCTTTTGTCAATTTTTATAATTAGTTGTGTTCGATGGTTTTATAGTAAGCAAATACTCAAGAGCAAAAATTATTTGGACAAACAAAGTAAGTGTTCAACAATATTTGTTTTGTTAACTGTTCTAATGGGGGCAATGTGGAGTGTCAGTTATTTTATTTTTTCATTCTACATCAATCAAATAAATGAAATAATCATTATGTTAACTTTAGGTGGAATGGCTGCAGGAGCCTTGGCTTCTCTGTCAGTCTATATGCCAGCTTATTACGCCTATTTACTCCCTATTTTTTTACCTGTCATTATTTACAATTTTTATTCGTTGGAGTGGGAACGATTAATTCTGGGAATAATGTTTATTTTGTTTGTAATCATGCTTATTGTGACTGCAAAAAATACAGCAGAATTACTGCAAGAAACCATCAGTCTTACGATTGAGAAAGATGATTTAATTCTAAGATTAAAAAATTCACATCAAAAACAACAAAAAGCCTTAGAAGCTATTAAAAGACTTTCCATTACTGATTCTTTGACAGGACTCTATAATAGAAGATACTTTGAAATAAAGTTAAAAGATGAGTCCTATCGAGCAAAAAGAAATAAACATTCACTGAATTTAGTTTTCATTGATATAGATAATTTTAAAATTGTTAATGATAGTCTTGGGCATCCCTCTGGAGATAGTTTTTTAAAGCATTTAGCTTGTATTATTAAGCAATCTACTCAAAGAGAAAATGATGCTGCTTTTCGTATAGGAGGCGATGAATTTGCTGCTATTTTTACTGATGCTTCGCTGGATGAAACCATCAAAATTTGTTCAGCTCTTAAAGAACACTTTAACAAAAACAGTCAATTGGATGTAACCATTAGCATAGGGATCCTATGTATACCTCCATCCTCCTCTGAAGATATAGAAAATATTGTTTCAGCAGCAGATAAAACGCTATACAGGGCAAAAAAAGAGGGAAAAAATAAAATTATTTCCGAACGCTTAGAGTAAAAATTCATTGATTTTTTATAAGTGGTTAATCCGGATTTTTAATGTTGATTAATAATTTTTTAAAGGGCTCATTCGAAACAGCTCCTGAGAAAGAATAGCTTAAATCAGTTACCGCGGTTATATAAAATGCAAGAAAGGCGCAAAGAAACACATGCATTAGAAGATTAACTAGCGTGTTCTTTAATAAAAAGACACTCATAATTAGTATGAATAATGCACCAATAAAAATCATCATATACCATGAAGTAGGAATTGCTAAATCCAGCATATTAATTCGATGATTGCGGTCTTCAATTGCTGCATTAAGTGCAGTTAGTGCCTTATCATAATAAAGGATTGCTGCATTATTACTGGGGCGGTATGCAAGTATGGTGTCATAAAGTTGATCAATTGCTTCGGTAGCATTTAAACTTTCCCGCCCCCTTTTCATTGATGGCCATTCATCATTAATGACAAGCGTAAGATAATTAACAAGGTTAACCCTGATTTGTTTGGCGACCTCGGGTGGAAAATCTTTGCTGCTTTCCGTAAGAATATATAGCTTAGTCGTTTCATCTACAACGGTTACCCGCGCATCCTGGTAGTCACTCCAGAGAAGGTAAATGACAAAACCTAAAAAGATACTATAAAAACCACTCACAATGCCGACTAAGAGGCTGCTTCCTCGACGAGTGTCACCTGATTGTGACGATTTTTTAAAATAAAAAGCAATCCCGCTAGTAGTCAAAAAGATTATTACTATTAAGAGAAAAATAATTGGAGGTAGTACGTGATCAACTAGGCTACGCACTTCCATCTCTACTTAATTGAGTTTAGATAAGTTTAGTTTATTTTTGCGAGGAGGGCTTAATTGTTAAACAATAATTATTATTATCAATAAGTTCTGTCAAAAGTGTATTATGGATTTTTAGTGTTTTTGGAGCAATTTCAAGCAAGGGAACAAAAACAAAATCCCTTAAATGAATTCTGGGGTGGGGCAAAGTTAATGATTCTGATTTTAGGGTTAAGGAACCATATAACAAAATATCAATATCCAGTGTTCTACTGCCCCAGCGAATATGACGTACTCGTCCTTGCTCTTTTTCTATTTTTTGACAATTTGAGAGTAATTGCTTTGGGGTTAATAATGTTTGCAAAAGAACCACAGTATTAAAGAATGAAGGTTGCACTTTTCGCCCCCAGGCTTTACTACGATATAGCGTTGCGGTTTTAAGCAAATGAGTATTAGGTAATTGGCGTAAAGCCTCTAGTGCAATTCTCAACTGACGTTCTGGCGATTTTAAATTACTACCAAGAGCTAGATAACATAAATTCATTGAGAGGATGTGGTTGTAGTTTTAGGCTTGCGGCGCTTTCTTTTTTTCTGTGGGAAAGGTTGCGGAGCCAGTGCTTTAACCATACCAGCTTGTTCTGTTTCATCAGCGTCTTGGAAACTAGTCCACCACTGGGCCAGCTCCATAGACTCATCACCAGCCAAAGCGCGTAAAGCAAGAAAATCATAAGCCGCTCGAAACCTTGGATGTTGCAGCAAATTAAAAGCTCGTCCACCCGAACGTTTAGGAAATCGAAATTGCAGCAGCCATATTTCTCTAATCACTTGGCTAAAACGTTTAGGAATAGTAATTACTCGATTTTGCTCAAAAATAACTTGAGACATTGCTTTTTCGAGTGCCGGTAAAGGATCCATATTTTCTTGCTCTTGTAGAAGAACAGCACGAGCCTTTAAAGGAAACCAAAGTAATACTGCAAATAAAAATGCAGGTGTGACTGGTTTATTATCGCGAATACGCGTATCAGTATTCTCCAATGCAATACCAAGCAATGCATTAACGGGGTATTCGCTCGATAATAGAGAGGCTGTTTGCGCAAACAAGTGAGTGAATAAGCCGTGTTGCACCAGGAGACGTTGGACCGCTTCAGCTTCTCCGCATTGATAAAGTTTTGTCATTTCATCAAACAGACGTGAACCGGATACATGCGTTATCAAATGACTTAGCCTTGGCAATGGCTCAGCTGTTTTGGGGGCAAGATCAAAATGCAATTTAGCACTAAAGCGAATAGCACGCAGCATTCGGACAGGATCTTCTTGATAGCGAGTGACTGGATCGCCAATAATACGTAGCAAACGATGGTGGACATCAGCAACTCCACCAGTAAAATCAACAATGGAGGAATCCTCAATATTATAATAAAGGGAATTTACCGTAAAATCTCGGCGCCAGGCATCTTCATCGAGTGTTCCGTATACATTATCGCGAACTAGCATTCCTCTTTCATTTGTAAGCTGATTCGCTTCGATTGTTTCATCTTCAGGAACACTAACACCGCGAAAAGTTGCAACTTCTACGATATCGCGATGAAAAATGATATGAACTAGTTTAAAGCGCCGCCCTATAATACGAGCGTTGCGGAATAATTTTTTGATTTGATTCGGCGTTGCATTGGTTGCAATATCAAAATCTTTTGGTGCTTTACCCAATAGAAGATCACGAACACTACCGCCTACGAGATAAGCTTGAAAGCCAGAGCTATTTAAACGATTCAAGACCTTAAGCGCATTGACACTAATGTCTGTTTTAGAAACATTATGTTGAGTACGGGGTATAATGTAGCTGGCATCAACAGGAGGATGACTAGTCCTGGACTTACGTAACAGCTTTTTGATTAATTTGATTATTGTGGTCACCCTGTAATAGCCTACCTAACGCCGCATAATTATAGCCTAGAATAGAAAAAAAGTGAATCATTTACCTTTGAGTCATTCCAGTAGACAATAGTTACTTTAAAACTATTGCAAAAGCAGTAAAATGGAATTTTTGGATATTATCTTAAGTTTATCGGCATTAACTATCCTGGAAATAGTACTAGGAATAGATAACTTGGTATTTTTGTCAATTTTGACCGAAAAATTGCCTAGAGAACAACGAAAACGCGCCCGTCGTTGGGGATTGACTTTCGCTTGGCTAACTCGGCTGATGCTTTTGGCATCAGCGGTCTGGTTGGTTAAATTAACAAGACCTTTAATAACTTTTTGGGATTTTTCTTTTTCTGGACGAGACTTATTTCTTCTAGCAGGCGGGGCGTTTTTAATAGCCAAGGCAACGCAGGAAATTCATTATGAAGTCGGCGAGGATTCCGTGGAGGAATTGACTTCACCAGCAGGAAAGGCGGTTACTTTCAAAGGTGTAGTAATACAAGTTGCTTTAATGGATATCATCTTCTCACTGGACAGTGTGCTTACAGCAGTGGGGTTAACCAGTCGTTTTTGGGTAATGGCTGCAGCTATTACTTGTGCAATTTTAGTCATGGTATACGCCAGTGAGCCTGTCAGTCGCTTTATAGATAAGCATCCAACAGTAAAGATGTTAGCTCTTAGTTTTTTAATTTTAATTGGTATGGTTCTGGTTGCCGATAGTTTTTCTTTTCACGTGCCTCGTGGTTACGTCTATTTTGCAATGGGCTTTTCTTTAGGTGTAGAAATGCTTAATCTTCTTAGACGTTCTCGCCAGCATAAACGGAAGTCTTCGAAATAAATTATGTTAACAATTAAAGCCTTTCATATTATTGCAATGGTTGCCTGGTTCGCCGGACTTTTTTATTTACCGCGACTTTATGTCTATCATGCACAAACCAGTGACAGTATTAGTCTCGAGCGTTTTAAAATTATGGAGCGAAGACTTTATTATGGCATTACATGGCCGGCTGCTATCATCACCACGACTTTAGGAATAACGCTCGTTCTTTATAACCCTCACTATTATTTAAAAGCAGGATGGATGCATGCAAAGTTAAGTTTGGTATTTCTACTGTGGATTTATCATTTAACTTGCGGTCATTTCAGGAAAAATTTTGCGCTTGGTAAAAATACAAAAACAGATAAATTTTATAGGTTATTCAATGAATTACCTACATTATTTTTAATTGGCATTGTTTTGTTAGTTGTTCTCAAGCCGTTTTGATAATTTTTGGAAGGGGCCCATTAAGGGCCAACCTCAGGATTAATCCATTTCTACCATTTCAAAATCTTCTTTTCCAGCACCACAATCGGGGCAAAACCAGTTTTCGGGAACGTCTTCCCAACGTGTGCCTGGCTCTATTCCATCTTCAGGCCATCCTTCTGCCTCATCATAAATGAAGCCACAAATGACACAAATATAGCGTTTATACTCTTGCATATTGGTTACTCTAGATTTAAAGGGGCTAATTTAGCGATTGCTTTCATCAATGTAAAGTCTGATTCTGCCATAATTTTTGTCACTAGTGGGAAAAATAGAGTAGAATTAGCGTTTATTTTTGGCGATGGAGTAGTCATGACGAATTCACAACAATTATTTGCCCAGGCTCAGACTGTTATTCCAGGTGGTGTTAACTCGCCTGTACGTGCATTCAAAGGAGTAGGGGGGAATCCCATTTTTTTTAAGCAAGGGAAAGGGGCCTATTTAATTGATGTGGATAATAAAAAGTATATTGACTACGTAGGGTCTTGGGGGCCTTTAATTTTAGGCCATTGTGAATCTAAAGTCGTCAATGCTGTCAGTGAAGTTTTACACAGCGGTATGAGCTTTGGGGCTCCCACTGAGCTTGAGGTAAAACTTGCGCAAAAAATTATTAAGATTATGCCAGCCATCGAAAAAATTCGTATGGTGAATTCTGGAACCGAAGCGACCATGACTGCTATACGATTGGCACGTGGTTTTACGAAAAAAAATAAGATTATAAAATTTAACGGCTGCTACCATGGCCACAACGATAGCTTACTCGTTAAAGCAGGCTCTGGACTACTAACCTTAGGGATTCCTTCTACTCCTGGTATTCCAGCAAGTATCACAGAACATACATTAACCGCAGATTTTAATAACCTTGAGCAAACTGCAGCATTATTTGAACAATATCGCGATGATATTGCTGCCATCATCGTTGAACCTGTAGCGGGTAATATGGGTTTTGTGCCTCCTAAACCAGGATTCCTGCAGGGCTTGCGTGAGTTATGTGATATTCATGAAGCTGTTTTAATTTTCGATGAGGTCATGACAGGCTTTCGGGTCGCTCTGGGGGGGGCTCAAGCTTTATTTAATGTTACCCCTGATTTGACAACACTTGGCAAAATCATTGGCGGTGGGATGCCTGTTGGCGCCATAGGCGGGAAATCAGTTATTATGAGTCATTTAGCACCAGAAGGCGCTGTCTATCAAGCTGGTACACTATCAGGAAATCCTTTAGCTATGGCAGCCGGATTGGCTACACTGACTGAAATTGAAAAACCAGGTTTTTATGAAACTCTTGGCCAAAATACCGCTATGATGATCAGCAGTTTAGCCGAAGTTGTTGCATCGTTCAAAATACCATTTTGTTATGATTCACTAGGGGGTATGTTTGGTTTTTGCTTTAATACGAAGAAGCAGGTGTTCGATTACAATGACGTAGCATCTTCAGATGAAGTGTTATTCAAGCAATTCTTTCATGGTATGTTGCAGCAAGGAGTATATTTTGCGCCATCGATGTATGAAGCAGGTTTTGTGTCTAGTGCTCATCAAAAGGAAGAGATTCGTATGACCGTTGCGGCGGCGGAATCAGTATTGGCAAATATTACAAAGGTCAATGTTTAATGAAAAAATATCATGTTTATGGTGTAGGGAATGCATTACTAGATAGAGATGCCCAGGTCAACGACGCGCTTTTACAGACGTTAAATATTGAAAAGGGTGTCATGACATTAACCGATGAAAAAACTCATCAATATTTGATGACTGCCTTAGATGGTTTGTTTTGCCACAGCGGTTGTGGTGGCTCTGCTGCAAATACCATGATTGCACTTAGTCAATTTGGTGGCCATGGTTTTTATAGTTGTAAAGTTGCCGATGATGAAGCAGGGCAATTGTTTATCCAAGAATTGAATGCTTTGGGACTTGATTGCAACTTAAGTTTACAAAATTTAATGCCCGGTATCACAGGACAATGTTTAGTTCTGGTAACTGATGATGCCCAGCGTACTATGAACACCCATTTGGGAATTTCTGAAACGCTGTGTCCTGATGTATTGAATCTAGACGCAATTGCTGCTGCTAAATACCTCTACCTGGAAGGGTATTTAGTGACTTCGCTAACGGCTCGTCGTGCTTTATTAACAGCTAAACGGCATGCAAAAGCAACAAACACCAAGGTAGCATTGACTTTGTCTGATCCTAATATTGTACGTTTCTTTAAAAATGAACTGCTAAGCGTGATAGATGGTCATGTTGATCTTCTTTTTTGCAACGAAGAAGAAGCTTTATTATTCACGGATACACATAGCATAGAAGCGGCTATTGCGTTATTACAACCTTTTGCAAACCATCTTGTTGTTACATGTGGTAGTCAGGGAGCAATTTTAGCAATTGATGGTGAAGTGCTTGCTATCCCCACATTTCCAATTAAAGCGGTAGACACTGTAGGGGCTGGCGATATGTTTGCCGGCGCTTATTTGTATGCTATTACGCATGGCTATGCCCCCCAATTAGCGACTGTATTAGCTAATAGGGCTGCCGCCGAGGTAGTGGGACAATACGGCGCTCGACTACAAGAAAAACAGGTTCTGGCGATTAAGGAAGAATTTATTTCCCATCATTACCAGCATGCGCCTGTAACTGAATCGAAAATAGTTGAAGGGGCGGTTAACTAGCGAAAATAAGTTTTATGGGCGGCTCATAAAACTTATTTGTAACTATAATTCTGTGCTAAAGCCTGGCTATCCAATGCTGTAATAAAGTCTCTAACAGTCCTTGGTTTCTGGCCATTCTCAAACAGCGCATCAGCATGGCCCATTTTGATAAAAGAGCGTAACTCCTTTCCCAAATTACCATTGCGTAGTGTTGATAAATGTTCTGATAAATTCCCTTGTCCATTACCCTTGAGTGCCTCAACTAACGCAGAAACTGCTTCTTCTTTATCACTGTAACTGTGTTGCATGAACGTAAACAGTTTATGACGATATTGTTTCGTCACACAATGACCGTCGATGTTTTCTGTTTCCTGGGTTCGTTTGATTAAATAGTCTTTTAAAATACCCTCTAAAGAAACAGAAGAAATCACACTATTCAGATTGTTAGAAGATTTTTGAACCTCATTCGCTTCTAAGAAATCTGTCTTAGAAAAAAAATCTGATTTACATACTATTTGAAGGTTATTTTTATGCGTCTGTAGCATTTTTTGAATAAGTTCTAAGGAATAGTTATCTGCAAGTGCTGGATTATCTTTCTTAAATTTTTCTAATAACTCGAGTTTCTTATTGCACTGTCCCAGTGGGTCTAACTTTTTGTAACTCTCACAAGCAATACCTAGATTATCTTGCTGAACTCGCTGCATTTCTCGTAATAAAGACATCAGGCTATTATTTATATACCCATTTGCATGAAATTGCCTTTCAAGCATCTGCATTTGATGTTTAAAGTCCTCGTCCATCGCAGACATCAGTTCTTTTTTACTCTTGGAGAGTGGCAGCTGGCTAAGATGATGGCCTTGCTTATTTAATACACTCATAAACGACCCTAGTGGTTCAAAAGATCTTTCACTGGGTGCAAACTCATGGGCTATTTTTTGAAGTTCAAAAGAGACATACGATAAACCATCTCCTTTATCTAATCTTTTTACTGCTGAGTCTACAAGAGTCCGGAGTCTAATGATTTCTGAGGACGGTTTCTGGATAGAGTCAAGGTTGCGTTTAAATTCATATAATGCCTGTAAATAACGTTGTTCTTCTTGCTCCTCAGAACGTGCCTCATTAATTTTCTCCGAGTTAAGACTTCGTAAAAATTTTTGTGGTTGATAGCTAAGATACTCTTCGAAAACAGGCATAGCACTTCTCCAAAATTGGCAGGTATTTCGGAATCTGTCTCACAAAATGACTATATTGGTGAATATTCTCTGTGTAATGCAATTATAGTTGATGTACTACATGGTTCCTGTTAGTTAGCAATTTAAATTATTTTCCTCTATGACCATACCTTGATAAGTCAGTGAAACAATACCGACATACCGTCACAGAACGTTATAAATTTGTTGGTGGCCTATGAGTACGCCTTTATTTTTGGTTGCCTCCTGGCGTTTTTTGTTGGAACAAATATAATATGCTCTTTTTTTGATCTTTGGGGGGATTGTGGATCCAGAAAAACACTTAACAGTGCGATTTTTGCGATTTTTGAAATTTGATGATGCAGCAGATTTATTCGTGCAATCTTTACTTAGTCCTGAGGTAGGTATTTCTCTTCATAGCAAGATAAATACTGCTGTGACTGAACTTGCTGAGTGTATTAACACGCTTCCACAGGATGGTTTTTTTGCTTTTAAGATGGCTGATTTATTTACTGAGATTGCTGACAAACATCAATTACACCAATTAGATTCTGTCTTGGAAAATAACCCATTGGGTACAGTTCGTCATAATTAAATTCGTAATGAATTTTCGGGGTTCTGTGCAAGTTAGACAGAACCTAACTATCTAAACAATGATAGGGCTGATCCATCCATAGCCTTTTGAGTCCATTAAGTATGTAATTTAACTACTATATCTTCAACTTTTTGTGCAATTAAAGCCTCCTCATCCCCTCGAATAACGAATATTGGTTTGCCACTCGCCGAGATATCTCTGCAGGAACTTTCACTGCGGTCAAGATTTTTTTCAAGATCTAATTCAAAATTTAAATGTTTAAGTGAAGCCAGTACTTTCTCACGAATCAATGCAGCATTTTCACCCACACCACCAGTAAAGATAAGGGCATCCAGGGTTGAAATTTGGCTGCTGTAAGCACCTATTATTTTTTGCAATGAATAAACATACATTTCTATAGCAAGCACAGCTGCTTTATCATCCGCTAATGCTCGTTCAATGAGTCTACGCATGTCATTCTCTTGAGCAATGCCTTTAAGGCCACTTTGCTTATTTAACAGATTATCGACTTCCTCGGTAGTCATACCTTGATATTGCAGGTATAAAGGAATTGCTGGATCAATATCGCCACAGCGTGTTCCCATGATAAGTCCGGCAAGAGGAGTCATTCCCATGGACGTATCAAATGATTGGCCTTGTTTGACTAAACAAGCGCTCGCGCCATTGCCTAAATGAAGATTAATAAAATTACATTTTTCTAAAGGTTTATTAAGGTGAGCTGCAGCAACTCTAGCAACATACTCATGATTTATGCCATGAAAACCATAGCGTCTTATCTGATAATTTTTAGCTACATCCATGTTAATTGCATACTGATGAATGTGAGGAGGTATACTGTGATGAAAACCACTATCGAAGACGGCAATATGCACGGCATCGCGAAAATGTTGCTGGGCAAACTGGATACCAAGCGCGTTAATCGGATTATGTATTGGTGCGAGTTGTGATAATTCGCGTATTTTCTCGAGTACTTCCGGGGTTACGATTGTCGGTAAAAAATAGTCATTCCCGCCATGGACAACGCGATGACCTACACCTTCAATGGGATACTTATCAAGCTCTTGCTTAAGTTTGGTGGCTAATGCCGTAAACGCTTCCTCATGATTAAGAAATCGTGACTGAATGGATTCTTTGATTCCTTTAGTATCGTTATGGTGCCACTGACCCTCAATTTCTCCAATGCCTTCAATTAGGCCGAATACTAAAGGTTGAACTTGCTGATTCTCTACTTTAAAAGCTTTGTACTTAATAGAAGAACTGCCGGCATTAAGTGTTAAAACGTTCATAACTTTTCCCCCTGAGCCTGGATAGCAGTAACGAGAATGGTATTAATAATATCTTGAGGAGTACAACCTCTACTGAGATCATTAACAGGTTTATTCAAACCTAATAACACGGGGCCAATTGCCAAGGCACCACTTTCCCGTTGAACCGCTTTATACGTGTTGTTACCTGTATTGAGGTCAGGGAAAATAAGCACATTCGCATCACCTGATAATTTTGAATTAGGAAGTTTTTTGGCAGCAATCTCTGGATCCACAGCTGCATCATATTGTATGGGTCCTTCAACTAATAACTCAGGTTGCATTTGTTTGAGTAACTCCATGGCTTTCGCAACTTTTTCAACACTCTCTCCTTTACCAGAATCTCCTGAAGAATAAGACAACAAGGCAACTTTGGGAGTAATTCCCAGCTTTTGTGCAATTTGTGCAGCTTGAGTGGCAATTTCAGCTAAGGTTTGACTATCAGGTTCTGGATTAATGGCACAATCACCATAAATCAGTACTCGTGAAGGTAAGCACATAATAAAAATGGAAGAAACCTTGTTGACACCGGGCTTTGTTTTTATCGTTTCTAATGCAGGACGAACCGTATCTGCTGTTGTATGAGCTGCTCCAGAAACCATGCCATTTGCATCACCGCAGAAAACCATCATGGCAGCAAAATAATTTAAGTCGGTCATTCGCTCCATGGCTATGGGAAGATTCACATTTTTATGTTTTCTAAGTTCATAGTATTTCTTGGCATAAACTTCTTTTAAGCTAGATTTTTCGACATCGATAATATTAACGTTTGGTAAATCTAAATCCAGACGCTTCGCTAAAAGGTGAATTTTTTCTGGCTTACCCAATAAAGTAATTTTAACAATTCCACGCTTGAGTAAATAATCTGCTGCAATCAATATGCGAGAATCATCTCCTTCCGGAAGAACAATGTGTTGTTGAAATTTCTTCGCTCTATTACTGATGTCATATAAGAAAACAGCTGGACTGAGTCTTGGTAGGTGTGATTTATCACTTAGCAATTTCTGTACTGATTTTGCTAGATAAGGACGAACAGAATCAATCGCTTTACTGACTTTAATTGGATCTGCTTTACTTAAACTAAATTTTGCTGAGAATAAGGCTGTAGCAGTCTCATAAGTTTTAAGTCTGGTTAACAAAACAGGAAAGGGATGCTCAAGACCTGTAAGAATTTCACGGATAATAGGACCTGGCATTTCACCGCCAGTTAAAACAATACCTGCGATTTTTGGATAATAAGCAGATTGGTCTGCTAATAGAGATCCCAGCAGAATATCAATTCTGTCGTCCGGCGTAATAATAAGCATACCATTTCGATCAAGACGGGACTCTAAAAAATTTCCGATGGTTTTTGCTGCAATTGTAAATTGGCGAACAGGGCGATGTAATTCTTTTTCACCGCAAATGATTTCAGCCCGTAATTTAACAGCCACATCACGTACAGAAGGATTTGCCAATTGTTCAAACTCAGGAATAACGGCAATAAACGAGAGATTAGGTAATTGTTTCTGGAATAGCTCAAGCGCTTCACTGTCTTGCAAGCTGATGACACGATTGACAATTACCCCAATAACACGCGCATGACTTTTTTTACTGATTTCAAGAGCATTCTTTAACAACGAAAGCGTGTGTTCCAAGGTTCTATCTTTAGCAGAAACAGTTAAGATTACATCGCAATTTAATTGATAAGCCAGAGTCAGATTAAATTGATACTCAAAAACATCATTATCACTTTCAAAATCGGTTCCTTCAAAATAGGTTAAGGCACAATCACCTGTAGTTTGAGTTGCTTCGAGTACCGAGGAGGCCAAATCCGCGGGTTGGTTGCGCATAAGAGCAATGGCCTGGTTGACACTCATCAACGGTTTTATTGATTCATTAGTTATTGCTTCAAGTAAAGGTATTTGTGATTCATCTGACTCTGAAAAAAGTTTGAAACATCGTAACGATGATTCTTGCTCTTTGAGCAGCGATAAAAAACCTAAAGAAACAAAAGACTTTCCGGGTCGTTTTTCAATCCCTGTTAGGTATATTTTTTTATGCATACAAACCTCTATTCTGTCTGAGTGTTACTATAATGCTCAAACGGTAAAGCTGCAAAGGAAATTGTAAAAAAAATGCCTGCAATGTAAAGAAAATGAAGGTTTTTGTAAGAAGATTATATATTACAGGACTTTCAACGAAATGACCGTAGACAGCTAAAAAATTGCGTGTCATATTCGAAGGGAACTGGCTAACAAAGGAGGGCATCTAATGTCTAGAGTTGATAGCAAAAATGCAGTTTGGAGTGATTTGCCTCAAGGTGTTGTTGCAATATTCTTCATTCAAATTTTTTCGACTTTAAGCTTTAGTGTGCTCTATTCGACGTTAGTTTTATATATGACAAAAAAATTAGGCATCTCTGCACCCACTGCCAATAGTATTACTGGAATTTTTGTTGCTGCTAATTTTGCATTACATTTGCTGGGAGGTTATTGCGGCGGGCGATTTTTATCAAATCGTTCTCTTTTTTGCTTCGGAATGCTCGCGCAAATTGCAGGCTGCATTTTACTGGCATTAGAAAGCTCAACTTATCTTTATTTGGGTTTGGGTTTTTTCTTAACAGGTTGTGGTCTTAATGTAACCTGTATTAATTGCATGCTTACACAACGATTTACTCCTGAAGATAATCGTCGCGAATCGGCTTTTTTATGGAATTATGCAGGGATGAACATCGGCTTTTTAGTCGGCTTTACATTAAGCGGTTATTTTCAATTATCACAGAATTATCAACGCCTATTTTTATTAAGTAGTTTAGGTAACTTAATTGCTGTATTTATATGCTTGTATTTTTGGCATTCTTTGGAAGATCAAAAAACCATTTATAGCCGTCTTTCTATACCCCATAAAAAACGCGCTTTATTAGGCGGCGTAACCATTGTTTTAGGTCTGCCATTCCTATTAAGCCAATTAATTCATTTTGCAGATTGGGCGAATAAAATTATTCTAATTACAGGGATTATAATGTTGTTTATTACAATAACCCTCGCTTTACAACAAAACCGTGATGCTCGAGAAAAAATGCTCGCTTTTTTAACTTTAATGGTTATAAGTACTGTGTTCTGGATGTTGTATCAAATTGGTCCCATGGGATTAACCCATTTCATTGAAAATAATGTACAACGACATTGGGAGGCAATTACTATTCCGCCTCAATGGTTTCAGAACATTAATACTATTTGTATCGTAGTTGGCGGTCCGCTGCTCAGTCTTGTCTTAAACCGTATGCGCTTACGAGGTATTCAAGTTAATATACCTACACAATTTGCTTTGGCATTGCTGTTAATTGGTTTGGCGTTTGCTATATTACCGCTTGGCATTGCGAGAGCTGATGTCTATGGTATGGTTTCTCCTTGGTGGATTGTTTTAAGTTTTGTCTTGCAAAGTGCTGGTGAATTGCTAATTTCTCCTATTGGTTATGCCATGGTAGGGGCATTAATTCCTAACTCACTGCAAGGTGTCATGATGGGAATGTGGATGCTGGCCACTGGAGTAGGGGCAACATTATCAAGCTATAGCTCTAACTGGATGACAGCAGGCCAAGAATCAAATTTGCCTATAGCAACCAATAATGGGTATAGTGATGTCTTTTTAAATCTTGGTTTATTTGCAATTGCTGCCTCGTTGTTGCTCTTTTTATTGGTACCTAGACTACGCACCTGGATAAATAATAAGAAATGCGACTTGTCTGAAGAGGCTGCTTCTGTAATGGTGTAGTGAGATGATGTGTGAGTAGTCCTTTTATTCCTATTGAAACGGCAAGCTTGTTTTGGCGCGATGGTTTGCCGTTTTCTTCCAAATTCGATGATATTTATTTTTCAACAGCAGGTGGTTTGCAGGAAACCGAGCATGTTTTTATTGCAGGGAACCACTTAATTGATCGATGGCAAACGCTGAAAAATAATACTTTTATTATTGCTGAAACAGGATTTGGTAGCGGATTAAATTTTTTATTAACTTGGGCGTTATGGTTAAAGCACGCCCCCTCATCAGCTCAGTTACACTTTATTAGTTGCGAAAAATTTCCCTTAACGAAAGAAGACTTAGTGAGATGTCTGAATTTATGGCCGCAATTACAAAAACAAGCTGAGGCTTTACTTGAGGACTATCCAATTTTAACGCCTGGATTTCACCAGCTTGCTTTTGATGAAGGACGCATTAATTTAACACTTATGCTTGGCGATGCTGAAGCTTGTTTCAATGAGCTTCTAATTTGTGGAGATGCAGTAATTGAACAACAATTAAGAACAAATCATGTCGATGCCTGGTTTCTTGATGGTTTCGCACCTTCGAAAAATGAAGCCATGTGGTCTAAGACTTTATTTCAGGCAATTGGATTACTCTCAAAACCTGGAACGACGTTAGCGACGTTCTCTGCTGCAAGTGTGGTGAAAACCAATTTACAAGAGGCAGGTTTTTGTGTGAATAAAGTCAAAGGCTTCGGACGCAAACGTGACATGATAACGGCCGAATTTGAAAAAATACCAGCTACTCTCAAACCAAAAGGGCGAACAACTCCTTGGCACATGGATGCAGTTAATAATGGAGGATCTAAGCGAGCGCTTATTGTGGGTGCAGGGCTTGCTGGTTGTTATACCGCCTTTGCTTTGGCAAAAAGAAATTGGCAAGTTACTTTAATTGATATGCAAAATGGAGTGGGGTGTGGGGCTTCCGGTAATAAGCAAGCGGTTTTATATCCTAAATTATCCTCTTTTCAATCGCCATTGACGCAATATATGTTGGCTTCTTTTTTGTTTGCTGTGCGACATTATAAAAAATTACTTAAAGACTATCCTTCTCTGGGAGAATTAGCAGGAATATTGCAACTGGCATTTAATGAGAAGGAAAGACTAGCGCAAGCAAGTTTAGACTCATGGCTTGCAGCTTATCCAGAATTAGGCATGTTAGTCGATCTTGAGCAGGCCTCTGAGCTGGCAGGAGTTCCATTAAAAAAAGCAGGTTTATTTATTCCTCTGTCCGGATGGTTAGACTCACAGGCCTTATGTCAGTTGCTTGTGCAAAACTCCGGCATTCAATTCATCGGAAATACGGCAATTTCAGAAGTCAATTTCAAAGAGGGGTTATGGCATGCTGCTGATTATCATGCTGATGTGCTAGTTATCACCAGTGGTTATCAAGCTGCTGAGTTTTCACAAACCAGCTACTTATCTCTTAAACCAATTCGTGGACAGATGACAACAATTGAGAGTAATGAAAACAGTGTGAAATTGAAAATTCCATTATGTGGTGACGGGCATGTTTTACCTGCTAAGAATAACACTCATGCTATCGGTGCAACTTATCATTTAGGTATTACTGATAATGGTTGCAATTTTTCCGATGATGCTTCTAACTTGGCACGCTTAAAAAAATTAATAGATGAAAATTCATGGTCGAATCAACTAAGAAGCAACTGGGCAGGAATTAGGGGGGCAACTACCGATTATTTGCCAGTGGTTGGTCCTGTTCCAAATGCTTGTGAATTTAACCAAAGGTTTAAATCTTTAGAGAGTAATGCAAAGCGGTGGCTTCCATTACCAGGCGTATATCACAAAGGTTTATTTTTATGTGCTGGTTTTGGCTCAAGAGGTATAACGACAATACCCTTATCTGCTGAATGGTTAGCATCCATGATTAACAATGAACCATTTTTTCTCCCTAGGACTTTGGTGCAAGCTTTATCTCCAGCGCGATTTCTGCGCAAAGCCATCATAAGAAAACTCTAATCTTTGTATGTGAGTCGGATTGTCGCCTATACGGAATAGATCAAATTTGATTACCTATTTTTTCATGCACTTAAAATTTGTGTTCTATACTTGATATGCCTAAGTTAGTTTTAGGAAAAGGATTTCAAAAAAAGAAAAACGATCAAGGAGCACTCATGGGCATGGTATTAGCTGAAATAAAAACATCTAAAGACAAAGAATTAGAAACGATGAGTAATCATTTCTCTATGGTTATGAGAGAACTCAATCAATTAAATTTTCAATCGTTAACACAAGAATTTTTGATACAAGAATTTTTGCATACTGCAATAAAAACACATGTTTCACAAATTGATTTTCCGTTATATAGCAAAAATAATAAGAAAGTACTGCAAGCGATATCTGCTTTAGCCGATAAAATGGTTTTCGAGAATAGGTATGGGACGTGTTTGACTGCAAGCCCCAATAGCTGTCTTAACTGAGGCTTATCGCGACAATTTTATAGAATGCCATTGATGCGTGTACCGGATGGTTGTGTTGCAAATTCAAAAGATCATGCGGAAGAGGTTGTTGCGTTAGCGAAAATACAGACTGACTTTTACATGACTATCCTTGATAATTAAAATACAATTTAACTAGCGGAGCAGCGACTAGTATTAGTTGCATCTAATCAAAACAAAGAATGACCTGATAGTAAATTTAAAAACTAGACGTTAAGTAAAATTTCATCTTTACCTCTTGCTTATCGCAATCGAGATCGTTACTCTTCGCGCATCATTAGTTCCTGTAATGAGATATACAGTGCATAGTATTGAAATTTTTCAAATAGATGCTTTTACCGATAAAGTTTTTCACGGTAACCCTGCGGCGGTTTGCCTGTTAAATGAGTGGTTAAATGACGAATTAATGCAAGCTATTGCTGTTGAAAATAATCTTTCGGAAACCGCGTTCATTATTGAGGACGAGGATGGCTTTCATATTCGCTGGTTTACGCCACGTGGTGAAATTAGCCTATGTGGTCATGCTACGTTAGCGGCCGGTTTTGCGTTACATGAATTAAATAAATGTCAGAGTGATACTGTAGCATTTTCAAGCAAAAGTGGCCCTCTGGCGGTAAGAAAAAAAGGGGAGCGTTATATCTTAGACTTTCCTCGTTTAAATTACCAATCTAGTAAAACCCCCGAAACCATTGCTGTATTGATCGATCAGGTTTGTTCAGAAATATATGAAAGTGAACTTGATTATATGGTTTTGCTTGCTGATGAAGAGAAGGTTTTACAAGCTCAGGTTGATATTAAAACTTTAGCTAAATTACCCAAAAGAGGCCTGATATTAACATCACGTAGCAGTGAAGCGGATTTTTATTCCAGGTGTTTTTATCCAAAACATAATATTCCCGAAGATCCCGTTACAGGATCAGCACACTGTGTATTAGCTCCATTTTGGGCAAAGCGCCTTAACAAAAACATGCTTCGCGCAGTTCAAGGTTCTTTTAGGAAAGGACATATCCACTGTGAAGTTTTGGAGGAGAGGGTCTATCTTTCCGGATATTGTAAATGGTATTTAAAAGGACATTTAGTAATTTAGCTTACTTCGGTAGGAAGAGTAAGTTGTGCATATAACGAAGCAATATGACCTACTTGTCTTGGTTTAGATAATATATACTGGTAAATGTAGCCCGCACCAAGCACTAAAGACTTGGATGCTTGTTGATCAAGACTAATTAGAATTCGATTTTGATCAAAGGTCTTTGTGGATATCCAATCAGGTTGATTAAGATTAATAAAAATTTCATCAAAACCAACCAGGCTTAGACTATCAGTTAATCTTTTTTTGAGTGTTAAACGTTCCCTCAAACGATAATTTAATTGGTTGGAATCCTGGCGCTTTCTTTGTTCAATGCGTGAACGAATGCTAAGCCATGAATAGCGTCTTGGAGTATAGCTTACCTGTTCTAATAATCGGGTTTCCTGAAGGTTACTACCCTGATTTTGCCAGGTATTAACATAGGTTGTTCCTAAGGTAAAAACCAATTGAGGAGAGAGTTGATAGCTTCCGTTAAAATTATTAAGAAACTGGTCGTAGACATTTTGCCTATTCATCACTCGCAATTGAGGTTCTAGTTGGTAGGAGAATTTCCCCAAATTTGTATTAAGTCCGAAAGTTGACCAAACTTTTTCTGTGGTTTGTACTCCCCACAACACTTTCATTATTAACATGCAGTATATAAAACAAAAGGTACGATAAGCTGATAGCTTCATTACGTTCTACGACGATCATTATTTACATAATTTACTAATAACTATCCTATATTGTCGATAAATAATTAAAAATTAACCTGATTCTCTAAGCACCTAATAAATAAAAATTTCTGAAAAACACATAGAAAGAAAAGCGTTATTGCTTTATGCTGAAAGGGCTTGGAACATTAAGCGTTTTATTTAATTTTTTTTTAACTAAGGATGGTAAGAAAAATGAATACGTGGAACAGTGTAATTTTTATGAAAACCAATAAATCATGGTCAGAATTAAGCTCTATTGCCAAGTGGGAAGGCGTGGAAAAAATATGGTCTACTACAGGTGATTGGGATTGGTGTATTAAGTTAGATAAAAACTCTTCTTCACCTGAAAAGACTCATGAGTTCGTAGCTCGTATGCGTGATGGTCATTGGGCTACTGAGACAAAAACAAATTGGTGGAAAGAGATCTCCGCTAAGTAAGAATTTAGCCCGAGAATATTCTCGGGCTATTTCACTTGTTTAACCTGGTAGTTCCCATTACAAATAAATGTTTTTACTGAGTTACCTTGTCATTGGTGTGGGAGCATGATAAAAAAACGGTTCACAATGTCAAGGAGTGAATATTGATGTCTTGTTCCATGGGAAAGCGCTTTCGAACACTCGTTCACAATAACTCGCCCTTACAAGTTGTCGGTACAATTAATGCCTATGCAGCTATGTTAGCGGAATCAGCTGGATGCGAAGCTATTTACTTATCTGGTGCCGGTGTTGCTAATGCCTCTTATGGTTTACCTGATTTAGGTATGACAAGCTTGGCTGAGGTTCTGGAGGATGCAAGACGTATTACCCAGGCATGTTCATTACCACTTTTAGTCGATGTAGATACAGGGTGGGGACATGCATTTAATATTGCCAGAACAATCAAACTAATGGAACGAGCAGGTGTAGCTGCTATTCATATTGAAGATCAAGTTCTCGCTAAACGTTGTGGACATCGTCCCAATAAAGCAATTGTCACCATGCAAGAAATGGGCGACAGAATTAAAACGGCAGTAGATGCTCGTACTGATGAAAACTTTGTCATTATGGCGCGGACAGATGCTTATGCTGTAGAAGGCATGGCGGCGGTGATTGAGCGCGCGCAGTTATGTGTTGAACTGGGTGCCGATATGCTTTTCCCTGAAGCCATGACAACCCTGGACGAATACAAGGAATTTTGTTGTCATTTTAATGTTCCCGTCCTGGCAAACATAACGGAGTTTGGCAAAACACCGTTGTTTACACGAGAAGAATTAAAAGAAGCAGGTGTTCAATTAATTTTATATCCGCTCAGCGCATTTAGAGCAATGTCGCAAGCAGCTTTAACCGTCTACAAAACAATAAAACAAACTGGAACACAGCGTGATTTACTTGAAAGCATGCAAACACGCAATGATTTGTATGAAGTTCTAGGTTATCACGATTATGAAAAAAAATTGGACCAATTAATGGAGGGTGAGGATGGTCAATAAATCAGGAGCAGGATTAGCTGGGGTAGTTGCAGGGCAGTCAGCTATAGCTACGGTAGGGCAAGAGGGTAAGGGTTTAAATTATCGTGGTTACTCGATCCATGATTTAGCGGCACAAGCAACGTTTGAAGAGGTCGCCTATTTACTCCATTATGGTGAATTGCCTACGCGTTCTGAACTTAATCAGTATACTGAAAAATTAATGGGCTTAAGGAAGATTCCTGATGAATTGAAAGCCGTATTGAAGTTAATTCCTAAAAACACTCATCCTATGGATGTTTTAAGGACTGGTTGTTCAATGTTGGGTACATTGGAACCAGAAAATGATTTCTCACAACAATATGATATAGCCGATAGATTACTTGCATTATTTCCAGGCATGATGTGCTATTGGTATGCGTTTCATTTTCAAGGCAGAGAAATTACAGGGCAGAGTGATGAGCGAACAATTGGCGGCCATTTTTTAGCACTTCTGCACAATCGAAAACCTTCCGAGCTTGAATGCGATATGATGAATGTCTCATTAATTCTTTATGCAGAACATGAATTCAATGCATCCACATTTGCTGCAAGAGTTACTGCTGCGACGCTATCAGATTTTTATTCAGCCATCACAACTGCCATTGGTACTTTAAGAGGTCCTTTGCATGGTGGTGCAAACGAAGCTGCAATGGAGCTTATTGAGCAATTTAAAAGCCCTGATGAAGCAGAAAAAGAGCTAATGCAAATGTTAGCACGTAAGGCCAAAATTATGGGATTTGGACATCGAGTCTATACCGAGTCGGATCCGCGTTCTGATGTTATTAAAGCCTGGTCACATAAATTGGCAGAAGCCAAAAATGACATGCTTTTATATAATGTTTCAGAGCGCATTGAAGCAGTCATGCGCCGGGAAAAGAAATTATTTCCGAATCTCGATTTTTATAGCGCCTCTGCCTATCATTTCTGCGGCATACCAACACCCTTATTCACACCAATTTTCGTAATGTCACGTATTACAGGCTGGTCTGCTCATGTTTTTGAACAACGCGCAGACAATCGTTTAATTCGCCCCACGTCTGAATATACAGGGCCTGAGCGTAGAAAATTTATTGCCATCGATGCGAGAGGTTAATATGCATACATTTGTTGAAGATAATGTGAAGCCTGATTATGACGCTGTAATCAATGACATTGCAGATTATGTTTTTAATACGCCAATAAAAAGTGCCGAGGCCTATGAAACTGCGCGTCTTTGTTTAATGGATACATTAGGCTGTGGGATGTTAGCTTTAAATTTTCCGGAGTGCACCAAATTACTGGGACCAATAGTCCCGGGAGCTCAATTAGCGGGTGGTGCACGCGTACCTGGAACATCTTATGAACTAGACCCAGTACAAGCTGCATTTAATATTGGTACAATGATCAGATGGCTGGATTTTAATGACACGTGGTTGGCTGCCGAATGGGGACATCCGTCTGATAACTTAGGCGCCATTTTAGCTGTTGCTGATTATGTAAGTCGACAAAATGTAAAAAATGGTCGAACAGCATTAAAAATGCAGGATGTGTTGACTGCAATGATCAAAGCCCATGAAATTCAAGGATGCTTAGCTCTTGAAAATAGCTTCAACCGTGTGGGTCTCGATCATGTCTTTTTGGTAAAAGTTGCAAGTGCTGCCGTAGCTGCCCACCTGCTAGGTGCAGATAGAGATTGTCTACTGCGCACGCTTTCACAAGTCTTTGTCGACGGTCAAAGTCTAAGAACCTATCGTCATGCACCTAATGCGGGTTCGCGTAAATCATGGGCTGCAGGTGATGCGACCTCACGAGCTGTACGTTTGGCTTTAATTGCTGCTGCCGGAGAAATGGGGTATCCCAGTGCGTTAACAGCACCTCAATGGGGCTTTTACGATGTTTTATTTGGTGGCAACTCCTTTAAATTCCAACGTCCCTATGGCAGTTATGTCATGGAAAACGTTTTATTTAAGCTTTCTTATCCTGCGGAATTTCATGCGCAAACGGCAGTTGAATGTGCAGTCGCTTTGCATCCTCTTGTTAAAAATCGTTTTACAGATATTGCAAAAATAGAATTAATCACCCATGAGTCTGCAATCCGTATCATTAGCAAGCAAGGACCTCTACATAATCCTGCTGACAGAGATCATTGTTTACAATACATGGTTGCTATAGGTTTGTTACATGGTGATTTAAAAGCAGAACATTATGAGGATGTTGTTGCTGCGGATCCACGTATTGATGAATTACGGGCAAAAATGCAAGTTACAGAAAACAAGCAATTTTCTGTTGATTATCTCAATCCCGAAAAGCGTTCGATTGCCAATAGCATGCGAATAACATTCAAAGACGGTTCTGCATCAGAATTGATAACTGTTGAATACCCAATAGGTCATAAGCGTCGTCGTGAAGAAGGTATTCCGGTATTGTTAGCTAAATTTAAATATAATTTAGCTACACGTTTCACTAAAGAGCAAGTAGAAACTATCTCGCAGGCGATGAATGACACCAATACTCTAGCCGCAATGTCGGTTATAGATTTTGTGTCACTTTGGCATGTTTAATCCTGTTTTGAATGTAAGTTTGGTTTAACTACAGAAACAGAGCAGATGCGAACTGAGATCATTATGCTCCGATATTATCGGAGCACTTCTTCAACCAACTGATTTTTAAATTGTTTGAACGCGATTTAGTGATAGTTTGCAAAAGAAATAACAGCAGTTACAACCACTATCAAATAAAAAAAATTAAAATTAAACGAAAGCTGTTGGTTGTTTGGAGTAATCCACCAAACCTAATAGAGATCCCAAGTTTTTTTGCCAAAAGGTCAAATTAGCCAGCGCATCCTTTTGTTTTATCGTATTGGTTGATGCATTAATGATATGTAATGCCACGTCCAAGGAAGGCATGAAGTTAGCTACAATTTTTTCAAATGCCAAATAATAACTTGAATCACTAAGTGTTTTACCAAGCTCAAAAAGATATGTATTTTTAGACCTGACCCGTTCAAGAATAAAGGCCTTCAATGAATCAGCATAATCTCCGGACAATGTTGTTTTATCACGACAGCAAAAATCTATTAGAGCAATTTTTGCTTTTCTCTGGACAGGCTTCTCACTTAAAACTATTCCTAAATTTGCATTGCTAAGATCAGTTAAATTTAAAACGACACTAAGAATCAACAACCCAGCAGTTGCTATTTTATCGATATGAAAGTTTTCTTTCTTATTGGTAAAAAAACCTTGACCATAAGTACTCATATCAAAATCGCTGTGTTCCCATTTATCAAGGTCTTGATACGTATAGTTTTTTATCTCGCTCTTTGTACCATTCATATCCGCAGAAAATAAATAGGCATATTCAGCGGTATATACAAGCCTTACCGCCGGAACACGAACACCACAGCTTTTAGCCAACATGAAAATGACCAAATCAGTTAGCTCATTGTTATTATAATCTTGTGATTCATAACGTTTGACATAGGTCTTTTTAAAATTTTTATCAATGAGAATAACACCAGCCTGATTACCTTTTTCTTTTGGCATCCAAATTTCTTCAGTAATTGCATTATGCCTGTGCAAATCGTTGAAACAAGCTTCTGAAACAGAAATGCCATTGCTTTGCGATTGTCTGCCTCGTTTCATAAATCAAATCATCTTTAGGCTGAAAGATTAAAATTTTAACACAATAGTCAAAAATATTTCAACGATCCAAAATCCTCTTGGGGAAGAGCTGCCAAGTAGAGTGTGCGCATGTTTACCACTAGCGAACTTCTATAATTTAAGCCAAGTTTCGCATTTGCAGTTTAAAATTTACGCTTAATTCCTGCCGCAGCTAGTACCTTTGTAGCAATTTCTTCGATTGAATAGCGCGTAGAGTTAAGGTAGGGGATTTTTTCACGCTGATACATTGCTTCAACTTCACTCACTTCAAGACGACATTGTTCTGCCGAAGCATATTTGCTATTTGGCCGTCTCTCGGTCCGAATATGTTGTAATCTTTCTGCATCGATTGTTAAGCCAAAAAGTTTATGCTTATACGGTCTAAGTACATCAGGCAGATGAAACAATGTTAAATCTTCATCGGTAAAGGGGTAATTGGCTGCAAGAACTCCAAAATGCAAAGCCATGTAAATGCAACTAGGCGTTTTGCCACAGCGAGAAACACCAATCAAAACAATATCTGCTTTATCATAATCACGTATTTTAATGCCATCATCATGTGCTAATGCATAATCGACAGCTTCAATTCGTTGACGATAAGATTGGGAGTTCGCAACACCATGTGTGCGCCCGACAGTGTACGATGATTTGGTATTCAGTGTTTTTTCTAAAGGCCCAAGAAAAGTATTAAATAGATCAAAAATACTCGCATTTGCTTTTTTAATAGCATTAACAATATCAGGATTGACTAATGTTATGAATACAAGAGGTTTGATACCTGTTTCGTCATAGGAATTGTTAATCCGTTGTACAGCTGCTTCTGCTTTGGCAATGGAATCTATATAGGGAATAGTTAGCTTTTCAAAGTCAATGTTCTCAAATTGAGTAATAAGACTGTTGCCAAGATTTTCAGCAGTAATACCTGTTCCATCGGAAAGCATAAAGACATGTTGTTTCATTGAGTTCCCTATAAATAATTTTGGACTTTAATTGATATATTGCACTGCCTTGCAATTGTCAACTAATTGTTATTACTTGGAAATTATCTTTGCTTCTGCTATGGTTGTTTTTAAACAGTAAATAATTTCAAACTTCATGAGGCATTTTTTCTCAAGTCATTCATAGAATGAAATAATAAGCTATCATTAATCGTGAATTGGCCCTCATCCGTATGCTTGAGAATTCGGAATAGAATTATGGAATATGATCGTTTTCAGCAAAATAGTGTTCTTTTCATAATCGGGATGATTGCTTTGCTCCTTAGTTTGAGTCTATTTGCTTTTGCTTTTTATATTCTCCCTTTTCTTTTATTTAATTGGATTTATGATGTACCCGAATTTATTTCAATTTGGAGAGAATGGCTAAGGGAAGAATATGGATTTACGCTGATGGGAGCATCGTGGCTGATGCTATTAATGTTTGTTTTGCCCGCATTAATTTTTGGTTTCATTTCTTACTATGCGTCAAATTATATCGATGATCGTCTTTATCATTTAGTACCTGAGAAAACAAATCCCGAAAAACAAGTAGAAGTTAGAAGGGACATCCAGGAAACACTCGGCTTTATTCTAAAGATATTAGGCGCAATTATTTTAATCTTGGTCGGAATTTCAATTGTTCAATGGTTACTTTCTGTTCCTACCCCAAGTACTGTGTAAGGAGAGAATATGCTTTTCAAGCGTTATAAAATCAAACGATTAACAAAAAAATTAAAAGCAATGCAACAAAACCGTATTCATAACCAGCCATCTGATGAGGTATTAAAAAAAGAGATTGGTTATTATCATGAGCTGGCAGCTATTTATAAAGGATTAATTGGTCATAAAAAACATCCTTTCGCGGCTGACATGGTTATTGCCTGCTTACGCGGTGCAGGCACACTAGATGATGCCAATGCACAATATGAAGTGGCTCATCTATTATTAGATGAGGCCAAATTTAGAGAGCGCTTACAACTTGAAGGTCTTTTTGCAAGTCCAAGCAATGAACGTCAAATGAAGCAGCTGTATGAAGAAGCACTGGTTTATCTGGAAACTGCTGAGAAATTAGGACATGTTTTGGCAAAACGTTTGCGAGGCCTTTGTTATATTAATGGTTGGGGAGTTAACTCAGATAAAGAAAAAGGATTTGAATTGGTGGTAGCCAGCATTGAACAGGAAAATAGCTGGGAAAAAGTTCCGCAAATATTTGCATCGATTGGCCTAAACAAACCTGAGTTTTTTGCTGCCATCATGAAGCATCGTAAAACTTCTTGAACCTAAAATTACTGTAAAATAATCCCTGGTGTTGAGGTACTCAGTGCATTGTGGTAAATACTCCAGGGAATAACTTAGTGAATCTTTAAGAGTAGTAGCCAATCATGGGGAAAATGCATGAAAATGAGCTTGAAATTGATGAATATCTTGTCAATGCGCTTCTTGTAAGCCAGTGCCCCCATTGGGCTCATTTGCCGCTTAAAGCTGTAGCATCCAGTGGAACTGACAATGCATTATTTCGCTTAGGCGATAACTATGTTGTGCGACTTCCTCGAATAGAATGGGCTCCAGGCAGTATTAAGAAAAATATTGATAAAGAAAATGAATGGCTCCCAAAGATTGCGCCGTTTTTAAAAAAACCTATTTCTGAACCCGTATTTAAAGGTTGCCCTGATAAATCTTATCCCTGGTATTGGAGCGTAACAAAATGGAATGAAGGTCATAATCCCTCCTATGAAAAAGACAATGAATATGAATTTCTTGCCAAAGATTTAGCCTGTTTTTTAAATGATCTACACGGAATAAAGATGGCTAACGGCCCTCTTTCAAGACGAGGCATTCCTTTAAAAGAGTTGGATAAAGAGACAATAAAAGCCATCAGCGAATTAACTGATGAAATAGACATTCGAACGGTTACTTCTTTATGGAGAGAGTTATCTCAGATACCTTCGTGGAATAATGAGCCAGTATGGTTGCATGGAGATTTTTTACCAGGAAATATTTTAGTCCAAAATAATCGCCTGGCCGCTGTAATCGATTTTTCCGATGTGGGCATCGGCGATCCGGCCTGTGATCTGGTTATTGCTTGGAGTTTGCTAGATTCCCATTCAAGGAATATTTTCAAAGAAAATTTGCAATATATTGATGAAAATACATGGGAAAGAGGGCGAGGTTGGGCACTATCAATTGCGTTAATTATGTTGCCGTATTATAAAATTTCAAATCCAGTTTTAGCTTCACTAGCAAGACGTATGATAGAGCATGTATTAAAAGCTAATAATTAGGATATTCACTAAAAATCTCGGCATTAATACATGGTGTATCATCTTGATGAGCAAGATTTAAGGTCTCCACAATAGGCAAAGCTTTGATAGCCAATTTTTTCAAATCTTGAATGATTAAAGGGCGAATTACAGATAAATTAATGTCCTTTGTTTTGTAATCAGAAACACGATAATACTTTAAAATTCCTTGATAATTTATTATCTCACTTGTAGGACTAGATTGATTAGAGACAATAAAGATTATACTTTTTGGGTACTGAGCACAAAATTTAGTTATTTCTTCTGAATTATTTGATAAAAATAAGTAGATCAAAGGAACCTTGGATAGTGTTTTCTCGCCTCCATAAAGGGAAAAAATATAGTTAGCAAAGGTAAAACCGGCAACAACTTCACTGCAGAAGCCTTTAACAGACTCACCATCGTGTGGCTGAAAAAATCCCAGTTGAATTTCTTTCGTTGCTAGTATGGCTATGATGTTCTTCGTTATTTTACTTGCATCACTATATGATAGCTCCTGACAGATTACCTTTGGACGCAAAGAAGGTAATAACAACGCTATCTTTTCCTTAAATTTTGCTTTGAAAAAGGTAGCGTTATCTTTAACAACTAACAATTTACTACTAGAATCAAGTTCATTAACCAATTTTTTCCACAGACTATTATCAGAACCAATATAGTTAAATAATTTGCAGACTTGAAGCAATATAACCAACTCTCTTGGCGAAAAATATCGAAAAATCATAACAATGACTTCTTCTGGTAACAGCATAATGTTTGGCTTCATTGATAGCTCTTGATATAAATTGAAAGTAGTATGCCTCTACATTTTCCCATTTAAATAGAGTTAGTTTAAGGCGAAGATATTTAAGAAAATAAAAATATGCTCAAATACCAGTTTATAATAGATTTCCCCCAAAATAATGAGAGGAAACCAGCCAGGCAAAGAAAAGGACCAAAAGGAATAGGGGAATCTTTTGATTTTTTCCGGATTTTAAGATAAATAGAACCAACAATTACACCGGATATTGAGGCAAAGAGCAGAATTAATGGTAATTGAGTCCAACCAAACCAGGCACCCAATGCGGCGAATAATTTAAAATCACCATGCCCCATCCCGATTTTTCCACGTATCAGATAAAATAGTTTTATAAAAAGCCATAAGCTTAAGTAGCCTGCTGCGCTACTAAAAACAGCATCAGAAAGAGATATAAATAAAGATTGCGTATTGGCAATTAAACCCAACCACAATAAACCTAGTGTCAGTACATCGGGTAAAAGATGATGCTCCAGATCAATAAAGAATAAACTGATCAGAATCCAATTAAACAGCAATACAAACAAAAGAGTAGTATTAAAACCGATTACCCAAGCAGAAAATAAAGCAATTAGGCAGCTCAAAAGTTCAACAATAGGATATCTTATAGAAATTGGATTGTCACAATGTTTACATCGGCCTCGCTGCAAGCAATAACTTATAATGGGAATATTGCTTATCGCTGTCACTGTTGTTTTGCAATTAGGACAAAAAGAACGCGGAAAAAATAAATTAATTGGCTTATCGGCAACTTGCGGCAAATTTAGATAATTTCGACATTCTTTTTCCATCTCTGTATGCAACATAATAGGTAACCGATAAATGACTACATTTAAAAGACTACCAATAGCTAAAGAAAAAAGAGCCAGAAAAATATAAAGAATAGGCGATGAAATTATTTCAAATTGAGTAAGCATAGCATTCACATGATAGAACCAAGTTTAAAAATCGGGATATACATGGCAAGCAATAAAACACCCACCACAATGCCTAATATTGACATGATAAGTGGTTCCAGCAAAATATTAAAAGATTCAATTGTATTATCTATTTCTTCTTCATAATAATCAGCAATTTTATTTAGCATCTGCTCCAAAGTGCCTGATTGTTCACCAATAGCAATCATTTGTACAACCATTGCGGGAAATAAAGCGGTATTTTCCAGGGCGTATTGTATGGATTGTCCTCTTGCAATCGTTTCTTGCATGCGAATACCGGCTAGATGATAAACACGATTAGCAGTAACATTTACTGCAGCCTGTAAAGCCTGCAACAAAGGAAGACCTGCGGTCAGTGTAATGCCTAAAGTACGCGTAAAACGAGCAATAATTGTTTTTAAAATGACAGGGCCAATCCAGGGTAGCTTTAGCAAAAAAATATCGAGATACCTGGTAAAGGTTACAGAATTTTTTCTGGCCTGTGGTAGTCCTACAGTTGCACCAACAAGCAATGCGAATAGCAAGCACCAATAGTTTTGTAAAAAAATAGATGCGTTCATTACGCTACGAGTTAATAAAGGGAGCTCTGCTCCAAACGCTTTGAACATTGTAGAGAACTGAGGAATGACAAAAATTAAAAGTCCTGTTGTAATAAGAAGCGCTATAATGAATACAACGCTAGGATACATTAATAGCTTTCTGATTTTCTTGCGTACGGTTTCTAATTTTTCTTGATAATTAGCTACGCGATTTAGCATTAGTATGAGAGAGCCAGATTTTTCTCCCGCCTCAATAAGACTACAAAACAAATGATTAAAAAGGGTAGGGTATTTAGCTAAAGCGCCGGCAAAAGTAGATCCAATTTCAATATCTCTCTTGATTGCTGCAATTAGAACATTCATTTGCTGTTTAATTTGACCCTTCATAATTATATCAAAAGCGTGCATAAGCGGGATGCCTGCTTCTATCATGGTAGCCATTTGTCGGCTGAAAATGGCAATATCAGCTGAGGTAATTTGGTTAAATGGATTACTTAGTAAAGCATAATGTTTGCGAATTTTCTCTACGTTAATGCCCTGCTTTTGTAGTTCAAATTTTGCATAGAGGAGATTAGGCGCATTAATTTCGCCTCTGACTTGTCGGCCATGCAGATCAATTCCTTTCCAGAAATACCGAAGAGTTTTGTGCTTTTTAGTCATTATTTGATTAGTTAATGGTAACACGATTTAACTCTTCAATGGTTGTGATGCCATCTCTGACTTTTTCAAAGCCTGTCTGGCGTAGAGTCAACATGCCTTCCTGTTTGGCTTGTCGAAGTATATCAATAGAATTAACGTTCGAGAGAATTAAATCGGCTATTGTTGGAGAAACCGGTAGTATTTCAAATAAGCCAATGCGGCCTTTGTAACCATTGAGACAATGTTTACAACCGTCTGCGCTATAAAGCTCGACAGGGTTAATTATTTCTTTTTCAAATCCTAATTGAATAAGTTCTGAAGCTGTTAAAATCTTTGTCACTTTTTTGCAATAGCTACATAAACGTCTAACTAAACGCTGAGCAATTAGAAGATTAAGTGAACTGGCAATGTTAAAAGAGGGAACTCCCATGTTCCTTAAGCGTGTTAAAGCTTCTGCTGCACTATTAGTGTGTAATGTTGAGAGAACAAGATGCCCTGTATGAGATGCTTTAATTGCAATTTCAGCTGTTTCCAGATCTCGAATTTCCCCAACCATAATGATATCTGGGTCTTGACGTAAAAAAGAGCGAAGTGCATTTGCAAAGGTTAAGCCTACTTTAGGATTAATATTTATTTGATTGATACCAGAGATTTTTATTTCGACCGGATCTTCGGCAGTTAAAATATTTCTTTCAGGCGTATTTAATAAAGTTAGGGCTGTATATAAAGAGGCTGTTTTACCACTCCCCGTAGGCCCAGTTATTAGAATCATACCTTGAGGCTTCTCAAGGGATCTTAAAAATAACTGTTGTTGAAAAGAATTAAAACCGAGCTCTTCAATACTAACCGTAGAAATATTAGGATTAAGAATACGGATAGCTATTTTTTCTCCACTTACAGTAGGGCAGACATTTACTCTAAAATCCATTGTAAATCTTTCTGCCATCTCCATTCTAAATCGTCCATCCTGAGGTATACGGCGTTCGGAAATATCAAGATTAGCTAGAATTTTAATACGAGAAGTAATTTGATTTGCTAAACTGGTCGGCGGTGCAACAGCTTCGACTAAAACACCATCTAAACGATAGCGAACCCGATATTGATCTTCATAAAGCTCAAAATGAACATCCGATGCCTTCCTTTTAACAGCGTCCGCAAGAATATCATGTACCAATTTAACAATAGGTGCATCCTCTTTAAACCCCGGATCGCTCAATCTTTCAGTAAATTTTTCAGTCGTTGCTATTTCGTAAGAACCAGGATTAGATTTATGTTGGTTAATTTTCTCAATTAAACCATTTAATTTGTCCCTTTCAACGACGATCACCAGAGGATAAAATTGTGTGTAGAATTGAATTTCTTTTATTGTCGCGTGCTTGCTTGGATCATCAGTGGCTAAAAATAAATGATTTCCACGAATGAATAGAGGAATCAATCGAAGATTGTATACCCATTTTTCATTCAATAATTGCCAAGGCATTAAGGTTAAATTAATCGAATCAAGATCAAGGTAAGGAACACCAAAATGCTCCGATAATAACAATGCTAATTGCCGCGCCGAAAAAAGTTTATTTGCAGTTAGGTATTCTAATAATGTTTGCTTAGAAGATTGAGCATTTTTTTGGTACTCATTTATTTTAACGTTGCTGATTAGATTGGCTTTAACCATTAAATGAGCAATGGTTGGTAATGGGTGTTCTGCGTAAATTCTTTCCATGGTTAGACTTTGCTTTCATTTTTGAGCGCCGCTACTATAGCTTACTGAGAATTAAATAAAAAGGCATATGCTAAACTTATAATAAAATCAAAAGGAAAAAGGAGCGATGATGGAACATGCTGAAAGAATAGCAAACCCTCCGCGTCATTATAGTCATCCGTCTGGGATATTAGCAGATAAGGAATTGACCAATGACGAACGTATTGCTGCATTGAGAAATTGGCGAAATGACATTGATTTAAGATTAATAGCTACTGAAGAGAATATGGGACCTAGTACAGCCGATGTAACCTTGGTTGAAGAGATTGACAACCTGCTGAATTATTTAGAGCAACACTAGTTTGTTCCCATAAAGAGTGCTTGCTGGTTGGTGTAACTGTATGGTAAAAAAAGATAATTCGCTTTAATAATGGGGCAGTGCTTTGTCTTTTGATGATCAGAAAAATAGGTTTCAAGCCCTAAAAACTTGGTTTTCAACTGACCAAGGTCGACATGTGGGGCGTGCCTTTACAGCCGAGTTAACACATTTAAGCGAATTCTTATATGGAGAAACATTATTACAGCTTGGTGATTGCGGAGATAACCCCTGGCTTCAAACACTTCATTATAGTCATAAATGGTTAGCAACCCCTTATACCCAGCTATCAAGCAGTGTCATTACGGCATTTAATGCCATGCCACTTGATAGACATAGTGTCGACTGTATTGTTGCTCCCTTGACAATGGAAGCCTTTACTCATAAAAAAAATCCAATTGATGAAATCGATAGAATTCTAAAACCTATGGGATATATTGTTTTTTTAGGAATAAATCCCCTGAGTCTTTGGGGGCTATTGATGCGTTTTGGCTGGCATACTTGTTTTGGTACTTTGCCTACACATTCAATGTCTGTTTTCTTTATAAAACGGGCTATGTTACACCGTGGTTATGTTCAATGTAGTTTATCCAGTTTTTATTTCATTCCTCCAATCCATAAAGAAAATTTAATTCATAAATTAGAGTTTTTAAATGAAGTAGGTAAAATGATGTGGCCTTGTCCCGCCGGGTTTTACTGCCTTGTCGTGCAAAAATATCAAGAAGGTTATACGAATATTATTCCTGAGAAGATAGAAGAAGAATTATTAAATCGCGAAAGAATGCCGTTACAGACATTGTATTCAGATCGACGTTAATATGGAAAAGAAAACTGCCTCAGTGCTAACTAAGATGCCTCTTAGCATTTGGGCATTAGGTTTTGTCAGTATGTTTATGGATATTTCATCCGAAATTATCCATAGTTTATTACCTTTATTTTTAACAACCACCTTGGGTACAAGCATAATAGTCATTGGTATTATTGAAGGATCAGGTGAGTCCACTGCACTCATTTTTAAAATATTTTCCGGTGTCATTAGTGATTACTTGGGCCAAAGAAAAATGCTTGCCGTTTTAGGTTATGCGTTAGGGGCGGTAGCAAAACCATTCTTCGCATTGGCATCAACTTCAGAAATTATTATGGGTGCCCGCGTTTTAGATAGAATAGGGAAAGGAATACGTGGTGCACCACGAGATGCACTTGTTGCTGATATAGCGCCGTATTCTATGCGAGGCAGTGCTTTTGGGCTTCGTCAAGCATTAGACACTCTCGGAGCTGTTATTGGTCCCTTAATGGCGATGGTACTCATGTATCTTTTTAATAATCATTTCCGAACCGTATTTTGGATTGCCACTATCCCGGGAGTTCTGGCTGTGCTTTTACTCATTTATGGAGTTAAAGAACCAATCCCGTTGGAGAGAAGAGAAAAACGCTTAAATCCAATCAGTCGAAAAAATTTACAACACTTAGGAATAGCTTATTGGTGGTTAGTCATTATTGGCGCTATGTTAACGCTTGCTCGATTTAGCGAAGCATTTCTTGTTTTACGTGCCATGGATGTAGGCCTACCTATCGCTTGGGCGCCATTTGTCATGATCATTATGAGTCTCACCTACTCAATTTCTGCTTATCCTTTTGGGAAACTTGCGGATAATATGAGTCATGTGAAGCTTTTAGTATTTGGCATAATCGTTTTAATCGCAGCTGATCTTACTCTTGCATTCAATGCTCATTGGCTTACGCTTATGATAGGTGCCGCACTCTGGGGAATTCATATGGGTATGACTCAGGGTTTATTAGCAACGATGGTTGCTGACGTTTCGCCAGACGATTTGAGAGGCACTGCCTATGGTTTTTTTAATTTGGTAAGCGGGTTTATGATGCTAATAGCAAGTATATTTGCAGGATTTTTATGGCAGCAATATGGTCCCGCGTCAACCTTTTATACAGGAGCCATTTTTTGTGTTCTTTCACTTATCGGTTTGTTGCTTCGTCACATTCATTTAAATTTCAAGACTATATTTTTCTCATAACATTTGGCACCACAGCCATCATTGTTTCTGTATCGTTCCCATAGGAGGATTTAATAAATAATTAGATGAATTTCACCTAATTCTTTTGCAAGATTTTTGCATTTTCATACCATGATGATTTAGTCGTTTTTCGTTTTAAAATTATATATTTTCATATGTTTAAAAAAAATCTAGTCTAATAAAAAGTCATTTCCTACTTGCTATACTGATCATCATATAGGAGTAGAGTGAATATTATGAAAGTCTCTGAATTACTTAAGAAAATGGCTTTAAAATCAGTATATCTTGATGATAATTTATGGAAAAAGCATACTGGATTGACTGCAATTGTTTTAGCTTTTACCCCCCTTGAAGATAAAAATGAAGATGAAGAAGTAGATAATGAAACTTTGAATTGCTTAATAATGGCATCAAGGTTAGATAATAAAAATATTAATAATTTATCGAGGCAATCTATTAGCATATTAAAGAAAGTAAACAAGTTACTTTCTCGTGAAGAACAAACCTACATTGCTACACTTGATGATGCCATTAAAGTGATAAGTGATAATAAGTTCAATTTGGTTTCTGAGTCTGTTAAAAAACATGTAGTGCATGTATTTTCTGCAATTAGTCAAATTTCCAAAAGTCAGCAAGACATTCCAGGTAGTGTTTTCCCAATCGATATACTTGATAGTGGTGAAACTTATCGATTTTATTTTCATGGGGAGAATTATCCAGATTATGCTGCACGTAGAGCAACTTTAGAACGCTTAAATATAGCCTTAATTAATATTTGGAATGATGCTATTGAAAACAAACAACTTGCTTTTTTCTTAGAAAATATACAGGCAGGACCATGCATAGAAGGAGCTACTCGCGAAGCTATGGCTAAGGTAGTAGGCGCTATAGAAAAGAGAATCTTACCTACTGACTTTGATACAGCAATGGCAATGTACTTTGCCCAAGCAGCGGCATTGTTAGCACGACTCAATTTGCCACAAAGTTTGATGAATATACATGATTTAATTTTGCAAATACATGGCGGAGAACGATGTACCCCTAAACTGAATACGCCAGAAGTTATTACCTCTAATACTATTAGATCTTATCTTAAAACTCTTGGTTATTACGATTTTCTATATAGAGTTGATATTGATGAGGCACATAGATGCCGAGATAAATTGGCCGATAAATTGAAAAGCTATTCTATTGCAGAAAGATTGAGTATATTACAAACAATTTCAACTTTTGCTCCCGCTGAAGTTTGTGCATCTTTGCAGCCATCGATTTATTCTTATAAGGAGCTCGGTCGGCTAACTGAAAAAAAAGATCTAACTTCAACAGAAGTGAATTCTTTACTGGGAATTTTACTCGCAACGAATAGCTTTAACACGCCGTTATTCAAAACTTCAGTTTTGGAAACTGCTTGGAATAATAGATCAACACTTGTAATAGAAGCTTTGCTCGAATGTCCCGAATTGGATTTCGCACAAATAGAAAAAAATACAAGCCTTAACTTATGTACTCTAATTTCTGCAAAAGAAGCAGATCAAAAGTATTTGATACAACTGTTACAAGCTGTTCCAGCTTTTGCAAATCGTTTCAGCTGGGAAATGTTAAAAAACTCAATAGCTAATTTCTTTTTGTATCCTTCTGGGCCAGAGGCCTTACGGGCTTTAATTTCAGCCAACCCTCAAATTGTAAAAACGATGACTGCCGACAGTTTACTCACAGTTGTACCTTACCTTAGGGAATATGTGCCGATATATATTCTCTTATTTATGAACATGGATGTAATGAAAACGGTATTAGAACTTAACCCTCTACTAATTGAGAACATTCCAATAGAAATGTTTTTTGAGATACCCAGAACATCTACGGTTTCTGTCCCTCGCCTGTTATATCGATTTTTTTTAAATGACGGTCATGCTGATGTACTCCTTAATATGTTACAAATAAGACCAGAGCTTGCGAAGCATGTAACAGCTGAAATGTTAGCAAAATTTGGTAATGTGTATGGGCCTGATGTCTATCCTAAATCTGTGCTGGGGCAGGCAATGAAACCAAATAATCATAAAAATGCCCAAGTATTGTTCAAAATATTAAGATTAAATCCCGAGATTAGCAAACAGATTACTAAAGAAATGCTTTGTAATTCCTATCCGGATGGTGGTTCTCTACTCTTTGAGTTGGTAGCTGACATTGCGTCATTTGTGATACTAGATCTATTGTTTAGACAAAATAAAATGCTAGAGCAATACATTACTGCTGAAGCATTATTCCGACAAAATACCGGCCTATATCCTGAATTCACACCTTTTCACTTAATGGCTGCCAATCCAGCCGGACATCCTCTTTTATTAGGCCTTCTTGCAAAGCGTCCAGATTTAATCGATTTCATCACAGAAAAAACATTATCAATGATACCTAAAGCATCTAAAACCCAAAAATCGCCTAAAACATCTCTGTCTGAAACGAAAGAGGGAGCTGAAATTTTAAAATTAATAAACATTAAATTTAGTCAAGAAAAGTCAAAAGAAAGTACACGTGAAAAAGAAGAATTAAATCCAGCTGACGTAAAACGTTACAAGACGGAACAAAGTATTGCAGCTCCTACATCGATTGCTAATAATCCTCACACTTTATATCCATCTGATATAAAAAAGAGACGAAATCCTGAACCAGCAGTCGAGAAGCCTGATATTGCTGTATCTGAAATACTCAAATTTTCTAAAACAGAGGAATTTGACGATAAACCTGATGACTCCAAAATTAATGGTGGTAAAAAATTATAAATTTTAGATAATTGATGAATTTTCAATAGTCGAGTTTGAGTACTTTTTAGCAGAATCTAATTGGGCAAATTTTAGATTAGATGAAAAATCCGAGCAAAAACTTAAGATCGTTTGAATAGCCTGCCTAAGATTCGCTATAATATTGTTGCATTTAATTTTAGGTAGTCAGTCTGCATGTCAAAAAAAACGCTATACCGCATAACTTTTGCTAATCAAGAAGCAATTTATGAAATTTATGCACGAAAAATATCCGAAAGTGAAATTTTTGGTTTTCTTGAAGTTGAGGATTTTGTTTTCGGGGAGAATACTTCTCTCGTTGTGGACCCCTCTGAGGAGCGTTTAAAAGTTGAATTTAACAGTGTAAAACGAACTTATATCCCTATGCATGCTGTTTTTCGCATTGATGAAGTTAACAAGCAAGGAATCGCTAAGGTTCGAGATAAGTCAGTAGAGGATGGTAAAGTAAGTATGTTTCCAGTCCCTAACAAACGTAAAGATTAACCCATTAAATCTTAGGATTCCTGATGTCTATTCCAAGCAAAATTAAAGAAGTCTATGAGAAATCGAGTTGCCTTTTTACTACTAAGGAAGTTGAAGCTGCTTTAGATAGAATGGCAATCAACATTCATGAACAGCTACATGACAAAAATCCAGTAATCTTATGTGTCATGATAGGTGGCTTAGTACCGATGGGCAATCTATTACCTCGTCTGGATTTCCCTTTAGAAGTCGATTATGTACATGCTACACGTTATTGTGGTGAAATCCGAGGAGGCGAGTTGCAATGGAAGGTAAGGCCGAGCCTTAGCTTGGCGGATAGAACCGTATTAGTGGTTGATGATATTCTTGACGGTGGGATTACATTAGCAGCCATTATAAGGGAAATTTCAGAGATGGGCGCTAAAGAGGTCTATAGTGCTGTATTGGTGGATAAATACCACAAACGTGATCCCGAGGGGTTAAAGCAAGCTGATTTTGTTGGCTTACAAGTTGATGATCATTACATTTTTGGTTACGGCATGGATTACAACGAATATCTGCGTAATGCACCAGGTATTTTTGTTGTTGACCCGGAACATGAATAATCGCTTTTATTGTAAGGTCATTGGTTAATGCCTTGACCTTACAATTTCTAACGCTCTCTCAATGCTGTTTCCCGAGCTTTCAAGATGGGTTTAAGTATATACTGTAATACGCTTTTTTTGCCGGTTAAAATATCAACTGTAGCCATCATTCCTGGGATGATATACAGCGGTTTTGCTTCCGTTCCCAGATAGTTTTTATCTGTTCTAACACGAATTAAATAGTACGTTTCCTCTTTACCTGAACTAGTCTTATCATCAGTAATGGTATCTGCACTGATTTGTTCAACTTTTCCGGCAAGCCCACCATAAATAGGAAATTCATAGGCTGTTAATTTCACAACAGCATTTTGCCCGGGATGTATAAAGCCAATATCTGAAGGTCTAATTTTGGCTTCAATTAACAACGTATCATCCAAAGGTACAATCTCAATAATGTCCATTCCTGGTTGAATCACCCCACCAATGGTATTCACCTTTATACGTTTAACAATTCCTTTAACAGGTGAACGCACTGTTGTTCGCACAAGCTTATCCTTTTCAGCACTTTGTGATTCACTAAGTGCTGCCAATTCCCCCTTGGCTTTATTGAGTTGTTCAAGTGCTTGTGATTTAAATTGATAAATTTTACCTTTTAACTCATTAACAGAACGTTCTAATCTTAAAATTTCAACTTCTGAAACAGCTCCTTTGGCAACAAGGGGCTTTGAAAGGGCGAGCTCCTTTTCTGCAAAACCTAAAGCTGAGGTAAGTTGATTTAATTCTTCTTGACGTGACGCATACAGTGCCTTCTCTGCGTCCACCAGATCAGCATTTTTTTTAGCGAAATCAGGAGGAACAGCCATTGGTTTATTATTCATTTCTGCTGATAGCCGTATAACAGCAATTTGCAAAGAAGCTATCTTCTTATCGACTTCATTAAAGGAAGCCATAAAGCGAGTATTATCAATTTGCATTAGGACTTGATCTTTTTGTACAATTTCTCCTTCTTGTACATAGAGCTTGCTAACAATACCACCTTCCAAATTTTGAATAATTTGAATTTGACTGGAAGGAATAACTTTTCCTTCTCCTGTGGTTACTTCATCTAAAATTGCGTAATGAGCCCATATTAAAGCACAGAATATAAATAATACGGCACTCCAAAGAATAATATGGGTAAATATACGAGATTTTTCTTCATTTTTCATGGGGCTGATCTCTCAACTGTCATGCCTGCTTTTAGTGCGGAAAGAACGGATTCTTTTGGTCCATCAGCAATTATTTTGCCATCATCAAGTACAATAATTCTATTCACAAGTTCAAGCATGGATATTTTATGAGTAACAAGTAGAAGCGTATGCTTTTTGGTCATATGAGCTAATAATTTCTGTTTAAATTGCCGTTCACTGTTATCATCCATTGCAGAGGTTGGTTCATCTAACAGTAGAATACTAGGATTTCTGAGAAGAGCTCTGGCAATTGCAACAGATTGCCGCTGTCCCCCTGACAACTCTCCCCCTTTCTCACCAACTTGCCTATCAAAACCATCAGGATGGTTATTTATAAAGGTTCCTACACCAGCAATGTTGGCAGCATTAATTAGTGATTTATCATCAATAAAAGGTGCCCCAATGCAAATATTTTCTCTGACTGTTCCATAAAATAATGATACATCCTGAGGCACGTAGCCAATTTGTTGCCGCAGATCATCCGGATTTATTTGATGATAATCAGTACCATCAAGCAAAATTAGTCCTTCATTTGGAAAATACAGCCTAAGAAGAAGTCTTGCCAGCGTAGATTTGCCTGAGCCAACACGACCAATAATGGCTATTTTTTCACCTTCAGTAATTTTAAGACTTATGTTTTTTAAAATAGGAGTAGGGGAACCCTCATAACCAAAAGATACTTGTTGAAATTCAATGTTCCCACGCAAGATAGGGCGATGCAGATAATGAGTACCCTCAACAGCATCAACAGGCAATTGCATCACATTGTTAAGCGACTTAAGTGCATTTACAGATTGGTAATAGCGCGTTAACAATGCTGCAACTTGCGACATAGGAGCTAAAGCCCGTCCTGTTAGTAATGTACAAGCAATTAGAGCTCCCATCGTGAGATCGCCTTTACTAATAAGATAGACACCAGCTATAACTGTAGAGATAGTAGCTCCCTGTTGGATAAGAGCAGTAAGATTTAAGCTTGTTGTGGACGTCATGCGTAATTTCATACCATTATTTGCTGCCAATTTAATGATTTGCTCCCAACGAGATTGTAAGGATGATTCCGCGCCAGAAATTTTTACTGCTTCAATGTTAGCTAGCGATTCGAACAGCACTGCCTGTTTTTCTGCAGCATAGCGAAAAGATTGTTTGGTTAAGTTAACCAAAGGCAATTGCAAGACAAAACCTATTAAAAAAATAATCGGAATAACTAACAAGGGAATCCAAAATAAGCTCCCGCCAATAAAATAGATCACCAAAATAAAAATAATAGTGAATGGTAAATCAACCAATACAGTCATAGTGCTGGAAGTAATAAAATCTCGAAAAATTTCAAAGGATTGAACCGTATTAGCTAGTGCTCCCACTGATTTGGGACGAACCTTCATGTTAATTCCTAATATTTGCTCAAATATATTTGCCGAGAGTTCAATATCACTTCGCTTACTTGCTATATCAATAAAATGTGAGCGTAATGTCTTTAATAAGACATCAAAAATAAACACCAAAGCGACGCCGCTAGCCAACACCCACATCGTATCAATCGCATGGTTAGGGACAACTCGGTCGTAAACGTTCATTGTAAAAAGAGGAATAACCAAAGCAAAAATGTTTATTAAAAAGGAGGCTACTATCACCTCAGAATAAGTTGGCCACATTTTTAAAATTACTTTCCAAAACCAATTTTTGGGATCTTTACCTAAAGTCTCTTCCGCTCTTGTGGTGTATTTATATTGGGGTTCGACGTGTATAGCCTGGCCAGAATATTGCGAGGAAATGGATTTTAGATCGGATATTTCTTCTGTTTTTTGTGGATGAATAACTTTCTGTTGGTCGATGAGTAGACAAGCATCACCATTTTTTAATAAAAGAATCACAGGTAAATGAGTGTTTATAATTTTATCAAGAGGCGTTTCCACCACTTCCGTTTGTAACGAAGCCCGACTTGCTGCCCGTGCAAACAAAGCAAGTGTTAATCGATTATTTTCCAATGGCAATCTGGCTACCAATGACTGTGGAGAATACGGAATTTGATAATAACGAGTTAAAAGCACAAGACACGATAATAAAGGATCGTGTTCCGGTAGCATTTGTAAATCGATGGTTGACCAGGATTGTCTTTTAAAATTAGCCATTCTTTCAGTAGATTATTTTTATTTTATTCAAGTATAGAATCAACTTTGAGAATTTTGCTAATTATTATTAATAATTTAGTTACAAAGAACAGGAGAAAGTTAACCTTACCCTTTGCTACTGTTTTGTAGCCATAAGAATTTTCTTGTTCCTTGCGGGGAATTGATTTAAAGCCGTTGATATTTGTTTATACAGTTCAGGGAGCCATCGTGGCTGTGCAAAATTAGAGGTAGCTGGTTTACCAACCCGTAAGTCATTGGGAGCAATAATCACTTTTACATGACTTAACCCTACTCGACGAGCAAGTAAAAAAAGTTGATCAATTGCTCTGTCTCCTACAGCTAAACAACCAACAGAAAGTGATTTGCCATGAAGAAAAATATTATTTCCTAAATTTTTTCGTCCATCTTTACTCGCCTGCAGCCTATCGAAATGATTCGGGTAATCAATCATCATGGATAAATGCATTGAGCTAAATGGATTAAACGTGATAAGGCGGTAAACACCCTCTGGAATTTGACCATCGCGTTCTTTCAGTTTGGGGCCTAATCGACCACTGAATGCAGTGAGAGGATAAGTATGAATATAGCGCCACGAGTCATTTTCATTTTTAGCCCATAACTCCATTTGTCTTTCTTTTTTAAAAGCCAAAAGAGCAACCTCTTGAGGTGGGTAAGCGACTCTGGAACGAGCAAAAAAACGCTTTAATTCAGGTTCAGTTCTTAGACCATAGCGATAGACCGCCTTATCAATTGCTTTATCCCAATTTAATTTGGGTGCCATACTTGATGACATAGAAGAAAACAAAATTAAAATAGATAAAAGCAGACTTCGCATAGTATTAGCTATATAAAAATTTTCGATATGTTAACAAAAAATAAACAGCGGAACAAATTGTTAGCCATTATTGCTATCTCTTTGACTTACATAGTAAAAAAACTAAAGTTCATCGTCAATTTGTATTTAGTTAAGTTTGTTTTTGCAAGTTATCTTGTACTTGCTTTGGTAATTGTTTAATCACAAAGCCCGGTGCTGTTGTCAGTTCGCCGGTAGAAGGTAATAGCCCATAATGATTAGGACACATAAATTTCACTTTGCCACCAGAATTTACTTTATAAAAGACATATTTATAATCGCAATAGGGCTGTTTACTAAAAGTCGCCACTTGAAGAATAGGCGTTCCAGGTAATCGATCTTCCACAAACCTGGCATTTATCCATAAATTACTCAACAAAAGAATGGCGCCAGTTACCACCAGTGCAGAAACCAATCCTGTCAGATAGTGTACAATAGTTTTTTTTGTTTTGGGAAGGAACGCAAACATAAAATACAAAATAGAGACAACAAGTACTACTAGATTCACAGAGTAGGTTGTGGCATGGAAATAATTAAAATAACTACCGAGAATCTCGCCACCTGAATCACGATATTCAAGCAATAAAGTGATAAGACTTACCCACAACGCGACGAGGATATAATTACTTCGTTTCAATATAAAACCTAAAATTAAAACTAACAATCCCAAGAGAGGGAGTAGTATGTGAATTATCTCCGCAATGTTAATCATTAAAATAATTCCTTATTTTCATATAATGATTAAGGCGTGTCTTCAATTGCTTTTGGAACAATTGCATGGCGAATAGTTTATCCTATTTAACGAACTCAATTGTTTGCCAGCCGAATTTACAGCCAGGTAAGTAATTGAGGACACACCTAAATTAGTCTTCTAGTGTAACTCAGACTAAAGCAGATGTCTCGAGTCCATTTAACCATCCATATCAAGAGGCGGTTCTTTTATTAAGAGTAAAATAGGCTCCACCTGAATTGGTAATTTCAGACGGATAGGTAATGGGGTTTGCCGCTGCAGAAATTGAGGTAAAGCTGAGCTTACATAAAATAAGGAAGCAGGATGCATTTTTGTAACTTCTTTTTTAAATTCTTGCGGCCTTGGAAGCTTTCGAGGATGAACACTGCCAAGCCATATTGGTTGGCGGAAATGCTGCAAATGATAATTTGAACGCCAAATTCGTAAAATTTGTACGGGATTTCCATCTTTAGGCTGATAAATCATCATTAAAACTGGTTTGCGGTTTAAATAGAGTTGAGCCATCAAAGGCAAATCCTGTGCGGAAGGTTGGCCGCTTACTCGTGTTAACAAGGAATTGAACAATGAATCATTGCGTTTTTGCCAGCCATATTTGGTTAGTGCTTGTTCCAGGCTAGCAATTGAACCGACATATTGAATATTGAAAACGCTAATATAATTCCCTATGCGATTCGCACGATAAATGGGAAGGAGAGGTTTTTGTTGATTCCACCAGAGCTCATCTGTGAAAACATATTGTGCTAAATACGGTTGATGAGCGCGTAGAGCTTGACGATAATGAAGGGCCCCACTAATACCCGCTACAAGCATTAATAGCAATAAAATTTTTAAAGGTCCATAAGTTGTGCACCTAATAACAGCTTTGTGGCGACGATAAAATAGCCAATGCAACAAACATAAGCTAAACCCACATAAGTAAGCTCCCAGACTATCAGTAATCCAGTTATCTCCGAGATACAAAGGTGCTAATCCCGCAAGAAATAGACTTATACCTAAAACAATCTTCACAAAACGGTTTACAAGCGTCACAGCATAGTGATTAAGATAAAATATCAATGCGGCAAAAAATGCTGTTGCGTATGTAAGACCAATTACAGGGAATGAATTATTTTGCTTATTTTCTAAAAGTCCTTGCGGTCTTGGGCTATCAACTAGCCAGTGAATAAATAGCAAAATGACTGTACAAGATAAACAGAGACTGAGCCAATAGCGCAAAGAACGCCAGTCGTTAAAATAAATTATTATAAAACTGACAGTCACTACTAATGCCAGCAAAGCAGAAGGACTAGCAGTTTGAGAAACAATAATAAAAAATATATCGAATGAATGAGTACGCAAACTTTGTAAAAAAAGATAAATTGATTGATTGAAATCCTCAATCCAGGCTCCGTGGATTACCAATCCGGTTAAAGTACAAAATGCCAGCGTACTTAATAACATTAAAACAACGAGGGCAGCCGTAGGATAATAATTAAGCTCATTGGCGGGCGTTAATAGTTTTACCATCCTTGCTAAATGAGGGTGATTATGTGACCAAGCCCAAAAACCGTGCAGGCCTATACGCAACAAACGATTAAGCCTAATAAACAGCCATTTCAATCCCACACTTAATAGCCATACTGCTGCTAATAATAATAGGACTGTAATAAATAGACGGGTAGCGCTCTCACGTGACAACTCGCTACTGGCAGCGCCAATTAAAATACCAGGAAAAACATACAAGATTGCCCAACCTATCGCAGAGCATATATTAGCAATAAAGAAACGCCATTGGCTCATACCCATCATCCCGGCAATGACAGGAATAATTGAGCGCAAAGGTCCAACAAAACGTCCAATTAAAACACTTTTTCCACCGTGACGAGCAAAATACTCTTTGCCAAACGCCAGCCAATTAGGATAACGGCTGAATGGCCAAACATTAACAAGGCGTTCACTAAAAGTGTAACCCAGCAAATAACTTGCACTATCACCCGCAATTGCTCCTAATGTCGCAGCTAAAAGTGTCAAATCAATGCGCATGACACCAGAGCCTGCAAGAATACCTATAGCAGTCATAGTGACCGAGCCAGGAATAATACTACCAACGATAGCTAAAGACTCGGCGAAAGAAACAAGAAAAGTGATTAGCAAGGCCCAATGAGGATGGGCGTGAAGCCAAATAGTGAGAGGATTAATATAATCAGCAAATAGATGCATGTTTAGCGTTCAAATTGAGTTAGAAACGTCTCAGTAAATTGTTTACTGACGCCCGCAATACTTACATTTGGAACATAATCGCTCATTTGGGTCATTTGTAACTTAGCAAATCCACAAGGATTAATACCTTTGAACGGGGTTAAATCCATGGCTACATTGAGAGCTATACCATGGTAAGTGCGACCATTTTTTACACGTAAGCCAATAGAAGCAATTTTCTTATCGTCCACATAGACCCCTGGCGCACCTTGCTGAGTAGATGCTTTAATGCGGTAGCAAGCCAGGAAAGAAATGATAACTTTCTCAAGTTGGCTAACTAAAGTTCTTATTCCAAGATTTTGTCGCCGAATATCCATAAGAATATAACCTACAAGTTGTCCTGGTCCGTGATAAGTAACTTGTCCGCCACGATCGCTTTGCACTACTGGAATGGCATTAGGATTGAGAATATGCTCAGATTTACCAGCCTGTCCCTGAGTATACACAGCGGGATGTTCAAGCAACCATAATTCATCGAGGGTACTTTCATTCCTTGCAGAAGTAAATTCCTTCATATTTTCCCAAACGGCAAAATAAGGTTGCAAGCCTAAGTTTCTAATATTCCACATCATAGTACCATTTTAATATCTGGATGCTGTGTTAATTCTATATATAGGGCGTCCAGAGTTATTTGACCATGCACATACAAAACAGCAGTAATCGCTAAATAATTCCCTTGTTGGCTTTCTTGGCAATTAATTGATTCCTCAGGCGTCTCAGGAAAATGTTTGAGGATGATAGCTAGAATCTCTTTAAGAAAGTCAGGTGAGTTCTTGCCTATGATTTTTACTGGAAAATCACAGGGAAATTCTATTAAAGATGTTTTCTCAGTCATGGTTATTATCGATCAGTTGTTGATATTTACTACTAATTTTTTCCCAAAAAATACCAGCTTTACCATCCGCAATAAGAGAATCATCAATACGCGTAACAGGATAAATTTCTTTGGTGGTACTTGTTATCCATACTTCCCTTGCCTCAAAAAGAGCACTTGTAGGAATTTTTTCCTCTTTTAAGGACCAGGATAGTTCATGAATCAGCTCAATGGTAATTTGACGTGTAATTCCTGGTAAACACATATTATTAAGAGGAGGAGTGTATACGGTACCTTCTTGATCTATTAAAAAAATATTGCTTGCACTTCCTTCGGTAAGAATACCTTTACGTGACAGAATGGCAGTATGAGCGCCTTTAGAAACAGCCTCATCATTAAGAAGAATATTAGCTATCAACGATGTTGTTTTAATATCACAGCGCAGCCAGCGAAGATCTTCGACAATATTCGCATGTAATCCAAGCTTTTTGATTTCAAAAGAAGCATAGGGATTGTGGAGCGTGTAAATAATAACCGTAGGTTTTAATTTGTCAGGAATATCGTGTTTACGGACACCTTGATTACCACGAGTAATTTGCACATAGAGTTGCATATCACCCGCGCCATTTTGCTGGATTAATTCGTTAAAAATGGCATTCCAATCAAGTTGCGGGTAAGGTATTTTGACATTTGCCAGGCTTGTATTTAATCGTTTTAAATGTCTAGCAACAAAAAAAGGGCGACTTTTATAAACCGGAATTACTTCATAGACAGCATCCGCAAACAAAAAACCTCGGTCAAACACCGAGATTTTTGCTTCAGAGGCAGGCAGATAATCGCCATTGATGTAAACAATGCCTGACATAAATACAGTCCTTTAACCGAACCAACGCCCAAATGCTAAACGAATAGAATCTTTCATGCGTGTAAAAATACCACCTTGTGGTACTTCTTGAAGAGCATAAAGATTTTGTGTTCCAAGAACATTATTATCAAATTGTATAACTAATTCGCCAACTTTATCACCTTTTTTGATCGGGGCTTCTAAATTTTGCGACATCTTTGTGTTAATACTCAATCGCTGATATTGACCATTAGGAATCGTTACAAATTGATCTTCGCGCAAACCAACGTTTAATTTATCTATACTTCCTTTATAAACCGGAACCTCAGTAATGGTTTGGCCACCTTTGTAAAGTTCATGGGTTTCGAAAAAGCGAAAACCATAATTTAATAAACGTTCACTATCATCTGCACGCGCCGTTTCAGTTGGCGAACCCATTACCACAGCAATGAGGCGCATGTTATCGCGTTTTGCTGAGGAAACAAGGCAGAAGCCTGCTTCATTCGTATGGCCAGTTTTAATACCGTCAACTTGACTATCACGCCAGAGTAAGCGGTTGCGATTTGGCTGACGTATTCCGTTGTAGGTAAACCATTTTTGCTTATACCAATCATAGTATTGAGGAAAATTAAGCACGAGAGCACGACCTAAGATGGCTAGATCCTTAGCTGTTGTATAGTGGTTTTCATCAGGCAATCCTGTGCTATCTGTGAAATGACTGTCTTTCATACCTAAATTTTGAGCCTGCTGATTCATAATCTCTGCAAAGCCAGGTTCACTACCACCCAAGTGTTCCGCCATGGCAACACAAGCATCATTACCAGAGTCAACAATAATTCCTTTTAATAAATCTTCAATTGCAACTTGCTGTCCTTCTTTTACAAACATTCTTGAACCGCCTGTTTTCCAGGCATCACGACTAATTCTAACCGAGTCAGTTAAGTGAATTTGCTCATTGTGAAGCGCATTAGAGATGACATAGAGGGTCATCATTTTAGTTAAACTTGCTGGCGGTAGTTTTTCCTCGCTGTTTTTTTCAGCAATGATTTTTCCACTATTCACATCAATAAGGATATAAGCTTTCGCATTAAGCGTAGGAGCAGATGGAGTAATCAATGGTTTATTATTAATCGGTGCTGAAGGGGGTACACTCGATAGACTAGCAGTGGGTAAAACATCTGCTGCATAAAAAATACCTGCTTTAACCAGTAAACTAGCTGCTAACAATATCCTGCTTGGTGAGAATGGTGACTTCATGTTTCTATACTCTACTCTTGGTTACAAAAAATGTTGTAATCTTATCACAGCCTCAATCCTGTAACCAAATTACATTGCAGGTATTTTAATGCGTTTTTTCTTTGTATATATTAAAAAAAAGAATATTAATTTTGAGTTTTTAAATAATGCGATTTGTTTATTTTTTTGCTTTTTTATTACTGAGCAGCTGTGCAACTGCTCCTGTAACCACTCCCTCGAACCATAAAACATTTTCCAGCCGGACTGCAAAAAATCAGACAACGGCCCGAACATCGACTAAATCCAGGTATGCGCAGGAAAATGATGGCGCTCCTACAGGACCTATTCCAACCTCATTCAAAGAGGCCAAACCAAAGTCCGAACCTTTCAGTCGATATGGTAATCCTGATACCTATGCTGTTGAAGGTCGTACCTATGAGGTATTAAAAAATTCAAGTGGCTATAAAACACGCGGAATAGCATCCTGGTATGGAACTAAATTTCATAAACAAAGAACTTCAAGTGGCGATAATTATGATATGTATGCAATGACTGCAGCGCATAAGACCTTACCGTTACCCACCTATGTAAAAGTAAAAAATTTGAGTAATGGTCGCGTTGCCATTGTTAAGGTAAATGATCGAGGTCCATTCCGTAATGATAGGGTTCTCGATCTTTCTTACGCTGCAGCAACAAAATTAGGTTTGCTCCCGAAAGGGACTGCTCCGGTTGAAATAGAGGCACTTAATACTGGAACGCGAGTCGCTCATTATTATGTTCAGGCTGGGGCCTTTAGTTCACAACAATTAGCAACGGCCTTACAAAGTAAATTAGCGAAATTAACGCCTTCACCAGTTATTATCGAAAAATACCAACAGCGCTTTATTGTAAGAGTAGGGCCTTTTGCCTCTAAGCAAATGTCTGATAGTTTAAAAAACAAATTAGCTGCCAATGGTGTTAACGGTTCTTTTTCATTATTGCGCTAGATTTCCTTCAACTGATGCCGAGTGGAGGATTGTTTCACTTAATGCTTACTAACTTACATTGAAAATAATCTGTAGTAACTTATTGGATGGATGGCGGCTCGCCTTCGTGCGCATGACAGATTTTTGTTCCGCACAGGAGGTAGAGTCTATTGTAGTTATTCATGACATGTATAAAAACTCTGTGCTATTCTCTAATCTTATTTTTCATTTTTTGCTTATAAATAAATCATGAAGGACCTAGAATTATCACTATAAATGAAATGATGACATCTGTAACAAGCATTAAGTTTTAAAAGAGAAGTATTAATGAGTAGAAGACGACAAAAATTACCCGCAGAAGCACAAATTACAGAAGTAGAAAAATTTAGCCACGATGGTCGTGGTATTGCTCGCATTAACGGAAAAACGACCTTTATCCAAGGCGCATTACCCAATGAAAAAGTTTCTTTTCAGTATACTCGTATCAAAAGCGATTTTGATGAGGGTAAGGTTATCTCAATTCTTGCAGCATCGCCTTCCCGTGTAGAGCCAGCTTGCCCACATTATATCCTTTGCGGTGGTTGTTCATTGCAACACTTAGACGAACAAACCCAAATTCATGAAAAACAAGCTTTATTACTGGATTTACTACAACGAGTTGGACATTGCACGCCAGAGAGAACATTAGCGCCTCTTGTTAGCGACAGTTGGCACTATCGTAATAAAGCTCGCCTGAGTGTTCGTTATGTTGCAAAAAAGCAAGCTAGTCTTGTAGGGTTTAGAGAAAAAAATAATCCCCGATTTATTACTGAGATCACGACATGCCCGGTAATGAATGAAAAAGTTGACAAAGAAATTATTAATTTGCGTCTACTAATCGATTCATTTTCAGATCCCAATATGATTGCTCAAATTGAAGTCGCGGCAGGAGATAATGAGATTGCTTTAATTTTTCGCAATCTTAGTCCCCTAACAGAGACTGATGAAGAGAAGCTTCGTGAATTTGGGCAAAGAACAGGTTTTCGATTATTTCTGCAACCTGGAGGAAATGACACAGTAGCTCTTTTTTACCCACAGGATAACTCGCCATTTTTAACCTATACTTTACCCAAGGAAAATATTGAGTTTTGTTTCCATCCTACTGATTTTACACAAGTTAATTCTAAGTTAAATCAATTAATGGTCTCTTTGGCACTTGAATTAATGGATTTAATACCTGAGGACGTTGTTTTGGATTTATTCTGTGGTTTAGGTAATTTTTCCCTTCCTATTGCCAAGCGATGCGCACAAGTAGTAGGTATTGAAGGGAGTGATACGATGGTTGCCAGAGCACAAATGAATGCTCAAGCCAATCATTTAACGAATACTGAATTTTTCTGTGCCGATTTGGAAAAACTTGATGCTGTAGCAAGATTGAACCACTATCGATTCACAAAAATTCTCTTAGACCCGCCCAGATCGGGCGCTTTAGAAATCGTAAAACAAATCGATGCACTAAAACCTCAACGAATTGTTTATGTTTCATGCAATCCTGCAACCTTGGCAAGGGATGCTGACATTTTGGTTAACCAAAAAGGTTATCGTTTAAAAGCAGCTGGTGTTATGGATATGTTTCCTCATACTGCTCATGTTGAATCGATAGCATTGTTTGAGAAAGGATAATAGACATGGTTAAAGTTAAAGAGGATACCCCTTGGTCAATCGATGGCAATATTGATGTTGAACAATGGTTACAGCAATTAGGTAGTAAAGGGTATTTTCAAGACTTGGATTTAATTCGCAACGCTTGCACTTTAAGCCAATTAGCAGGGCAAGATCATGCGACAGAAACAGGCGTTTCCTGTCTACAATTAGGTCTGTCAATGGCAGACGTCCTGGCCGATCTGGGTGTTGATCAGGAAACATTAACTGCGGCCATTATTTTTGAAAATGTCCATTATGCCGAATTATCGCTAGACGATGTTGAAGAACAATTAGGTCCTCACATTGCAAAGCTCGTGAAGGGCATTGAAAAAATGAGTGCGATGCACAATTTGCAGGCACTCAATAAATATCCGCAAAATAAGCATCAAATCGATAATGTTAGAAAGATGTTGCTGGCAATGGTCGATGATGTGCGTGTGGTTTTAATTAAATTAGCAGAACGCCTTTGCATCTTACGTACCTCAGGACAACTTCCTGAAGCAATGCGTCAACAAATAGCGACAGAAGCAATGGAAATTTATGCACCATTAGCAAACCGTTTAGGTATTGGTGCTATCAAATGGGAAATGGAGGATCTTTCTTTTCGCTACCTACATCCCGAGGATTACAAAGCAATAGCCAAAGGTTTAAAGGCAAAACGTCTCGATCGTGATCGTTACGTTGATTTTATTGTTGAAGAGCTCAATCGACAAATCCGTGCTACCGGTGCTCATCATTTTGCGGTTTATGGGCGTTCGAAACATATTCACAGTATCTATCGAAAAATGAAGCGTAAAAATGTGTCATTAGAGGAAATCTATGATGCAACGGCAGTAAGGGTTTTAGTGGAAACCAAAGAACAATGTTATGAAGTTTTAAGCATGGTTCATTCCTTGTGGAAACAAGTTCCCGTTGAATTTGATGACTATATTGCCAACCCCAAACCCAATGGTTATCAATCGTTACATACAGCTGTTGAAGGGCCTGAGGGACGTGTTTTTGAAGTGCAAATTCGAACCTTTCAAATGCATGATTTGGCAGAAATGGGGGTTGCTGCTCACTGGAAATATAAAGAAGGCGGTGTAAGTCAAAAAGAAAGCCATGAGCGTAAAATTGAATGGTTACGCGATGTATTGTCGTGGCATCAGGAAATGGCCAAATCCAAGGGAGTGTCTGAGGCTATTGAAACGGAATTTCTCGAAGACCGTGTTTATGTCTTTACCCCAGATGGGGACGTACTGGATTTACCTCAGGGCGTTACTCCACTTGATTTCGCTTATCATGTTCACAGTCAAATTGGTCATAGATGTCGTGGTGCTAAAGTAAACGGTACGATCGTTCCTTTAACCTATGAATTAAAAACTGGCGACAAAGTAGAAGTTTTAACCGGAAAAGACGAGCGCCCATCAAGAGATTGGATTAATCCTCATTTAAATTACTTAAAAACATCGCGAGCTAAAGCGAAGGTTTTGCATTGGTTTAAAATGCAGGATTACGACAAGAATAGGGACGAAGGTCACGAAATTCTAGATAAAGAATTAAAAACACTAGGGATCAAAACTGACCGGCTGAATGACATATTAGCTTCTTTTAATTTTAAACGTACCGATGATTTATTGGCTGCTCTTGGACGGGGAGATATCAAATTAGGACAAATTCTTAATAAATTATCGCCCACAGAAGCCGTTCCCCTTAGCGTTCAACAGATTGTCAAACCTCTGACTAAACCGGAAGTTTCCGGTAGTGACTTGCGTATCGAAGGGGTTGGTAATTTACTTACGCATATGGCTCGTTGTTGTCAACCCGTGCCTGGAGATGATGTCATTGGCTACATTACATTAGGACGAGGCGTATCCGTTCATAAGCAAGATTGTCCCAATATTATTCATGCAAGTCATAAACAAAAACAACGATTTCTCCAGGTTAATTGGGGAAGTTCTACACGAGATCACTATGTAGTCGATGTATTAATTAAAGCATTTGATCGAGGTGGTTTATTAAGAGATGTAACCTCATTGCTTGCAAATGAAAAAGCCCATGTTTATGCGCTACAAACCCAAAGCCATAAGCAAGATAACACTGCCCACATTAAGTTGACGGTCGAAATTGATGGACTAAATAGCCTCTCTCGCTTGCTGAGTAAACTAGAGCAAATACCCAATGTTTTAGAAGCTAGACGACAAGTTTAAGATTATTAGTTCATTCTTAAGATCTATAGTTAGAAATAGGGGCTTATAAGCCCCTATTTCTGCATTAGATAATTGCTTCTGTCAGTGAGCTTTCCTGGGTTTGTTTTTCCTTCATTGTCTCTAGTGTTTCACGACACTGATTTATAAAGCTCTCTTTAAGTTGCTTATTTTGAGCTCCCATAGACGGCAGTACTTCAAGCGCAGGAATTAAGTGCTCTAAGAATTGGCTACAATCCTCAATGGAATGTTCATGTTGTGGAGTTTCCTCTTTGGCAAGTTGTTTTTCCTTTTCAAGATGCAAAAGATTCATTGGAGAACCTCCTAACATTTGCTCAAAATAGGGCGTAATGAATGGGCTAGCCTGTAACTGTTCCTCACTACCATACCATTTTGTCAAGGCCTTTTTATATTCTGCTATTGCTTCAGGTTGTAAGAAATCAGCATAACTATGAATACCGTTAGGGAAATTTTTACCCAAATGGAATCGTGGTTTGACTCCAATTTCTGATAAATAGCTCAACAATTTTTTTTCAAAATTGGCAATACCTGGCGCATTAGGATGGGTAACAATATCAAGCGCTATAATATGTTCATCATCAGAACTGGTTGCACTCGTTGAAAGTCCGCCCGTTGTGCCTTTAATATAACGAGCATAAACAGCATAAGTAATAGGACACTCACCATGCTTGGCGCCTTCTTTTACTAACTCATCGATTTTTTGTAAAACTTTAGCGAGTAGAGCACCAGCTTCCTTATCTTTTACAGGTAAAAGATAGCTCACATCTCGCATCGCTTTAGGGAAAGCCACCTGATAATGTGTAATGCTGTTTTCATGATCAACGAGAGCTTTTGTGCCTCGAGTCCCTGTGATTGCCGCTGCAGCTAATAGTAAATACTGTGGCAAAAGTTTTATGAGCTTGCTATCTAGCAAGAAGTCTTGTACCGAATCACCAACTCGTACGCTCAATTCTTGTGCCCAAGAGCGAGCATCGGCAGTATAGGGCGGATCTTGAATCTTTGTACGAGCTTCCTGCGTATAATTCCACAAACGAATTTGCCATTTATCCAGTAAACTAAGATCATCATGCGGATAACCATAACTTGGTATGCCAATTAAACTAAAATATTGATTGTTGCTTAATAATTCGTCTAAATGAGACTTCATTTTTTCCACGGTGGAAAAGTTATGAATTGTTTCCTTCAGGTTAAATGCCTCAACTGTTTTAAGTTTCATACCAAGAACAATCCCGAGTGCTCCTGAATGTGCTGAACATAAGGTAGCGAAATCTTCATGGTCAGGGTTAATTTCGCAAATATTTCCATCTTGGTCACATATTCGCAAAGCAGTGATTTGCCCACTAAATGCAGATTCGTCACGACCAGTGCCATGTCCCCCCGTAGCAGCTAAGCCTACAGCACTCGCCCAGGAAAGCATGCTTGCCGTCCTCAAAGACAATCCTGATTCTCGAAGTTTTTGCGCAAGTGCAGCTATTTGCACACCGGCAGTAACCCAAACTTCATAGGTTCTTAAATGATCCAAAGGATTTTGAGAGTCTACAGGAGATTTGTGTTTAATTTCGCCTAATTTTTTAACTTTTTGATATTTAGGGCTAAAGCGAATAATGACATCCGCTGCAGAACCTTCTGAGAAAGAAAACGATTCGTTATAACGCTCTTCCTGCTCTTTTGCCCAAGGAAAGCAACACCACTCGCTTTCTTTATCAGCCCATCCTGCCGTTGCTCGCACAGTAATTTTACTTTCAGGGTATTGTGCGTTTTGTTTTTTAACAGCTTGCATTACTTCTTGAACTTGTTTTTCACTGTCTACCTGGACTACTACTGCTTTGCTTTTTTTTACATTTTCCATGTAGTTAGTCCAGGTTTTTACTTGATATGAAATTTTTTTAGAGTGGAGGTCATTTAAAAAATCTGCTTTCGAAGTTCCGGTAAATGGCATATTCTTTCCTTGAATAAATTTAAGCCAGAATTTTATACTGTCACGGCCAACAATACCTCGTCAATAATTTTTATACTTGGTTAGCCAAAAATTTATTTGCCACAATTGTCAAGGCGTGTGCATTCCTATTTTTATTGATAAGTTATAAATATTTCTTAAATAATCATATAGATAGTGAAATGAATGTATTTTTAAATTTACTAAAAAATATTAAAGTAAATTGTCGTACTGAAATATATTAAAAATTAATTTAAAGGAATAACAATGAAAAGTTATATAGGAATATGTAGTCTCTTAATGATGTTGTGGTCTCATGTCTTATTAGCCCATGGGACTTTAGAAATACCCATTTCCCGAGTTTATCAGTGTTTTAAAGAAAATCCTGAAAATCCTAAATCAAATGCATGTAAAGCGGCTGTAGCCGCAGGTGGCACTCAAGCATTGTATAATTGGAATGAAATTAATCAAGCAGCTGCCAATGATCGGCATCAAGATATCATTGCTGATGGGAAATTGTGCGCGGGCGGTCGAGATTTATTTAAAGGCTTTAATCTTGCCCGCACTGACTGGATGACATCCACTATTCGACCGAATGAAAATGGACATTTCATTTTTAGTTACATAGCCACTGCACCTCATAAAACTAAATACTTTAAATTTTTTGCCACTAAAAACAATTATAATTTTAGTGAGCCTTTAAAATGGTCTGATTTAGAAGACAGTCCTTTTTGTACTATTACCAATGTAACCCTGGAAAATGGTCATTACAAAATGGATTGCCCATTACCTGCTCGCCTTGAAGGAAAAAGAGTTATCTATGTCATATGGCAGCGTGATGATAGTACGGAAGCTTTTTACTCCTGCAGCGATGTATATGTCGATGCCATGTCCCAACCTATGTCCTGGTTTGAATTACAGGATTTTTATAACTCTGCTGATATTGCAGCCAATACCAAAGTGTTATTGCGACTATTTAAAAATGAGACTGAAATTGAAAATCATAGTCTCACTGTAGACGATACTAATAACACTGCTGCGCTATGGCCCATTGCCTTAGGAAGGGTAGTCAATGAACACTCCAATTTACTGCGCATTGGTCTCCTGGATCCTCAAACCGGTGAGGTTAGCTTATCAACAGGTCAAGCCAATAAAATCTACTTAAGCGACAATGCAATCCAAAACTACCACGTAGCTATAGATTTTACTGAGCCCAACAGCCAGGTAGATTACATCTATCCAGATAGTATTAGTTCTTATAAAGCTGGGACTATAGTGATGGGGCGCAATAACCATAACCGTTATCAATGCAAACCTTGGCCTTATTCAGGCTGGTGCTCTCAAGCTCCTGCATACTATGAACCTGGTGTTGGCCTTGCCTGGCAAGATGCGTGGACTTTATTAACGAACTAAACAAATTTAAGGTCGGGTTACTTAAGAATAAGGCCACCCGACCTTAGCCCGAACTTTCTTTCATTAAACGAGATTTAATATTCTGCCGTAGCCATTATTAAATTTTCTATTGTTAAAAAATAAAAAATAAAGATAATGGCAGCCACCTTTGTCTGCAAATGTTCATTTGAAAAGAAAATCTATTCACTCACTGCTTAAGGAAATATTGATGAGAAATTTCATTCTGTACCAAGATGGATCCTCCGATGATTACATTGCTTTATGTTTAATTACGGCTATGCTGCGTAAGTCCGGCGGTAAATTAGCGGGTATTATCACTGCAGGAACAGGTGAGGTTGATGCCAAATGTGGTTTGCAAAACGTTTTAGAAATATGCAATGCCTTAGGCCTTGAACAAATCATCTTAGGCCAAGGTGAAGATAAACGCATTAACCCTGAATTTGGTCAAAGCTTTCCAAGCTATATCCGATCGTTTATTGATACATTGCCTGCGCTCATTGGCTTAAAAAGCAGCCCCACCATTGATAAATTTCCTAATGCCGTTGAAAGTTTTCATCACATTATTTCGCAAAGCGATGAACCGGTTGTTATTATCGCAACCGGCCCTTTGACCGATCTCGATTTATTATTTGCAAACTATCCAGAGGATAAGAAAAAGGTTGAAATTGTCATGATGGGAGGTGCTATTCACGTTCCTGGCAACATTCAAGATTTAGATCCTCAAATTCCTAATAAAGTTGCTGAATGGAATATTTTTGCCGATATTGCTGCGGCTAGAAACGTGATTGCATCGGGTGTTCCATTACTTATGGTCCCCTTAGATGTGACACAACATATTCGTGTTACAGAAAATTTTTATAAGCAATTAGAAGAAATAGCGCAAAAACAGCCTACAAGTGCAATTTCCCTCGTTTATAAACTAATTACAGCTTTAAAAGTAGCGTTCGAAAAAGAACATCCAGAAATCAATTTCTTTCAAGTTTATTATCTATGGGATCCCTTTGCAGCAATGATTGCTCTAGAACCTGCCTTTGCTAAAATCGAGGAAAAGTATATTCAGGTTGTTCTGGAAACCGGGAAAACAGAAGAAGTTGAACAGTCTGCTGAAGGAGTAGGGCGTATTCGCGTGGCGACAGATATTGCCAAACCAGCAGAAGAGATCTTGAATCATTTAATCGAAATAATTTCTTCCTTGCCACCGCCATCCAATCAAAATGAAAAAGTAACGCCCTGGTGTGCAATGTTCGGTTCCGTCAATCCTCAAAAAACAGAAAATGCTGCTCAAGGAGAACCTTATTTGCAATTCCATAATTAACAAAAGTACAAGGATGATAGATGGTCTAAATAAGTCTGTCATCCTGCTTATACTATGTAATAGGCAGGTTAAATGAGGCTTAACACATTATGAAACGTAACTGGGATATGATTAGAGAGATTCTTTTACGCGTTGAAGAGCTAGAACCCAATGCGTTGTTAACCTTAGAAAGCTTCGCCAGTACGGAATATAATGAAGTTTCTTACCACCTTGAAATCTTGCAGGAAGCTGGATTGTTACACGGCACAATTCATAAAACACCAGGTGGCTCCACTCATAACTTCCATTTAATTCGCCTCACATGGCTTGGCCACGATTTGTTGGAATCGATTCGCTCCGAGACAACATGGCAAGCAATAAAAGAGCAACTTCATGCAAAAAATATAGGGATGAAAATCGACACGATTATGGCCATCGCTCAAACCCTCTCATCAAAATAGTAACGACCTGATTATCTTTTTTCTTACGCCAACATCATTCAAAATATTTTCTACATGCGTTCTGCGTGATCAATGCGTCTGATAATTGGTCATTATACATTTAAAATTACTTAATATTTTATTAATTTATTTTGTATATACTGATTATTAAATAAACCATTTGGGGAATTCAATGACAACCACTGTTGAAATAATTGAGATACTGAAATCTCAACCTAAGACACAACTTACACCCGCAATTGCAGACAACTTGAAAGCAATCAAAGAAATTTGTGATAGTCAATATTCTAACCAAAGTTTTTATGGAAATGCGGCCCTAAATCGCCAGATGCTTCTAGATGAAAACATCGCTAACCTCTTAACGCCAGAAGTTCTCTCCTATCTTTTCACTAATGAGCCGACACCAGAAACCAAGATATTTCGCAATTCAGGCGGAGCTATTAATCTTAGAGATGCAATTTATTATGGCTTTAAAGAGGGTCTGCACGTCCTTCATATGATGCCTAATAATGAACCTGATTATAACCCTCATTCTTATCTTGCACAAAAAAGCAAATTTACAAAAAATACTATGCGTATTGCTGAAAATATAAGCAAAGCTGCGCATGTGGAAGAGCTAGAGACTAAACAAGCGTTTAACCCTCAACAACTCATTGAGCAATATGCACGCATCGTAGAAACTGTTAACTTAATAAAAGAATCAAATAAGTCATCAGAACTTTTAAAAGTTCCAGGCTATACACCCACACAGATGCGTCAACAAGTTGTAGGTGGTTTTAATCGAATGCGTCAAATATTAGACGTGGAAAGCCTTGAATCTATAGAATTGGATGACTTTTGTGAGAAGTTCCTTAAAAGTCCAGAGGCAATGCTCGATGGGGCAGTTATACACCTTTTTTATGATAGAGCACATATTGATGCCGCACTAGAGCAAGATACTAAATTTAAATTCAAAGGAAAAGAGTGTACTTTCCAAGATATCTTTAAAGTCATGGTATCAAAAGTCGCTACCAATCCTGACAACTATCCTTCCTGTGCTAAAGAACAGTTTTGTCTGCGTATGACATTAGTTGAAAGCGATTTACAAAATCGCTTTCAATCTGAATATGCAAAAGCGCAAGAAAGAAAAGAAGAGAAAGATCTTAAAGGAGAAGAGAAAGATTTTAAAGGAGAAGAGGAAGATCTTAATGAGGAATTTTTGGATTCCTCGCTACCGCAAACCCGACAAAAGGAATTACAGAGCATTATTAAGACGTTGGTTGAGAATATTGAAACACCAAAAGGTACACGTCGGACATCAGGAGCGGGGTCAACCAAAGTTCAAAACTTAAATTCTCTATCCGACCAGATAGGGAAATGTCCAGCAGAGGAATGGGCTGCTAAAGAAGAGCAATTCATCGGTAAACTTAAAGAACTTTGCGCAACACGTAGACATGCTTTGCATTTTTGGTCTACGCCCCATAGTGTTAATGAACTTGCTACATTGTTGGAAGAGAAAGGTTTTACTCAACCACAAAAGGAGTCTGCCGATTCTCAACTAAAAGCCTAACAAACACGGTTACAAGCTTACATCCCTATGTAAGCTTGTAAATCCTGTTTCATTTTTTAAACCAGGAAAACCTGACATTACCTTTTAATACAATGTTGTACTATCCTATTAATTAGCGATTACCTGGATGGTTCAATATGATCTTTATAAGAAAAGGAAGCTCTCGCGGTAAATCTCAATCCGATTGGCTGACTAGCTTTCATACATTTTCCTTTGGCGAGTATTATGATACTCAATTTATGGGATTTAGCACGCTGCGGGTAATTAATGAGGATACGGTACAACCTGGCAAAGGTTTTGGTAGGCATCCGCATAGAAACATGGAAATTATTTCTTATGTGGTAGAAGGGAGCCTGCAACATCGAGACAGCTTGGGCACAGGTTCTGTTATAAAGCCTGGGGAAATTCAGTGTATGTCGGCAGGAACTGGCATTGAACACAGTGAATTTAATCATTCAACAACCGAAATTGTTCATTTTCTACAAATATGGATTATTCCAGAACAAAAAGACTTAACACCGGGATATCAACAACGCGTACTGCCGCAGTTAAATAATGAATTAACACTAATTGCCGCAAAAGAAGATAACAATGTGATTAAAATTCATCAGGATGTCAACTTGTATCGAGCCTTGCTAACTCCAGGGCATCTAATAAATTTTAAATTTAATTCAGACCGTTGTGGCTGGTTACAATTAATTAAAGGCGAAGTGACTCTAAATGAGCAACAACTTGTAGCAGGTGATGGTGCTGCAATTATAACGGAAAGCATTGAAATTCAATCAGTGACTGAGTCAGAGTTTTTATTATTTGATTTACATAGACAGTAAAATTTTAAGATTCTCTTAATTGCTTCATTAGGACAATTTAATGAGAAAATATTTAATCTTACTGCTGTTAATAGGGCTATGGTCAGGTAGCAGCAATTTTGCATTGGCTGCGAGCAATAGAGATAGAGAAATTAAAGATTTGGTCCGTTTCCTGACCTCCAGTGCAATGCTAGTCCCAAGCAAAAGCGGCTTATTAATTCCTTTAAACTTTTATGTTGGCAGTACAGAAGATGTAGCAAGATATTTTGGTGATTATATTTGCTTACCTGACGATACCTGTACTGTCGTCGATAGTTTATATAGTAATCCTTATTTTTTTCTAACAAGTCCTTTTGCCATTTTGGGAGAAGGTCTGCCACCTCAACAAGGCACGGTACAAGAATGGTTTCAGGCTCAGGCACAGATTGAGCGCACCAATATAAACTATGGAACAGATATTTATCATGCAGCAACCTGGCAAATTGCTTTGGCTCTTGCCTCAAAAAATGACTATCTTAGCGAGGCAAAAGCAAGAGAATTAGTAGCGAATGAACTTGATTCCATTAGTAATCCAGCAAATCGAGCAATAGGAATATTTTTTCAATATGGTTACCAACTCTCAATTTTTGACCCACTTAAGGCATTCACCTTTCGCTTAATCGCCACCAATTATTTTAATAAAGATCCCTTCTTTGGAGGTCGTTATCAAGATTTTATTACATGGAATTATAATATTTATACATTGGCAAAAAATGATCCAGAAGGGCACTCTCCAGATTTTTTTACTTTCGTTACCACTTGGTCTGATTGGAAACCACTCACGGGTGAGAATGCCTGGGCTCAATTAATTGGCCCATTGCAAGCCGAATATATATTTACCGAAGGTAAGGTTTCTGCAACTTCCAAGGCAGTTCTTAATGCCATCAACAGCCTTTATGCTTTTTCGGCAATGCAAACCGCTGTTGGCGCATTCTATTACGCTCCAGGCGGCACACGAGATAACCAAGGTGTTCTTCCAGTAGGTGAGGTCTCTATTGAAGATAATTTTTCAGTTTTAGCCGGTTTGCAGGTTTTAAAAGGGATATTGGAGAAAACCGAGCATACCGCAGAAGTAACGCATGCTCTGGATATGATTGATACGATGCTTAATGGTGGAATTACTGTAAATGGTTATGAAACATTAGGACTCTTAAGTTTTCTATACAATGGTGCCTTTGATGCCCAAAAAGGTGTCTTTTATACCCATGGGTCCATTGATATTCCTTCTTCTAAAACGGATTGGAATCCGGATACTTCCGAGGAATTAACAGGTATGGCTGTCGATGTTAATCTTTGGGGAATGTCTGCCTTGGGCATTGAAACAATGGATAATTGGTATGGCAATGGGACTGCACTTAACCTATGGCGAATAATTCGTAATCAAGGTGGTTATTTTGACAATGGCCAATTATGGGGTATCGGTTTCACCTTAAATAATCATACCGACATTGAGCCTGAAGACATTATGTCAGCGGAAAATACCGCGAGTGCCATTAATACAGTACGAGCTCTCATTGATCACTATTCTGGATTAGGAATGGATACGACAGAACTCGAAGCTGATTTACGTAGCATGCAAGATAATTTTAGTAACTTAAGAAATGACGAATATTTAAGTGCCAACTTTGTTGGGGCAACGCCAAAAGAATTTTATATTGATTTACCCATTGAAATAGGCAGAGCTTATCTTTACGCCAGTAGACGCTTCCCATTGCCGTTTCTATGGAATGCCAATACCTTGGCCAGCACAACCGCAACATCTTGGGTATTGATCAATCGCTTTGATTTTAATCCATTCCAATATACAGGAAAATTAGAAGGTGAGGATTATTCCATCCCTGTAAAAATAGATATATTCGATCATGATAATGAGCCTGATGGTGGGTCTTTACCAAAAACAGTAAGAGTAAAATATACTCGAGGCGATTTAGGGCCGGTAAAGAAATTGGTTATCAGTTACAATCTTGATGGTTCCCAGGTTAACTGGATTGTTGCTGCAAGTACCGCGCAACGCCAAGGTATTGCTTCCTTACCCAAAGGTGCGGAAGGAATCATGATTAGTTTTTTTGATAGCGGTTGGGTCAATGCTTGCCAAATTATCCCTGCAACTAAAATTTGCAAAGATCCAAGTTGTATGGGTGTTCACACTATTGCCGCACGTTGGAGTTCTAATGGAAAAGGAGAGTGCGATCTTCTTGATTAAGGTTGATGAAATAGTGTCATTTCCGCCTACGCGGAAAAGATATGAATTTAAAGCAACCGGCCAGAATGAGGGTATCAAGACATCAATAACCTGGTTGCCTTACTGGCGGTAACCAGGTTATTGCAAAATTTATTTAGCAGTAACTTCCATCACACTCGCTGCATTGTTGGCCTTCACCCCAGGGTTATACATAGACTCTGCAAAAATAGCTGGGACTTGATATTTTCCAGTATTAGTAGCCTTTATGCGGTAAACAAGTTCTTTGGCTGTGGAATCAACACTGGTAAAAAAGACAACTCTGTCTTCACGTACATCCGCATAATCCACATTTCCTGCATTGACAGAATCACGAACTATTTCAAAACCTCCAGGTAACAGATCGACAATGGCAACGTTTGATAAATATCGATCCTCTAACGCGCGGATTTGAATGTGAACTTCAATTTCATTACCTAAAGTCGTGCTCGTAATCACATTACCTTTCCTATCTCTATATTCACGATAAACTTCCAAGCCTTGACTCGTTGGTTTATCTGTCGGTTTTTTATCAAAACCAGCCTGAGTGAGTTGATAAAAATACAGTTCTTTATTGGGATTATTGAAAATAATCTTTTTGGCATCCTCATCAATTGTAGCTTTAGTAAAATTACTATCTGCTGTTGAGAGAATTTTTTGCGTATTGTCGCTCAATACTTCGCTAATTGAAAAAGCAGTCGTTTCAACTGGGGCAGCCGTTGCCTGACCATAAGCACTTAATGCCAAACTGGTATAGCCTGAGAGAATCGTATTAATTTCATCGCTATTCATTGCTGAAACTAATTGCATCACTAATTTATTACCAACACGTGGCAAGCGCTCGGGGAAATGACGGGCAATCAAATAGAGATACTGTGCATTTGCAATATTGCTATCATAAAAATCCGTAGCATTCATGTTTTGCGTTTGTATTTTATATCTATCAATTAATTGATTAGCATCTGCTAAACTTTTCAATAGTTGATAGGTCGCTGCAATATAAGCACCACTAATATCCTGCTGCCATTTTTGTGCTTGTTCCTTTTCCAAATAAAGCTGCAAATTGGTTAAATAATTCGTAGTGACAATTTCATTGCGTGTCAAAATATAAATAGCATAGGCTTGAATACGAGCCATCTCGAGACTAGAAGCATTTTGTGCTGCTAAATCTCTAAGATATCCCAAACCTGCACTAAACATATCATTCGGCACGTTATAGCCTTGCGCGCGAGCTTCGGTTAAAAAATGCATCGCATAGACGGATGCAAAATTATTGCTGTAACTGTCTCCAGAACCAGGCCAATAGGTAAAACCACCATTCGACATTTGCCTTTGTCCTATAAGCTGAATGGTCGTCGTTATTTTTTCATTAATGTTGTCTAAGTTTTTAGTAAACCAAGGTTGATTAACCATTGCTAATAGTGGCATGACTTTACTAGTCAACTGTTCAGTACAGCCATACGGAAAGTTATCGAGATATTGCTGTAATCCTGTAAGCAAGATCATAGGACTGGTTGAAAGTGCTGCCACAACATGACGATATTCAGGATAAAGTTCACGATCGATAGCAAGTAATTTGCTGGCATCTTTGCTATTTCCGCTGATTATCGATGTTTCAAAAGCACTGGCCGGTCTAACGCTGAGTGTTGTATCCATCGAACTTGATTTGTCACCCAGGCTTGCCACCAACGTTACTTTAGCAGAGCCTAAAGCTGATTTAGCCTTGAGTTTAAAGCGAACGGTTTGTTCATGACCTTCGTTAATAGCTAATGAAGCAGTAGCAGGGCCAACAATTTCAAGGTCAGGAGTCACATTCAATTGCACGTCTACTTTTGCATTCTCTCCTGAGCCCTGAACATTATTGGCGACACTTGCTGTAATTTCAAAAACATCACCTGGTGCGACAAACGTCGGCGCATTGGGATTGATTACAAAATTACCGCGAATGATGGATTCTTTTTCTGTTGACCCAACAGAATCAGTAGCTACGGCAACCGCCATAACCTTCAATGTCCCATTGAAATAATCTGGAATATTATAGGTAAGCTGACGAGGCGTGCTATCTGCATCCACAATGCCGGACCAGTAAGCAATTGGTAAATCCGTTTTGCGTTTAAAAGGATTTAAATGCTTCCCTAATAGTTCCTCACCATCATCTCCACCAACCGCAGAAAGCTCACGTTCTTTGATATACTGCGGTAAAATTTGGTCAACAGTTTGTTGAGTTAACACCTCTAATGCTCTTTTTTGGAAGAAAAAAGAAAGCGGATCGGGTGTCATGTAATTTGCGACTTGTAAAATACCTTCGTCTACAGCAAAAACAATGATCTTTCCAGGTTTATCGGTGCTGTAATTAATAGTAAATGGCTCTCCAGGTCGCCCTAATTCAGGCGTATCTAAAGTGATATGGACATTATGACTATCGTGATCGACATTAAAAGGCGTGACGCTGTAACTTAGTGGACTTATAAAAATGTCCGGAGAATTCCAATCACGAACAAATGCAACATTCACATAACCATTACCTTTAAAATCTTCTGGAATATGGATTTTTTGCACAGAGCTTGTGGTCCCTGTTTTAAACCATTGGATTGAATACACTTTGTCACGTTCAATGGTAATTAATCCAGCTCCGGTATAAGGCGCTGTAATTTGTAATTCGATATCTTCACCAGCTTTAAACTCATCTTTATTGAGTTTTACACTAAGCTCTGCATTTTTCGCTAGTGGTGTTTGGCTTGCTCCTACAATACTAAATTTCAAATGACTTAATTCAACATTATTTTGATCAATAATATTGAGCGCAAAATCACCAATTTCCTGAGTTGGCAAAGTGAAATCAGCACCTTTATCACTTATTGCAAAAGGAGTCGTGCGAACAATTGTTGATTGAATAATTGACTGGTATTGGTAGGTGCCATTGGGATTTTTAACCAAGGTAGTAACGGGATGCAATGACACAAGCTGCAGTTTTAAATCGCCCACTGCCTGCTGCTTTAATTGAGGATCTACTGCAATAAATTTCATGCTACGCTGGCTATTTTGCTTAATATAATTTAAATCGCCATCCGGTTTATAACCAACAAAATAGGGAAGTGGACTAACCAAGGCTGTTGACTGGGTGGCAACACTTCGGCCTCCCTCAGCTTCAAAACCTTCAGCAAAAAAAGTAAGTTGGTAAGTTGCCTTATCGAAACGCTCAAGATTTAAATTAAATTGCGCCTCACCTTTATCGTTTGTTTTTACATCAGCTAAGGTATCGGTAAATACTTTAGCGGGCTTGTCGGCATCCAGAAGTGGATCAAAGAAAATGTAATCAGGATATTTTTTAAATTCCACTCGTTTTGGTGATAGTAAAATTTTAGCTCCAACGCGGCGATTAGCTGCGGGTGCCCCATATAAATTCCATAGTTGAACTTTTGCTGTTAAGTTCACAGGCGAGATCCATCCCTCCGTTTGATTGGCTGAAAAATTGGAATGTATTCTCATGCGATCGGGTTGAAATTCAGCGACTCGAATTGATGTAGAGCCTAATAGGCTATCCGGATGTTGATCTTTCACAATATAAAGATTAACTAGATATTGTCCGGTAGGAGAGGCCGCATTTGTAGGCAGGTCAAACGTGACATAACCGCTTTCATCAAGAGTAAATTTCTCATCTCGGATAGTGGTTCCACGAGGATCGGTTACAGTTGCTTCAACCATTAAACCTGGCGGTTGCGATTGTGCATAGGCTTGTTTGACTATCACCCCAATATGAGCAGTATCTCCAGGACGATAGATCCCTCGATCTGAAAATAAATAGGCACTTAAACTATGTTGATCCTGGTAGTTAGTATAGAGTCCACCAATATCAAAGCGAGAAAAATTTAATTGCCGGTTAGGATTGTTATAGGGAATAAAAGAGACATCGCTCCCTAGGCTCGCCAAATATACAACAGGTTCCCGTTCATCGATAAAATCGGTCAATGTAGGGAAGTTGGCCCGTCCTTGTGCATCTGTCGCATAAGTGAGTAGCGGTAATCCATTTTTCCCTAAAACACTAACGTTGACATTTGCCAGAGGGATACCTTCAGTGATTGATTGCACGAAGATATCATGACTACCATCACGATTATCTTTAACAACCAATCCTAAATCAGTAATCAAAATTAAACGGCTTGCTTTTGCATCAAGAGGGGCATTATTTTGCATATCCCAGCCTGTTGCCTGCAACAAGAATAAGCCTTGCGGCCCTCCTGTATTCGTGGTTGCAGAAAGGTATCTAGAAAAATCCAAAGCGGTGTATTGCTGTTTGGTAAAATCTGACACATTAAACTGTTGAATTTCTGAAAAAATTTGACTGATATTTTGTTGATTGAAACTTTGATTAATAAAATAAGGGTTATTAAAATCACCTTGTGTTTGTGTGACAAGTTGATTCACATTTTCTGGTAATACACGTGCAAAGTTAAATTTAACCGCTGGTAATCCTCGCACCAAAACAGACAGCTTTTGTTCACTGTTTAAAGCAAGCAGTGCTCCTTTATGTAAAAAACTGATTTCCTTTGGGTACTCAGGCACCTTAATGATGGTTGCATAGTCATTGCTTAAAACAAAATCACCAAACCCGCGTGCTCCTTTATCAATTTTTACATAAATATATTGTGGAGTTTGGGCGGTAAATTTATAACTATGCAACGTAGCAAAATTGCGATCTGCTGGGATTGCCTGCAAAGGAAGAGGGGACGATAATTTTAAAATACTGGGCGAAACCTCTCCGGGATTTTGCCATTCATAATTTTTCTTTTCTTCCTCTGTTGCAGTTGCCGGATAATTTTGTGGCAGCAAGTATACGTGAAGGGATTTCTTAAGCTCTGCCTCCGTAACCCCCAATGAGGTATCTATTGTCAGTATTTGCTCTGGTCTATCTCGTTCATTTCGAATAATCGAAGCGCCCACCTCACTTACTTTAAAGTAGTTACTAACATCAGGAATCAACAGGTTTTTAGTAAGCGTTGCACTGGTTTCTCCTGAACCTGATGCCGATTTTAAACCCTCATGAATCGAGAGAATTAGATAACGTGATACCTCCGGTAAGGCGAGTGATTCAGAACGTAAATAAGCAACACGTTTATGGGCATCGTAAGTAACATTAAACTTATAATGCTGCGCATTAAGATCGAGTTTGCCTTTCTGCATCGCTTCAAGCATTAATGACGTTTTATTTTCAAAACTAGCCGGGTCAACTGGAAAATTAAAATTTACCGTAGCAATAGCTTGCCTTAATCTAGGATTAACTGGATCTTGATAAAATGAAAACTCTGTAATTTTTGCTGCAAAGGGTTGCGTCGAAAAGGAATAGTCATAACTCTCCATGGTCGCTTCAGGAGCAAAAAAATCTTTTGCAAAATGAATCTTATAGATCTGACCTGCAGACCAATCTTCTTCAGGCATAAATACTAAACGACTATCACTTTCCCACAACCATTTCCCTTTTATAGCAGGACTTATCTCAATGCCTTCATTGATTTCTTTACCAATTTGTTTGAGTGGTGCTACTGATTTAACAGTAAAATTATTCTCATCTTCATCAGACTCTGAGTCATCGTCTGAATCAGAACTGGCGTTTGCATTAGAATCGGCTTGCTGTTGCGAATTATCAATGCCGAAATCAATTACTAAATTATCTGGTACAAGTTGATCATCTTCTATGGTGCTGATTTTAGGGACGGCAATCGATGCAGTAATTAATTGAGGCTTAGGCAGATTTTTATACCAACAGTAACCATATGCAGCAGTTACAAATAATATTATAATGCCAGCCAGACTCGACCAAAATGTTTTTGGGTGAGATGTCGCTTGACGCCGCAACGAGATAAGCCAAGGTGGACTAGTCCAGTTTGGACGGCCAATTAAAAAAGTAAAAAAAGCGCCGACTGCAGCAAAAAATCGAGAAAATGAGTTTTTGTTCATATAATATCCAACTAGACATGGATGGCGGGGTGCCATAAGGAAGCAGTACTATTTTAAACAGGCTAAGGCCTCTTGACAATTGCTTTTATTAGGTAGCAGGGCAAAATTTGAGTCATTTCCACACCGGTGGGAATCTATCAGGCAAAGCTTAAACAAAGGGACTCAGCCTGCGCCGGAATGGCAGGATATAAGCAATTTACTCTGTTAAAGAGAATTAACTTTGAAACCATCAACAATGAAACGATTTTTTAAGTTACTCAGCATCATTCTTATAACGCTGTTTATCAGTGGATGGGCCGCAGTGTTTTTCTCTCCTAAACCACCACTTTTAGATGACATCAGTTTCTCAACAGCTATTTATGATAATAATAATCACTTACTAAGATTGACCTTGAGTCACGATGATAAATATCGTCGATTTACTCCCTTGTCCCAAATTTCTCCACAGTTAATTAAGACAACGATGCTGCAGGAAGACCAATATTTTTACTGGCATTATGGTATTAACCCTTTTGCGACTTTAAAGGCTGGTTGGCAAACCTACGTAGTAAAATCTCGACGTATGGGCGCATCAACCATCACCATGCAGGTAGCTCGTATTCGTTATCAGATTAATTCGAAAAAATTATCAGGAAAAATTTGGCAAATTATCCGTGCTCTTCAGCTTGAGAGACACTACAGCAAAAATCAAATTTTAGAAGCGTATTTAAACCTTGCTCCTTATGGCGGCAATATAGAAGGAGTAGGGGCAGCCAGTCTCATCTACTTTGATAAACAAGCTAGTAAGCTCAGCTTGCCTGAAGCATTGACGTTAAGCATTATTCCACAAAATCCTGGAAAAAGAACACCACATAACGAAAATCTCAAAGAAATCCGCAATAAGCTTTTTGCTCGCTGGATTAAAGAACATCCTGAAGATAAAAATCAAGAAGCCTTTATTAATCTACCATTAGATTTGCGAAATTTACGTAATATGCCTTTTATTGCACCGCACTTGGTCTACTCCGTACTGAACGATTTTTCTATAAAGAAGCATGATGTGGTTACTACTTTAGATATCGATTTACAAAACATTTTATCGAGAATAACGCGCCAATATGTCATGCGGAAAAAAAATCTTGGGGTTTATAATGCAGCAGTATTGCTTGTTGATACCCGTGATATGAGTGTGAAGGGATTGGTAGGATCTGTTGATTTTTTTAATAAGGAAATTGATGGGCAAATTAATGGCACAGAGGCGAAGCGTTCTCCAGGATCAACCCTTAAACCTTTTGTTTATGGTTTGGCTTTTGATCAAGGGTTAATTCATCCTAATACGGTTTTAAAGGATGTACCTCATAGTTTTGGTAGTTATAACCCTGAAAATTTCGATTACGACTTCATGGGTCCTATCAAAGCAAAAGATGCCTTGGTTCTTAGTCGTAATATTCCGGCGATTTATTTAGCTAACCAACTCGCCCCAGGCTTGCATCAATTTTTGCAGGATGCCCATGTTAGTAATTTAAAACCAGAATCTTATTATGGTTTAGCGTTAACTTTGGGTGGTGCCGAATTAAGCATGCAGGAATTAACAACACTCTACGCCATGCTTGTAAATAAGGGCATTTGGCGTCCTTTGCGAATGCATAAGGATGAACCTTTTGACAATGGACAGCAATTATTAAGTCCGGAAGCAAGTTTTTTAGTACTTGATATTCTAAAGGATACCCCTCATCCTGAGTTTAATTCTTTCTCAAAACTAAACCCACGTCTTCCGGTATCGTGGAAAACAGGCACATCTTCTGGTTATCGCGACGCCTGGTCTGTAGGTTCCTTTGGTCCTTATGTTTTAGCTGTGTGGATCGGTAATTTTAATAATAAAGGTAATCTAGCCTTTGTGGGCAAAAATATAGCTGCGCCTTTATTTTTTGAATTGATTGATGCCATTCAACAAGAGAAGAGCCCTTTACCGACCATTGAGCAACATCCGGAACATCTTCATTTAGAGCATGTTGCAGTTTGTAAAGCCTCAGGCATGTTGCCTACCCGCTATTGTCAGGATACGGAAATGACTTGGTTTATTCCGGGAAAGTCACCGATTAAATCAGATACAATTTATCGAGAAGTAGCCATTGATAAAAAGACGGGATTACGTAGCTGTCATTTTGATGAGGATACGCGTTTTGAGGTTTATGAATTTTGGCCGACCGACCTACTTAGAATATTCAAGAAGGCAGGTATTCAACGGCGAGTTCCGCCTGCATTTGATCCCACTTGTTCTACTATTGGGAACTTAAGTATGAGCCCTCAAATTACATCACCACAAACTGAACTAAGCTACATTGTTAGAGCTAATTCATCACAGAAAACTGAAATTCCTTTAACCGCAGTAACGGATGCAGACATTCGATCTATTCATTGGTTCGTGAATGAAACATTTATCGGTACAACGTCACCAGAGAAGCCTTTTTTCTGGACTGCAAAGGCAGGAAAATTTGTGATTAGGGTAGTGGATGATCATGGCTTATCAGATGCCCGTGAAATTATAATTCAGGTAAAATAGGAATCAGTAGTTAAAATCATCCAAAGCATTACTTGCTTTACTTACACTTAGGTCAGCACTCGAACTGGATGCTCCCACTGTCTCCTCTTTAAAAAAAGTTAAGTTAGTCCGAGTGGAATTTGTATAGTATTGCTGAGTCCAATAAGCCCAGTAATTGCAATGTGTCTCATACAGAGTTTTAGGGACATAAGCACAAAGACTTTGATAAGAAGGTACACAATTCGTTGTGCATTTCCCCCTAAAATTTTCATAACAAGACCAATTGTTATCGATTTTAAAAAAAGTACGAATTGGTGTATGAGCGAAGACTCCGGCATGTTCAAAGCCGATTGTTCCTACAGGATATGAAAGCTGGGCCCAGGGATCGCAAATCACTTTATTATCGAGAACTAGAAAAAAATGACCTGGTTTAGAATCACAATATTGGAGCTCAATACTTGGAAGATAGCACTCGGTTATTATTTTCTCTTTAATGAAAAGATCGAGAATTAAACATAAAGCAAGCATTGCTTTATGTTGGCAATTACCTGCCTCACCACGTTTTACGATTTTAGTGCAATCAAAAATACGTTGAAGCGGTGAAAGATTGTTGTCATTTAATATGAGATCGGTTTTACTTTGCACATAATAAACGAGTGCTTCATTAATTTTTTTTTCCTCTCCATCCATTTTAGGATAATTACTGGAGACAACTTTCAACTCGGTATTAATAATTGCTATTACGGAATTAGCTATATCTAATAACTTAGACACACTCACATCTAGTTGCTGGGTTTTTAATTTTTTCTCTATTTCAGCCTGTAGATGCGGGAAGGGATGTGGCATATAGTAGATATCCAAAAAAACACCAATCTAACATAAGTTCAAATTTAAGTCAACTTGATCTGCTTTAAATCGAGTTTTTTGGAGCGTTTAACTAAAGAATTATTCCTAATGTTATCTCCCGTTGTTCACTTAATAAGACATTGAAGGTGCGACAGGCAGCGCCGATAGACATGCATTCCAATCCAATTCCTTGTTTAGCAAGCATTTGCATAAGGGAAACAGGAACATACTGTCCTTGCTGCTGATGACCAATAATAATGATTTTGGGGTGATATCTTAAAAGAGGCCACAACGTTTCTTCATTAAGCTCATCCACAGCCTTAACAGACCAATCAGCAATAATTTCATGGCTACTGACAATAAAACTAGTCTGGTAAGCAATTGAATCAATTTTTACTTCTCGCTCATTATAAGCTTGAATGGTATGTTTATCGCTTGCTTCTAAGTTGATATGCATGGTGTTTAATCGAGCAATAATTTATACTATTTCCTCATTATATCACAAAGGCGAAAAACATGAGTCAGTTTCCCCGCATTAAACGCTTACCACCTTATGTATTCAACACGTTAACTCAGTTGAAATCTGAGGCGCGAGCGCGCGGTGAGGATATTATTGACTTTGGTATGGGCAACCCCGATCAGCCAACCCCCCAACATATCGTTGATAAACTAGTAGAAACAGCGCAGCGCCCTGATACACACCGTTATTCAATGTCAAAAGGCATTCCTCGTTTACGTCGTGCAATGGCCTCCTGGTATAAAAGAAATTACGATGTAACACTTAATAGCGAAACACAAGTTCTAACAACAATCGGTTCTAAAGAAGGGCTAGCTCATCTTGCTTTAGCCATCAGTGGTCCTGGTGATACTGTTATTGTTCCTGATCCGGCTTATCCTATTCATACTTACGGTTTTATCATTGCCGGCGCAAACGTTAAACAAGTTCCATTAATTAATGAAAATCAATTTCTTGAAGCAATTGAGGTCGCTATTGAACAAACCTGGCCAAGACCCAAGGCGCTAGTCATTAACTTCCCAGCCAATCCTAGTACGCATTGTGTTGATTATGAATTTTTCGAACGCGTAGTGGCTTTAGCAAAACGCCATGGCATTTGGATAATTCACGATTTGGCTTATGCCGATATCGTTTTTGATGGTTATAAGGCACCTTCGATTCTTCAAGTGCCCGGAGCTATCGATATTGCAATTGAGACTTACTCCATGTCTAAATCTTACAATATGCCTGGTTGGCGAGTCGGATTTGCCTGTGGTAATGAAGAGCTTGTTGCAGCATTGACACGCATTAAATCTTATCTTGATTATGGTACTTTTACGCCAATTCAAGTAGCAGCTATTGCAGCCCTTGAGGGTTCTGACAATTGTGTACATGAAATCAGAGAGCTATATGAGCAACGACGTAATGTCTTGTGTGATGGATTGCAGGAGTTGGGCTGGTTTGTAGAAAGACCCAAAGCAACGATGTTTGTCTGGGCTCCCATTCCCGCACGCTACAAACATATGGGATCACTTGAATTTTCCAAGTATTTACTTAAAGAGGCCTTTGTGGCTGTATCGCCAGGTATTGGATTTGGTCCTCAAGGTGATGATTATGTTCGTTTTGGTTTAATTGAGAACAACCAAAGAACTCGACAGGCATTACGAAACTTAAAAGCATTATTTAAACGAGATGGCTATTTGCAGGCAGTTTAAATAATGCAGATAGTGGTTAATGACCTAACCCAACCTTTGAGTGATAGTAAGCCATTATTCAATCATGGTAGTTATTACACCAATGTCTTAGGTTGCATGGGCTTTGATGCCTCTAATCCTCCCATAGCCGATTTACTACGTATTTATTATAAATTGGAAGGGAATTGGCTAGTTGCCTCTCCCATCCATTGGGAAGCTACTCATAACGATGCAATGATTACTGCAACAGACAGTAATCTGGTTTTGAGTGAAGAGGAATCTCGCTTATTGTTTGCAGATGTAGCCGAATTCCTCAGTCTCTATAATATTGATGCGTTCTATCATGATCCGTATACCTGGCTACTGAAAATCGACAATAAGCCAACAATTTCCAGCCAATCAGTCTATGCAATGTTGCATCAGTCACTCATGCCTGCTTTGAATAAACTTGATAAAGAGCTTTTTTGGCAACGTTTAATCACTGAATTACAAATGTTTCTTAGTTCACATCCGCTAAATATTAAACGTCAGCACCAATTACCTATCAATGGCTTATGGTTTTGGGGAGAAGGGGAATTTAAACCCAAAAGCAATAAGAAACTTATTACGGATGATGAAGTTCTTCTAGGGCTTATTCCAAAAATTGCTCAAATTAGTCCTTTATCATCATCTTTTACTTTTGATAAAAATAGTATGATTTTTATCAAATATCCCCAGCGAATTGATATCTCGTCTTTAAAAGAAAAAACTCAAAAATACACTGTCCACTGGTATTGGAATAACCTTGCTTACTCAAAGCAGCCTGCCAGATGGTGGTCAAGACTGTGGAGATCTTAATTTATGCGTATTAAAAAACGTGAAGTGCCTTCGTCGTTTTCTTCTTTGTCGGGTTATTCCAGCGTTCTGCAAAGAATTTATGCTTCACGTGGAATTCAAGAGATAAGCCAACTTGATAAAAGTTTACAGGCTTTATTACCTTTTAATTCTTTAATCGACATCGATAAAGCATCAGGGCGCCTGGAGCAGGCATTGCGAGCCAAAGAACGCATCTTAATCATTGGGGATTTTGATGCTGACGGAGCAACTTCCACGGCCTTGGCTATCGCTGCATTACGCGCGATGGGGGCTTCACAGGTGGAATTTTTAGTCCCTAATCGTTTCGATTTTGGTTATGGTTTGACTCCAGCTATTGTTGAAGTCGCCAAAAAATGGCAGCCTCATTTAATTATTACAGTAGACAATGGTATTGCCAGTATTGATGGTGTAGATGCCGCTAATGCTATTGGTATTGATGTGCTGGTTACTGATCATCATTTGCCGGCTGAAGTTTTGCCTGACGCTTGTGCTATTGTAAACCCTAATCAGCTGGGTGATTCGTTTCCCAGTAAATCAATTGCAGGTGTAGGCGTTATTTTTTATGTCATGCTTGCCTTACGACGCCAACTTATTAAAACGAACTGGTTCGAAGAGCAAAATTTGCCTGAACCCAATATGGCGCAGTTTCTTGATTTAGTTGCTCTTGGAACGGTGGCTGATGTTGTTCCCCTGGATCAAAATAATCGCATTATGGTAAATCAAGGCCTGGCTCGTATTCGTCAAGGACAGTGTCGTCCTGGCATTAAAGCATTAATAGAAATTTCTGGCCGCGACTGTTCTCGCTTGCGAGAAAGTGATTTAGGCTTTGCTGTAGCACCAAGACTCAATGCAGCGGGACGATTAGATGATATGTCGTTGGGCATTGAATGCTTATTAAGTGACAATGCTGAAAAAGCACGAACACTAGCCTCTCATTTGGATGAACTTAATCAGGAGCGGCGTGTTATTGAAGCTGAAATGAAAGAACAAGCCATGTTGGCCGTCGATAAATTAGCAAAAAAAATAGAAAACGCCCATCATTTGCCGGCAGCGTTGTGTTTGGTTGACTCATCTTGGCATCAAGGTGTCATTGGTATTCTTGCGGGACGATTAAAAGAACGCTATCACCGACCTGTCATTGCCTTTGCAAAAGTCAATGACAATGAGTTAAAAGGCTCAGCACGCTCAGTTGCTGGTTTAAATATTCGCGATATTCTTGCAGCAATTGATAAGGACAATCCGGGATTAATCATCAAATTTGGCGGTCATGCAATGGCAGCAGGATTAAGTTTGTCACCACAATCGTTTACAGATTTTCAACAAGCCTTAGTGACTGAGGTTAGCAAGCATATCGATGCAAGCCAATGTGAGGGAGAAATATGGACTGATGGTCCATTAGCGGCCGAGGAATTGAGTCTTGAAACAGCAATAATGCTTCAACAGGGTGGTCCCTGGGGACAACAGTTTCCAGAACCATGCTTTGACAATATTTTTGAAGTGCTTGAGCAACGTCTCGTAGGACAACATCACCTCAAGATGACCCTGGCTCATTCTGAGGGAGGTGTTTTTGACGCTATTGCTTTTAATATCGATATCAATCTCTGGCCCAACCATCGTGCTAAGCAAGTGCACGTAGCCTATAAACTGGATATCAATTCTTATCAGGGCAGAACCCGGCTACAGTTGTTGATCGAAGCCTTGCAAGTGTATAATTAATCCAATCAGAGCAAAATTGTATATTGGCTGTATTGTGTAGTATTAATGTCATTCCCGCATAGGCGGCGGGAATCCATGTCTATAGCAAGTCCTATCTGTTTGAATGGATAGATTCCCGTCTGAGCGGGATGACTAAATAAAGATTAATTTTTTTGTTTTCGGAAATTTGAATTGTCAGCTACAACATTAATATCACCCTTAGCTATTGCCCCCATGATTGATTGGACCTATACACATTTTCGTGTGTTTATGCGTCTTGTTGCACCTCATGCTCTTTTGTACACCGATATGCAGACACCCGGTGCGATTATTAATAATCCCATTCGTGCACTTTCTTTTGACTCTTGCGAACATCCTTTAGCATTGCAGTTGGGTGGTTCTGATAAAGATAAATTGGTTGAGTGTGCCAAGATAGCTCAAGAAAAAGGCTTTAATGAGATTAATCTTAATCTAGGTTGCCCTAGTGATAAAGTACAGGCGGGACGTTTTGGTGCTTGTTTAATGGCAGAGCCAGATCATGTGGCTGATTGTCTTTTCGCCATGAAATCAGCTGTATCTGTCCCCATAACAGCAAAAACGCGTATTGGTATCGATAATTTCGATAGCTATGATTTCTTTGCCAGCTTTGCCCATAAATTAGTTAAAGCCGGTTGTGATAAATTAATTGTCCATGCTAGAAAGGCATGGCTTCATGGTTTAAATCCCAAGCAAAATCGAACAATTCCTCCAGTAAATTACGATTTCGTCTATAAAATTAAGAAAGAATTACCTCAGTTACCCATTGTCATTAATGGTAATATCAACAGCATTGCTGAAATCCAGGATCATATGCAATTTGTCGATGGGGTTATGCTTGGCCGACTTGCCTGCAATAATCCCTATGCATTAGCGGCTATTCATCACTACTATTATCCCCATACCCCAGTTCCTACACGCCATTCTATTATTGATAGTTATGTAAATTACGTTGAATCAAAATTTTCTCAGGGAATTGCCTTAAGCATTTTACTAAAACCCTTATTTAATTTTGCCTATGGCCTGCCAGGTGCCAGACGATGGAAGGAACATCTAACAAAACTGCAACAAACTAAACAAATCTCCCTGATGCAAGATACAGTAGCCCTATTGGCAAATATGGAAGCAGAATCAACGACAGAATAAGCCTCTCAACACTCTCCTGCAGCAGCTCTTTTGGATTATTTTTTGTACAGATGTTATTATATATTCTCTTGACCATCCCCCAATTTTCAAAAAAAGGTAGATTGTTATGCGTTTCTCATTTAATCCTTTTGCAGGGATAACTGAATCCGAAGCTTACCCAGCCTCAAGAATCCAACGAAGAACATTTTGGGAAAAATTGAAGGACACCTTCTCAGTGATTGCCGGTCAGCGTGCGATTTCATTCACAATAAGTGCGGTATGGTTCAATGACAGGCGTAATAAAATCGAACGTCCAGGAATTCTTGATTACCTGACTTTTCAAATAACCAGAATAGCAAATAAGTTAGCTTGGTGGTCCGTTGAAAATTTTAAAAAAGAGCCCATTGCTTTATTAACGCTCATTCCGTCTGCAATTGCCTTTCTAGTTTTTAATACCGTACATTATTCTTTAGCTACTCTTTTAACGCTAATCGCCTCTCCTATTGTATTGGCAGTGCATGTTTATTCAGAATTTTCAGGTGCAAGGGAGCTTCAAGATAAGGCAGGTCAACTGCAAGGTGAGGTTGAAGCAGAATACGCCACAAGAAATGTCCAGGGAAACAGTTTGAGCGCTTTCATGAAGGGGACAGGACACACTTATAGTGATGTCATCTTTGATCTTAAGAAAGCAAGCGGGGGGAAGGACTATACTCATGATTTACTCGTCATGGAGGATAGTCATAAATTTGAATGTTGTATTGATGGCCATTGTCGTCACCAAAAAGGACACATTCAATTTCAGGCTCACCTTAATCTTGCGAAAATTTCTGAGCAAGACAAAGAATCCGTACGTGCACTAATTAAATTAAATGCTGGTTCTTTAAGAGATAACTTAATAGAAGATGGTGGACTTGAAGAAATTGAATCATTAGTTGCTACATCAATATAGAAATATAAAGATCTCTTAATTGTCAACAAAATGTTTTGTTTTATAATCAATTGGTTTATGGACTATAAAAAAAGGAATTTTTATGACAACATTTTTCGAAAAAATAAAAAATGCACTTAGCATGCAAGCGCCCTATAACTCTTCATCGAGTCATCGTAATGCCCAGCGAGGCAATGCCATGGCAGAAGTGGTTGGAGAAGGACTTGAAATGTTTAATCCGGTTGCGGTTGTACCAAGTCGAGTTGCACAAGTTTTAATTTCGGGTTATCAATTTTTTCGTCTTGATATTCAAGGCTGTGAAAGAGCAGCCCATCTCTTGCAAGCCGCCATCTCAGCAACGCACATGGGACTTGTAATCACCTTGTTTTTTCAAAGCGGCGAATGTGATGCAGCGCTTGCTGGTGACCTGTGTAAAGCAATTTTTCTGTGTAATCTCTTGTATAAAGGAACCTTGTTAGTAGGATGGGCTCCAAGCGAAATGTACCAAGAGCCTGCTTCACGTGCAGCAGAAAATCTTCAGGTTTAAAAAACAATATAAAAAAATCAAATAGGCGGTATAAAACAAGAGGGAGCGTATAATTCCTCCCTTTCAAATTATTTTTATCAATTCATCTAAAAATTCTATTAAGGATGCACCTATAATATAAAATGTATCAAAGCTTAATTAATTGCTGTTATTGTTTGAAAAGTTAATTTAAAGACGCCAATTTTTCCTTTTAATACCTCATACATCGTGGATTACTCGCGTTCTTTTGTTATTTCAATGAATCATTGAGCGCTTTACATGGCATTTTCAGCAAATTTCTAGTAAATTAAGCGGTTTTAAAGCTGGAATTGTCTAGAGGATTATCAAGGCTATGCTCAATACCCTGATGAAAAAAATGTTTGGTAGCCGCAATGAACGTACTTTGCGACGCATGGAAAAAACAGTGCAAGCGATTAATGGTTTTGAATCGCAGATGAAAGCGCTTTCAAATGAAGAATTGGCTGCTAGAACTGCCCAATTTAAATCACGCTTAGCCGAAGGTGAGACGTTGGATGAATTGCTGGCAGAAGCATTTGCAACAGTCCGTGAGGTTGCCATTCGCACGCTAGGGCTAAGACACTTTGATGTACAATTAATTGGTGGTATGGTCCTTCATGAAGGAAATATTGCTGAAATGCGTACAGGGGAAGGAAAAACCTTGGTAGCAACACTTCCTGCCTATTTAAATGCCTTGACTGGCCGTGGCGTACATATTGTTACCGTTAACGATTATCTTGCCAAACGTGACAGTCAATGGATGAAACCAATTTATGAGTTTTTAGGTTTAACAGTAGGGGTTATTTATCCCGATATGCCCCATCCTGAAAAACAGGCTGCCTATCGATGCGATATTGTTTATGGAACCAACAATGAATTTGGTTTTGACTACTTACGCGACAACATGGCTTTTAGTCTGGAAGATAAGGTTCAACGTGAACTAAATTTTGCTGTCGTTGATGAAGTGGATTCTATTCTCATCGATGAGGCTCGTACCCCATTAATCATTTCGGGCGCTGCAGAAGGTAGTTCTGAACTCTATAAGAAAGTTAATGAGTTGATTCCTCAACTGAAGAAACAGGAAGAAGAAGGCGATGGTGGCCATTATACTGTTGATGAAAAGCAAAAACAGGCTCATCTCACCGAAGCAGGTCATCAATACATCGAAGATTTACTTACTGAAAAGAATCTGCTTGATCCAGGCGAAAGCCTCTATCATGCAAGCAATATTATCCTGATGCATCATGTTAATGCTGCACTTAGAGCGCATGCGATGTTTCACCGTGATGTTGATTATATTGTTAAAGATAACCAAGTTGTTATTGTTGATGAGCACACTGGACGAACCATGCCTGGCCGTCGCTGGTCCGAAGGTTTGCATCAAGCCGTTGAAGCTAAAGAGCGCGTTGCTATTCAGCATGAAAACCAAACCTTGGCTTCTATTACCTTCCAGAATTACTTTAGGCTGTATAATAAACTGTCTGGAATGACAGGAACCGCTGATACTGAAGCATATGAATTTCAGCAAATTTATAATCTCGAAGTTGTTGTTATCCCAACTAATAAACCGATGTTGCGTCAGGATCAACCCGATTTGGTTTATTTGACTCAGCAAGATAAATATCAAGCGATTATTGAGGATGTAAAAGACTGTGTTGCACGTAAACAGCCGGTATTAGTTGGAACTGCATCCATTGAAGCGTCAGAATTGCTAAGTCATTTATTGAAAAAAGCTGGTGTTAAACATCAAGTCTTAAACGCTAAATTCCATGAAAAAGAGGCGCAAATTATTGCCGAGGCAGGAAGACCTGGAGCAGTTACAATTGCAACTAACATGGCAGGACGCGGAACAGATATCGTTTTAGGCGGCAGCCTATCAGCCGAACTCGCTCAACTGCCGGAAGAGGCTACTGAAGCAGAACGTCAAGCTATTAAAGCCGATTGGCAAAAAAGACACGAAGAAGTTCTACAAGCAGGTGGTTTGAGAATTATTGGTTCTGAACGTCATGAGTCCCGTCGAATTGATAACCAACTGCGTGGTCGTTCAGGGCGTCAAGGCGACCAGGGAAGCAGCCGGTTTTATCTGTCTTTAGATGATAACCTGATGCGAATTTTTGCATCAGAGCGGGTAGCTGCCATGATGCGTCGTTTAGGGATGAAGCCAGGTGAGCCTATTGAGCATAATTTAGTTACGCGAGCAATTGAAAATGCCCAGCGTAAATTAGAAGGCCATCATTTTGATGTTCGTAAGCAATTGCTTGATTATGACAATGTGGCAAATGAGCAGCGAAAAGTTATCTATACACAACGCGCAGGAATCATGGCAATGAAAGACCCGAAGGAAGTTGTGGAAGGGATGAGACAAGATGTTATTTATGGATTGGTTGATAATTTTATTCCACCACAAAGTTTGGAAGATCAATGGGATCTGCAAGGATTATCACAAGCACTTTCTGAGGACTTTAAAATAAAGGCAAATATCAGCGAATGGACGGAAGCTGATCATACGCTGCAACCAGAGCAAATTCGTGACAGAATTTATTCGCTATGTCTGGAGCGTTATCAGGAAAAAGAAAAATTAACAGGTCGTGAAATACTCTCTAACTTTGAAAAATCAGTTATTTTACAGACTCTTGATAATCAATGGCGTGAACATTTGGCTGCCATGGATCATTTACGTCAAGGAATTCACCTGCGCGGTTATGCTCAAAAAGATCCTAAACAAGAATATAAGCGTGAAGCGTTCTCATTATTCTCGATGATGCTTGATAATCTGAAGTATGACATTGTGCGTTTGCTTTCCTCTGTAGAAGTGCAAACAGCAGAAGATGTGGATGCTGTTGAAGAACAAAGACGTGCTGAGCAAGCCCAAAAAATGCAATTCCTTCATGAAGAAGATAGTGCAGCCGTCTCTGGAGAGGATGATACAGTAACGACTTTCAGACGAGTCGAGAAAAAAATTGGCCGCAACGATCCTTGTCCTTGCGGTTCTGGGAAAAAATACAAAGCTTGTCACGGAAGTTTAGTGTGAAAGTTGCGGTTGCTGTAATTTTTAATGAAGCAGGCGAGGTATTAATTACTCGCAGACCCTTACATGCCTCTCATGGGGGCATGTGGGAATTTCCAGGCGGGAAACTGGAGGTCGATGAATCCCCTCAAGATGCACTGATTCGAGAAGTAAAGGAGGAAATTGGTCTTCATGTGCTCTCGCATCAGTTTTTAGGGGAAATTACTCACTCCTACGGGGAAAAAACAGTTAACCTGCTTGTATTTAGCATTGATAAATACACCGGTGATGCGCGTTGTCTCGAATCCCAAATGGATCTTCACTGGGCAAATATTGATAGCTTATCTACTTATAATTTCCCTGAAGCTAACAATAAAATTATTGCATTGCTAAGGTAGATTTAATGAACTGATGTTATATTGACCCAGCTTAAACTGTAGTCGCCAATATAGTAACATTAAGCTGCTTACAGCCCCTAAAACCATTCCCCACCACAAACCAGTACCGCCGAGTTTTAAAGAAGTTGCCAAAAAATACCCTACTGGTAATGCAATGATCCAAAAGCTAATAATTGAGATTAGCAGAGTAAAACGCGTATCTTTCATGCCTCGTAAAGCACCAAATAAGGAAATTCGCATCGCCTCAACAATTTGGAATATTGCACTCACCAACAAAAACTGGGTAGCGAAAAAAACAATTTGTGAATTTTCAGGTTTATGAATATCAAAATCGATAGATATTAAAACATTGGGGAAGAACCAATAAATCAACGCCACAAAAAACATAAATAGAAATGATAGGATGATACCCGCATAGGCAGTCTGGCTGGCTGAATTTTTATCTCCACTTCCTAATAAATGCCCCATGCGTACAGTAATTGCTTGTGCAATCGAAAAAATTACTGACATTAATGTACCTAAATATTGTAAAGCCACTTGATTGGCAGCCATTAATTGGCTACCGAATATCCCCATTAGTAATGTTAAAGCAAAGAAAAAAGCCACCTCGACGCAATACATAAATCCCATAGGAGCTCCTATACGCAGCATCTCTAAAAGGTAAGAGGGTTTGCTCGTTGTGAACAGCAAATTAAAATAACCGCGATAACGTTTATTAAAGAACAAATAAATACTTAAAACGAAAGTGGTTATCCAACAACTAATTGTTATTCCCCAACCGGCACCCGCAATTCCCAAAGAAGGAAAGCCAAATTTTCCAAAAATTAGCACAAAACTAAAAGATACATTCAATAACACAGAAAGCAGAGTGAATTTCAAAATGAGATGGGTATGACCTAGACCAATAATCACCTCTAATAACACAATCATAATAAAATTGGGTAAAAGTCCCCAAGTTAAAGCATGTAAATAAGATTCAGCCAGCTTCGCCACCACAGGACTTTGACCAAGCAAAATAAAAATAGGGGACATGTTCCAAAATAAGATGAATGAAGGGATAACCAAAAAAAGAGCTAACCAGAATCCATCATGAACAACCAGTGAGATTCCTTGATGATCATTAGCACCGTATTTATGGGCAATTAAGACATTGATAGAACCCAAAACTCCAAAAATTATTACGGCAAAGGTACCAAATAACCAACTAACTAAAGCACCTGCTGCGAGTATATCTGTACTCAAATGAGCGAGAAAAAAAGTTTCAAAGAAAAAGACCCCGGATTGGAGCAAACCAGTCAAAGCGAGTGGTAATGCCATTTTGAGCAAAGGGGAAAAGTTACCCTGAAATAATTTCATAAAAATACTTCACTAACAATATAAAACGAAGATTATTCTAATACATGTTGTAACGCGCTTTATGATATTTGAAAAGAATTATTGACCGTTAAACAATAATAAATATGAAAAATTAGGCGATGGATCTGATTTGCTACCATACAACGCTTATCTGGCTGAATACGAGGACATCTCCTATGTAGAAAGGATTCAAGAAGTCATTTAAGTTTTCAGAAAATTAAATAGTTTCGAACACTAAATGGCAACGGCGTTTATTGAGTGCTTACAATGCCAATCACTCCCAGTCTCACTCCATTACAACAATAAATCTTATTATTTGCCAAATTTCATTGATTAATCCTTATCGTTCCTTCATCGGGTGTACGAAGAGGGTGCTTGATATCTTTAACTAAGATTTTGTTAATGTCTACTGGCTATAATTAATTCAATTTGACTTTTATTGAACTTTATGACCAATCCTTACAATGAAGAAGATACGCCTGCCGATGTCGCTATTGTTGGTTTAGGACCCGGAGGTTTAACAGCAGCGCTAGAATTGGCACAACAGGGCAAGAAGATTGTCGTTTTTCATAATAGAGACGCATACATCCGTGGACAACGTCTAGTGCTCTCACGGGATAGCATTACATTTCTAAAAAAACAACATGATAAAACTGATCTCCAGGATTCTAAATTTTGGGAAAAATATTACGCTGAAGGCACAGTACAAACTAAAGATATTGAAAAATATCTATACCGTAAACTACTTAAACTACCCAATGTTACCGTTGTTAAATCACTTCCTACAAGCGATAAAGCCATTGATTTAATTGAAAAGGGTACAGAGGGTCTTGCTGATTGCATTAAATTAAAAAATGGTGAGAAATATTATTTTCGTAACCTTTTAGGAGCGGATGGTATAAAACATTCCACAGCGAATTTGGTAGCAAACTGTTTTGGTGAATCAGTTGATTACAAACAGGCCGATACTCAAGTAAGATATCCTTATCATGCTGTCGTGCAATTACAGCTAAAATCGGGTGAGGCACCCTCTAAATTAAAAGCAAAGCGAGGCATTATGGAGGAAATGCAAACGGCTAGTCAGCAGGGTTGGAAAGAACCCTATCATCCCGAATGCTATATTTTTACAAACGCAGCTCAGAGCAAATTTTATTTTGCAGGTGAAATACCTAAACAAATTTTTGAGGCTTCAGAAGAAGAGCGCGCCGAATTATTAAAAAAATGGGCTTGCTTCAATATAGAGAAACACTATGGTCTTAAAGAAGAGCAGTTAGAATATAGAAAAAGTAAGAAAACACCAGCAAAAGACAAACTGCAAGTAACCATTTTTGAAATGCCGCTAGCGATTTGCCAAAAACCTGTTTTTGATTTGAGTAATGGCGTATTTGCCCAAATTGGTGATGCCAGACGGACACCCAATTACAATTTTGGTCATGGAGTAAACGATGCCATTATGGGAGGAATTGCATTTTCTCAAGCGATGTCTTCCGCACTCTTTGCTAAAGACACTTTCGCACAGGCAGTACAAAGGATGGATAAAATAATAGATGACAAGATGAAGATGTCAAAGCAAAATCGTGAGCAGGTTAAAGAAAGAGCAAAACGAAAATTACTAAAAGCTCTCGATGATTTAATTCAGCTTCTGGATAAAGATTCAGAAAAGACTCCTTTAACAACTGCAAAGTTAGAACGCGCTAAAGAGCTATTTGAAACAACTTCTGAACTGACGACGATGTACGAAGCATTAAGTGAAATAAAAACCATTGTCGAAGAGAAGAATAACAATATTTTTTATTGGGCTTATAATTTCATTAATTGCTGTGCAAATTTTGAATCAACAATGAAGCTGAATATTTTTGAAAAAATTATGGATAATCTGGACCTTTATTTGCGTGAGCAAATACCTGCAAATCTAAAAGCATAGCCTATTTTAATCGTATGGCAACTCACCAAGTGATATTGTGAAGGCATACGTCACTGCTAACTTCTTTATAACTGGCAAGAGTTTTGCAGAAAATAATTTAGTTCGCGCAGTTTTCCTAGATGTGAGAATATTACGAATAATAATAGGCATTAAACATTGGTTGCTACCAATGAGCAGGAGAGAAAGTAATGATGCAAACAACCGAAACCATATGGAGAAATGGCAAACTTATTCCTTGGGATGATGCCAAAATTCATGTATTGTCTCACACCTTGCATTATGGCGGAGGCGCTTTCGAAGGGATTCGATTTTATAGTACGTTAGAAGGACCTGCGATTTTCCGCTTAAATGATCATATCGATCGTCTTTTTTATTCAGCAAAAACTTTGAAAATGCCTTTATCCTTTACAAAGGAGGAAGTTATTGCGGCAGTTAAAGACATTGTTCGCCTTAATAAACTTGATGCCGGCTATATCCGCCCTATAGTTTTCTATGGTTATGGGAAAATGGGCGTCAATCCTGTCGGCAATCCCGTTGAATTAGTTATTGCATGTTGGCCTTGGGGAGCCTATCTTCCACATGATAGTGTGCAGGTAAAAACAAGTAGTTATATACGAATTCATCCAGACTCCACTGTAGTTGATGCCAAACTGTGTGGACATTACCTTAATAGCATCTTAGCTTCTTTGGAATTGCAAGGCACTCATTATCATGAAGCATTATTTCTCGATAGCAATGGCTATATTACTGAAGGAGTAGGCGAAAATTTTTTCATGGTGAAAGATGGGGTTATTTATACACCCAATTTAGGAGGAATTCTCTCAGGAATTACTCGTGATACGATAATTAAATTAGCCCGCACTTTCGATCTAAACGTAGTTGAAACCAATATTCGTCTTGATGAGGTCTATCAAGCTGATGAAGCCTTTTTTACAGGGACAGCGGCTGAAGTAACCGCCATACATTCCATTAATGATAAACCACTGGGAAAAGGTAGTCCGGGAGCTATAACTTCAAAAATCAAAGAAGCTTATCTCGATCTTGTTCATGGAAGGAATAATGAGTTTAAGAACTATTTAACCTATGTTAACGCTTATTGAAAAGCAACTATTCCATATCGCAGCCTGGTTGGCTGCTGTACGCCAACCAGGTTTTCCTCATAAAAAAGCCAGAGCTATTTTGTTTATTCAAAACGATGACTTAATAATGAAAGTAATGCCCCGCCGAGAAGTACAATAACACCCAATCCTTGAGTAATATTTATATGTTCTCCTAAAAGAAGAATGCCAAAAATAACGACAAATACTGGTTCTAAAACCGAAAGTATAGAGGCTTGCAATGAGCTTATATGTTTTAAACCGTGTAATAGAAAAACAATGGGCAAAGCTGTACAAATAATACCAATGCCACCAATATTAAACCAAACAGAAAAACCACCAGGGATAATAAACGTTTTATCTATGAATGCAGCAATTAAAGAAATTAGCATAGCACCAATAGAAACAAACAAGGTAGATACTAAAGCCGGGGCGGCAATCTTTTTACTTACAATCAAATAAAGAGCATATAAAACAGCCGACAATAAACTCAATCCGACGCCTATAAGATTGAAATTGAATTTACTTCCATTGATTAACAACAACATCCCAATAAAAATGACAACAAGCGCCACATAATAAATTTTACCGATTGTTTGTCTAAAAAAAACAAAATTTATTAACATTACGATAGCAGGGTAGGTAAAAAATATTACCATAGCCAAACCTGAACCAATGTATTGAGCAGCTAGGAAATACAGGATGGAGCAAGTCCCATAAAATGCTGCGCCATAAAACGTTATTTTAATTAATTCGATTCCATTGATGTTAAGGTTTTTTAATTGTGGAAGCAAAAGCACACACATAAATAAACTTGATACTAAAAAACGCCAAAACAACATATTATTAATAGAAACATTGGCATTGATTACGCTAACGCCAAAATAACCAATTAAACCAAAAAAAAGCCCTGATATGGCAGCAAAGAATGCACCATTATTCCGCAAAGACAAATGAATACCTCCTAAATTAGCTGAGCATAGTATGCCAGAATTCTTGAAATGACAGAAATGAGTCTTTGACGGGGAGTTCAGCTATTTTTCTATAACTGACAAATTGCTAAATCTAATTCGGCATTAGTTTCTCGCACTTCACGCATAGTACTAACTTCACATAATCGTAGATTTAATCCATGGTGCCCTAATTGTATACGAGGAACGACCCCAAATGACTTTTTAATTCGTAACAAAATGAGATGGCAAGAAGTTTTTGGTGGCAATGAACGCTGATAGAATCCGTTAAACATGTCAATTTTATCAAATTGCGCCGTATCACGTAATAATGATAGATAAAGCGAAACCGTAGAATACAATGCAGTTAAATTTTTTAGCCATTTACTTAAGTCATTTTGCCTAAGGGTAGGGTCCGATTCCAACCAAAGCAAAAGCTGCGGGGAATACATTTCACAATCATTGTTATGGTGTGACTGTGAAACTCGAATTGATTGGAGAAAAGGATTGTGGTGAATTTCACCACCAAATCGCCCAACCACATGAGTTAAAATTTGAATCTGCTGATAGAGATGACTATATAAAACTTCAGGAAGAATTGTATTTGTTTTATTTAATGCATGTTCGATTCGCATTAATTCCTTCAAAAATCGACTTTTAAGCTCAGGCTTTTCAATTAATTTGATTATATCAATCACATTTTTTAGAGCATAATGGTGAATAACAGGATGGGTTTCTTCACATCCTTCTTTAATGGTTTGGTAGAGAGACTCTAGTCGCAATGCGATTTTGGGCAAATAGTGAGTTGCTAACTGAAAAGTGATTATATCATCAGGCATAGAATATTTGCTGTCCTTAGCTGCGTTTTATTTTAGTGTATCATAAAACACCAATAATACAAAAATTGCAAGAAAATTAAAAAGTTACAGTCATTTTGGGGGAGTTATTTTTTCTGATGCCAACTGCAAATAACGTTCGTGTAAATTTTCAATTTTCTGGGCCAAATCAGTTAAAGACCCATTGTTAAAAACTATATCCTCTGCAATTTTTAGTCGTTTTAAGTCAGTTGGTTGAGTTGTAAGAATTGCTTCGGCATGCTCTCTGGAAATATTATCTCGCGTCATAACACGTTGAATCTGTTTTTTTGGATCTGCAAGCACGGCTAATACTCTATCAAGATAAGGATAGGTTTCGCGATCTTTCAATAAAGGGATTTCCACAACAGAATAGGGACTCGTACTTGCCATTAAAAGTTCAGTAATACGCTCTCTGATTAAGGGATGTAGTAATTGCTCTAGCCAGATGCGTTCATTGGGATCAGTGAAAATAATCTGACGCAATTTTGCGCGATTAAGCTCTCCCGACGCGCCGCTGACAACTTTGCCAAAATGAGCAATGATTTTCTGATATGCAGGTTTGCCAATACCACTTAATTCTCGAGCTAACTCATCAGCGCTAATAACGGTTATGTCTTTCTCTTTAAAGAAGGAAGCTACAGTGGATTTGCCACTGGCAATATTTCCTGTTAAACCAACACAATACATTAAAATTTCCGTATATTTAAATTTCTACAAGTAAATAAATAAACATAGCAGGTTTCAGGCAAGGCACTATTGGCTTGACAGTAAGCCTTCGCACCAAGCAATGCATCATCAGCGTGGTTATAAATATTACTCGGCCAGGGAATCGCAGCAAGATCAAGTGCAACACAACGCCACATGGCACGTGTAGTCTCCCCATTCACAATGGACTCACAATCTGCTTTTGAAGTTTTACAAGTTGAAGGAGCTCGACTTTGTTTTTTACAATCCTCCATGGCTCTATTAAGAGCTGTTAACTGATAGTCACTTTGTCCATACCACTCTCTATTTTCTGTATCAGAAGCTGTACATTTCCAATAATTTATATCGAGCACGGTAGCAGCATGAGATGCTTGCGATAAGAGAAAACAGCCCCCTAAAAAAAGAGTAAGTACTTTATTATTCATGTTTAATTCCATCAATTATTCTTATTAACTGTTCGTAGGGTACTGCTTTTTCAAAAAACCAGCCTTGCATAAATCTTACCTGATATTGACGTAAAAGCATAAATTGTTCTTTGGTTTCAACACCCTCAGCAATGATTTCAAGTTTTAAAGAATTTCCCATATGAATAATGGCCTGATTAAGGCTTTCCGTAATAGCACCCGTTCCAATGGCATGAATAAAAATTTTATCAATTTTTAAATAGTTAAACGGAAAATGCTGTAAATACTTTATGCTTGCATGCCCTGTACCAAAATCATCAATCGCTAATGAATGCCCTTTATCTCTTAATTCATGCATTTTAGCGATCAGCCCTTTATTATTCTGATCGAGTAATTCTCTCTCCGTTAATTCCAGCATAATCTGCTGAGGTTTCACTTTATAATGCTTACAGAGTCTATAAAATTCAATGAAAAAGTTTCTGTCATTAAAATGACTTGCTGAAATATTTAAGGCTAAATGAAATTCAGGATGTTCCTTTAGAAAATCATGAAACTCTTTCAATGCTTTTTTCAGCACTTGTAGTGTCATTGGCACAATAAGGCCTGATTGCTCAGCCTCTTCAATAAACGCCTCAGGCATTATTTCATTTTTATCCATTTGCCAGCGCAGGAGTATTTCAGCACCACAATATTTGTTTTGAGTACAGTCCATAATGGGCTGATAAACTGGCTGAAACCTATTGTTTTTTATTGCGGTATTTAGGGTGCTATTTAACGAGAAACGTTTATTTAATAGGCTTCGAATACGAAAATACAGAAGAAAAGAAGCCAAGAGAACAATGAATGTTGCCGCTAAAATGTGATAGATAAAACCTTTCTTAAAGTGTTCTGGATTCGTAGCCAATATAACCTTGAACAAATCAACAGTTTGTAACGGGGCTTCAGCCAGAAATGTGGAATCATAATTGTTACTCAATGGTTTAGCACCATTGGCTAAAACAAATTTTTTCTGTTTTCCGTCGTAGAGTCCAACAAAGATAACTTCCGGTGGTACTGATTTCAGGGCATTTAGAATAATACTTTTTATGATATAAATACCTAAATGATATTCGCCCAGTTTTTGTTGCAATAAAAAAGCATCCTGTCTTATATCATCAATTTTTAAAGGGCCAAAAAGAGCCAAATTTTCTGTGGCGGGCGAGGGTAGGTAATAGTTTTTCCCGAGCGTTGAGCAGATAACATTATTATTACTATCACTAATAACAAGGCCGGATATAAGAGGGCTATTAAACGATATACTTCTTAGTTGGAATAACAAATCATTTTGACAACCTCGAAACTCACGACCATAGAGAGGAAGGGAATAGGCTGCATTGAGGGCCCTTTCGATTAGATTATCAACTTGCACTCTAATGTTGTTTGCATTTGCTTGTATTTGTTTTTGTTCTTCAACTTGATAATGTGCCCATTGATAGTACATCGCTAATAGAAGAAAAATGACCGTCAATAACATCCATACAATATTTAACATTTGCTGGATAGTTGAAAAATTGTTATGGACGGATTTCTTCATTCATTTCAGCTATAGATTGCCTTTATAGAGTTTAGAGTAATATCAGCTAATTTCTCAATAATTTGTGGCTCAGAGTTTAATGGAGGTAACCAATATAAGGTTTTCCCTATAGGCCTTAGTAATGCTCCTCTTCGGACTGCTTCCATATATAATTCATAACCAATTCGCTTGTTTTTCATCTCATCTAAATCAGCAGCAACTACAGCCCCCATTGCTCTGACGTGACTTAATCTTCCCGTAATGACAGCAATTTCCTGTAACAATGAGTGCATCAAACGTCCCAGATGTTCAGCTTGCTGATTAATATTTTCAGCTTCCATTGTTTTAATTGTGGCCAATGCCGCACTTAATGCCAGGGCATTTCCACTATAGGTATGAGAGTGCAAAAATGATTTGCCTTTCTCATAGTCATCATAAAACAATTCATAAATTGAATTTTTAATCAAAACACAACTTAAAGGCAACGTCCCTGAGGTTAATCCTTTCGATAAACAAATTAAATCAGCATTTACATCTGCATGTTCACAAGCCAACCATTTTCCGGTTCTGCCTAGGCCGGTCATGATTTCATCAGCAATAAAATAGATATTATTTTGTTTTGCCCAGTTAGCTAATTTTTTTAAAAAATCAGCACTGTAACATAGCATTCCCCCCGCGCCTTGAAGAATAGGCTCCACGATAATGGCACAGGCATCATCCTTTATTTTTTCAAGTTGTAGAAGTACTCGTTGCCAAGCTTCATCCGAATTAAACCATAATGGGTCCGTGTTATCTGTTACATAAGGCAGTGGCTCAATGAAATGACAAGAGACGCCATAGCCATCATAAGATTTTTTATAGAGACCTAAATCACTGACACTTAAGGTACCTAGCGTTTCACCATGGTAGCTATTTTGCAAAGCAATAAATTTTGTTTTATGAATCTGGCCATTTAGCTGAGAAGCATGCAAGGCAAGCTTCATTGCGATTTCCACCGCACTCGAACCATCACTGGCAAAAAAAACATGTTCATTTTTACTGATGTCGGCTAGTTTTTCACCCAGTTCAGCAAGTAGTGGGTGAGTAGTATTAGCCCCGATTACATGTTCAAACGTGTCTAATTGTTTTTTTATGGCAGAAATAACCGCAGGGTGACCATGACCTAATGATTTGCACCACCAACTCGATAAACCGTCGATAAGAGGCCCCTTGTCAGTATACAGATAACTACCCTTGGCATGAGTCACTACCAGTGGAGGAAACATTTCAAAGTCCTTCATTTGAGTACAGGGATGCCAAATATATTTTAAATCTTTTTCAATAGTTTGGTGTATGTTAACCATCTATTCACTTTTTGGTTGACAATAAATGCGGTGACTTTATCATGTTCGGCATCTTGAGAGAAAGACACCTGATTATAAATAAATTGCATCTTTTTCAAAAATCAAACTGTTATTCTATTCGCCGAACAATATAAAAAGGGGAGAAAGTGAGTAAAAGCAACCGTTGGACCTTAAGCGAAATCACTACAATTTATGAACAGCCCTTCAATGACTTGATTGATACTGCCCATCGTGTTCACAAAGAATATCACTCAAAAAACACCATACAACTTGCAAAATTATTAAGCATAAAAACTGGTGCTTGTCCGGAAGATTGCGGTTATTGCTCACAAAGCGGTCACCATCAGACTCATGTAGAGAAAGAGAAATTGATGACTGTGGAACAAGTTTTGGCAAAGGCCGAGGAAGCCAAAGAAAATGGCGCCAAGCGATTTTGCATGGGAGCTGCATGGCGATGTCCTCCTGATAAGGCCATGCCGCAATTACAAGAAATGATAGCCGGGGTTAAGGCTATGGGACTGGAAACCTGCATGACCCTGGGGATGCTAACCGGTGAGCAAGCCAAAACCTTAAAAAATGCTGGCCTTGACTACTACAATCATAATATTGACACGTCACCCAGTTATTATAATAAAGTGGCAACTACCAGAACCTTTAACGACCGCCTGGAAACCATAGAGCATGTGCGTCAAGCAGGCATTAACGTTTGTTGCGGTGGTATCTTAGGGTTGGGTGAAACCAGAGAAGATCGCATAGAGTTTTTGTTTACTTTGGCAAACATGGAAATACCACCAGAGAGCGTACCCATTAACCGATTAATACCAGTTGAGGGGACGCCTCTTGCAAAATCACGACCCGTTGAAGGCATCGAATTAGTACGAACCATTGCCACTGCGCGTATATTGATGCCCAAGAGTATGATTCGTTTAACTGCTGGCCGCACCGAAATGAGTGATGAACTTCAAGCTCTTTGCTATTTTGCAGGGGCAAACTCAATTTTTATTGGTAATAAATTGCTTACCGAAGACAATCCTCAACAAGATAAAGATCAGCAATTATTTGAAAAACTTGGCTTAAGAGCATTTAACGAAGCATGATTGATGATTTACTAGAGGATTATTCAAGACAACTTCAGACGTCAGGCCTGCATCGTCAGCGTCGCTTGTTACCTTCGCTTTCGAAGCCCTCACTAAATTTCAGTTCAAATGATTATCTGTCTCTGACTGAGGATAAACGCATTAAAAATGCATTCCAACGAGGATTTCGTCTCTACCCATCGGGCAGTGGTGGTTCAATGGTTATTTGTGGCTATCATTCTATTCACAAAGAACTTGAAACGGCGTTTTCGCAAGCCTTGGAAGTTGATGATGCGCTTCTATTTTCTTCGGGATATGCGGCAAATCTAGGGGTTATTTCCTTGCTTGCTCGTGTAGGCGCGCACCTTTATATTGATAAAGGAATCCATGCTTCAGTTTATGATGGCATTCAACTTTGCAATGCGCGATATACTCGCTTTTTACATAATAATCTTGACGATTTACACATTAAACTGTTAGCAAACGATGCAAATGCCGTCTTACTTACAGAGGGTATCTTTAGTATGAGTGGACAAATTGCCCCCTTATCTGAAATCAAGACACTCAGCAGGCCTGTTCAAGCTAAAATTATTGTTGATGAAGCGCATGCCTTTGGTGTGTTAGGAGATCAAGGTCTTGGAGCTGTACCAGCGCATCAATTGACGCAAAATGACGTGCCTTTAAGGATAATTCCTTTTGGCAAAGCATTTGCTTCGCAAGGAGCGATTGTTGTTGGTAAAAAAATATGGATTGATGCGTTGTTGCAGGTTGCTCGCTCGCACATTTATTCAACTGCTGTAAGTCCGGCTATTGCCTATGGTTTATTAGAAACCTTTGCAGTGCTTAGAGAGTCCGGCGAGAAAAGAGAAAAATTATTTAAAATGATTGATTACTTTCATAAGGCTGCAACTCATTCCCCCTTGACTTGGCGACACTCCATAACACCTATTCAGCAACTACAATTAAGTTGTCCGCATAAAGCGCTTTATTATGCAGAACAATTAAGACAGCGAGGTATTTTTTGTCAGGCATTACGAAAACCTACTGTTAATAAAAAAGACACAGGACTTCGGGTTATTTTAAATTACCACCATACACCTGAAGATATTGATATTTTGTTTACCCAATTACATCACATTTATGAATCTGAACATTAAGATACGAGGGAAGGGGCCTGCTCTCGTTTTTTTTCATGGCTGGGGCTTTGATCACAAAATATGGTTAGGTTTAGCTCAAATCCTGGAAAATAGATATACGCTTTATTTAGTTGATCTTCCAGGATTCGGTCTTAGTTCGTTGATGGACTGGCCACAGTTTAAGTTGCTATTACTTGACAAACTACCTGATCATTTTGCGGTAATAGGGTGGTCACTTGGTGGCTTATATGCTTCAAAAATGGCCATCGAGTCGCCAGAACGAATTACGCATTTAATCAACGTGGCTTCATCACCACGATTTATTAAGGAGAAGGATTGGCCTGGAGTCGAGCAAAGGGTTTTTGATGGTTTTTTGCAAAACTTACTAGTTGATTCGCAACAAACTATCTCTGACTTTGTGGGTTTGCAATTAAAAAATCAAACCTACGAATACAATACTCACTTATTACCCGAAAGAGCGAGCTTAGAGGCTGGGTTAAGAATTCTCGCTGATTGGGATTTACGGGAGCCATTGCGACATTTTACAAAACCAACTGCTTATCTTTTTGGCCGTCTTGATGCGATTACACCACGGATAACAATGCCTGTGATGCAAAAAATTTATCCTAATTTCAATTTTACAATGTTTAATAAGGCGGCTCATATGCCTTTTTTATCTCATCAAAATGAGTTTATAAGTACGTTGGAGCATTTTTTAGAATGAAATCATTTTTTATTACCGGTACAGACACGAATTGTGGAAAAACCTATGTTACCTGCCAGCTACTTGATTATTTAAAGCAATCTAAAAAACGAAGTTTGGCTATAAAACCCATTGCCAGTGGCTGTATTGAGGACAATGGGCAGTTAATTAATGAAGACATTAGTAGTCTGGAAAAACATAATTCAAACTCTAGGTATCCGATTAATGGTTGGAAATTTCCTTCCCCAATATCGCCTCATCTTGCTGCCAAGGAAGTAAACGCTTATGTTTCAGCAAAAGAAATTGCTGCATTCTGCCAAAATGAGCAATATAAAACGCTCGAATATCTCCTCATTGAAGGAGCGGGCGGCCTTTTGGTCCCGTTAAATGATGAAGAGACCTGGTTGGATTTTTTAAAACTCTTAAATACTCCTATCATTTTGATCGTCGGCATGAAACTGGGTTGCATCAATCATGCTTTATTAACCGCTTCCGTATTGCAGCATCATAAACTTCATTGTATAGGATGGATAGCCAACTGCGTTGATAGGGAGATGTTGGCTTTGTCTGATAATATTGCCACGTTATCTCAAAAAATGCCCATGCCATTACTTGCTACAGTTCCCTTTGAAGGCAAATTGGTAATGCATCATTCATTTTTAAATTGTTAAAGAAAACTGCCTGTTTGCTCGATATAAAATGATTACTATTAGCACAACTTGACTTAAGCATTAACTTTTTGGCATTATGTAGAAGATGATGATTTGAAGATAAGTTATTCTTAATGAATAACTCCCAGTGTTTCATCACTAAAGTCTTTTTCCAGCAAATAAAACAGGCTTTAATACCGTTGTCCATAATCATCTTGTTAGCTATAATTCAATACTATTTCTAAAACAAGCTAAAAAATAGCGTGAATGGTCAATTTATGGAGATTAATTGATGCCAATTTACGAATACGAATGTAAAAATTGCCATCATCATTTCGATTTGATGCAAAAAATTAGTGACGCACCGGCGAAACAGTGTCCGCAATGTTTTCAAGATACCGCTGTGCGTTTGGTTTCTGCCGCCGGTTTTCAATTAAAAGGCACAGGTTGGTATGTAACTGATTTTAAAAATAAAGGTAGCAAAACAGAGACCAAATCAGATTCATCAACAACAGCACCGGAAAATAAACCGGCAGAATCTACCGCCACCAAAAGCGAGAAAAAAGGTGATAAAGATTGAAGTCTAAAGTTTTTCGCCGCTACCTTTTTGCAGGCTTGGTAGTTTGGTTACCAATCGTTGTGACTTTTATTGTTTTGCGTTTCATTATTGAAATGCTTGATAAAACAATGTCATTGCTTCCAGGTAGTTATCATCCTGATAAAGTATTAGGTATCCACATTCCAGGGCTGGGCGTTATTCTTTCTCTTGTAATCATTTTAGTGACAGGAATTATTGCAACCAATTATTTTGGGCAGCGTTTGGTTGATTTTGGTGAAAAAATACTGGCAAAAATTCCCTTGGTTCGCTCAATTTATAATGCTGCCAAACAGGTTATCAGTGCGCTATTTGCTACCAATAGCCAAGCGTTTCGAAAAGTATTATTAATAGAATATCCGCGAAAAGGCATTTGGAGTCTGGCTTTTCTGACTGGAAGCACTAATGGCTCACTGATTTCACAACATACGGGTGAAGAAATGCTTTCTCTCTTCGTACCCACGACACCGAATCCTACTTCAGGTTTTTTAATGATGATTCCTAAGCGGGATGCGATTGAAATATCCATGACAGTCGATGAAGCGTTAAAATTCATTATCTCTCTGGGAGTGATGCAGGCTCCGGCAACTGCAACTCCAGAATTAAAAAATTTAATTATATAATAACAGGCGGCCCCTATGAGATCACATTACTGCACAAGTATTCAGGAATCAATGATTGGACAATCAGTTAGTGTTTGCGGTTGGGTGCATAATCGTCGTGATCATGGTGGTGTCATTTTTTTAGATATTCGTGATCGTTCAGGGTTAGTTCAGGTTGTTTATGAACCTGAATTTGAAACAATATTTGCTGTTGCTGAAAAATTACGACATGAATATGTTGTTCGTGTTACAGGAACTGTACGTCGTCGCCCCGAAGGAATGATCAATGACAGAATGGCGACAGGGCGCATCGAAGTTCTTGGTACTGAATTGGAAATATTGAATCAGTCAAAAACGCCTCCATTTTTGCCAGACGAACATCAAATAGTAAATGAAGATCTACGTTACCGCTATCGATACTTAGATTTAAGACGTAGTGATATGCAACATAACTTATCGCTTCGTCATAATTTAATTCGCTCTATACGTGAATACCTCAATGCGCAAGGTTTCCTTGATATAGAAACGCCCATGCTTACCAAAGCAACGCCAGAAGGTGCAAGAGACTATCTCGTTCCATCACGTGTACATCCCGGTCAATTCTATGCTTTACCGCAATCACCTCAGCTTTTCAAACAATTATTAATGATGTCCGGATTTGATAAGTACTATCAAATTGTACGCTGTTTTAGAGATGAGGATTTACGTGCAGATAGACAGCCTGAATTTACGCAATTAGATATCGAAATGAGCTTCATTAATGAAAGCCATATCCAACATCTAATTGAAGGAATGCTAAAAAAAGTATTCAAAGAAATATTGCAAGTTGAGCTACCAGAGAAACTGCCCAAGATGACTTATGCAGAAGCAATGCGTCGTTTTGGTAGCGACAAACCTGATTTGCGTATTCCATTAGAACTTGTTGACGTAGACGATTTGGTAAGGGATTGTGACTTTAAAGTATTTTCAGCTGCTGCCAAGAATCCAGACGGAAGAGTTGTGGCCTTAAGATTACCAAATGGTTGTGAATTAAGCCGTAAAGCGCTTGATGATTATGGTTCCTTCGTTGGTATATACGGTGCTAAGGGATTAGCCTATATTAAAGTTAATGATCTGGGGCAGGGGATGCAGGGATTACAATCTCCCATCCTTAAGTTCCTTTCGGAAGATTGTGTAAAAGCTATTCTTGATCGTGTTAACGCACAAACAGGTGATGTGATTTTCTTTGGTGCAGACCATGCGCAAATCGTCAATGAATCTATGGGGGCCCTACGGGTAAAACTAGGGCATGATAATAATCTGGTTGAGCAAGGTTGGCGCTTATTATGGGTTGTTAATTGGCCTATGTTTGAGATTGATATCAAGACAAATCAATTACAATCGATGCATCACCCATTTACTTCGCCCCAAGAATTATCTGTAGAGGCTTTAAAGGAAAATCCAACCCAAACCTTGGCAAAAGCTTATGATATTGTTATTAATGGTTTTGAAATTGGTGGTGGCTCTATTCGTATCCATCAACCCAAATTACAACAAACCGTATTTGATTTATTAGGAATAGGTGAGCAGGAAGCCAATGAGAAATTTGGCTTCTTATTGGATGCACTGGAATATGGCTGTCCCCCGCATGGTGGTATAGCTTTAGGTATTGACCGGTTGGCAATGCTATTAACTTATTCCAGTTCAATTCGTGATGTCATTGCATTCCCTAAAACACAGTCAGCTTCTTGTCTTTTGACAAACGCACCCACGGCTGTTGGCAATGCACAACTTAATGAGTTAGGAATTCGTCTTGCACCCACAGCGACAAAATAAACAAATTAAAACCAGTCTTCTCTCTGTGAGATACTGGTTTTCCTTTCTGTTATGTCTGGTTACCTTTTGGCTACCATTACAGCCAGTGCTTGCCAAAACTCAAAATGGCGCTACTAATAAATTAATTGAATACCTTGCCCAGGAAAAAATTAAACTAACACTTTCTATTAATGAAATAAAATTAATTGCTCCGCCTGTTGATCAGAATAGCTATCTTAAGCAGAGAAAAGAAAATGACGCAATGATAGCTCTCAATCACGCCAAGGTGACAAGTTTTGAAAGCTTTTTAGCAAATCAAAGGCAGCTTCAACAAGATTTTTCCCAACGCCTGAAACAGTTGCAGCAAACTTCATTATCAGAGTCAATGCAAATAAGTTCACAAGAGCGAATTAGCAAAATTAACACACTGAATGATATCAACAAAAAAACGATTGATTTAATTAATGAAGATTTAGCCCTGGCAAATCGTTATCAAGAAGCTTTATTGCTGCATAAACAACAATTAGATTTGTGGTATTCCAAATCGCAAATGGAAGAGCAATTGCAAAAACTTCGGACTCAGGAAGACAAGTATAATGAATCACTTGGCCGCTTGTATGAAAACACAATCAAGTTACAACAGGACATTAAAACAGACAGTGGGTTTCCATCCAGTTACATCGCCGAAGCAAGATTATTACTTAATAATCAGGTTATCAATTTAACTCAATATAAAATAGCTGAGCTTGATCTGCAAAAAGAATTGGTTAAGGCAGATTACTTACTACTAAAAGATCCCAATATAAGAACCCTGCAAAAAATTACCGAAACGTATAAAGAGGCCATTACGCAATTATCAGAAATGGAGCAGTCTTTAAAGAAAATGGTCGCCATGCTAACTGAAGAGCAAACCCATTTACCAAATGAAAATTTAAAGCAACAATTTACTGCGCTATTGCGCATTGTGAATGCCAGGATAGAAGGCATTATTATTCAACAGCAAACTTTACAAGAAGATCTTGAAAATCATCAAGAAGAATTAAAAAAGCAATTATCTGTAAGGCAAAGTTTATCTGAGTATCGCCTAGATAGTTGGCCAGTTATCATTCAACAATTAGCTCATGTCCCAACGCAGCTATATAACTACCTAAAATCATTAACTTTGAAAGTTAAGGACAATTATTTATGGCAAGATTTTGTTCCCGCAGCCTTATTATGGGGATTACTTGGCCTTATTGCTTTGAGCGCCTACGGGTTGCATAAATTATTAAAAAAAATAACTCGCGATAAGGAACGTTCAAGATTATCAGGTCACCTCTATGACGGGGCTTTAATTTTGTTAGGTCGCAATATTCCTCATCTGACAGTAATCGCTTCTGTACTCGTTTTGCTGTATTTAAATCACATTCTTTTTTCTAATTATCAGTTGCTATTAAATTTATTTTTTGTCTGGCTTAGTTTCCGCGTATTAATTTTAATTGCTCGATTAGTATTACTAGAAAGAGTAAGTGATTCATCAGGAACTGATGTACGTTTGTATTATCGTCTTAAATGGCTTTTATTAACTGGTGGCTGGACAACTGCCTTGATGGTTATTAGTCATTTATTGCCTCTGTCGATGCTTCTTCAAGATATTTTTAATCGTTTATTCATGCTTTTCTTACTTGCCGTCTCTATCCTGGTGTGGAAAAGTAGAGAAGCCATTACTCATTTATTAGACCCTGTATTACAAACAAAGAAACGATATTTTCGTAATGCGGTAATGTTATTAGTTGTATTAATTCCATTAACTCTATTTACAACAGCGGTTATTGGCCAAATTGGTTATATTAATCTTGCCTGGACAATGAGTCGTTATGAAATTCAAATTTTACTTATTCTTACATCCTACGTGGTAACGCGAGGTTTACTGATTGATGTTTTAGACCTTCTATCGGAATGGATGATTTCTTCTATGAATAATGGTTGGTTATGGATTGAAGTATTTTTGAAACCTCTCGATAAAATTCTCCGTATTTTTCTGATTATTTTTAGTTTGTTTGTTTTATGCCAATTGTTTGGTTGGTATTCGGATTCAGTTGTTATTGCAAGCTTAATAAAATTTGGGGAATACCCTCTGGTTAATTTGTCAGGCGTTTATATTACACCCATTAGTATCATTGAGTTTCTAATTTTATTATCGGTCTTTTTCTGGGCAGCAAAATGGACCCGTGAATTTTGCTACCGCTGGCTCTATCGTGATGCACGAGATGCCGGTATTCGTAATAGCCTCTCAGTCTTTACCCAATACGCCGTAATTCTGATCGGAGGTTTTATTGCCTTACGCGTTCTAGGATTGGATTTCAGTGGTATGTCCATGGTCATTGGTGGTCTTGCCGTCGGTATGGGATTTGGTTTACGTGATTTTGCATCAAACATAGTCGGTGGTTTAATGCTACTCATTGAACGCCCCGTACGCGAGGGTGATTTAATTACGCTCGGGAATTACGAGGGACGGGTCTCTCATATCGGTATTCGTTCAATGAGAGTCTCTTCATGGGATAATATGGAAATCTTGATTCCCAATGCGGAAACATTTAATAAGCCATTTACCAATTGGACCCACCAGGATAATATCGTGCGTACCGTTGTGCCAATCAAAGTGAGTCGAGCCGATGACCCCATCATGGTTCAACAAATAATCATGGATGTATTAGCAGTTATTCCGGAAATTGTTTCGGATCCACCATCCCAAGTGTTTTTAAAGCAAATTGACGATGCCCTTATTGAGTTTGAAATTCGGTATTTTATTAATGTGCAATTGCATACTCGTTTTGAGATCCGCTCAAAGGTTTTATTTGCAATTACTGCACAGTTTAAGGCCGCAGGAATAAAAGCGCCTATTCCTCCCATTAGCGTGGAACTGAAAGAGAGTGAGCATGTCTCTGCTTTTGCCAAAAAAACCATTGAAGAATGAATCGGAGCTTCTAGAACGCTGCAACATCATTGAAGGCTTAAGTTTTTTACAGTTAGCTAACTTATTACAAATTAGCATTCCGCAAGAAAATTTAAAACGCAAAGGTTGGACCGGCCTTGCTATAGAGTTAGCCTTAGGTACAACAGCAGGAACAAAATCTATTCCCGATTTCGTCCATCTCGGTATAGAACTTAAAACATTGCCTCTTAATAACAGTGGAGCCCCATCAGAATCCACTTTTGTGACCAGCATTCCCTTGCTTACTATCCACCAGCAACAATGGCTAACTTCGCAATGTTACGCCAAATTAAAACGAGTTCTTTGGATACCCATAGAAGGCGCACGAGAAATTCCCTTTGAACAACGACGAATAGGGCGTGGATTTTTATGGTCTCCAGATAAAGTAGACGAATCAATACTTGCTAATGATTGGCAAGAATTAACCTTTATGTTAAGCAGTGGCCGTTTAGAAGAGGTGAATGCAACAATTGGTCGATATTTACAAGTAAGACCTAAAGCCGCAAATGCTAAATCGCTTTGCTATGGTTTCGATGAAGAGGGAAATAAAATTTTAACGCTTCCGCGAGGATTTTATTTGCGAAGCTGCTTTACAAAAAAGATATTAGAATCAGCTTCGCAAAATTTTCTTTAAAACATATTCATTACTTTCAACGCAATTTGGTTTTTAGAAAAACAACCAAACTTTTCACGTAAATTCTCGAAATGTCTTTCTATTGTACGTCTAGAAACATTTAATAAGCTTGCAGTTTCATCAGACGTTTTTCCTTTGATATACCAAAATAATATCTCTTTTTCACGAGGAGTAATTTGTATTCTCGCATCCTGTGAGTAAAAATCAGTAGGGAGCGCTTTGACCGGATTACTTTCATTTAATGAGGCATTAAATAAATTTTCAAACTCTGGATAATCTAAATTTTTAATTTGATTTAGATATATTTCACCGCGTATGCCAGCAATTTTATCTTCAAAATAGTTATTAAATTTTTTTAATAATTCTAGATTATTTATATAGATATGATTTATCTCATGTTTTTCTAATGGTGCATCGAATGAATATAATTTTACAGAATGCTCCGGAGTAATCTCTAAGATTCTAAAGGAATGCCCATAATCAAAATGATTAAGCAGTTGGAATACAGGTAAACTGAATTGCTTATATTCTTCCTGATAAAGATCAATTAAATAAAAACCTGCTTTTGGATAGGTTTTCAAAATGCTTACAGGCGCAATAGCAACGAGATCTTGATTAATACACTTTTCTAAATAATCACTATCACTGCCTAACCAAAAAAATTGGCCTTGTTTATTGACTTCTACATAACTGAAATGATTAATTCCAGTCGCATTAAAAAGATTTTTGCAGGTTTGATTAACAAAACCAGTATAGTTTATTAATTCCTGAGCATTATAAAGATTCATGTAAGTTTCATTCTCTAAAACATAATAAAACTGTTCAATAATTTAACATATTGTTGCTGTATGATCAATAGCTCTGTATAAATAAAACTTATTTTGGCGTTCAAAACTTGCAATCATTATAAAAATCATTAAAGTAGAAGTGAACATTTTTCTTCTATAATCAAGGGAATTAACTATGAATAAGGTCGGACTTTTCTTAATCTCTTTTATTGCTTTTGTAAATTCCTATGCAGCAGCCCCGGCGACACAATTAACTGGAACACCAGATCAACAAATACAACAATTAAATAGTCAGCTACAAACTCAATTAAAACAACTGCAAACACAACAGCAACAACAAATTGATAATTTAAGTAATCAGCTGCAGAGCCAAATGAAACAAATACAGAGCCAGCTTCAAACCCAAATCCAAACAGTAAATTCGCAAACTCAAAATCAAATGAAACAGATACAGGCTGATCTGCAGCAGCAAATTAAGCAAGTGCAACAACAAGCTGTTCAATCTAAAGGTTAAACCACTATAAAAGTAAATGAACTTTTGTCAAAAGTTCATTTACCACCTCGGTGAATATGATTTGCTGAGGCTTGCACTGTAGGCATGATTGTCATTTCTGCGACATCAACATGAGCGGGTCTGGTTACACAGAAATATGCTGCATCGGCAATATCTGCTGCTAACAAAGGATTGAAATCTTGATAAAATGCCTTTGCTTTCTGCTTATCAGCCCATCGTACCTCACTAAACTCTGTTTCCACCGCACCCGGAGCAATTTCCGTCACGCGAATAGGGCTGCCCAGTAAATCCAGACGCATTGATTTTGTAATGGCTCTCACCGCATGCTTCGTCGCACAATAAACATTTCCCGCAGGGTAGCATTCTTGACCAGCTATGGAGCCTATATTGATAACATGCCCTTGAGCACGCTGTATCATCCCTGGTAATACGCTACGACTTACATAAAGCAGTCCTTTCACATTGGTATCGATCATGGTATCCCAATTTTCAAGAGAACCTATCTGAATAGGATCGCTCGATAAAGCAAGTCCAGCATTGTTAATTAGTACATCAATTGCTTGCCAGTCAGCAGGTAAAGAACCAATAACGGTTTTCACATCCTCCTTGTTGCGAACATCAAGCTGTAGAGGTAGACATGCCGTGCGATATAAATCACTTAACTCTTGTGCAAGGCACTCAACGCGTTCTTTTCTGCGCGCAGCAAGGATAATTTTGGCACCATTGGCCGCAAAAAGACGAGCACAGGCTTCACCAATTCCACTGGATGCTCCTGTTATTAAAATTATTTTATTCGTTATGGACTGCATTGAAATCCTTGATGAGAAAATGAATTGAATTGTAGCATCCTCTATAAAAAAACATTAGCATGTGCTGACTTTAAAATAGAAAACTCGCTTGACCTTTCCGTTACGTAATCCCTTATCGTGTGCTCTTATCACCCAGAGGAAGAAATCTTATGCCATACACGGTAAAAAAATTAGCTAAAATTTCTGGTATCAGCCCGAGAACGCTTCGTTTTTATGATGAGATTGGATTATTAAAGCCTGCTTACTATGGTGATAATCACTATCGTTATTACGAAGAAGAGCAACTTCTGATGTTGCAGCAAATTTTATTTTTCCGTGAGCTTGGTTTACCTCTGAGTGAAATACAGAGGATTATTAGTAGTCATGATTTCGATAAACTCGAAGCTTTAAATACTCACAAAATTGTCCTCCAAAAAAGTCTTGAGAAAACAGAAACACTTCTTAAGACAATTGATAAAACCATTGCACATATAAAAGGAAAAATCATGATGCGCGACACTGAAATGTATGACGGCTTTGATGCAGTTAAACAGCAAGAATATGAATCTTATTTACTAAACAAAGGAACAATAACCCAACAGCAAATTAATGAAAGTTGGCAGCGAGCACGTAATTGGAAGAAAAGTGATTGGGAAACTTTTCAACAGGAAGGGGATAGACTCAATAAAGAATTTGCTAAAGTACTCAGAAATCAATTGAAGCCTGATGCCGCGGAGGTACAAGTCCTCGTACGTCAGCATTATTTATGGGTAACTAACTTTTGGACTCCTACGAAAACCAGCTATCTCGGATTAGGGAAAATGTATCTTGAACATCCTGATTTTAGAGAGTTTTATAATACCTACCATCCCAATTTAGTAGAATTTCTCGTAGAAGCAATGCAATTTTTTGCGAATCATAAACTTACATAACCATCAGCCATTATAAACATGCGAAGAGGTCGCTGGACCTCTTCAAAATAGATAGGATTAAGGAGTAACTACTCGTACACAGCGTACACCGCGCTGTTCATATTTGTCATCCGACCCTTGAAGGTTTCCCACTCCTGGATTATACAATTGAACCCATGCAGCGTCCCCAAGAGGAATTGTTGTGCTTTCGGTCGAACTCCAGTAAGGCCCCAAAAAGCCACCAATATTGTTATTAACCAAATTCGACTCAATATTATTTGCAACCGGTATACCCGAACTGCAGCCACTACCGGCAGAGGCAGTATCGTAACCCATTTCGCAAATTGATGGTAAATACCAATTACTATACCCTCCATCTGTAGAACTCCTACAGAGTCCAGCGGCATAAAAAGCCAAGTTCACTGCAGGATTCGTAACAGGTGGTGAATAATAGGCAACAATTACGCCTGTGTTACAACTACCATCACTATTTCCAGTGCAAGGAGGCGCAATTGAATTTTCATAAATGCCAGGAATATTATCCGATACTGCGAAAGGCGAGGTCGATCCGCTTCCATCAGAACTCCAGATAACGCCAATTGCCGGCGAACTCCGATCGCTTAATGCAGCAACTTTCCCCCCAATGCTGCCACTATTGGGTGTACTGTCGTTAATATCAAATAAAAATCCTGATTGATAGACACTACCATAAGTAAGAATATTGATGCTGGGTGTTAATAAATTTGTATTATTTCCTTTAATAGTGAGCGTTATCGGCAACGGGTTAACATTACCAGGCGCTGCACTGGGATTAACACCGGGAATAATCACCAACACACAACGACCGCCGGGAAGAATAGTGCCACAACTGGCAGGGAGAATGCGCGTGCCAGAGGGCAAAGCGGGAGAGGGCGTGTACGTTACATTGAACGCCGCATCAACACCTCTATTAGTAACGGTTATAACTCTTGCCACACCGCCAGCTTGCAATGCTAATGTCGTTACACTGCTGGTAAGCGTTGTATTACCAGGAACAGGTAATACCGTAATTTTTAATATATTCTCAGAAGCAGGACGATAACATAAGTTTGGATTAGCCTGCTCGCAGAGCTCAGGCCCTCCTACAATATTACCTTGTAAATTCCGCGCATTAATTTGCAGAGTCAAGGTGCAACTCTCATCATGAGCCAATCTGAGTGGACTCTGACAATTTCCAACTGTCGTTACTTGATTAATACCCGCCACTCGAGCCAAATATAGTGTGTGAAAATGAGATGAGTGATTTGTCACTGTATACTGAACAATTGCAGAACCTGTAGCTGGTATTGAGAATTCTGTCTCAGTCAATGGCTCAAAGGTCCATACAGGATGAAAAGCCTGTACTGTTGGGATGAAGAGAAAATTGATTGCTCCAATAAGTAGCGTATAGATTAACTTTGAAATCCTGTTCATTATTATCCCTAAGAAAGATGGTATTCATTGTGAATGCAATATTCTGGATTAAATTGATATAAAAGCAATTGTTTAAAAACTTACTAAACACTTAGACAGAAAAAAAATGTAGCACTAGTTGTTTATTACAAAATCTTGTGTGTTATCTTGCTTCTTATAATCTGGAATTTAGTCATTACAAGGAGAGATAATGCCACAAGATCAAATCCAAGTAAAAGCAGCAAAAACTGTGCGCCTCATGTCCTTACTAAATCTCAGCATACTTTCCTTAGCCCCTATAGATAGCAGGTTATGCTTGGGTACTATAGTGGTTATAAATGCTGCTGTTGTTTATTATCTGAATGAATTGGGCAAGAACAGGCGCTTTGGCTCAAACATCCTTCATAAAGTAGACACTTTTTTTTCGTCACCAGATGAAGCGAGGGCAGCTGATTTTAACAACACAATAAGAAATATTATTAATGGCGGCGCAGCCTTATACGATAGACTGCCCGAGCCTTTCAAATAAGACCAAACAATTTGGCCAATACATCTACGGGAGTTCTACATGCCATGTATAAAGCATGGCATGTAGACAAAATGAAACTTTCAGAAGAGATTTTCGTTTGAATCGTCAGAGCGATCACTGATTGCAACTTTAAGATCCGGAGCAATAGAGCTTCCCGGAATTTTTCGCGTTTCGCGAGCCCATTCACCTAAGTCAATTAACTTACACCGATCTGAGCAAAATGGCCTGAATGAGTTTTCGGAGTGCCAAGTATTTTGTTTTCCGCAAGTGGGACAAACGATTTTTTGCGAGTTATTCATGATAATTTTCATTAATTCTATTAAGGCTGAGTATGGAATACAAACGAATAGTTTTCAATTAATTTAGTAAAAATACAGTTTAGCCCACCATTTACTTTCAGCAACTATAATTATTCTAAATCAAAAAATTTTCTAAGGTTCATGCTATGGCTAGAAACATTGAAAAGAGCAGTGAAATATCGCATAGAGCGCTTAATTTTAAAGAAGCAATTGCAAATTTAGCTTATAAATTATCAGGGGGAATTTCGACTGCTTTAATTGCCATTGTTGAATTTAAGTCACTGATTGATAGCGTAACAGATAACGACTTAAAAAGTAAAATTTTAGATTTACGTATTGAGATAAGAAATGAAATTGTAACTTTAAATGATGTTTTATCAATAATGAATAAAGATATCTGTGTCAAAAAGTTAGCTCAGCAAACAACAAAAATTCTTAACGAAAATATAGCCAATCAGATACTAGAGAGTAATTTGAATTCTGTCAGTCAAAATGAACGTAATCCATGTTTAATTCTATTTACAATTGTACAGAATGTGGAGGAGGGTTTAAAGGGTATAAAAAAATATCTACTTCCCCTATCACAGGAAGAACTTTTAAACGTTATAAAAGAAAGAAATCATGATCAAAATTCTTTATTGCATATCGCAGCAAGAGATTCTAATGATAATCGCCGCTTATTAGCTATTTTAACTCTGATTTACCCAAGACATAGAGCAGAAGTTGCTCTGGAGCAAAATTGTAATGGTGACCCTTTAATTCATCTTTTAGCGGATAAAAATGATAAATTCGCGTCATTAAAGGAGTTTTTATCACTTGTTCCTCCTGAAGATAGATTACAAGCAATTAATGCAAAAGATCGTTTAAATGGCAACCCAATACTTCATAATCTCGCAACGTTACGAGACTCTCCTGAAGGTATAGTAATTACTCTTGAAAGCCTGCCGACTGAAATGCGGTTAGAAGCTATTAGAACAAAAAATGATGATGGGTACTCATTAGTAGATATCCTTGTAAAAAATTCAAATGAAAAAATTTTACAAGCTGTTTCAGATCTTGTGCCAGAAGCTAAAACCGAAATAGAAGAATTAATGCAACGTAAGAAAATGAATGCATCGGAATATTCAGCTTCCTTTATTAACACAATGGGTAAAACGAACAATGCATCCGAAGAGAATCTATCAAAGAATAATCCAGATAAAACAGCAACAGCAGACAGTGAATCTAAAAAACGCTGGGTTATGCCACAAAGAAGAAAATTTTAAATAACTTAATGCAAATAAGAAATTTGATAACAAGGCCAATTTAAATTAACGTTAATAACATCCCCCAAACGAGCTTGCTTGAGGATATTATTAATGAACCGCTCATTGCTAATTATCTTTTTTTGTTTACATATCACTATCGGGAATACTACCAGCCAAATACTGGTTCTTTCTGGTGGGGATAATCCTGGACTTAATCATTATTCGCAGTATTTACAAACTAAAACTCTTTATGAGTTTCTCGTCAATCAATATGGTAAAAACAGAGTGAGCCTTTATTTCGGAGCAGGGAACAATGAACTTCACCAGCCAATACCTTTGGACGTTCATAAAAAAATTAATACAAAGCAGAATAAACAGGATAAAACAGATGAAATGTTGACTGGTATTATTCCCAATAATCAAAGTGCAACTAAAAGGCAAGTTAATAATTATTTTTTATCTCCCCAAACCCGCTCCTTAAAGCCCAATGATAACTTATTCCTTTTTGTTAGTGACCATGGAATGCCTTATGGCTTTTTTGAAGATAAAGATACCAATCCCTACAGTAATAATTGCATTGACTTATGGCACTATAAAAAACCATTTATCAATAATTTTACTAATGAAAAAAACTTTACTAAAGCTTGCTTATCTAAAAATGAACTTGGTTCACTGCTTGAACAAGTACCAAGTCAGCATATAGTGTTCGCTATGTCACAATGTTATTCCGGCGGCTTTCACCAATTATCAGTCAAATTAAAGAATGGTTATCCCAGTGCTAATCCCAGAATCTGTGGGTTTACTGCGACAACCCCAGATCATTATGCTTCAGGTTGCACCGCCGATGCTGATGGGGCTACCTATCAAGGTTATGAACGGTCGTTTACAGAAGCGTATACAGGAACCAGTATAGTGAACGGTCAGAAATTAAATGCTCCCTCAAAAGATATATTTACTGCCCATCAACAAGCAATATTAGACGACATGACAGTGGATATTCCCATAAGTACCTCTGATTATTATCTATTATTATGGGCCGATTACTTTATGAAAGATCAGTTTGCTTCTCGCAATGCGAATCTTAATCAACAAGCAATTCAAAAAAAATTTAATAATTACAGGGATGAACTTAAGTCAATTGATAACCCAGATTTAAAACAATTTGCTAATTTAAGCAAAGCTAATGAAAATAAAATTATCTCTATAATTCCTGAAGCGAAAGAATTCGCACAGCTCTCTCTAGCAGTGCAAACAAAGGAAATAACTGAATTAGAACAACAAATTAAAGAACAGGGGGATGAACTGGAGTCAATTTGGGATGGCATGATGAATCTTTACAGCAATACAATCAATGCACAATGGCGTGAAAGCTTAAAACAACATCAAACTGCCAATTTAAACCCCAAGATCTATCAATTTGAACAGGAGTTTTATCAAGTCATTATTAAGCAGGGATTATATAAACATCCTTTTCAACTCGACATGTATTATTTGCAATATTTATCAGCAAAAAACAATGATAAGGATTTAATCGATTATCAAAAAAACAGATTAGAAACCATTAAAAAATGGGCTATGGAAAAACATAATCCCACTTTAGTTTATGCAATAGATTACTATCAAACTTTGGACAAAAGACAACAGCAATTGCAAGATACGATCGCTGAAAAGGAAAAAAATAAACAATTACTCAAACGAATCTTAACGTACAACAAAATTATTGCTGCCTGGGTTACGTTAATTAAAATTAACGACAAAATTGCTTTGGATGAATTGCAGGGATTATTAGACTGCGAACATTCCGAGATGAAATAAGATACAGGGAAAAGTTCTTTTTCTACTCGAAATCATAATTAAGCAAAAGGAAGACTCTACGTAGCCCTAGACCACAATAAAATTAATGTTATTATGTAAAAGCAAAAATAGTTATTAAATACAATTGACAGGAGTATAAAAATAATGACTTACGGACGTATTCCTAAAGCATGCTTTTTAGGATTGACTTTAGCTACTAATGCAGGTATTTCTTTTGCCGGTGCTATGGGAGATGTACAGGATGACAGCAGACGTTTTTTCTTTAGTGCGTCAGCTATATATGGTGCCATTACTGATGACTCTCTAGACAAGTTTGATTATGCCGATACCCAAAGTCCTACTGGTAATGTCGTAACTCATTTATCTGATGTTGATCCACGTTGGGGATATGCTTTAAGTCTGGGATATCAATTTGGCCCTCAATACAGCAATGATGTAGTCTTAAGCTATACAAACCTGAGAAATCGTGGCACCCAGTTTGCTGGGAACTCAGAAGCGGGCGCAGTCATGAAGAATACCACGAGTCTGGTGATGGGAAATTTTGATAACAATCCTACATTAATTGGTCCATCTCTAGCATCTATAAGCAGTTATTTTAAATATCAAAGCGGTGAATTGGTTACTCACAATAATGTTCAAAGTACTTTTGCACCCCAAATCCGTTTTTCCAGATTTTACGGAATTAAAGCAACAGAATTTAAAAAAGGTTTCAGTACGACATACAACGGTACGACTACCGATATTTTTGGCGAACCATTTCCTCAATCAGATTATGTTCAATACGAAGCTAAATATTGGGCTATTGGGCCCAAAGCAGGAGCGGGAGCTTATTGGGATTTTAACCGCTATTTTAATATAGGTGGCGATTTGTCACTGGCAGTTCTTGGTGGTTCACGAAAGGCACAAATAAATGAGTATCTTACAACAGGAGTGCCGGTTCCCAATTTGCCACTAAGCAATTTTTACACCTATCACAGAGGCTATGATTCTACTTTATGGGTTGTTCCTGTGTTAGGTGCCAATCTTGTAGCTGCTGCCAATTATGACTTTGCCGGTGGTAGTCGATTAGGACTTGAAGTTGGTTTAAATACAGAGCTCTACTGGTCGGAAATAGCTTCTGAACGCTATCGTCGTGTAGAAGGTGCGAATAGATTGACTATAGATCAGCGCTTTTCTATACGTAATGTATTCTTGAAAGCTACTTATTATTGCTAATCGAGTAGTATGCATGGCCTGAAGTCTATGAGGCCATGCAATTCCTATTTTAGAATCCACGTTTCACCCCTGCACACTAAGTCTGATTATCAAAATAATCAGACTTATTAAAAAAATTAATTGAAAACACCCTTAGGGTGTTTTATCAGACAAGTTTGTTGAACTGATTTCATTTTTTTGCTCATCCTGATGAGGCTTTTCTTGCTCTACCTGTTCTTTTAAATAAGTAAATGAGTCCTTGCTCTGATCGACTTTTTCTTGAACTCTCTGGACATCTTGATCCATTGGATATCCTCTTTTTTGCAACAGAAGAAAATATTTCAAACTTTTATCTAAATTTTTTAAGGAAGTACAGTCCACATAACCATGTCTATAATAATGATATTTGTAACCTTTCTCATAGTTTAATGCCAATGTATAAGCGGCAGCGTCATCTCCATTAAAGGCCATGGCTTCTAATTTTTTAAGATGGTTATCTAATTCATTTTTTGGTGATAACAAAAACAAGGGTTTAGTATCGACCCTAGATACATAGCCATTGCCTGTTTTAATTGGGAACCAAATATATTTCTCAGGCTGGCTCTGTATAAACTCCTTAAGACTATCCACGTTTTTCGCACTAGAAAAGAGAGCGTATCTATTTAGGTTAGATGACTTTTCTTTCATTTCTATATTATCTTGTTCTTCTGACTCACCTATGTAGTCTTCAGTGTCCTCAGGTAAACCGCTTTCAATTTGCTCTAAATCAAGTTCACTTAATTTGACCATTTCTTTAAGCTCATCAACGGAGGGTTCATATTGGCTAAATTTCTCCTCAGCGTTGACTCTATCACTCTCTACTAGGTCCCCTTTTTCAACGCCACTATCAATTTCTTCTAAGTCAAGCTCTCCTGCTTCTAAAACTTCTCTATAAATATCAAATGAGGTTTTATTTTGGTCGATTTTTTCCTGAACTCTTTGAATATCTTTTTCAACAGGGTAACCTTTTTCAAAGAGGAGATTAAAATATTTTAAACTTTTATCTAAATCATAAAAATTAGACTCTCCAACATAGTTACCTAATAGAAAGTAATGTTTATAACCTTTCTCATAATTTATTGCTAAAGCGTAGGCTGCAGCATAGTCTCCTTCAAGAGCCATGAACTCTAATTTCTTAAGAAAGCCGTCTAAATTCTCTTTGGTGTAATCACCACGAGAAGTAATAGGAAGCGATGATACAATACCATGTTCTGTAACGACCGGTGCCCATATATATATTTCAGGGTTTTCTTGTATAACCCTCTGCAGATAATCAATCTTTTTATTATTAAGAGAAAGAAAATATCTATTGTAAAAATTAGATGATGTTTTCTTCAATTCCCATTTATTTGGGTTAGAGTTTGAATTATCAATGTAGTTTTCTGGCCTTTTTGATAGCATGATATCGGTATTGCTCAAAGCCGACTCCATTGATTTTACCCAAGGCTCTATGCCGGCGATTTGAATCGTTTTTAGTTTAGGACATAACTCTAACAATTGGTCAACTTCATGAGATCTTAAATAAGATAATCCTAAATCGATACTAATAATTTTACTCAAATCTGCTTTAGGATATTTTTCAAGTAAACTTAAAGGATGTGCATGAAGGGATAAATCCAGATGATTATTTTTTATTTTTGGTAAGTAACTTGGATTTGGAGTGAGTATATAAATTCCTGCTAACTCAAAATCTGAACGGGGCACAAGATCACAATTCCATCCCACTTTTTTTGCTATACGTCTTGTTACTAAAGGTTCTGTTTTACCCCCTATCACAACAAGATCAGCCCCCCCTCTTAGTAGCTGTTGAAGGATCGTATGGGCTTCGAGCGTATTATTTAAAACCTCCCTTGTTAAAGAGCCACTCGCGGTAATAATGGTATATGGTTCACTCGATAATGGTAATGTCCGATTTAAAAAAGCCTCCACATTTTTTGAGTCCTCCTTAATAAAAAGATAATTTTTAGCAGAGAAACGTTTATTTGCGGTCGTAATGTTAGCTTCACTAGTATCTATACCAATTGACCTAATTGACTTGCCAAGTTCATGTAAGGAGGTCGTTGTTACATCTAAACAATCTCCTAGACCCGTGCCTATATCAATAAGTACGATTTCATCTGAATTCGGGTCTATATTTTTTAAAACATTCATTGAAATATTTTGACGAATGACCTGATACAATTTTTCGGTTTCTTCATCGTATTTTTTTAGATTATCCCATTCCTGATCACTTAGAGAAGGAACTCGCGGCCTCAAAAAAGCCAAATCAGGAGGAATCCCTGCGTCTTTTAAAGCTTTAAGCAGTTCAGCTTCTTTACCTGCTTTAATTTTGTATAAACTCTTCTCATTTTTTGTGTTCGTTATTTGTAAAATCGGTAAGTTAGAACCAAAACTCAAAAAAACGTCTATCTTTCTTATTAACGAGCTTGGCTCTGGCTTAGCCGTATAGATCATTAGACGGCTTTCATCAATAAACATATAGGGGATTTCATCTAACTCTTCCATTTTCTCTGAATTATTCTTAATGAGATCAACAAGCTGGGAAAGGGAATCTGATTTCATGAAAATTCTCGTTAATTCTGAGCCATAACTTAAATTATAGTTAAAATTTGTACACTGAAAATTAAGATGGGTAGGCCTGACCTAGGTTTTATAACCTTTATTCGGTAAGCATAAGATAGTTATTTAAAATGAACTTTGATTAATGCACAGAGTTTGGGAACTCCAATTTAGGTTAAATTTGATATTTTTGATAGGCCAGTGGAAGGGGTTTACAACCAATCTTTGGTTCGGTCTGATTCTAGGATTCATCAGACTTAGCAAATTACACTTACCCTCCAACACCTACATTGTCTTGAGCACAATCATTTTAATTTAGAACACTAAAGTCCATACTAAATAGATGTAATTTATAATGTAGAGTGAGTGGAAATCATGAGAGTAAATAACATTTTATACAAATATAAACCTATAAATAAATATACGGAAAATTTAATCGTTAATGGGGATTTATATTTTTCAAAATTCAGCGAACAAAACGATCCAGTAGAGTTTTACCAAGCGAGATTAACCAAATTCATATCAAATTGAACTTGTTAAATTAAAATAAGAGGATTTGCCCTCATCCCAAATAATGATTCATCTTCCTGAGCTGCTCTTTTTAGATAGTGATCTAAGTACACCCTACTCTCTTGTGGCAGAGGAATTTTTTGACTGATTGCGCTTTGACATATGGCGTAGTACGTCACATAGTCCTTTTTGTCGATACTGACACACATTAATGAAACTACTTCTGACTCACGAAGTCCTGTCCCTAACAATAAATATACGTTGCTCACAAGCAGACTTTAGTCTCATTAATTGACGTGAAGTAAGTCCGTTCCAATCTGGAGCATAGGTTTGTAAATCTTTAACTTGCGCTAAGGGGTCGCCTGCTAATAAAGGACGTTGTTGATAAAGCCATCGACCCAAATGACGAATTGTTGCCATGGTGCGATTAATTGAAGTTGCTTTATATGGCTTGCTGGTTTTTTCGGAAATGGTTTTGCATAAATGCTTCTGAAAGTGCTTACTAACAGCCGGTGTCCAACTATCCACCAAATCATGCCCTACTTCCATCTGAAAGAAATTTATAAATTTCGCCAAATCCTTCATTTTGGCTTGTTCAGTTTTTTCAGGAGCGCCCTCCACATGCACTGAGTAATAATAAGTCAACCACGGAGAAAGTGAATTGGTGTCAAAATGTAGAATCCACTCCCAAAAAAGTCAATTTTTTATCTTTTGAATATATTTTAATCAATTTAACTGTTAATATGCTTTTAACTCTGTAGAACAAAATAGTTCTAACGATACTGTCTCAATTTGTCACATAAGGGTGAATTAGTCCTTGAAGTTGTAATCAGTTGTTTAAAAATAACTTTTCATTTAATAACCTAAGCTTGGGAGCCTTAAAAGTTATTTATTCATTTTCTAAACTGATTGATACCTTCTTTTGCAGCTTCGGTGAGTTTGCTTTCCTCTTTGGGGCCGAGCTTATCGTTATTCCTCGCAATAAAGAAGGAGGCTGTATTAAATAATGATGGGGTGGATGCCTGAAATCCAAGGCGTATATAAGTATTGGCATCGGCTCTACTTAAAGATGGGTTTAATGGTTCATTATCATATTCATCAGCTAAAATAATTTGCTCTGCTCTAGGAAAGCGTGTTTGAATGGCTTGGCGTTGTTCTGGGCTCATCACCTTTAATTCGCGAGTCATTAAAGAGACTGTTTCAATATTTTGAGGTATTGCTTGGAAAATAAGCCTCAAATCTTCTGCTGATTTACCTCTTAGCCCATTCCCGATCAAATCAAGATGGGTAATTCCCGAATCCTTGAAGACGCTAAATAGTGCTATCAGCCCCTCTCTGGTCTTTTGCCCAAGATTATTCTCGCTCAAATCAAGATGGGTAATTCCAGAATCTTTGAGGACGCTCAATAGTGCTACCAGCTCTTCTTTGGTCTTTTGCCCAATATTATTCCTGCTCAAATCAAGATGGGTAATTCCTGAATCTTTGAGGACGCTCAATAGAGCTACCAGCTCTTCTGCGGTTTTTTCCCCAAGTTCATTCCCGCTCAAATTAAGATGAGTGATTCCCGAATCCTTGAGGACGCTCAATAGAGCTACCAGCTCTTCTCCGCTCTTTTGCCCAAGTTCATTCGTGCTCAAATTAAGATGAGTGATTCCCGAATCCTTGAGGACGCTCAATAGAGCTACCAGCTCTTCTCCGCTCTTTTGCCCAAGTTCATTCGTGCTCAAATTAAGATGAGTGATTCCCGAATTCTTAAAGAGACCCAATATTGCTACCAGCTCTTCTCTGGTCTTTTGCCCAAGATTATTCCTACTCAAATCAAGATGCGTAATTCCCGAACCTTTGAGGGGGCCCAATATAGCTATAAGCTCTTCTCCGGTCTTTTGCCCAAGTTCACTCTCGCTCAAACCAAGATGGGTGACCCCCGATCCCATAATTAAAACATCAATTTTTTTCTCAGCAATAACGGAGGGAATAAGTTCCGTTGGACTCCCTTTTAAATAATGGATCGTAAGAGTTACGAATTACTCGTTGAATAATACGAATATCAGGCGTAGTTCCCCACTCAATATCTAATTTAATTAATTTTGGTTTAAGCATATTCAAGTCTATTTTTGTTTTTTCAATGTTTTGTGCCATTCTTTCTAAAAGAAAAGTTTCATAAGAATTTTTATATTCAGCAAGACTATTCTCTAATGGTGGGCATACCATCAAAACATTCAATTCATTATTACTTCAACTAATTTTATTGCGTGTTTTAAGGCTTTAACTTCTTCTTTAGTAACATCACTTACAAATAAAATATTTTGAAATTGCTTCATCCATATTCTCTCTAAATAAAAATCTAAGTCGAATTTCTATCACATAATATCTGATTTAATATTCCTATTAGTAATTAGCTCTTCAATTGAGATATGATTTTTCTCATGAAGTGACAGTCCCTATCTTCAACCCACTTAGATATAGTACCAATACATTCAAACCCTAATTTTTCATAAAAAGGTCTTGCCTGAAAGTCAAACGTATCCAGTTGAATATAGCGGCATCCTTTTGTTTTACTGAATTCTTCCAATTTCAAAATCAACTTTCTACCTAGCCCTTGATTACGAAATTCATTATGAACCCAAAATAAATCTACACGCGCATATTTCTCTCTGTAAAAACCTGTAAGACCTGCAATAACATTTGATTTGAAATCCTTGACATAAATAGTGAAAGGCAGTGAAGAGGTCGAACCAAAAAATGGGGCGTTATAGTCAATTATCCCCTTTTTTATGATAGCGTTTATTGCTGAATTCTCTGTTTCATCAATAAAAATATCATTTTCTACCAAATTTTCCATTCGCGTCTCCACTAACAATCGCTTAATCTTACTCAGTAAACTGGGTTTGCTTTTCAAGACAGTATCTACGCTGACGGGATTAGATAAAAAGCTTCCTTATATTCTTGTTAACGGAGGCTCCCAAGCATCAACTCCTTTGTCAATTATCTCATTCAAATTATCTTCTTGCAAAACACCAGAAGTTAATAGAGGAGCAAAAGAAACTTTCCACGCTTTAGCTATATTTTCTTTCTGTTCATTCTTATAAGCTTGTGGATCATTATTGTATTTTTGTCTTGTCGATCTAACAATCAGTTTATATGAAGAGGTAAAAGGACGATCTAATGCGGTTTTTAAGGCAAGAGTTAGATTCGCTGGGCTTGGATCAGCTGCCCTATATTCAGAGTTAGGCATTTTTTCCTGCTCATCGCAAATAACTCTTACGAGCAGACCTATCGCACCGCTGGGGCATTCAGGCATATCAAGTCCTTTTCCACCATTAACTATATTAAAACCTCTTTGTATTTGGAAAAGTGTCCAAATTAACTTTTCTTTTAAAGAATTATTATTTTGCTCATTTGGGCATTCATTTTTTATTGCAAGCCAAATATAATTTAATACCGTAGTGGGAGTGCATTGAAATTGACCACTCAAGTCAGGAGCTGTCTTTTCATTTTTTATAAAATAGTCAACACATCGTTGTGCTGACTGTATTGCTTCAAGCTCATCTTGAGCACTTTGCAATTTCCCCGTTCTTGTATCATCACTGGAAGGTAAATGGCTTAATTCTTCAGCTTTGAGCTTGGCCTCTTTAAGCTTTGAAACTAGATAGCTATTAATTTCACTTGAGATTTGTGAAGATTGCTCACGTGCAATTAACTCATATTTTTGTTTGAGGATACTTAAATTTTTCTCTGTAAAATAAATGCTAACATCATTATGTGGTGATACCGTCTTTGCATCATAAGAAAGGTAAACCTCCATTGGCGCACACAAAGATAACAATTTTAATGTTAACTTACCAAAAAAGCCTGAAGTTACAAATCCATTTAAGCCTGATGAGGCTGCTGAGCTTACAAAAATATCATTAATAGATTCATCTTCCTGAATACCAAAAGATAGTTGTTTCTTAAAAAAGTGCATGATTCTCGCGGGAGCAGTAAGAAAAAGCCTAGTCAGTCCGATTTTCCAACCCTGCTCAAGCAAAATAGCAGTGCCTATTACGGCAGTCAGTAAAGCGGTAAATGGAGACACTGCAAACGAAAAAAAAACTTTACCTATTTTGCCTTGATATAACAGGTCTATAAAATTAAATAGTCGAGATATGGTTGCTAATACTATAAGAGGAGTGAAAAGTAGTGTTAATAAAATCGCACCTAACACTTTATTTAAAATTTTAAAGACTTCCATAACATCTTCCAAAACGAATGAACGGGGAATGTAATTTAATAGCGCATATTTGTCAAATATAAAGCAACTATAGGCTGGGCTGAAAAACCGCGTCTATTAACATTTGATTAATCGTAATAGCAGAAAATATTTCCGATTTGAATGAATTGAGACTTACTTGAAAAAGCTATTACCAACACCAAGGAATTCCTCTTTACAGTTCCAAAGTTCGGGCAGGTTTTCCCTCCCCTGCCCATGATTATATCGAATCTTACCTCGATTAAACGAACATTTAATTAAACACCTGCTTCTACTTTCTTTTTAATCGCCGCAGGCGATTCGATGACCGATGTCGGCATTCAACCAGGCGATATGCTTATTGTTGATAAAAGTATTGAGCCTACCCAGTCGCGAAGATTTAACGCAATATTCCAATTCAATCGGGTTTCGCTTGGTAAATCCAACCGATGATGTGAGGTATTTAACAACCGCTGCTAAATTTTGTCTTAAACGCATCTATCGCAAAGATATTCAATATCATAAATGTGGTGCGCTATTGGCAGATTTAATTGATAAGCAATATCGGCAAATGGATTTATTTCATCAACCCGCAGACGAGGACATTCTGCAAACAGAAAAAGTGATAAAACATATTGATGGGATTAATCAAAAATACGGACCGAGAACGGTGCGACTGGCAGCCGAAGGGTTTAGAAAATCATGGTCAATGAAGAGACAATTAAAGTCTCCCCATTACACCACACGATGGTTTGAACTTCCTGTCGCCTATTTAAAGTAAGTAGCCACTTAACGTTTTAAACGCTCATCCAATATACGACGAATCTCATCAGGGGAAGGTAGATTTTCGGGGATAAATATCCTACCGCCGGAAATATTTTTTAAATTATCTTTTTTAATTTTTCCTTTGGTCTGATTTTTTGAGGAATTTGGAGATTTTTTCATGATTTTGTCCTATAACAAATAAGGTACTTTTTAAGAGTAGCTCAAAATTTAACAAAGGGTTTTAACCATGTGTGATCGTTTCAACATCGATATCGATTATGAAAAATCAAAGAGCAATTCGGCATTCACCAAATTGAACCGCTTCCCTTTTCGTGCAATAGCTATTTCCTGTATTCTCTCCAGTGTGAAATGCTTTTAGAAAGAATTTCTTAAACCGCTGAGCTTACCCAAAAGCATATGCTTCTCACCTCGATTGAGCTTACGCTAATCTGAAAGATCTTGTCGCCAATTCACTGATGTAACGCTTCAGATTTACTTTTTCTAACGTTTCAACAAAGACCTGGTAAATTGTTTAATTGCAATCCAACCATGTTGCGGTTTTATAGGAACAATGACCTGTAGACCCTTTCCACTGGTCGTTTTAATGAACGATACCAAATTTAACTCATTAAAATATTTTCGAACTTCAAAGGCCGCGTCGACCACTGCTTTCCAAGGCACACAAGTGCTGGGTCCAAATCAATACAATCACATCAAAACGGTATTGATTTCGAGAATAAAGACGCCCTTTGGGTTCGGGCGTTTTTGAAAAATCCCTTTTAGCGTTGCTCTAACCCCATGTCATTCATCCATTTGATAAAGGCAAAAAAAAACCACCCGAAGGTGGTTGCAGATCAGGACGAGGCTTGCGCCTCAACTGAATCTACACTTTAAGTATAGTAAATAGTTAGACTTTTGCCTCACGAGATTTAGCACGGAGAAAAGCTTTTGCAATTGTTTCGCACGTCTCGTATTGTCTATGTCCCATAAGGTTTGTAGTTGTTTTGCAAGCTTTAAGTCAATGACATCACTTAATATAAAATCTCTCAATTGATAATCTAGACTTGTTATCGTGTCCCGAAATCTGTCATAGGATTCATTGCACCATAATCGTTTATCTCGCCCCACTTCTCTCCAAGTTTTACAAACAGTCAACTCACTTATAATTTCTTTTTTAGGCAGAAAATTAAACATTGTGAAAAGAATATCTCAATTATTCTGTAACATCGCAATAAAGGTCCATTAGACAAATGTTGCAATTTTAATACATTTTGAACAGCAATCAGATGGGTGATTTTACCCATTTAATTATAGAATCATCTAAGTTTTCATTGTGCCAGATAGTTTTTACCGCATATCTGGCAATGAGATAGCTAAAGACCTTAAGTACCCCTAGGTTGAACGGAGGATGGATTCCAGGTTCGAATGATCCTAGGGAAAATATTTATCTCTTAAAATTTATATAACGAGGATAGCGCCTGCAAAAAAAATCACGGATATGTACACTTTAGAGAACATGTTAGAATTCCGAACATTTTAAACCAGCTATAGGATTTAATATGCCCAACTTATTTTATAAGGACGGAGTAAACGCATTTCATGAAAGTAATTATGAAAAAGCTAAGAACCTATTTCTGCAATCAACTTATGAAAATCCTGAACATGCAAAAAGTTATTTTTATTTAGGTCAATGTCATTTTTTCTGTGATGAAAAAGAACAAGCTATTAACCCTTTAAAAAAATTTATTTACTTAGAGCAAAATAATTCTTCAGAAGTAGCTAATGTTTCTTATGCATTTGATGTAGTGGGTCAATGTTATGAGGCTGCAAATAAAGATACTGCGGCCTTAAGATGCTATGAGACAGCAACTCATGTTTTTCCATCTTGTGCTTCTGCTTGGCACAATATGGGCTTGCTATATCTAAAATCTGCTCAGCATTACCTCGAAACAGACCTACCAAAAAGTGCTAAATTTTTTAATGGAGCACAGAATTTTATTAAAAAAGCCTTAGAAATTTGCAGCGATAATCCAATGTTCTTACGTAGTATAGCCAATTGGTACGAGCAATATATTGAGCTTCTTAAAAAAGCGATTGAGGATGAAGAAACGACGCAGAAAAACATCACTAATAATTTTAATTATGCAATTCAGTATTACAAGAAAGCATTAGATGTATGTAAAGAAGATGATATTGGTCTAAAAAATATTATTTTATCAAATCTTACAGAATGCTTAGCGCAATGTGGTCACCATCTTTATAGAAATAAAGATTACAAAGAAGCACAAAAATATTATTTAGAAGCAATTCACTTGGATTCAGATCACCTTATTGTAATTAGCCAAATGGGAATGTCTCTTTTCAAACAGGAGTGCTTCCAAGAAGCAAGAAACTATTTTTCGTCTATTCTAGAAAAAACTCAAGATTCACAAGAAATCGCTGACGCCTGGTTAAATATTGCTTGCACCTATCGATTAGAAAAAGAATGGGATAAAGCAGAAGCGTCACTTAAACAAGCTAAAACATTAGCACCTGAAGATTCTTCTATTGCCGATGAAGAATTAAAATTAACCGATGCAAAACTGTCATCCTTGCTCATCTCTACACCGCAAACACTATTTAGTAACCTAAACTCTGTTCCCCAGAGTAGTGGAAATAAAGTTATTCAAGAACCAAATTTTAGCCCTATGTAAAATTATATTATGATTGATAGGCTTATTGCAGAAGATACTGAGCTTGATTTACTCAAAAAATTAATAAAATTACATCATGAAACACAGGGCCCTGAAGTAAAAAACAAAATTGTCCAAGGCTTAATGCTTTATAATCAAAGACACAGAAAGGATAAGGTTTATATTTATGATGAAATTAAAGGATTATTTAAATGAAGTTCATTACAAATATACAGAAAAAGGGATTAGAGATAATCCCAAAGACTTCCATAGAGGAACAACAGCTCTTATTATTTCGAATTACTTAAAAATATGGGTACCCCTTGACGATGCCTTTTATATGACTAATTAACTCATAATTGACCAGAGCGTTTTTAAACTTATAACCGAGATTAATAAACTAACCAAGAACATCAATAGATGTGCAGGAATAATTCGAGTTATATAAGCCGAGATGGGTGCCGCAATTGCTCCCCCTACCACTAATCCAATAATAATTGGCCAATACTTAATGCCAATAGTCAAAAAGAACATAATGGAAATGCTAATAGTTACTACACATTCTGCCAAATTTACTGAGCCAATGGTGTAACGAGCTATTTCGCCCTGAGCAAGTAAAGTCGATATGACAATAGCGCCCCAACCACCACCGCCTACGGCATCACAAAATCCCCCAACAAAACCAAGAATAATTAAATGCCATTTTCTCCGGGCTAATTTGTCAGGTATCTGGACGTCATAGATCACCACTGGATGTATTTTTTTACGCTGACGGATAAAATTAACTGCTTTATACACAATAAAACTTGCCATGATCAATAAATACAAAGCAATAAAAGGTTTAATTTGCACAGTGATTATGGTCAATAAGAAACTGCCAATAATTCCACCAAGTGCTCCAGGAATAACCAGAGAACGAAATAAATTATAATCAACATTTTTTAAAATTAGATGAGAGGCGCCCGAGAACCCCGTTGTAAATATTTCAGATGTATGCACAGCGGCGCTAGCTAACGAAGGAGGTATCCCTAAGGCCATTAGTATGCTCATACTGATCATGCCATAACCCATTCCAAGACCACCATCAATCATTTGTGCGCCAAAACCTATTAATACAAAGATAAAAAACCATGTATCCATTATTGTATTCACCTTGTATTTACTGGCTCTTTATCCTTGCCTAAACGCTCCTCCCTATCTTTAAAATTAAATTGAGTTGATTAGGCTAAATAAAATTACGGACTAATTTGTTTAGTTATCTCCTGTAGGATGCCAAGAACGTATCAACTCACCATCATAGTAAGGTACAGTTTGTGTAACATCTTGTTGTGCACAGGTTAAAATATCTTTTTCATAGCCTAATTTATGTAATCGTTTTGCAGCTTCTGTCCCTATCATTGCCGAATACAAATCATCTACTCCTTGGTATTTAATAACACCTGTTAAAAGCTTTTTGTGGGGAATATTATCGAAAATAAGCGAAGCAATATATAAATCATCCAATGCAATTTGCCCCCGCCAACCAGCCAAAACAATACTAATAAATCCACCATTGTGAATAGCAATTGAGCTAGCCAGAGCAGCACTTGCTTTTGCATTGAGGGCTGAACCAATGAGTACATGATTATTTATGCTTTTTGACGCCATGATACAAGCAGAACCATTTGTGGTTTTAATGGCCACGACTTCATGACGATTAAAGGACATTTCCTTAACCTCAGTCGGAGAGTTATTTAAATGACAACCATTTATTCGCTGACCATCTTCCTCACCAATGATCAACCCATCCCAATGGTGGATTGATTCAACAGGTTTAATAGCTTGAACACCTTTATCGAGTAAGGTAACAATCGTGCTGCTCGCTCTTAATACATCAATGACCACTACCGTATGATTTCGTTTCGCAGCAATTTTTGCCCCAGTTACACCAAGCAAAAACTCAACAACTAATACTGACATAATGTGTCAGCTCTTAACTGTCGTCTTAATGATTCAAGACTAATGACATCTTCAGGAAGAATATTACCAAGATTAACATCTACCCCTAGTTGATTAATAAACCAGGCTTGCTGTGATTTCTTAGGTGCTTCAAATATTAATTTTTCTGCTGGTAAAGCATTGATAAGAGTAAAAAATTCATCTGTGTTTATTTTTCCACAACTATCGAATAAGCCAACCGTACCTGATTCTCGTGCTTCAATAATAACTTTCCAACTACCAGTCTCTAACTCTCGATTTACCATATCTATTCTTTCATCAATGTGAATCGCATTATCAATATCAGGATTCTTATTACCAACTTCGCTCAACACAATGAAACCACAATCGCTTGCTTGCTTTATGCAATCAAGCTTTCTTTGATAAGGAATTGGCACCGCACCATCAGATATTTCAATGTAATTTAATTCTAGTTGCTTACATAAGTTCAAATAGGCATCAAAGCTCCCCTGTTTTTCTGCAATTTCATACAGAGTGCCACCAAAACAGACTTCACAATCTTTTTGTTGCAAGTGAACAATTTTTTCCTTAAGAATATCCTGTGATAATACAACAGCTGTCCCAAAACTAAATTTCACCAAATCAATATACTCCGAAGCAACGTTCAATAAGTCATTGAGTGCACCCACACCTAATCCTTTGTCAAGAAGTGAAGTTATCCCTACATCCCTCTTTTTAGAAGTTCTCTGAGGACAATTGATAAAGTCAAATAAAGTATTCATGTTGGTTTCCTCATCTTATCAACAATGCTGCATTACGCTCTATCCGCCAATTGAAAACGTTGGCTTAATTCGGTAAAAGCATTTAAGGTTCTATCAATATCATCATTGTTATGATTAGCAGTGGGAATCAACCTGAAAACGAGAACTCCTGCTGGAACAATTGGATAAGTCACCGCTATACAGAAAATATGATATTCCTCTCGAAGAGCCTGTAATATTTTTTTACCTAACTCGAGGTTACACTGTTCTCCGCTAAATCTTATTGCAGTAATGGGAGACTCTGTGGAGCCCAATTTAAAGCCTAGCTCCAACAAGCCTTGCTGTAATTTTTTAGCATTTGTCCACATTTTTTGGCGCAAACTATTATCTTTTACGAACTCCAGGGTTTTGAGTAACGTTGTAATCATTGCTAAAGGAATTGATTTTGAAGATAAATCTGCTCTGGAATTAAATGAAATATAAGAGATAATATCTTTCTCGCCTGCAAGCACTGAACCGATTCCAGCAAAAGTCTTTGCAAAGGTTCCAAAATAGATATCAACATCATCATGGCAACCCAAATGCTCAGCAGTACCACGGCCATTTTCACCCATTACGCCAAAACCATGCGCGTCATCTAAGAAAATTCTGGCATTGAATTGTTTTTTTAATTCACAAATTTCATTCAACTTGGCCAAGTCCCCGCTCATTCCAAAAACTCCCTCTGTAACGACAAGAGCACCTCCGTCACAATCATCAGCAGCCATAGTCAGCTGACGCTCAAGGTCATTCATATCATTATGTTTAAAGGGGTAAACCTTGGCATACTGTCTTGCTTGGGCTAAAAAAGCACCATCAATCATGCATGAATGAGATAAACTATCGATAACGATTGCATCTCCAGGCTTAACCAACGCAGAAATCGCTCCTATGACTCCCAAATAACCATAGTTAGAGAGATGACTTTGAGGTTTTTGTAGAAATTCAGCCAGTTTATTCTCAAGGAGCAGATGTTGGGCTGTGGTGCCTGTTAACTTTCTTGCCCCCATAGGAGTACCCAAACCATAACGAGCAGTAGCTTCTGCGGCTGTAGCAATAATTTCTTTATTATTTGCCAATCCAAGATAATCATTAATTGCCCACATTATCATTTCCTGACCATTAAAAATCATAGTCCGATCCGGATTCCCCTCAAGAATTGGCTCAATAAAATAATGATCAGAATTATTGTTAAATGCGGAAAAATTACTTGAAGCTTCCAAGCATTTCTCAAATAAATCGTGTTTGAATTTTTTACTCATGGCTAATTCCTTAACTATTGAGTGTGCGATGTTGCTCATCAATTAAATCATTAACTACAGCAATCACTGAGTTAATACAGGGTTTGGTAATTTTTTCCGGTTTAATTAGAATGTTTGCTTGTTTTAATAAATGGTTAAGATTATTAATTAGTTGTACTATCACCAGCGAATCAATGCCCATTTCAAAAAAATTATCATCTGTACCGATAGGTTTATTTTTATCCAAACCACTGACATAGCGAATTTCTTTTTCAATAATCTGCTGTAAATGCTTATTTCTTTCACTGATAGGTAAATCAAACCAGACAATACTTTCCTGAGTCAGCCTCTCTTCAGCGTTATTTGCAGCTGATGCTATCCTCGCGGTGTTACCCTTGTTTTTACTCTGCTTTTTTTGTTTTATGACTTGGTCATCAAGCCAATGTTTATTGGGTAAAAAAGGATAGTAAGGCAATGGTAATTCTGGTGTATTAAAAGAATCATAAACTCTCTTCCAATCAATGCGGCAATTAGCGAGGTAGAGAGTTTGTAACGCCTGAGAAATTTGTAACCAATCATCTTGATTTTTTCTTAAAGAAGGAAGAAGTTTTGTGGTTCTATCATCAGAATAACCGATAAAACCGCAAAGCACGGGCTGTGGCCCAATTTCCAGATAGATATTGCAGCCATTATGTTTTAAGGTATCGGCTACTGCAACAAAATTTACTGGTTTACGAATTTGATCCCTCAAGTAGGTCGCATCAAATGTTTTAACAATGTTGCCAGTTAAATCTTCAACCAAAGGTATGTGACCAACTCGATAAGTTATCTTGTTTGCTGATTCGTAAAACTCATCAAGGATTGAATCCATGCATTGCGAATGAAATGCACGAGTTGATGGCAACATTTTTGTGGAAATTTTTTCCTGTTTTGCCAACTCCGTTAGCCGTTCGATCTGCTCTAGTTCGCCGGATACTACAATTTGTGTAGAGGTATTGATAGCAGCCACATCTACTTTCTCTAAAGCATTCATCAAAATAAGCTGATTCACTGAGCTTAGCGTTGCTGACAACGCCAACATAACTCCGGTAGACGATGTCTTCTCCATCAACTTCGCTCTCATGCAGACTAGTTCTATAGCCTCCTCGAGATCCAAAATCCCACTAAAACAGGCTGCAGCATAAATACCAAGGCTGTGACCCGTTACATAAGCAGGAATTATCCCCCAATATTCCCACATCTTTGCAAGAGCATATTCAACGCTAAACAATATTGGCTGTACATATTTAGTGTCATTTAAAAGCTCCTGATTCTCTTTAACTAATTGTTCTATCACAGAGAATCCAATTTGTTTCTTAACCAAAATATCGCATTTATTCAAAACCTTTCTAAACTGCTGTGAGGTAGCATAGAGCTGTTTACCCATTTGCAAATATTGAGCGCCTTGTCCTGTAAACAAAAAGGCAATTTTTCCTGTATTTATACTTGGTGTTAGTTCTGGTGTGGAATGCTGAAGTTTATTGATCATCTCTTCTTTTTCAGCGGCATATATTGCAATTCTGTAGTTGAGATGTTGTCTCTTTAGAGCAGTATTAATGCATAAAGTCTGCAGGTCAGTAGTGGAATTTTTCAATAATTCAACATAGGTTGATTTTAGTGAAAGCAATGTTTCTTTGTCTTTAGCCGATATGACTAATAATGATTGAGGTAATTTCAGACCAGTCGTTTCAGCAGGTCTTTGTTCATACTCAGCTAAAGTGACGTGGACGTTTGTACCAGTAAATCCGAAAGAACTGACACCAGCATAACGTAGCCCTTTATTATTTTCCCATCGCAAATTTTCAGTGGGAAAAATTAGAGGAAAGCGAGTTGAATCAATGTGTGGATTAATCGTGCGAAAATGCAAATTAGGTGGAATTATCTTGTGTTTTAATATGAGCACGGTCTTAATAAACCCTGCTATCCCTGCCGCAGACTCTAAATGACCTATATTTGATTTAACCGCACCAACAATTAATGGATTATGTGCCGTCCGCTTGCTTGAAAAAATAGCACTCAGTGCGGCAATTTCAATAGGATCACCTAATTTGGTTCCCGTGCCATGACATTCAATGAAGCCTATTTCTTCTGGCCCAACTCCCGCATTAAGCAAACATTTTTTAATCAATGCTTGCTGAGCCAGGCCATTTGGGGCTGTTAAACCATTGCTCGTACCATCTTGATTAATACTGCTTCCCTTAATCACTGCTAAAATAGAATCCTTATCTTTAATAGCTATTGACAATGGTTTTAAGATAACAAAACCAAGTCCTTCGCTGCGGACATACCCGTCTGCATCCTCTGAAAAAGGCTTACAATGGCCCTCTGGAGATAACATATGTGCTTTCGTTAAAGCGATTGATAATTGAGGGGTAAGAATTAAGTTCACTCCTCCCGCAATCGCCAGTGTGCAATCTCCTTGTCTTATAGCATTGACAGCCTGATGAACAGCCGCTAGTGAGGAAGAACATGCCGTATCAATTGTCATACAGGGGCCATGAAAACCAAATAAATAAGCAACCCGTCCGGCGATCGCACTCAACGCATTACCTGAACCTAAATAAGGACTGATTGTTTCATTACCCTGCTTAAGTAATAAATGAGCATAGTCATTATTTGAAGCACCGATAAACACCCCTACATCTTGTTTACGTAAAGATTCAGGTGCTATGCCTGCATTCTCAAAAGCATGCCATACTGCTTGCAACGTTAAACGTTGTTGGGGATCAATATATCTGGCTTCATTTGCAGTGATATTAAAAAATGTTTCGTCAAACTGCTCTATTCCAGTAAGAAAACCACCTGATTTTGAACCTATTTTTCCCGGTTCATCATAATTTTCCGAATAAAATTCCTCTGCTTTCCATCGTTCACCAGGTACAGAACCTATCCCATCTCCCTTATTGACAAGAAAACTCCAAAATTCTTCTGGCGTATTAATATTACCAGGAAAACGGCATGACATGCCTATCACTGCGATATCTGTAGATACTGATTGTTTCTGTGGCGCTTCAGAAGGATTTATAGCCAATTGAGATGGATTAGATAAGTACTGTGCCAACTGATAAATAGTTGGATAGTTATATAGAATTGCAGGCTCAATGGCTTGACTAAACTCTTGCTCTAAAATGCCAGTAAGTTCCACCGCCTTGATAGAGGTTAAGCCAAATTCCGATAATGGTCTTTCTATATCCACAATCGAACTATCGCCTAAAACCTGAATTACACAATTCTTTAACCGCTCAACCACAGCATCATTAAGCTGTTGAGCTACCTCTTGAGATTCTATCTCCTCAGGTGAGAGCGTCATTTCATCTGCATGTAATTGGCGTAAACTAAGCGTTATTTTCAGATTACTCTCTAGATATTTTTGTTTTACCTTAAAGCGCTGTAATTTACCGCTGGTTGTTTTCGTGATGCATTTTGTAGTAGTTAATACAATGTCATAACTTTCAATATGCCAGGAAGCAATAACGTTCTCATAAATTTTTTTGATTATCTTTTTCTGCTCATCTACCAAGAGATTGCTTGATATTTCAGCAACAATAATTAGTTGTTCAGTTCCCTCCTTGATAATTGAAAAGGCAGCATAACCACCTTTTCGAATATTATCACTGACTCCAGCAATGGTTTCTTCAATGTCACTCGAAAAATAATTCCTCCCGTTGATAATAATTAAATCCTTAATTCGCCCGATTGGATATAAATGGTTATTCCATAAATAACCTAAGTCACCTGTACGAAAAAAAGATTCTTTTTTGCCGGAAATTTGGGCAGAAAAAACAGCTTGAGTCAGGGTTGGTTTATTCCAGTAACCATGAGCGACAGAGGAGCCGTTAATCCATATTTCGCCAATTTCCCCCTCTTTTTTCTCACATAAATTATCAGGATCGACAATGGTAACGTTTTGGTAGACATCTCCACAGTCAACCCTTTTTTCATATGAACCATTCACTTTAGTATCGGTTTCTTGATAATAACCACAGCTAACCATTAAAGTTGCTTCGGCCAGTCCATAGCATGGAAATAGAGCTTTTTTGTTGAATCCTATAGAAGCAAAGCGGGACGCAAAAGAGTCAAGGACCTTATGATTTATTGGTTCAGCACCACAAAAGGCATTCCGCCAGCGACTTAGATCAATACCTTCTAATTCTTCTTCTTTTATTTTTTTTACACATAACGCATAAGCAAAATTTGGCCCCCCACTCACAGTCGCATCGTGTTCTGAAATCATTTTTAACCAATTCACAGGCTTTTTTACATACTGGAACGGTGACATTAAAACAGCCTCTGCTCCTAAATAAAGTGGTTGCATGATGGCTCCAATCAATCCCATATCATGATACGGAGGTAACCAATTAGCGATGATATCGTCTTTTCGCAAACCAAATCCGTTTTTTATTTGTAATTGGTTACTCATGATATTTCCATGGGTAACCATAACACCCTTAGGGTCACCTGTAGATCCAGAAGTGTATTGCAAAAAGGCCAAATCAGAACCAACAGGTAATTTTGACTCGTCAATCGATAAATTTCGCTCTGGTGTTAAATTATCCGTAGAAAGCCAGTGAAACGTATCAAAATCCCAGTTAATATCGATAACGTTATTATTTTCGATGTAACGATTTGCTAATCTCTCAATCAGTGGAAAATTTCTCAGTGTTTTTAGCCATTTTAACTGTTTGATTTTGTTAACTATATCACTTGATGAAAGTACAAGCGTGGGCCTTGAGTCAGAAATAATATGTTGTAATTTTTCGATTAATTCTTTAGTAGACGGCGGGTAGACGGGAACAGCTACGGTATTAGATAAAAGGCAAGCGTAAAAAGCAACGATGTAATCAAGCCCAGGTGGGAAGACCAATAATACCCTATCTCCCTGCTTGGCATACTGTCTGAGATGATTGGCAACAGTCAATACTTTAGCTATCAAACCACCATATGATAAAGTCGCCACTTGGTTATATTCAACAAATCGGTAGGCTATTTTATCTGGCTCATTCAATGATCTTTCGAGCAAAACATCGATAATACTCGTTGTCATAATGTATGTTCACTTAAGGATTATGTTTTAAGGATTTCAGTATGAATGCCACACTCCCCTCCCTGACACTCCGTACCTCCCCATCGACCGTCACGCTCATGTTCTGCTGAGTCAATTTCCTTTTGTGAGCAATTTTTGCATCCCAAGCTACGATAGCCTTGTGCATATAAAGGGTGCACATCAATATGATTAACTGCTATATATCTCCAAATATCCAATTCAGTGAAATAAACAAGGGGATTAACCTTTTCCAAGCCTTGAGCAGACTCAATCGGTTGAATGTTAGCGCGAGTCTTTCCTTCAGTATTACGAACACCACTAAACCAGCATTCCCTATCTTGTACGGCTTGCTTCATTGCAGCAACTTTTTTATCTCGACAACAAGTATGTGGGTTTTCTTGAACATATTCTCTTTGTTGAAAATAAATTTTTTTGCAATTGATATTCCATTGCTGAATCAATCTATCAATATAATCATACGTTTCTTGAAACTCAGTATCGGAAATAAGAGAAAGGACAGTAACATTAGGAATAATACTTGTGACAATATGCATTAAAACCACAGAATCTTTACCGAATGAACTAGCAAGAAATAGTTGCTCCAAGGTATATTTTTTTGCAGTTTGAATAACAAGCTTGCGGGCGAATTGTACTTTATCGACATACCGCATAAAACACCATTGACGAAAAAACCAGAATATCTAAAAATGTAGAATCCAAATCCGATAAAGTCAATTTATTGATCAACTTGATCATATTTAAATCATAGAATCTGTTAATGTGCATTTACCCTCTATAGCCTTCCAGATAAAATGCCAACTTCCTCATGCATTCTGGCTTAAATCGTCCCAGTTTTAAGCTCATCTGCAACCGTCATCTTTTTATCGTCACCCCATCAATGGAGAAAGCTTTCGAGCCTTTTTCTCTGACTTCAGCGAGTAGCAAGACTTAGAGCAATGTATTAAGTACCATTCCATCACTTTTTTAAGATTTAGACTTGAATTTTTTTCAATAACCCTTATTAAGGATTCAACCAAAAACATATTTTATGGAGACAGCATGAACACATTAAGAAGAATGCCCATGTACCGTGATATGGGCCAGTTTTTTGATGATTTTTTCAATCTTCAAAAGCAGAATGATTCATCCTACATTGAAACAAGCACTTGGTCGCCTCTGGTTGACATTAAAGAAGAAAAAGACTGCTTTTTAGTCCTCGCGGACATTCCTGGGGTAAAAAAGGAGAACATTGATATTTCTTTAGAAAATCACGCTCTGACCCTTAAAGGCGAGCGTCAGTTTGAAAAAACCGAGCAACATCAAGGCTATACAAGAAGAGAGCGTACTCAAGGTCAATTTTATCGTCGCTTTACCCTTCCTCAAACTGCGGATGATGCAAAAATCACTGCACGATATATTAATGGAGTTCTTGAAATCAGAATACCTAAAAGAGAAGCTGCGACCGAGAAGAAAATCGAGGTTAATGTAGAAGAATAATCCACTAAGGCCTCTTTATGAGGCCTTTATATTTATAATGCAATAAAAACATAGTTTAAGATTTGACTAATTGAGCAATCGCCTCGACCCAAGATTTATTGTTATTCAAACAAGGAATTAAAGTAAATTCTTTTCCTCCTAAATCAATCCACTGCTCTTTAAGGCGCATCCCTACTTCTTCTAATGTTTCCAAACAATCAACTACAAAAGAAGGACAAGCAACTGCGAGATGTTGCGTTCCCCGCTCAATCAGTTCAGATAATAATTCATCCGTATAGGGTTTTATCCAAGGTGTTTTTCCAAGTCTTGATTGAAATGCCGTAGTATATTGATGTGCGTCTAACTTTAATTCTTTCGCAAGCAAACGACTTGTTTCAAAACATTGCGCCCGATAGCACGCTTGATTTTCCAAGCTTATTGAAGGGCAGTCTTTGGAGCATACCGTCTTGCATCCACTTTTAATAATGTGACGCTCAGGAAGGCCGTGATAACTAAATAATAAATGACAGTCCTTGTTTAAATGGCTTTGAATGACTTCACTTTGTGAAGCAATGTAGGCTGAATGATCATAAAAATCACGAACTACATGAAGCGATGGAATCACATCTCTTTGAGATAAGACGCGCATTACTTCTTCAATCGATGAGCCCGTGGCAGCAGAAGAATACTGAGGATATAAAGGAAGAATGGTAATTTCGTCGCATGTTTTTAATTGCTCGAGGGCTTGCTCTATGGAAGGAGTGCCATAACGCATGCCTAATGCCACGTGATATTGCTCTCCCAAGCGCTGTTGGGTAGAAATTGCCAAGTCCTGACTATACATCATTAAAGGCGAGCCTCGAGAGGTCCATATCGATTGATACGCATGAGCTGTATTCTTTGCTCTAAAAGGCGCGACTAGTCCATATACCAAAAGATAACGAACCATCGCTGGCAAATCAATCACTCGTTTATCTGTCAAAAACTCTCGCAAATAACGCTTAATGTTTCGCATCTTAGTAGAATCTGGAGTACCTAAATTAATTAATAACAATCCTTTCTTCATATAGCGGTTCTTTTAAAAAAAGTGCATCATAACTTATCATCAATACGCTTAACAGCAGTAAATACCTCTAAGGGTTGCAATAATCACAATAAGTAGGGTCGGCTTTTAACAAACCATCTCGTCGCATTTTGTATTCTTGGTGTTCACAACCAATACAACCCCAAACCTCTTCTTCATAAAAGGAGGTTGGAGAGCCACACAGCGCGCAAGGTAATGCGCCTTTAGTCGTTTTGAATCCAAAGCCTGGGCGTTGACATCGAGCACAAAGACTAGCAATTCGTTGTGTTAATTTATCCGCTAGCTCTCCAATCACCACCATTCGAGTAGGATTCATCATTGCACGCATGTCGGTTGCTAAAAGGAGCTCTTTTTCAGTTTTAAACCCAAGATCCAGATAGCGAGCCAAGCATTCTAAATTATTAACCCCCTTCGCCAACACATATTTATTGGAGGTCGCTTGTATAATGAGTGCATGAGATGGAAATCGAACTTGCTTAAGAAAGGCATTCAGATCCGTATTTTTGTTAATCGTTAACATTGCATAATTTGTTTTTTGACTTACTAGTTGCTCTGCTATCACCCAATCTCGCGTTCTATCAACAAACACCATCAGCTCGTGGGAGCTTGGAACAAACGGAAAGGCAGGATGAGGCCCAAAGCTTCCCTCAGAGGCAACAGCAAGTGCATAGTTATAGCGTTTTGCTGCTGTTTTAGCCTTTAAGAGGCAGGTTTCATAAGGGCTCCGAATTCGCGCAATCTCTCCGGTAAACGTCCCAAACTGATCTGTATCAAACTCGTGCACCCGTAAGGTGCACGATAATCTAGTCATAAAAGGTGCAGCCATTGCTTGCTCCTTTTCATGTTTTGACGCTAATAAAATATTTTTATTTTTATAGTACATGATTAAGTATTCATAATGTGAAAATAATCAAGCCTTGCCACCGAAACATCGGAAACAAACATGACCCCAGACTCCTTTTGAAACAGAGTTTTCATGCCTAAGGCTAAGGTTACGATCACCTCCTCAGGCGCCACTGCGATAAATAAGACTAATGAGGATTTATCATTAAACATCATTTTTCCTTCATGAAAGCCATGATGTCCTTTTCCAGAAACGTTTCGTATCAGTGTATATCCTGTCACTGATGCTTCGTCCATCATAGACGTAATCAGGTGCTCGTGTTCTCCTGCAACAATAATCTCAATTTTTTTCATTGGGTGTAAATTAATTCCAACATCTTTTCGCTCTTGAACTTTAACCACATTCATTTCTGTCTCCTCACTATTATTCTACGTAATTCCACTCACCGAATTGGTTTAATTGATACGGACGTTGATTGGTGGGATCGATTACGACTAAGTGGACCCATTGATTGAAAAACAGGTTTTTTAAGATGGTATGTTTTTTAATCACTTCAGAAACCATCTCTTTCGGGGCGTAAACAACCGTCAATAAACGCTGTGGTTCATGATAGACGTGTTTATCAGAACTCATCACCGATTGCAGGGGAAGTCCATGCATCAAATCGCTTCCATTCCCCTGCATCACTCCAATGGTGCCAACAACATTGTGAGTAACCTTGCTCCCACTTCCAAAGGCAACATTATCTAAGGTAGAAAACAAATATTGGGTATTTATCCATTCAGCCACCACCATGGGCGCAGTCAAAATCGTTTCGAGCAGCGACCCGTCATGGTCTTGCTCAAAGCGATACGAATGTAAGAAGCACCGGCCATCAAGAATAATATTTTTGGTTAAATACCGAGGTGCCGCAATAAAGGCAGCATTTCGTGCCAAGCCCCATTCAGGTCGTGTCTCAGACCAGTCTAAGCTTCGCCGTATGATGTCTTTATGGGGCGCACAACTCTGTAATTTGATCCCCCGCTCCTGGTTGGTTATAAGTCGTGCTTCTTTTAGATCCTTTTTAAGTTGACTTAAAAGCTCGGGATAAACAGGTTTTGCTACGTCCTCTGTATACAGTTCCACGCAGTCAGTCGTTGTATTATGGAGGGCTCCATAAAACACCGTATCCAATGGGATGTGCATGCCACAGTCTTCTAAGCCTTGTCGAACTTCGCGTTTATTAAGAATAGATGCTAATAGTCGCGCGTTGATACCCCCATGATTCCCACCGCAAGCCCCGCAATCAAGGGCCGACGCATACGGATTATTTTCGGTAGTACTTCCATGCCCGCAAAGAATAATGAGTTTCGCAAAACCAGAGGTAAGTCCCATAAGACGTAACACCGTTTCAGCATAACTAATCTGCTCTTGCAGGGACAAACCTTGCTCTCTATCAGTTTCACTTAACTCATAAGCGACTTTGGTCGGAATAGTAGGTTTCAACCAGCCCTTGATAGCGGATAATGAGTGCTCACTTAATTGCGGTGATAAAGATTTTAATGTCATGTTCAGACCACACCAAAGCCCTAAGGATTCGACGAGGGCAAAGGGTGTAGAGACATTGTGTTTGAGTTGCGTATAAAGGCTTTTACAATTGTTAATGAATGTTCTTCCTTGCTGATAACGTTCATAATCATCTTTATTTGCAGCGACTGGTATTTCTTTAATGGCATATTTTGGTTTTAACAATACAGGGCAACATTCTTTGTTTTTATTGGTATCAAATTCATCAATACGCACAGGCAGACCAAAAAATCCGGCAAAACCAAAGGTTTCATACTGCCCTAAAGATTCAATGGCGCGACGAAATGGCTCTGAACGAACATCAATACAAAAAACCAGTTGCGCGTTTCTTCGAGGAACCGGAGCAGGTTCCTTTTTTACCTCTGGCAAAAGCAGACTTAATAGCTTTTGCCGATAGGAATCTTCATTACTTTTTAATTGCGCCAACACTTTTTTAACCCAAAAACCATCGTCGATGCTTTTTTTTTCTTTAGCCGCATCAGGCCAGAGGATGCAGGTAAGCACTAAGCGAACTGCCAGAAAATCAGTGAGCGTTACTTCTGCTTCATCAGTTTTTTTTGAGTTCTGCCAGTCTGTTTTCCATTTGACGAATCCGGCCCATCCGGGTAGATAGGAAAATGTCTTTGAAAGAAACGCCTCTTCTTGTCCTTTTGCAACATGAAGTCTTTGCAGGCAAATTTTAATTGCCTCTTCTGCTGACTCAGGCAATTGCTTCAGAAATTCTTTGGCATCTTTTTTATTTTGGTGCACTTGCTTATCAAAATAAGCTAACTTTAAAAATCCAAAATAAAATCCTTTGTCACGATGAGGCATATCAATACTGCCTTGGCCAGCATCAAAAAAGCCACCACACCATTTTATCATTTGCAGATTAACCTCTTCCAATAGCAAGTTGCGTTCTACTCTTTGGCGCCTAAATCCACCTTGAGCTAATGCCTCCTCAAAGGTTTTTGCCTCAAATCCTTGCAATGGATTACACGCAATAAAAGTTTCAAGAGGCCACACAGGTGCGATGCATTTTGCTGCGTTATGTACTAACACCTGTAGCTCAAGATCTTTATTTTTTCCCGGGTGGAAGGTCATGCCATTTTTTTCAATTCCTGACTTTATCGTATCTTGTGCCGTTAACATTTTTGCAGTAGACATAAATGCTCCTCATACCGTTAGTAGTTGTATTCGTTTCGCAACGCAGTAACCGTTTTTCTTGAAGGTTGGCTTGAGTTAAACAAGTTCATGTAAAGCCAACAGCCCAGTTTTGATTGACCTATAAATTGATGTGCTCCTAGATTAAAAGCAGCCCATAAGGCGCCAAATAAAGCCATGATGATCCAATGAAATATCGATAACTGAGGTGCTTGCAGTGTTGAAGTGCTTGGAATTAACCACTGAATCAGTTCGATGCTTGCGCCATACATAAGACCTGAAAATAGGGCAAAAATAAGACCTGTGACTATACTTAACACCTTTTGGTGCGTGCCAATCCAGGTGAGCATGAGTTGTGCACCAGCGATAAAAACAAAGAACAAAACAAAGCTACTTGCCTCATGCACGGAGATAGACTTATGCGTTGCGACAGCAAAGGAGAGCATTGCTACCACACCACCGAGCAGAGATGTGAGGAGCATAAGGAGAGAGACTTTAGAAGAATTTGGCTCTGATTTTTTTTGTTTCACTGCCGAGCCAGAGCTTAAAAACAGGTAGGCTTTGAATAATCCATGCCAACACAGATGAGCGATGGCTGCAGCAAATAAACCCACTCCGCACTGCATCATCATAAACCCCATTTGTGCCATAGTGGAGCAAGCCAACATTTTTTTAATATCGTGCTGCATCAACTTCCAAATCGTACCCAGTAATGCGGATATAGAACCGATTATGAACAATACAGTTAACAATCGCGGATAGAAGATCATTAGTGGTGCAAATTTAACGATTAGAATTCCTCCACCATTAACAAGACCTGCGTGCATTAACGCTGAGACCGGCGTTGGTGAATTTAACGAACTGATAAGCCATCGATGAAAAGGGTATAACCCTGATTGGGCAAGTCCACCAATCAATATAAGACCCATTGAAAGTGAAGGTAATGCTATTTGCCCAGTGTTAGGAAGGTGGGTCAAAGTTGAAATAGAGCTTGTTGAATACGTGACACTTAAAATAATAAAAGCAATTAACAAACACACACTTCCTATTGACAGAGTATAAAAGGCTAAGAGCCCGGCGTTTTTCGAAGCCACCCATTCTTTCTTATGCATCATCAACAGCACGAGAAATAAATTAGAAAATGACCAGGAGGCCCAGAATAAAAATAAATTATCGGCAAGAACCATAAGCACGGCAGTTAATGTAAGTACCGATAAAAGAAGAAAAAAACGCCTGTAGATTCTGTCCCCATGCATGTACCTTAATGAAAAACGATGGACGATAAAACTCACTAGTAGTACTAAACTACATAACAACAAGCTCAGTGTATTGAAGCTAATTAGTATGTACACTCTAGGATTGTTTGATAAGGATAAATAAGAAAGTAACCCTAACCCAGTTAAAAATCCTACCCCAATACAATAACCTGCCCAGCGCGCAGCAGTAATTGGCCGAGAAATTAAAACCCAGTTAAAAGCGAGTGCACTAATTGGACAGGCCAACATAAGATATAAAAAAATTAGAACTATTGAATTCACATCATTCCCCATTAGAAATTGTTCTGCTACAATCAAAATGTATTAGATACACTGATATAAGTAAAATTAAAAATATTTATGTTTATTATTAGGAATTCTAATGTCATTAGACACAGTAACCTTACAATGCTTTTTAGCGGTGGCAGAAACTCTAAGCTTTACTAAAGCAGCCTCTCGCGTGGGCCGAACTCAATCGGCCATCAGTCAGCAAATTGCGAAACTTGAAAATTTAATTGAAAAAAAATTAGTTACCCGTGGCCGAGAATTGTCCTTAACTTCAGATGGCGAGCTTTTTTTAAGCTACGCGAAACGAATTTATGAACTGCATCGTGAATCGCTTGATCGATTTAAAACCCCAGAACTTCAAGGTGCACTTCGTTTTGGCCTGCCAGAGGATTTTGCCTCGATATTGCTCTCGGATATCCTGGTGGAATTTTCAAGACTTCACCCCAGAGTCATGCTTAATGTAGAGTGCGATTTAACCTTAAACTTAATTGAGCGATTTCATCAGGATGAATTTGATTTAATCTTGATTAAGACGAATGAAAAAAATCAAATTACTGAAGGCGTGAATGTATGGAATGAGCCCGTAGAGTGGGTAGGTAAAAGGGAGCTATTGCCCGTACTTAGTGATAAAACAATTATTCCATTAATTCTTTCACCTACTCCTTGCGTCTATCGAGGTAATGTTATTGAGTCTCTGAATCAACATCAATTAAAATGGCGCCTAGCGTTTAGTAGCCCGAGTTATGCTGGTAAAATGGCAGCGGTTCGCGCAGGCCTTGGGATCACCGCCATACAACGTAGTATGATTCCCAACTATCTGGATAGACTCGATAATTATTTTCTACCTACTTTAAAAGACATCCATGTATCCTTGATTAAAAAAGAAGCGGCAAACAAAGCAATTGACTCCCTGGAGTTTTTTATCATGGATAAATTAAAGCATTAAACTAAGGATATGATGAATCAAGGAATGAATTCGATTGTGGAGGTTTTGGATAAAGCCACCATTGCATCAATAGTCATGATAAGCGTGATAGCAAGCCTGCTTACCTTAAGCATACCTATTGCAGCCCAAACGTTAGTTAATTTGATTGCCTTTGGTAAATTAATGCAACCTGTGGTCACTCTAAGCGTCATGGTGCTTGTATTAATGATTGCGCTAGGAGCATTAAATGTATGGCAAAGTATTATTATCGAAGTCATTCAACAAAAATTAATGGTTAAAATGAGTCTTAACCTGACCCGTCAATTTACTCAATTATCATTAAATAATTTCTCGTCTCATCATGGCCCAGAGCTCGTTAATCGTTTTTTCGAAGTGCCCACCATTAACAAGGCCTTATCAAGTCTTTTACTCTACGGAGTGAATTTAAGTTTACAGCTTTTGTTTGGTTTAATCTTGTTGCTTTTTTATCATCCTCTCTTTCTTGTATTTGATGGATTTATCATATTAAGTATGATTTTGATTGTGTTATTACCTTATCGTAAAGGACTAGCAAGTGCTGAAAAAGAATGCACCGAAAAACATCAAATAGGCGCTTGGTTAGAAGAGTTGCTGACCAATCGGTATTTATTTCGCTTTAATAGTTACCATCGTTATGCGACTCAGCAAACGGATAAGCGCTTGGTTTCGTTTTTAAAAGCGCGCAATATGCATTTTAGACAACTCATCAAACATCAGATTGGTTTTTATCTCCTCTCAGCACTTGCCAGTAGTCTATTACTTGGCTTAGGAGGCTATCTGGTGATTAACAACCAATTAAGTTTAGGCCAACTCGTTGCGGCAGAAATTGTGCTTGGCGCATTAATCTATGCGTTTAAACGTTTTGGTGTTCTTTTGGAAAATTATTACGACTTAGTGGCTTCGGAGCATAAAATTGACATGGTTTTAAATCTCCCAACGGAACCTATCAATACGGCGTTAAGCGAACTGATTATTCCCATAAAGAACATCATGCTAGTTACTAAAAATCAAGAAAAAAAAATATCGTGCACTCCTGAAAATCCGCTTGTTATTTGCGCGAATGAAACACAACAACAAGGATCATGTACCGATTTTATTTTAGGATTTAAAAATAATACGGACCTCGCTCTTTATATCAACGAAACCTTCTGCCATGAAGAATACAGACGCTCCCTGCGGGAGCACACTCTACTGCTTAGAGATAAAGAATGGTTTGCTGGCAGTGTCTATGACAATCTATGCCTTAATCAATCGTCTTTTTCTATAAAGCAATTAAAAGAGCTTTTAATATCCTTGGGGCTAATGAATAAAATCATGCGCCAGCCTAACGGCTTAAAAAGTATCATTTACGATTGGGAGCAGGTATTTACAGAACTTGAGCTCATTCAACTCATGGTGATTCGTGCCTTGGTTGCTAAGCCGCAACTTATTATTATTGACGGTCTTTTTGATAAACTGACTACGAAAGACATCGAATTACTACTCGACCATTTAGCAACACTCAATGAGACGATTATAATTATAATAACTCACTATCCAAATCTCATTCCATTGTCCAATCGCCTGGTGCTCTCATGAAGCTACACGCTTATCAAATGATTGGCAAATTACCCAATCCTCGGAAAATTGCCAAGATCATTTTTTTAGTACTTTTGATTTTAATTTTATTTTTGGGTTTTACCCCTTGGCAACAATTTGCCCTGGGGAGTGGAAAGGTGATTGCTTTTTCTCCTACTGAGCGACTGCACACCGTTAACTCGCCTATTTATGGCAGAATTAAAAAATGGTACGTTGACGAAGGTTCACGCGTTAAAACGGGCGATCCTATTGTAGAGATTACCGACAATGATCCTGAATTACTCAAAAGATTGGAGCTCGAAAAAAAGGCTATTTTACTTCGCATCGAAGCGGCACAACAATCATTAATTGCAGGAAAAGCGAATGTGGATCGTCAAAAAAATTTATACCAGCAAGGTATTAATTCAAAACGCCAATACGAATTGGCGCAAATTGAATACGCCAAGTACCAAAATGAATTAGCACAGGCCAATATTGATAAAGTCAGCATTGATGTTCGCATCGCCAGACAACAAACCCAGCTCATTAAAGCGCATATCCCAGGAGTCATCTTTAAGCGTCTGACCGGACAAGAAAGCGTTGTAGTTAAAGAGGGAGAAATAGTAGCTGAGATTATACCTGAAACTGAATCAAGAGCCGTAGCACTCTGGATTAATGGCAATGACATTCCATTTGTTCATCTGAATCAAAAAGCACGCCTTCAATTTGAAGGGTGGCCCGCTATTCAATTTAGGGGTTGGCCGCAAATTGCTGTGGGTACTTTTGGTGGCAAGGTGGCCTTTATTGATCCTACCGATAATGGTATGGGGCTATTTCGTGCAGTAATTGTACCAGATGAGCCTTGGCCAGAGCCTGCCTTTTTAAGACAAGGAGTGCGCGTACATGGCTGGGTTCAGTTAGGCGAAGTGCCCTTGTGGTATGAATTATGGCGTCAGTTTAACGGCTTTCCTCCTGAGAGCTCAGCAGAAGAGGCTAGCTCATGAGAGCCTCAGACTTACCTAGGTTAATAATTATCCTTATCGGACTGAATGCTTTTTTGTGGGATTCAAAGTCCTATGCCTACACCCAGAAAATGCAAAAATTAAGCTTAATGCAGGTATTAAAAAGCATCGACACGCATTACCCTCAAATAAAAATAGCACGTCTTGAAGTAATTAAGGCGAGTGGCGCGTTTGTGAATGCACAGGGACAATTTGACCCCTCATTAGAAGCCAGTACTCGCTCGCAACCCGCCGGCGGTTATATAAATAATTACGGCGATACACAACTAACCATTCCGACCCTTTATAATGGCGTAAAACTTTTTGCCGGCTATCGTAATGGAGAGGGTAACTGGCCTATTTACTATCAAAACTATTTAACCAACTCCGGTGGAGAATATCGAGCTGGATTATCGCTTCCTTTGCTTCGTGATCGGCTAATTGATAAAGAACGAACCGGATTATTGTCTTCTGCTCAATTGATGTTGATGAAGGAACAGGATGCCAAGGCAATCAAAATAAGAATTTATCAAGAAGCGATTAAAGCCTACTGGCAATGGGTAGAAGCAGGCCTTCAATTAAACACATTTAAAGACCTTTTGCATTTAGCTCAAAGACGGCAACACGCCATTGAGCAACAGGCGAGCCTTGGGGATTTGCCAAAACTTGCCATCAGTGAAAATTTACAACAAATCATTCAACGAGAACAGCTGCTCAATCAAGGTCAAATGATATTTGAACAAGCAGCGATTAATTTATCTCTTTATTTTCGAGACCCAAAGGGCAAACCCCTGGCTCCCGGAGAACAATCCGTACCCTCCCTAACCAGCGCTTCAAATAACATCGCAGGAACACGGATATCACTTAGAGAACATCCTGGGATTAAAAAGCTTAACCATTACGCCAATATAATGAAGCTCAAACGCAATCAGGCCCGTAACGAGCTGCTACCTCAATTAGATGCAACTGCCTACACCTTTAAACAAAATGGAACAGGTGGCTACCCTTTATTAATTCCACAAGCAGCAATGGTCGGTGTCTCATTTAAATTTCCCTTGTTGCAAAGACAAGCCAAGGGTAATCTAGTCCAGGCAGAAAGCGAGTTACGACAAGTTCGCGTTGAGAAAAGATTTTTGTACGAGCAACTTAACAATGAATTTACAAACATGCTGATTGGTATCAACAGAAGTAGACGACAAGTCAGTTTGCTGAAAAAAGAATTAAGTTTGGCTCAAAAGGTACAGCACGGAGAAACAAAAAAATTTTATCAAGGGGACAGTACTTTATTTTTAGTCAATCAACGCGAGCAAATGACCACCCAGATAAAACTCAACACCTTACATGCACAGGTCCAATTAGAGGAGTTAAAGGCCAGGGCTCGCTATTTCGCTTCAACTCACAGAACAAATAGGTCTACACAACAAAATAAAAAAGGATAACATGAGTAGCGCGTTAGTTTGGTTTAGACAGGATTTGCGGTTAGCTGATAATCCCGCCTTTTTTGAGGCATGCACAAATTACGAAACAGTGATTCCAGTCTATATTTTGGATGAAAAAAACAGCTTTCTTGGCGAAGCCCAAGCTTGGTGGCTTCATCATAGCCTTCAGGCGCTCAATGATTCGCTTACTAATCAGCTTGGATTAACGCTTATTCTTCGCAAGGGAAATCCATTAGACATTATTTTAGATCTAGTAAAGACTTCAGGAGTTGAGGCGATTTATTGGAATCGATGCTATGAACCAAAGAGTATCGAGCGCGATAAAAAAATCAAAGCAATACTTCAAGAATCGGAAGTTGATGTCTTTAGTTTTAATGGAAGCTTATTGAATGAACCTTGGACCATAAGCAATAAAAATGGTGACTTTTTTAAAGTTTTTACTCCTTATTGGAAAACCTGCCGACAATTACTTTTTTCTCAGCCAGAACAATTAATAACCCATAATCCTGTTTCAATTGATGTGGTCAGTGATAAATTACAGGACTGGAAGCTTTTACCGCATCTCGATTGGGCATCTCGATTTGCTGATTTTTGGATGCCTGGGGAGAAAGGTGCACAACAACGGCTGAATGAATTTATTACCCGACACCTACAGGGCTATAAAATCAATCGTGACATTCCCGCAAAACAAGCGACCTCTCACCTATCTCCTCATTTACATTTTGGTGAAATAAGTCCCTGGAGTATTTTGAGAGCCGTTGAAGATGCCAAACTCGATCCACATTGCGATTTAGCAGGCGCCGAGCACTTTTTGTCAGAGCTTGGCTGGCGCGAGTTTTCTTATTATCTGCTCTACCATGTACCCTCATTACCCTATCAAAATTTTAAAAATGAATTCGATACCTTTCCTTGGCATAACAATGAGTCCTTATTAAAACAATGGCAAAAAGCGATGACAGGCTACCCCATTGTCGACGCGGGCATGCGGGAACTATGGGCTACCGGATACATGCACAATCGAGTAAGGATGATAGTTGCTTCTTTTCTCACTAAAGGTCTATTCATTGATTGGCGATTAGGTGCTGATTGGTTTTTAGATACTTTAGTTGACGCTGATTTAGCAAATAATAGTGCCAGTTGGCAGTGGGTTGCTGGTTGTGGAGCTGATGCTGCCCCTTATTTTCGTATTTTTAATCCCGTGCTTCAAAGTCAAAAATTTGACCCTAACGGGGTTTATATACGTCGTTGGGTACCAGAGCTTGCTTGCCTAAATAACATTGAAATCCATGCACCTTGGGAATCGACGAATGCTACATCCATTTATAGTACCATCAATTATCCTAAGCCCATTATTAATCACAGTGAATCACGTTCCAAAGCCCTGATCTATTACAGTCAATTAAAAAAAAGGACTAATCCATGAGTCTTTTTTACAATACACAATTTATAAAGAGGGGTTAACCCAAATTTGGAGAACTGATTTTGCGCCTCAATAATCTAATGAAATTAATCTTCTGGATTGTGCTTTTTGAAAGCATAGGCTTCCTACTGGGTTTACTAACGCGTGCGAATATTCATCCCTGGTATGCAAATCTTAATAAATCCTCCCTAACTCCCCCTGGGTTTACTTTTTCGATTGTTTGGACTTTATTATACGGACTTCTTGCAGTGATTGCCTGGATTCTATCAACCCAACGTCGAGCATATCCCAAAAATGTTGCAGTACTTTTTGCATTACAAATGCTTATGAATTGGGCCTGGACACCGCTATTTTTTGGGCTACATTGGTTGATTTCAAGTGCGTTTTTGCTTATTTGCCTTACCTGCTTGAATGTACTTTTAATTATTGAAGCTAAAAAAACACACAAAGCCATTGCTTGGTTATTAAGTCCCTACCTGTTTTGGCTGGTGTTTGCCTCGTATCTCAATGTAGTTATTGCATTAATGAATTAAAGAAGCCAAATCATAGATATTCGTATTGCAGGAACCTCTGGATTTATTGACACTTAGTTAGTGAACCCGGTTTGGTGAACCTTGCTGTGCTCTTGGATCTCCTTTTGACTACATGAGTCATTTTCTCCCTGTCTAAGCTGCTGTTGACAAGGGCTTTCAATAGTCTGGCATTACTAAATTCGAACGAAAGAATAGTCATCTACCTCTATTTAGTATTTCTAGTGATAGTCCCCTGATGACTTTCCTCGAAATAGATGATACGCATAAAGCGTGTATGCAAGAAGTATAGGAAGCATAATGATCACACCAACTAAAATAAACTTCAGCGTTGAATCCGGGGCTGCAGCTTCCCAAAGAGTCACCTGATGTGGGATTAAATAGGGATAAACACTAATTCCAATGCCTAAATAAGCACACAAAAATATAACGATACTGTAAATGAACGGTTTGTACTCACTTGCCACATTTAAGTTTTTCCAAGCTTTATAAATAGCAACGGTCGCAAGCAATGGTAGCGGACTTAACAAAAATACGTTAGGGACACTATACCAACGATGAAATATTTCATCACTATGTAAAGGGGTCCAAATACTCACAAAAATTAAGAATAAACTTACTAATACTAACAATCCTTGTGCGTGATGAATCATTTTACGCTGAAGCCTTCCTGTGCTTTTAATAATCATCCAGGTCGCCCCTAAAAGAGCGTACCCACAGACCAAAGCAATCCCCGTGCACAGACTAAAAGGGGTTAACCAATCGGGACTGTTAATAATCATTGACAACTCATCAATAGAAAAACCTTGGACAAAAGCACCTAGAATAACACCCTGGAAAAATGTCGCAGCAACCGAGCTGACTGAAAAAGCCCAATTCCAGATGGCTTTTGTTTTCTTTGCTTTGAAACGAAATTCAAAACTCACGCCTCGAAATATTAACGCAATCAGCATCAGCATGATTGGCATATAAAGAACCGGTAATAGTAGACCATAAATTTTAGGGAATGCACCATAAAGCATCGCTCCGCCAAAAACCAGCCACGTTTCATTGCCATCCCAAACTGGTGCTATGGAATTCATCATAGTATCACGTTCCTTTTCATTAGAAGTAAACGGAAAGAGAATGCCAATGCCTAAATCAAAACCGTCGAGGATGACATACATCATAATAATAAACCCAAGAAGTACTGCAAAAACAAAGGGCAACATTATTTTTTCTCCACAGGAAGGTCGGTCATGTACTGAAATGCATGATGCTCAGATTTATCTTCTGTTAATCTCTCTGGTCCATGGACAATTAGCTTGAGCAAATAATAGAGATAAAACCCAAAAACCACCCCATAAGCAAGAATAAGCAATGTAAAGGAAATCAACACCTCTTCATAACCTATTGAAGAAACTGCATCTTTTGTCTTTAAAAGATTATACACTACCCATGGTTGACGGCCTATCTCTGCAGTTAACCATCCAGCAATACTGGCAATAAATCCTAAAGGTACCATTGCAAGGCACCAACGATGGAACCAACGACTTACAAACAGTGTGCCTTTTAAATTCAAAAGAACGCCTACTAGAGCAGTAAGTAACATCAAAATTCCTATGCCGACCATAATCCGGAATGAAAAAAATACCGGAAGCATGCGCGGTTGCTCAGCTGCAGGAACTGAACTCAAGCCTATAAGTTCACCATCCCACTCATGGGTATTAATCAGGCTTGCAAGTTTTGGGACTGCAATTTCATTAAAGTTTGTTTGCTTTTCTTGCGATGGGATTGCAAACAATAAAAGGGGCGCTCCTTTTTGGGTCTGCCACACCCCTTCCATTGCCGCTGTCTTTAAAGGCTGGTAATGATGAACATTAATACCTACTATATCTCCAACCCCTATTTGTAATGGGACTACAATCAGTGCTGCCCATACACTAAACGATAAACACCTTTTGGCAATTAAGTTAAACTTTTGTCTTAATAAATAATATGCAGCTACGGCCATGATGACAAAACAAGTTGTCACATACGAAGCCAATAGCATGTGAATAAAACGTGGAATAAAACTAGGATTAAACACTACAGCCCACCAACTATCAACAATATATTTTCCCTCAATAAACTGATAACCACTAGGCGTTTGCATCCAGGAATTAGCGGACATGATCCAAAATGCAGATACAGTGGTGCCAACAGTTACCAAAAAAGTGGCTATAAAATGAAGCGTTGGCGGGACTCTTTTCCAACCAAAGAGCATCACTCCCAAAAATCCAGCCTCAAGAAAAAAGGCAGTTAATGTTTCGTAGGCAAATAAAGCACCTAAAACGTTTCCAAACTTCGTGATAAAGGGTCCAAAATTAGTGCCAATTTGGTAAGCTAGAACGATTCCAGAAACTACACCCATGCCAAAAGTCAAAGCGAAAATTTTAGTCCATAGTTTGCAAATCTCGAGATAAATTGGGTTTTTTGTTTTCAACCAGGTTGCTTCCATAATCACAAGAAATACAGCAAGACCCAAGTTTAATGTGGGAAACAAAATATGAAAACCAATGCTAAACCCAAATTGAATGCGAGACAGAATTTCTACAAGCATAAGTGGCCCCAATTGCATGAATCAATCAGTAAAATTCTAACATATTTATTCTTATGGAAGCGTTTGAAAAGGCAGTAATCATAAATTTTTATCCATTTGCCATTTAATCTATTAATATCTACTAACCAGAATTTAATGTGAAGACATTTTTATATCCGCTCAGCATCTAATGCGGTCAACACTTCATCTGTTTTTAACCAGAATGGTCTTTTTCTTTTCTTGGTTCATTTTTTCCAATTAAGGTACACACATTCAAGGCGGGGATTCTTTAAGCTTATCTGTATGTTGGTCTATAAAGCTCCAATAGAGGGAATTAATGGACATGCGCTTTCCCCTACTACTTCGGCAGGATTATAAACACATGATTTAAAAAAATTGCTCACTTTTGAATGTATTTCTCACTGGCAGCATAGGGCTTACTTGCCATAACCCCTCCGTCCGCATACAGCGCCATCCCCAATGTAGTTGCGCTCATGACGCCATTAAAGAACAATTTCGAACTCATGAAAATCTAAGGAAAGAAACAACTAATCCTTCATCAACACGAAAGAACAATGAGGGGCTGTTAGCATTACATACCTACAGCGGAATTCAAAAGGTAACTTATCTTTGGAAACATGAAAAGCAACTTTCCTGCTTACTCATAAGCTTTTACAGGTGAAACAAAACCTTGCGGTTTAATAGCCCAAAGGGAGCAATTAATTTTTTGTAAAATATTTTCAGCAGTATTACCAATAATAAATCCGGGAATGCCCGTTCTAGCGACCGTTCCCATAATTAAAAGATCAATTTTTTTCTCAGCAATAACGGAGGGAATAAGCTCCGTTGGACTCCCTTTTAAATAATGGATTGTAGGTTGTTTTTTTATGTTTGCCTCATGAATAAGGACTTGTAACAAACTATAATACGTCTCACCTTCAGACTTAACTGCATCATCAAGTTCTTTTGGAGAGATATCAACTAATACGCTATGGCGCAAATAATTTTCTAAAACGCAATCCCAACAAGAAATAATATGTAAGTTACTCTTATAATGTAAGGAAAGAATCTGTCCTAGTTTTAATAATTTACGCGCAAGATCATGCTCCTCAGGCTTCTCACTTTTTGGATCAACAGCAACAGCTATATTTTTGACCTCATCAGAAGTTGTTGGGTGATATAGAAATACAGGACATGGGCACTTTCGTAATAAAGCCATGTCTAAAGCTCTAAAACCTTTATGTTCGCTAGTCGTATCAGCGGCTTTAACGACAAGATCGTAAGAGTTACGAATTACTCGTTGAATAATACGAATATCAGGCGTAGTTCCCCACTCAATATCTAATTTAATTGATTTTGGTTTAAGCATATTCAAGTCTACTTTTGTTTTTTCAATGTTTTGTGCCATTCTTTCTAAAAGAAAAGTTTCATAAGAATTTTTATATTCAGCAAGACTATTCTCTAATGGTGGGCATACCATCAAAACATTCAATTCAGTATTATTATCTTCAGCTAATTTTATTGCATGTCTTAAGGCTTTAACTTCTTCTTTAGTAATATCACTTACAAACAAAATATTTTGAAATTGCTTCATTTATTCCTTCTCCTTAAGTTAAAACCTAAAGGGAGTTGAGGTAATCTCGACAGTGTTTCTTGGGGACCAATCTTTATTTCCGAGATTTTCAAGTGCTTGAAGCAGTGCCATATCTGTTTGGTATTCAGAATACGGAGGTTTAACTTTATTAGTATTGTCATTATAAGCAGAGCAAGTAAGTTACCAACTTCAAGTTCACGAAGGCTATTGCGAGGACTCCCAATTTCAAATTGGATTTCTTCACCATTTGCTGTTTCTTTTAACGCAATTAGCGAGTCTTTATAAGTTTTATTACGGTTATTTGTGCCATTTTTGGAGGTTCCTTGTAAGTGGTATAGGCCACATATCTGCTCAGTTTTAGCATAAATAGCTGTACAACCACCAAACCCAGACGAGAATAATTCTATTGATGAATCCAATTCCTGTATGATGCCAGGTGCATTCACGAAAACTTCCCTTTTTTCTTGCATCATCTTCCTATATACGAGGCTTCTATTTAAATTTTAAGGCAAAATAAAAATTTTTCCATGAAGCAGCTCAGATGAAACATTTCTGTATTATTGGTAATTTTACTGTTCCCATGAAATGATTGGTTGATAGTTAGAAAGTCTTATCATTAAATATTTTTAAATAGAGGGAGTTAAGCATGCTACATATCACAAAGGATCTGGAATTCCCTGAAAAATTGAATACTTTGTATGCAAAGGCAACTAAATATGAATGGATTTCTTTTTTATACATGATAAGTGCAACCATTTTTTCTTTTACTGTTATGGCAAACTCTCAAACGATGAAAACAGTTTGGCTGGAAGACATGCTGGGAATAATTCCCCCTGCTTCATTTTTAATTGCAAGCCGTATAATAAAATGGAATGCAAACCGACAATTTCCTTATGGTTATCATAAAGTCACAGGGATATCCTATTTTGCCAGCTCTTTGGCTTTATTTGGTTTAGGCGTTTATTTATTGCTCGATAGCGCTATTGTCTTGATTAAAAATGAACACCCATTAATCCCCTATGTTCATTTTTTGGGCTATTCTATTTGGCTTGGATATCTCATGATTATTGCTTTATTATGGTCAAGTCTCCCCTCCACAATTTTAGGTCATATTAAAATTCCTTTAGCTCATAAACTATATGACAAAATATTATTTGCCGACTCGAAAATGAATAAAGCAAGCTGGATGAGTGGCTTCGCAAGTATAATTGGAATAATTGGAATAGGTTTTGGATTCTGGTGGGCGGATGCAAGTATCGCTATTTTAATATCTTTCAGTATCCTTAATGATGGATTTTCCAATTTGAAAAATTCAATTTTGGATTTAATGGATGAGATTCCCAAAACCATCGACAAAAATAAAACCGACCCTATTCTTTATGGTGTGCGAGCGTTAATTAAAAAGAAAGAGTGGGTAAAATCATTTGAAACACGTTTTCGTGTGGTTGGCCATATCTTCTTTGGCGAAGTTTTTATTATTCCCAAAGAAGATATGATTTCAGCAGAAAAAATTCAAAATTTGCGTAATGAGATTGAGCAATATCATTGGAGGCTCCATGATATCACCATTACCCTTCTTCCCAAGTCAGCGGCAAATTAATCTATCTGATAATTTAGACCCTTAGGGAACCACGAAACGCTCTGGCACTATAATAAGACGGCGCCCTATTATGATATACAAAAACATGGTTATAACGTCGATCAGCAAAGAGCGCACCACCAAGCTTTCTAATATCTACAGGAGTTTTCAACCAACTTGACGTTTTTGTGTCGAAATTTCCAAGTTTCTGTAATTCGCGATATTGCTCTTCGTTTAAAAGTTCAATGCCCATGGCAACTGCCATATCAATAGCATTACTTTCTGGCTTAAATTCTTTTCTTGCTTCCCATCCTTCCCTGTCATAACAAATACTTCTGCGCCCTTTCGGACTTTCCGCTGAGCAATCATAAAAAATGTATTCACCTGTATTTTCATCATAGCCAACAACATCTGGCTCACCACCTGTTCTTTCCATTTCACAAAGCGACCATAATTTTTGGTTATTCGCCCCAAGCTTTGCCTGTACTTTTTCCCATTCAAGGTTTTTATGGCGATTCATATTTTTTGCAAAACGTTCCTTCAATACACTGAATAGCTCTTCACGTTGCGCGAGCGATAATTCCTTTTTGCTGTTACTATTGTTCATTGTTTACCTTTGAAATGTCTTTAACTTAACAATCTACTTTCTTGACTATTCTGCAGCAGCTAGAATGATATCTTTTGGCGATCGTATAACACCACCCGTATAATTCCTATTACCCGCAGCAAGATATTTATCCATTCTCTCTGGAGTTACATTGTTAAGACATTGCAACAATTTATTAACCTCACCATTACAATAGTAACTGTTGTAATCATAAAGTTTGCTGAATATCAAATTAGAACCTTCGGCTGAGAAATGAAACGCTTCATAGTTTGATAACTGCCACTGTTCGTTTTCTTGAGAAAGATAAAATGTTTTTACAGAAGGTTCATTTCCATGTGATGTTGATAACCCTGCAACCAGATAGACCCCCGCAATGTTATTTTGCGACCTATCCTTAATAATTTTTAATTCCTCGGCATGAGTATGTGAGGCCAACAAACCAATAACAGTTTGCTGGTACTGATTTACCGTTTTTAAAAAAGCAGTTTGTTCTTCGCCCAACCAAAAACCACTATGATCCTGGATGTTATTCCCGGGAGGAATATGCATAATGATTAAGGCTTTTTCGTGATTATTTTTGGCTCTTTCCAATTGTTTATCCAACCATTGAAGTTGCTCAGCCGCCTCTTGCTTTGTTGTTTTACGGCTTGGTGAAAATAGAACACTGTTTATGGAAATTAACTGAAGATGGGATTCAATGTATGCAGAATAGTAACCACTTATTGTATTTTCGGTAATAATGCAGGGGTAATGCTCTGCCTTACTGACAGCGCACATTGTTCCAACAGATAAAAAGCCATCGGACCAACCGCCAGCATATTTGGCAATCTCATAAGGACTGTTATATTCGCCGCGTGATGAATCCGTAAAAGGACCATAGTTTGTTTTGGGGGAGTCATTATTCCCAAATGTATAAAAAATAGGTATGTCAGGAAAAGTATCTTTTAAAACTCTAAAAACAATCGCTTCATTTTCTGACGCACTTTGTTGAGAATAGCGCATGTGTCCCGCAATATCCCCTAAAATTAGAATGAATTTAGGCTGTGCTACGACACCGTTCTTTATATTGTTTTCAACATCTAAAATTAATTTTTCAAATGAGGGATAGTCAAGATCATTATTTCTATCAGCCTTCAAAGGACTAATGTCCATTACATGTGTTGATGCCTGATCCAAATGAATGTCAGAAATGACTAAAAAATTACTTTCTTTATCGCTATATTGAGCTGTCACTGCTATTGGACATAACAAAAAAATAAAGAGAAAAAATAAGAATGCGGTATTTTTTTTCATCTTAATCCCATCGCTTAATTGGCCAATATTCTAACTTTTTTGCACAACAATGACAAAGAGTGCAAAAAAATTAAATTATTACGCGTTCCTTTCAGCAATTTACTTTTAACAAGTTGCAATTTAATATAAGTTTCATCTCATATGAAAATAAATTGTTATTCAATAAGTTACTAAAAAAAGCATGAAAAAAAGAGAATCCATTTTAGGTGCAGGAGCCATTTTATTAGCCACTCTGTTTTGGGGTATGACTTTTGCCTTTATTAAAGATGCCGTTGCCACATTAACACCATTTAATTTTTTATTTTGGCGATTTGGCATAGCAAGCATTTTGTTATTAATTATTTTTTGGAAAAAAATCAAATTTACCAAGCCAATCTTACACAACGGTATATTATTAGGTATCTTTTTAGCAGGTACAGTTATTTTTCAAACAATCGGTTTGCGCTATACAACAGCTTCTACCGCAAGCTTTATTACAGGCTTATCCGTTATTTTGGTTGCTCTCTTTGAATCTTTATCTAACAGGAGTTGGCCCTCTATCTATGTAATCAGCGCTGCTTTCACTGCACTTATTGGAGTGGGATTTATCACACTTTCAGAGGGACTTGCCATCAATCAGGGTGATCTTTGGGTTTTACTTTGTGCATTCTGTTTTGCAGGCTACATTCTGTACGCAGGGAAAGCTTCTCGCATTCATCAGCCTTTATCTTTAACTTTCATTCAATCCTCTTTTGTTTGCCTAATAGCGGGTTTAGCCAGTTTACTCACAGCAAGCATTGCTATTCCTCGCGAAACTAATGTATGGATTTCTATTCTATTTTGTAGCATTTTCGCATCCATTTTAGCGTTTATTTTACAACTTCAATTTCAAAAATATGTCAGTTCAACGAAAGCGGCGATTATTTTTTCTCTTGAACCTGTATTTGCCACTATCACTGCTGCAATTTACCTGAATGAACGTTTAACTCCACGATTCTTTGTAGGTGCTTTACTGATATTTTTTGCTATTTTGCTTTCAGAAAAGAGAAGCAAGCAAAAAGTAATACCACAAGAGTAATTTGCCTATTATCGCAAGAAGAATTTTATTGAAACAACTTGGCTTTTTATAATTAAATATGTATTAATTTAATACTTCCTTAATAATTCTCCGCTATCCTAACGCCCAGTTTATGTTCGGAGAAAATAATGTTTAGAGCTAGTGTTAATAGCAACAATAGAAAACTAAAAAATTATGCCTTACAAAAAGAGTACTTAATTATCGATCCAACGAATGAGAGACCTCTTTTAGGCACAGAAAGTGTACGCAGTTGCTGTGCTATATTTATTTACCACCCCAGTCGCAGTGCTATGGTGCATTGGGATGATAATACCTGTCATAATGATCTCGATCTTTTTGTCAAAGAGTTTCTAAAGGACGATTTAGCTTTAAAAGATTGTACAGTCACCCTTGTAGGCGGATGGCCTGATCATCCTGAGTCTAAAAAGTGCAGTGAATTTATAAAGACATATTTTACCCTGGATGGTGTTAAACTGAATTTAGAGCATTTTCAGGCAAAACGCTCAAAAGGTACCTGGTCTCAGCAAGGATTTTTTGAAGTTTATCTGGATGTGCGCACCGGAGAGATAGTTGTTAACTCTAACTGGCCAAAGAACCCTTCTCTGCCCGAAGATGTATACCGCGGTTTAGATTCACAAAAGCGCGATGCGAATAGAGAGATGCTCGATCTCACTCATTTACAAGATGACCAATTTCCAGATTCAGGAACACATATTTATCCTAGGGATAATTTTCATGACCTTCAGCAAAAGCAAGCCACTCAACTTTGCATGGCTGCGAAAAAAAATGATATACCTGCATTAATTAAACTTATTGATGAAGGAATTACTCATGTCAATGTCTCACCAAACAATGCAAAAGGCTGCACACCACTTCATTATGCTTGCCTGGCAGGTAGCTTTGAGGCCGCTTACTTACTTATTAAAAATGGCGGCGATTTATTGAAAACAAATGACGCGGGACGAACGCCACTTCATTATATTAATAAGGAAAACAACGCTTTAGAGTATAGAAAACTATCCACACTTTATCGCTTAGTGAAGTTTAATTCTATACAAAATCCGACATTCCTTATGGAGTTTTCTGTTTTCTCAAGACACCAAGAGCAGGTTAAATCTTCGCAGATAAGTGCAATATTAGGGTTAATTGAAAATGAAACAAGTTTAGCTGAGATCGAATCACAGCTATCAAATTTCGAACTAAACTAATCATAAAATATTTAACTATAGTGTAATTACATAGAGGCTGAGGAATAGTTTGATTAAAACAAGGATGTTTATAATGTAGCTGAATATCTGCTATTTCCCAGGCTTTATATAAATGCTTTGTAGAGCGTTTTTAAGTAGTCTTACCTAGACTTGATTAATTCCCACTAAATGAACTGTCAGATTTTCAAATCTTTCTGCTCAAGTGCCTTTTGCATGCTGTCATTTCAATTCATTACCTGAAAGAATTAATGTCTGTTCTAAAATATTTTATTTACCAAGTTTAAAGTTAACGCAGCATTAAATGGTATTATTAAGGATAAAAACTTGTTTAAAATGATTGTGGATGAACTTGAAATTAGTGTGAATAGTATTAGAACAACATCAGATAAAGAAAGCGCCAGACAATAGTAACGCACATCCAAGAGATGGCCAGTTTTTAAGTTTACTCACTTTTAATAGAGACTAACTTTGGCAAATAATTTTGAGGGATCATGAGAAAATTCATTTTACTGATGTATTTATTATTCTTTTGTTCATACAGCAAGGCTCATGAACAATGGCTTTTAACTACTCAGGAAATGAGTAAACTTTCAAAAGTATCGCCACCTCTAATATTTACCCAGCTGACTGTCTTTAATGGAATCATTTTGAGCTTGGCCCTATTAAGCTTATTAAGCTGGGTATTCATAACCAATAAAATAGAATCAGAACGTTTATCCCCATCTCAAAATCAAATCAACTGGGCTTTACTCTTAGTACGTATAGGAACGGGGCTCATGCTGATTTTATGCACCCTGGGTTTGTTACCTAAAATCAATGTTCCCTTATTTAAGGAGCCTACCTTATTTGCTCCAGATATTTTAATTAAAACTTTACCTGACTTTTGGTATTGGTTAATCTGGTTACAATTAGGATTGGGAATATTGTTGTGTATCGGAATATGTATACGCTTGACAGCTCTTGTATTGTTAATCATGCTTTTATTAACCTTAGTTTTAGTTGGTTATCCTTTATTACATTACAGTGGCTTTTATTTAGGAATAACACTTTTTTTAATATCGAATGGAGGGGGTGATTTCTCTTTATACTCTAATAAAAGAAGTTATATACACCCTATTTCCTTATTAATTCTGCAATGCACTACTGGCATCAATTTTATATTTTCTGCCTTGAGTATTAAATTGGCCACTCCTATGGTAGATATATTTCTATTGGAAAAAACTAACGCATTTACCTTCAATATTCCTGCCGATTATTTTGTTTTCCTAATGCTTGTTGTAGAAATAAGTTTTGGATTACTTTTTATATTGGGGCGTAAATTGTCTTTAATTTCATTTTTTATGTTAATTTTGTTTTTACTGCTGAGTATTAATCTGTCCGAAAATATATTAGCTCATAGTTTTATCTATGGAATTTTAGGTGTGTTTATGTTGCTTAATGGCTATCCATTGTTTTCTAGAGATAACAATCTCATTAATTAATATTCTTTTAGATAAGATGGTTATCTTTCAACGGGCGTTAATAATTCTGCCTTTTAACCCAAGCATGACCACCCACTTAAATAAAAGAATTCTGAGAGATTAAATTCTTTTTCCCATTGATCTGCGAAATACCTGACTACTAAATATTAATAGATAAACGCCGATGGATTGCAGTAGCTGCAATTGCTGCTTGACTGGTGGCAACACAAATTTGATTTAGACCTGACACAATATCTCCTGCCGCATAAACACCCAAAATGGAGGTTTCTTGTTTTTTGTTGACAACCAATTCGCCCTTTTTTTGTTGAGCATTTAAATCATAAGCAAGTTTGTTGTTTTTCACACAGCCCAAGGCTGAATATATATAGTCGAATTGTAAAGATACGTTATTAGAAAAGCTAATCTTCGCTTTTTTTAAAGATAAACTTATTTTATCAATATGAGCTGTTATTATTTCAATTCGGGATTCACGAATTTGTTTTAACTCTTTTCTTGACCACTTTACTTCATTTAACGTCAATAACGTTATATCAGAAGAATAATGGCTTAAAAAAATAGCCTCCTTTAAAGCTTTTTTATCGCCTCCCACTACTGCAACTGTTTTATTTATCACTTCGAAGGCATCACAAACAGGACAATGTCTGATTAACCCCCTGCGAATACCGTCATTTATATTACCTAACTGTGGCTCAATATCCTTTATTCCTGTGCACAATATAACGGTTTTAGCATAAAATTTTTTATCTTTTGTAATAATAACAAAATTGTTTTTACTTATATGCTGCAACAATTCTACTTTTTGATGAATAAAAGGGACTTCATAGTTTCTAACCTGGATATACAATCGTTTTAATAAATTTTTTCCGGAAATCCCCTGAGGAAAACCTGGGTAATTATGGGAACGTGGGATGAGTAAAGCACGACTATCTTTTGTATCAAAGACCAAAATTTTACGACGATAACGAGCTAAATAGAGTGCGGCTGTTAATCCTGCTGGACCGCCACCTATTATGATGCAATCCCATTGCTCATCCATTCTTACCACCGTGCACCGTGCGAGTTTCAGCGTTAGTTAAAATAACTTGGGGTTTCTTTAAACAATACAGTAACTCTTTGAGCTCTTTCATAACAATCCGCTGTCTGAATATCCTAATATATAAGCATAGTAAAAAAGTTAGCTAAGGGAGATCTTTTATTGACCTTAAGGTTCTCAGGGTTATGGAATAGCGGGCGCATTTAACAGGAGAAATACTATGCTCCCAATGCCATCTAATGTTATTTGATAGAAGATATAAAGAACCAGGCATAAGTTTGAGCTTAAATTGATGCTTTTTGTTTTTTCTTTCTCTAAATCGTATCTCACAGGCGCAGCCTAATGAAATTCCTACCACTTTATCAAATACAGGTGCATCACGATGCCATCCAATTCCTGCTCCAATCAAGTATTCGGTAATTAAAACCTCTGCCAAACCAGAAAATGGAAGATGTAAATAGTCAGCACATTGTTGAATCAGTTCATGAAGAAAAATAGGAGGAGGTGTCGTGGGTTCAACTTGTCTGGTTCCATAGATGTAATTTAAGCCGAAATGAACAACTCGACGTTTAGCTGGCTTTTCAAAAAGCACTATGTTTTGCCAATTTAATAATTGGATTTGACTTATTAGTTTTTTTTCTTCCCTCAGACTAATAAAATTGGGGACATAAGTAAGCCCCGCCGGAAATTCATTGGTAATCATTAGCTTAAACTTGCCTCAATTAACGCATGTATTATGTGCTTTTCTTATTTTCTCTTATGAGGCAGTGATCTAAAGTTAGAGAACTAAATTTTGATTATTTCTCAACCTATCCCACCTCTGATTTTTAATGCAAATAAATATTGCGTATCTTTATAGAAATAACGTTTATAGTGAAACCCAGTAAAAAATGAACACAATGGCCAAAGTCTTAAGATGAATCACTTTCCTTCTTTTAGGCCTCTATCCAAAGATCTGATGATAGCATCCACATCGACAGGTTTATTTTCTCGCAAGATTGAGGGATCCATCACATGTCTCTCGGCATGAGAGCCTCCAGAAATTTTTTTCAAATTTTCTTTTTTTAGTGTTGTTTTATTTGTCTTTAAAGAGTTTCGAGTAGACTTTTTCATAATTGGCCCTATAAAAAAAAGAAGTACCTTTAAGCATAGTGCAAATTTAACTTACGGGATCTTAAGTGTGGTCGTTTCATCAGTCGATATAAGCTTAAAGATTAATAAGAATTGAAGACTACCAAAATTCATATAAACCCAGGTCCAAACCTCATTTAAATTAACTCCTACTCCTGGAGATATTAAGCGTTGTTTTAAAATCGCAAATTGTGCTTTTTACAATTACATAGAGGTTTGAGGAGTAATTGTTTGATTCGGTACAGGGATATTACAATAAATTAGCAAATCATCAGTTGAGTTCTCTGCTATTTCTACAGGCTCTAAATTGCCACTTTGGTCTCTTATCCAAACCCCCGTTTCTTTGGCAGCATGTGGGTCGTAGGTAAAATTTCCAGCACAATTGATAATAATCACTCCATCGCCTTGAGCAACGTTGTCACGTATCGTTTGAATAACATTAGCTACAATTAAATGTACATCTATTGGTTCACTTTTTTTATTCTGTTCAGAGTTTAAAATTCCTTTTTTGTGATCAGCACAAATCTCTATACCAAAGCGAATACCATTTTGTGTAAAAATTGAAGAGGCATGCCCCGGATAAAAAATACTGCTTCCCGTATCAAGATAATCTTCAGCTTCAACCTGTTTACTATAACGCTTGGGTTTATTGGTTTGAGAATGAAAAAAAATAGATGCTGTATTTTTTATTAATTTTTTATCTTCAATTTCCTGTTCAAACGTGAAAAAACCGCGGAAATGATTACGCTGCCATGATTTAACTGCACTCACATACTTTGTTTTTTTTGTTTCATCTTGTAAATCCAAAGTTTTTTCGACGTACGCAGTACCGGGAATAATAATGGCTTGAGGATAATCGTTGGCCAACTGTTGGAAACGCTTCTCAGCCTCTAATAAATCCTTTTTGGAGTTAAAATTTCCCAGGATCGCCTCATCCTTATTTAATAGAGTATATTCCGGACACATAAAAATAAATGTCACCTCCGAATCCCAAGACTCTGATGACATCGCTTGTTCATAGGCCGATTTAAATTTTTCTTCAAGCAAATCGATTCTTTCGGCCAGACTTTTATCCTCCATGCTGAAACCGGGATCCCACATAGCAACCGTAATTGTTTTCATCAACATGCCCCCACCTGCTTTATAAATTATAGTGAATATTTTTATTTATTTATTTGACGAAAAACCCATCCTTAATGAGCACAATTAAAACTTGTTGTCCAATGTTAAAAGCCTGTTACAATTCTTAAGCATCAAACATCGCTATCACAAGGAGGTCACTTTGAGTCACAATCAAAAACAGATGTCGATACTGCTGGCAGTCGACAATAATGGCCGCAGCATTAATGCGCTGGTTTCTCAATATACGGTGTTTTTTAAACAACAACCTGAAAGCCGAACATTACTAGGGGAAGCGCTAAATTTTCGTCATCAAGCATCTTTGTTGCAAATCAATGAATTAGAACAAGTCACTCTCGGGAAAAAAGATTGGAAAAAAGTGGTGAAGGGTTATGAGGAAATACTCAACCTTGTTCATCAGTATAAGAAGGATTTCAACGATGCACAAAATTTGTTACTGGAAAAAGACTCCAGAAAAAATAGAGAAAATTTGGAAGAGAAAGCTCTTAAATATCTTCGATCCTTGGAAGCAGCACAAAACTGTCAAAAAAAACTGGCAACTATGCTGAATGATTCTATTGTTAACCTTCAATACTTAGAAACACAGCAGAAATGGTTGAATACAGAAATTTCAATATTTAATAAAACACTTAACAATTTGGCATTTGCCATTGCTGAAAGACAAATCACCAGCCTGAGAAAAGAAAATATTGATCTTAAAACCACCTTAGCCAATCTTCACCAACATTATACCAGTGCTTATGATTCCAATTATGGAGTCGGGACATTTTGGCGCTGGCTCAAAAATATATTTCAAAAAAGTGAGAGGAATCAGGAAATTAATTTTTTGGCAGCTGTATCGCATCATAAAGATTGTACCGATGCACAGCGCATGCAAGTTATCGCGCTAGTTCATGATAAAATAATGACTTGCGAATTCTTTGGTCAAAATAGCAAACTTCAAGGGATCCTAACCAAACTGTTGGGCACTACCGTTGGATTTAAAAAAGATGAACATAGCCTGGCCGAACTCTTGGACCAGGATGAGGCATTACGTAATGCCATGCCTGAGAGTTTAAGAAATTTTTATAATGAAAATAAAGAGGATTACAGAAAAATTGGTAGCGTTGAATTCATTCGCTCTTAACTTATCCTGGTGGCTAACATACACCATGACTAAATTACCAATGGTTAAATAAATCATCCTCTCGAACTTTGACAAAATGGCGCGTTGTCGTTGCTGGCCATCTCTATCCTATAGAGGCGAATTTTCAAATGTATAATTTCATTGAAAAGAAGCCGTTATGTATTTTATATTGGTTTGTTGCAACTTAATTGGAGATCTTAATGGCAAAGAATGCCCGTCTTTCAAAACTAATGGGTTTTAATATTCCCCACTTCAAAACTCTCTTTAAAATAAGTTTGTGTCTACCTTCTTTCTGTTTGCCGCTGTTAACTTACGCGGGCCAAATTAGCGGACTTCGCGATTCTCGCTATTGTGAAATTCTTTTGGGAGAAAACAAATTTAATATCGCTGTTTACAATACAATTGGACTTAATGATTGTCCTGAAGAGATCTGGAAAAAGATCAGTGTCGATTCAGTAAAACGTGAAACAGGCGTATCTTTTGCCAAATTAAATGGTCCTCGTTATTGGATGATTGATGGGATGACCAATTCCAAATTGGTAAATCCTGAACAAAAAACAATTTGCGGTCTAGACATGCGCAAAGCAGGTATTTTAAAACTCGATCTGATGGACATATTGACTAGTGCCAAGCCCTATAAAGAGCATCAGGTCGATCGCCAAACGACTTGGGTTTATAAAGCCGGAAAACCCATTTACGAACTCATTAATCCCCAAGGCCAAGTCTTTGTCATGCAATCTTACAGTATTGAGAAAAAACCTCAAAGCGCGACAACTTTGGAAAAACTAGGATCAGAACTCAGCTTGCCTAAAGGTTGGCGTTTTCGCGCAGGAATCCTAAAGAAAGACACTGACTTAAACGCGATTAATAATAAAGCCACAGTAGTGCAAGATAATTATTTAAATACCTACCAGTTAGCAACTCACGATTTTTTAAGTGAATAAATTGACAGGCATTGTTTTGAGTAGACAATTATTCAAAGCAATGCTGATAAATTTTTGAAATCGAAGGCTGTATTAATTAAGCACATCCAAAAAAATTTTAGAATCCACTCATTTTAACTTCGCTTGGCATGACATTGTGAGGTACGCTTAATACGTAGAGTTTGTTTTTTCTCTAAACAATCATAAATATTTAAGGTAAAATAGAGCACTTATTAAGCGGATTTTAAAAATGCCTATTTCACATATTTTACTAGCACTTCTCGTTGCTCTTGTTTGGGGAATTAATTTTCTTTTTGTTAAAATAGGACTTGAAGAAATATCCCCTCTGTTGCTTTGTACTTTAAGATTCACCCTTGCGAGTATTCCTGCTATTTTTTTTATAAAACCACCTGCCGTACCCTTTAAATTAGTAGCCTCCTATGGGTTAATTATGTTTGCTTTGCAATTTTCTCTACTTTTTTTAGGGATGCATGCTGGCATGACACCTGGAATGGCATCTTTACTTATTCAGGTACAAGTTTTCTTCAGCATGTTTTTTGCATCATTTTTTTTAAAAGAACGACCCAATCCCTTGCAAATTATTGGGGCTTTGGTTTCCTTTATGGGAATTGGTTTAGTTGCTATGCATTTTGATAGTAATATTTCCATTTTAGGTTTTATCTTAATTTTGAGCTCAGCCGCAACCTGGGGAGCAGGCAACTTAATCACTAAGAAAGCTAAAAATATCAATATGATTGCTCTGGTGATTTGGGGAAGTTTTGTTGCTGTTATTCCTATGCTTCTTTTAACTCTAACGTTTGAAGGTCTCGATAGTATTTTCAAAAGCATTCATCATTTGACCTGGCGCGGTACAACCTCTTTATTTTACATTGTGTATATATCCACATGGGTTGGCTATGGTGTATGGAATTGGTTACTTAGTCGCTATCCAGTAGGAATGATTGTACCGTTTACATTACTTGTTCCAGTTGTAGGCGTACTAAGCTCTGTTATCGTTTTAGGTGAACCATTTCAACTATGGAAATTAGCTGCTGGAATGCTGGTTATTAGCGGACTTTGCATTAATATCCTAAGCACTCGTTTGTTCTCAGTTAAGATGCGACAAGAGATCCTGGAGTAACTCTAGCACGTGAATTAAATATTTTTTTCTGGCCAAAAAATTCATTTTCTTCGTCTATAATTTTAAATTACCACGGAAGGATTTTGCGGTAATACGTTCACTGGAATGAACGTATTTAACCCAACTAACAAGGAGCAGTACTTTCTCAAGCTAAGGTTTGAGAATACTGAATAGTTATGAAAATACCTGTCCAACTGAAAAATCTTGGCGGCTCTATTCCTGAAGGTGATATTGCCTTACATGTTTCATATTTTACTAAAGCTGATGGTGAGGAACTGCGTCCTCAGAGTGATCTCTACCCCTCTCCTAAATCCGGTGAAATTGCGATTAACCTTGGAAACAACCTGGTTCGCAATAAAGATGTATTTTTTGGGGTTGTTTTTAAGTCAAATAACGTTTTGGCTCAGACAACTGCCCCAGCTACAGCACTAAAAGAAAATGTTCCTGTTACTCTCGAATTCGATTATAACCCTCTGGTTTTATCTGAACCTACTTCAGAGACTATTTCCCCGCAACCGCTGTTCGTTTACGGGCGCTTGCTTGAAAAAAATGGCAAGAAAAAAATGGAAGACATCCAGATCATTTTTGAAGCCAGTAGAACTGAAGAAGAACCGCTTCACCCTATTGCCAGTGTCAGAACAGAAGCTAGCGGCTACTTTTTTATTGAATATCCTGAGGGTAACTTTACCAATGCAGTTGCCCGCATAGGAACCCCAGTTAAAGAAAATCCGATACCCATCAGATTAGAAATAAAAAATATTGATGGTGAAACACCAACTCATGTTTTTCCCAAAAATGTTATCCTGGTTGCTGAGTTACTGGAGACAGAACAGCCGGCAGAAACTACTGAATGCGGATGTCAGGAATTGGATGTCCATGAAGCAAAACGCGTATTGGAAGAGTATTCCTTTTATAGTTTAGTGCGTACAACAGAACCTGAAATTCTTGGTTATATTTTGGAAGAAGAAGATGACATTACGCTTGATGATATTCTGACTCACCATCCTATACGCATTTGGGAAATTATTGATCCCATTATTAAATTGCCAGCCTTTAGCCATTTAGCAACTCGTGCAAGAGTTAATTTACCAGAAGTAACAGAGAGAACTACACGCACAGAAATGATAACCAGAGGCAGTGCTCGTGCTAGTGAAACGCCAAATGTGCCACAGGATAATGAATTAGCCGAAACACTACGCAATGTAAAAATTAATCGCGGCGTTTTAGAAAATTTTTTACAGCGTGAAACGAGCATCACCAAGGATAATATTGTCGATCTCATTGATATGAATGAAAGTCATCGTTTTAAAAAACGAATCGCACAAACAGAAACAAAAGCGCTTGGGCGAGTAATTTTAAATAATGAGAATGCAGTAGACTGGGACTTGGAACCTACTTTATATCAAGCCGTTTCAGTAGCTCATGGCCATTTGTTGCATTTTAAATCTGAATGGATTGCTGATGGTTATTCTCTGGGAGATTTGCTTTATAGTTTACCCTTAGCCCCTGGACAAAAAAAACAGATCGTTGTATTTGACTGGGAACGAAGAGAGTCTGCATCCAATGTTCAATCACTGGAATATGAAGAAAGTCTTTACAACTCTTTAAGTCGCGATAGAGATATTTTTGAAATCACAAAAGGCGTTATTGAAGAAAATATCTCGGGCAAATCAAGCGCGACAACGGCTAGCGCAAGTGCCGGTATTGGTGGTGTTGTTGGAGGACTTCTTTTTGGCGTATCAGGTGGCGTTGGTCATTCCGGCTCAACGGCTTCTCAAAAAAGCTTAAGACAAACTTCCGCCAGCGATTTACAAAAAATCAGGGATCGAATCACGCAATCAGCGAATGCTGTGCGCAGTCAACGGTCTTCCGTTATCCAGACAGTTTCTCAAGGTGAGCGTTTCGAAGTATCTTCAGAAACAGTTGCAAACTACAACCATTGTCACGCAATTACTATCCAATATTTTGAAGTACTGCGTCATTTTAAAGTTCGTCAACGCTTTGCCGAAGCTCGTGAATGTTTATTTGTCCCTCTGCTAATGAGTCAATTCGAATTGAATAAATTATTACGTTGGAAAGAAAGTTTGAGTTCAGCGTTATTAAATAGATCCCTATCTAAGGGTTTTGACGCTGCGGAACGCATTAAGAACAAATGGATTGATAGCAACTTCCCTTCCGGAACCTTTGCTTCCGAAAAAATTCTTAATGCCTCTGGCAACTTTCAAATTAAATTTATTATCCGACGACCTGAGGATAAATCAGTGGAAGTCGATGATTATTCGAAACCTATTTATGGTGGACAAAACATGATTGTCGGCTATCAAAAGAAAACTGTTGAAGATATTAACGAAGCAAACTGGCAAAGTTTGATTCCTTTCCTTGGGGCAGATACCCCCAAAGGTTTCTACGATCATCATTTAAAAGATGCTCGTAACAAAGATGCGGTATTTCATCAATTATTAGGTGAAAAAATTGCAACCGCCTTTGTTGGCGCACTGACATTTCATGTCGCTGACGAAACCGGTAACGAAATTTCATCAATGGAATTTGATACCACGTTAACTTCTCGTTATCGTAAAGAAGGCACACTTAATGTTGCTGTCCACTTCATGGGCCCTTCTCAGTTTAGCCGAGATAAACTTCACTATATTAAAATTCGTTGCGGTACAACCAACGTTTTGCCTGATTTTTCATCAATTATCGTTACCTCAGGATTTATTCGTTACAAAACCAACCACTATGAAGGTTTTTTATGTCGTTATGAAAGTATCTATAATGATCTGTCTCCAAGCGATGGCGTAACACTGTACGCTGGTCCAACAATTGATGAATTACGTGATCCACGTAAAGATGACATTGCTCTCGTTAATAATTTAATTGACCATTTAAATGACAATCTAGAGTACTTTCATAAAGCCATTTGGCTTAGCATGTCTCCGGAAAGACGATTTTTACTATTAGATGGCGTCATTCTGCCAGGAAAAGGTTTAGGGCGAAGTTTAGCGTCATTAGTAGAAAATGAATTGATTGGCATTGTTGGTAACAGTTTAGTTTTTCCTGTAGCAAAAGGCTTAAATCTCGATCCTAATTTTGGGACTTCCGATTCACTAACAGACTACTATATGGTCGCTGCTGGCGATCCCATCAATGTCAGCATCCCTACAAAAGGAGTCTACGCTGAAGCAATGATGGGGCATTGTAATTCATGTGAAGAAAAAGATGAAAGTCGCTTCTGGCGTTGGGAAGAATCCCCCATTCCTGACAGTCCCACAGCAATTAATCCTATTAGCACAGACAGTCGTCGTGCCGAACCAGGTAACTTACAGCCAACGGCCTTTCCTAATCCAATGGTTAACATCCAAAATGCACCGAATGCTCCCGATCCAACGGGACTTGGTGCTACGCTTTCCCTATTAGGTAAAGCGGATTCCTTCAGAGATATAACTGGTCTTGCTCAAAATCAAACCAATGCTTTAGAGGCGTTAAAAGCATCCTATGATGCAACCAAGACATTTGGTCAGGAAGCAGCGAAACTAGAAATACAAAAAATGATGGATAAACGATTGGATAATGCTATCAAGGCAATTAATAGCAATCCTAATTTAGACCAAAAACAAAAGATGGATCTTACTGAAAAGGCTTTAAACGCTTATCTTGGAGCCGGGGCAAATACCACTCAACCACCTAAAGATGCCAATGCTGATAAACTTCAGGATGGAATTAATAAAAATATCGATAAGGTTAATAACAGTAAGACCGGTGAAGTTTCAATAACCAAACCAGACGGTACCAAAGTCAATACAAAATTTGATGGAACCACGACTACCGGACCTGTAATTGAAACAAAGCTAGGTAAAGGTGGTATTACGCCTATTAAACAAGAAAATGAGAATGCTTGCTGGGCTACTGTTGCCACCATGATGATGCGCTGGAAAGATGGTAAAAATTATACCATTGCAGAAGTACTCACCAAAGCCGGCACTCCATATTTAAACTTCTACAATCAAAAAGCAGGTTTACCTTACACTGAAAAGCAAAACTTCATTAGTTCTCTCGGCATGAAAGGTGAGCCTGTATCAACTTATAGCGCACAAAATTACCGTGATTGGCTTGTTGAGTATGGTCCACTATGGGTAACCACTGATGCCGATCAAACGAAAGGATTTTCTGCTCATGCGTTGATCATTACTGGCATCAGTACTGATTTGAAATCTTTAGAGGTAATTGATCCAAATCAAGGCAAGAAATTAGTACAATCCTTTGAAGAGTTCTCCAATGCATTTAAGGAACTCATCACGGATAGTGCATTACTCCCACCAACTCAGGTGGTTCATTTTTTAGATAAAATTCAAGCAAGTGAAGGCAAAGAACCCACACAAGCAGATATCGTGAAAAGCCTCAATGAATTTAATCCAACATCTTCAGATACTTTAGTCATTAATACGGTTGAATTTAATACTGGAATTACAGGTATAAAAAATTATAAAGATTGGAATACTGATAGTTCAGTAATCCATAATCGTCATAAAAATTCTTACCGAGATCCATTTGGCATTAAGCACCTTGTATTACATGAAACCGCAGCAGATTCAGGCAATGGATTTGATGATTCAAATAATGAAACATCTCATATGTCAGTCAAACGAGATGCTACCATTCTCCAATTTAACGATCTGGTTGAATTCGAAAACCATGGTTCCGGCATGAACACCAGCGGTATTGGCGTTGAATTTGTTAACCGCGGCTGGCTATCCTCTTCAACCGATGACGGTGGTGAAGGCATCCCTGCAAAAGAATCTTCTCTAACTGCAGCACAAAAAGAAACCTATAAGGAAGCCAATGGCTATTTATGGGCATTCTGGGGATTTGGTTTTAATATCTATCGCGTCCCTCCTTCTCTTGATCAACTGGAAAAAGAAGTAGAGCTTGTAAAATGGCTCACAGTGGACTTACCCTCAAAACTACAGGCAATAAGTGGTATCTCTATTTATAATCTTTTCCCTTCAATTGATGACACTTGGCTGCAACTCGTTTCATACAACGACGTCAAAGATATTTGGACTTTCAAAGCAGCGGACATTCCTGCTGAAGCAGACCAAGCAATAAAAAATCTTTTTGTGATGACAACAGGTTACGAATATTTAGTTCCTACTAAAATACAAGACAAGAGTGGTATTATTTCTCATAATGCATTTTACGATAACCACAGTGATGGCTCATTCTTAACTTTATATACCTGGTTGCGTTTAGAGAAAGGAAAAACCAAAACGCAAGCCTATGATATTGCAAAAAAACTCATGAAAAATCATTTTATTCGAGCTTCTTTAACTAGTGATACCGATAAAAAAATCATCTTGTTAGATGTGAAAGATGCAAATTTGGTTTAAGCATCTCAGCTCATGTTTAGGTAACCGGAAACACTTTTGTTTCCGGCTATCTAAATAATTACCCTCTTGATTAAAAATAATCATCATAGATCTTTTTTTAACCCAGAAAATTGGTATAATAATGACCTTTTTGATTACAAAAACAATATTATGTTTAATGAGCTTATTGCAAATATCTTCGGTGGTTTATCTAAAATAGACAATTTACTAAACCAGGACGCTATTGATGAAGCATCTCAAGTATTAACAAGGACTTCCTCTAGTTTTAATATCCTTATAAGCAACATTCCTATAGACAATGCTTTACAGCGTAGTTTATTGCCTTTGCTGAGAAAAGAACTTACGGAAATCTCCACCAAATTTTATTTAGCGCTAACTTATAAGCGAGTAGATGGTTTTAATACAGCTACTCAACGATATGATTTCCCGCAAGCTAAGCAATTATATCAGGAAATAATATCTCTTTTAAAATTTATGAAGACAGAATACTTACATGCTGCCAAAGATGGTAAAGAACAAACCCCCGTATTTGTCGATTTTTTTAAACAGTATTCCCACCTGCTTCGCTCCTTTGAAGAGGCCGTCAATAAATACAATGCGGCAATAAAGGTAGCACAGGTTTGTAACAACCTCACTAAAGCCTTTAATTTTGGTGAAACACAACGACAGTTCGGACTAAATTTGGAGCAACGTTCACGATACACTTTGTTTCCTCGTGAATTTCCAATAACAAAAGAGACTGCAGACTCAGCTTCAAATCTAACGCTTTAGTCAGAGCAAATTTAAGAAATAGTCTCACAGACTATTTCTTAAAATTTTAGTAATTTTTGAGCAGGTCAAAATATTTACTTTTCAAAAATTATCAAAAATGGTAAATTTACACGCTCTCTGACTATAAAATGATTATTATGAAAAATTTAATTCTTATGCTGAAAGACAATATCGCTCAAACACGAATTTCGTTATCTAAAAATCAAGTAAATCAGGCGAAACAATACCTGGGTTCAGCCGCATTTAACTTGAAAGAATTACTTGAGACTCATCCACAAGATGAAGCAGTTTATACATTAACTGAAGAATTCAAAGAAATCACTGTTAAATGCACCATTGCTTACGTTTATACTTTATCAGATGATTTAGATCATGCTATTAATCAAAATAATTTGGCACACGCGAAGAGCATCTACGATACCATTAAAAATGAAGTAGATTTTCTAGTGGCAGAATATCAAGCTGCTGTTAAAAATAATGAACATCAATCGACAGTCTTTATTGATTTTCCCAGAGACTATAACTATTTAGCTCGCTACGTCCAGCAATCACTAGAAAAATATCATTCTGAAATTGCATTACAAAAGGTATGCACCAATTTTACTAATGCTTTGAATTTTACGGAAACACAACGTCAATTTGGGATGGGTATGAATCGCTATCGACAATTCTATCATTCTGCCCCAGCAACTGAGCAAGCTGAAGCGACTAGGTTTAATCTTACATATTAAACAATAGAACGAAGTGATAGATACAGAATTTAATAGATGAAAATTTGTTGGGTTACTCCCTGAAGGAGCATCCTATTTTTCTGAACACTCTGTTGATTTTTAATAAGCATATGTTTATATGTGGTGTCATTCCCGCGAAGGCGGGAATCTACCACCCTATTAATTTTTTACTTTAAAATCAAAATCAACAACGTATTAACGTATATGAATGCTGTCTGTAATCTTAACACCTTTGCTTAGCAATTCTTTTTTAATTCCCTGAAAAACATCGACATTAAGTGGATAGGTAGCATCCTCTATTAAAGAGCATTGAAATCCCTCAGCTAAAGCATCTTTAATGGTGTAATAAACACATATATCTGCACATAAACCACAAAAATAAAGATCAAAAGCTCCTTTTTCTCTTAAATAACCCGATAAGCCGGTACTTTTATCATGCCCATTGTCATAAAAACCACTATAACTATCGATATTTGGATTGATACCTTTACGAAAAATTGTCTCTATAGCCAGAGTTTCCAATTGTGGATGAAATTCAGCCCCCTGTGTTCCTTGCACACAATGATCAGGCCACAAAGTTTGCGTTATCCCTTGCACTATAATTTGTTCAAATGGTTGTTTCCCTTCATGACATGAAGCAAAACTTGTATGATTTGCTGGGTGCCAATCTTGAGTAGCCACAACCAAGTCAAAATAAGGCTGCAATCTGTTGATTACTGGAATAATCCCATTGCTATTTGGAACAGCTAGACTGCCTCCAGGCAAAAAATCATTTTGTACATCGAGAATAATTAATGTCTTCATAAAACTCTTTTGTGCTCTTGCATCAACTTATCACGTTCATCTCGTAACTTCGTACTTAAACCAACCTTATAAAGATGAGGGTTATTAAAACGTTTGTACTCTTCAGGTAACTGATTAACGCGATACTGGCAGTATTCCGCTATCTCTGAAAGGGATGACTCGGGTAATAGCGATTGTCCATTATTCATTACCTTTTGCAATAATGGTGCTTTTTTATATCCCTCAAGAGATAAGGATCTGGACACCTCAAATGGGTGATGCATTAGCTCGACTTCATTTTCACTATCCACAGCAATAATATCAGCCCCTAAGAACATTTCATGTTTGTCAAACACCCGATAAACCTGTTTTTTATCAGGTAAGGTTATTTTGCTAATATTTTCGGACAACTTAATGCGTGATTTCTGGTTTGCAAAAGCTAGTTTATAAACCCCGTCCAACGCGCCGTCAGGGTTACCTACCACTAAGTTAGTTCCAACGCCAAAAACGTCAATAGGCGCTCCCTGGTCGATTAAACTCTTAATCACATATTCATCTAATTGATTAGAAGCCACAATCTGTACATCATTCATACCGGCTTCATCAAGCATTTGCCTCGCTATTTTTGCAAGATACGCCAGATCACCGCTATCTAGACGAACTCCCTTTAACTGATATCCTTTAGCTTCTAATTCTTTCCCTACTATAATGGCGTTAGGTAGTCCACTCTCCAAGGTATTATAGGTATCAACCAACAACACGCTATTATCAGGCCAGATATTAACAAAATCGCGAAAAGCGTCTAACTCATTATCATAGCTTTGTATAAATGAGTGAGCCATTGTGCCTGAAGTAGGAATATGATAATCCCGCCCTGCGCAAACGTTACTTGTTGCATTAAATCCACCAATTATTGCAGCACGACTTGCATAATAACCGCCAGGTCCTTGAGCTCGTCGCAATCCAAAATCAAGTAATCCTCGCTCACCCGCTACTTGACGCATTCGGTTTGCTTTGGTTGCAATTAACGTTTGAAAATTTAAAATATTTAACAAAATAGTTTCAATAACTTGCGCTTCAATAATATTTGCTTCAACTGTTAAAACAGGACAAGTTGGAAAGATAACTTCTCCTTCACGACATGAATATAGTGTTCCTTTAAAGCGAAAATCTTGCAAATAATCAAGAAATTGCGGATGAAAATCTTGCTCTCTAAGAAAATCAATATCTTCCTGGGTAAAATGATAATTTTCGAGAATATCTAGCAGATCACTTAAGCCAGCAAAAACAGCGTAACCGCCTTTAAAAGGGAGTTTTCGAAAGAAATAATCAAAAATAGCAATTTGCTCTTGGGCGCCTTTTAAAAAGTAGACTTGTGCCATTGTAAGCTGATATTTGTCAGTGTAAGTACCTGTAAAACTAAACATTGATTGAAATCCTTTTAATTTTTTATATAAATTAAACTAGCTTACTTTGATTATAACTTTTCATTTTTTCTTTTTAGGTTTAAACCAGATCGCTATTTTCAGATATTCTTGAACCCCAGTGCTTGCGAAGGCTTCATCATTGCATAATTTTTGTAAAAAAAAAGCGGCCAGAAGGCCGCTTGGAATAAAGCCCTGACGATGACCTACTTTCGCATGAGGACGCCTCACACTATCATCGGCGCTGGTCTGTTTCACTTCTGAGTTCGAGATGGAGTCAGGTGGTTCCAGACCGCTATAGTCGCCAGGAAAACTGTTATCCTGCGGAGAAGCAAAGGGATTAAGCTTTGCCTGTCTCACAGGCTGGTAAAGTAAATTGCATTGGTTACACAAGCATGTCATTCAGTTGCCATACCTGAAGCGATTCAGGTTATATGGTCAAGACAATCAGCCAATTAGTACGAGTTAGCTTCACGCATTACTACGCTTCCACACCTCGCCTATCAACGTCGTAGTCTTCAACGGGCTTCATGGGAAAACTCATCTTGAGGGAGGCTTCCCGCTTAGATGCTTTCAGCGGTTATCCCGTCCGAACTTAGCTACCCGGCAATGCAACTGGCGTCACAACCGGTACACCAGAGGTTCGTCCACTCCGGTCCTCTCGTACTAGGAGCAGCTCCTCTCAATTTTCCTACGCCCACGGCAGATAGGGACCGAACTGTCTCACGACGTTCTAAACCCAGCTCGCGTACCACTTTAAATGGCGAACAGCCATACCCTTGGGACCTGCTTCAGCCCCAGGATGTGATGAGCCGACATCGAGGTGCCAAACACCGCCGTCGATATGAACTCTTGGGCGGTATCAGCCTGTTATCCCCGGAGTACCTTTTATCCGTTGAGCGATGGCCCTTCCATTCAGAACCACCGGATCACTAAGACCTACTTTCGTACCTGCTCGAGCCGTCACTCTCGCAGTCAAGCACCCTTTTGCCTTTACACTCTTGGTACGATGTCCGACCGTACCGAGGGTACCTTTGTGCTCCTCCGTTACTCTTTGGGAGGAGACCGCCCCAGTCAAACTACCCACCATACACTGTCCTCAACCAGGATTACTGGTCCAAGTTAGAACCTCAATAATAACAGGGTGGTATTTCAAGGTCGGCTCCATGCGAACTGGCGTCCGCACTTCTTAGCCTCCCACCTATCCTACACAGTTATCATCAAAGTCCAGTGCAAAGCTGTAGTAAAGGTTCACGGGGTCTTTCCGTCTAGCCGCGGGTACACTGCATCTTCACAGCGATTTCAATTTCACTGAGTCTCGGGTGGAGACAGCGTGGCCATCGTTACGCCATTCGTGCAGGTCGGAACTTACCCGACAAGGAATTTCGCTACCTTAGGACCGTTATAGTTACGGCCGCCGTTTACCGGGGCTTCGATCAAGAGCTTCTCCGAAGATGACCCCATCAATTAACCTTCCGGCACCGGGCAGGCGTCACACCCTATACGTCTTCTTTCGAATTTGCAGAGTGCTGTGTTTTTAATAAACAGTCGCAGCCACCTGGTCTCTGCGACCCTCACCAGCTTCGTTACGCGTGGTAACTAACCAGCAAAGGTGTACCTTCTCCCGAAGTTACGGTACCATTTTGCCTAGTTCCTTCACCCGAGTTCTCTCAAGCGCCTTAGTATTCTCTACTTGTCCACCTGTGTCGGTTTGCGGTACGGTTCTCTATAGGTTATGGCTAGCAGCTTTTCCTGGAAGCGGGGCATCAATGACTTCTCTGCACCACGTATGGTCAGAACCACTCAGCACCTCAGCGTTTCGAGAAACCGGATTTGCCAGGTCTCTCCGCCTACATGCCAGTACCGGGGCAACCAACGCCCGGCTCACCTAGCCTTCTTCGTCCCCACATCACCACCTATAAAAAGTCCAGGAATATTAACCTGGTTCCCATCGACTACGCTCTTCAGCCTCGCCTTAGGGGCCGACTCACCCTGCTCCGATTAACGTCGTGCAGGAAACCTGGGACTTCCGGCGAGAGGGTTTTTCACCCTCTTTATCGTTACTCATGTCAGCATTCGCACTTCTGATACCTCCAGCACACCTCTCGATGCACCTTCTTCAGCCTACAGAACGCTCCCCTACCACGTGTACTTAGTACACATCCGCAGCTTCGGTGTATAGTTTTAGCCCCGTTACATCTTCCGCGCAGGCCGACTCGACCAGTGAGCTATTACGCTTTCTTTAAAGGATGGCTGCTTCTAAGCCAACCTCCTGGCTGTCTGGGCCTTCCCACATCGTTTCCCACTTAACTATAACTTTGGGACCTTAGCTGGCGGTCTGGGTTGTTTCCCTCTTCACGACGGACGTTAGCACCCGCCGTGTGTCTCCCGTGATTCAATTAGCCAGTATTCGGAGTTTGCATCGGTTTGGTAAGCCATGACAGCCCCCTAGCCGAAACAGTGCTCTACCCCCAGTAATCATTCACGAGGCGCTACCTAAATAGCTTTCGGGGAGAACCAGCTATCTCCGGGCTTGATTAGCCTTTCACTCCTAGTCACACCTCATCCGATAATTTTTCAACATTACCCGGTTCGGACCTCCAGTTGGTGTTACCCAACCTTCATCCTGGACATGACTAGATCGCCCGGTTTCGGGTCTACTCACAGCGACTCGCGCCCTATTAAGACTCGATTTCTCTACGGCTTCCTTATTCAGTTAACCTCGCCACTGAAAGTAACTCGCTGACCCATTATACAAAAGGTACGCAGTCACACAGCCTAAGCCATGCTCCCACTGCTTGTACGCAAACGGTTTCAGGTTCTATTTCACTCCCCTCTCCGGGGTTCTTTTCGCCTTTCCCTCACGGTACTGGTTCACTATCGGTCAGTAAGGAGTATTTAGCCTTGGATGATGGTCCACCCATATTCAACCAGGATTACACGTGTCCCGGCCTACTTGTTCGTATGCTTAGTTCTTCATTAATACCACGTGTACGGGGCTTTCACCCTCTGCGGCCAGCCTTCCCAGACTGTTCCACTTCTATTAATGATAAATCATACCAGGCTCTTCCCCGTTCGCTCGCCGCTACTAGGAGAATCTCAATTGATTTCTTTTCCTTCGGGTACTTAGATGTTTCAGTTCCCCGAGTTCG